>JBBRYQ010000006.1:0-99791 GCA_038237425.1 Verrucomicrobiales bacterium
AGAGGTCAGAGGTCAGAGGTCGGAGGTCGGAGGTCAGAGGTCAGAGGTCAGAGGTCGGAGGTCGGAGGGCCTGCCCAGCGTGCGGCCCATTCTTTGGGGAGACGCATGGGTTTTCCCTCGGGCATTTGGACGAGGGCGAGGGCCTGGCGGGCGGTGACGAGGGTGGCGCCGTCGGATTCGCGGATCATTTCGAACGCGCACCAGAAGCGGGCGCGGGAAATTTCATCGAGCCGACCACGGATGGTGAGCCAGTCGCCGAGTTTCGCCGGGCGCTTGTAGTCCACCTCGGTGCGGGTGACGACGGGGAAAACGTGCGTTTCGGACATCGTCCGCAGGTCCATGCCCATCTGTGCGGCGAGGCGGGTGCGGCAGGTTTCGATCATCCGGAGGTAGGCGAGATTGTGGACGACCCCGCCGCAGTCGGTGTCGAAGAACATGACTTCCTCGCGGGTTTCGTGGGTGGGCGGGCTTTCGGTCACGGCTTGAAGCTGGCGGAAACGGGCGTAATCTGCAATGTTCGCTTGTGAAGGGGCGTAGGAAATATTTAACCTGAATTGAATGATGCAGAGAAAATTTCACACTTGGCGGGTGGCTGGATTGCTTTTCGGCATGGGAACCTTACTCACGGCAGCGGACTTCGTCGCACCGGCGGAAGGGCCGGTCGCTTTCCGCCGCGACAAGGTCCCGCTCGACTCAGATACGATGGGAAGTCTCTCCAAGCAGCTCGGCTCGCTCGTCGGCGGGCTCGACATCACGACGGCTGCCGGCCGCCGAACTGCCGCGCAGATGCTGGCGCTCGCCACCGCACTGGATCCTTCTAACCTAGCAGCCCGCGAACTCATTTCCAGCCTGCAGAACGGCACCCCGCCGCCGATCCCGGATCCCGCTGCCGTGGAGAAATATCAGATGAAAATCTGGCAATACATCAGTTGGCTAGAGACTCCCGAGGCGGGCGATCAAGGCAAGGCGCTGGCGGCCTGTCTGGCGGATGTGATTGCTGTTTCCGATCCGGGGAATCCGCGTGCCGGAGCCATCCGCACCGCTGGCGAACGCGGCGCTTGGACGGGCTGGATTCCGCCGGTATCAGCCTATGAAACAAAGGCGCTAACAAAGATCGAAATACCCGAGCCGGATGCCGGGACGACACCTCCCAAGGCTCCGGAGATCTTTCTCAAAAAGGCCGAGGTCCACACGCCGATCTGGCGGAGGGAAGGTAAGGATGTTCCCAAAGAATTCGGCAACAACGTGCCGAAAAAGTGGGTGCTATCCTCTTCCCTGCTGCGGATGACCGCCGCTCAGGATTCCGAAAACAAGGAAGATTTCACGGTCATCATCCGTGCGGCCCCGGATGGCGGGAGCTTGGAAGGACTGGGAACAACCATCCATAATCTGCTCAAAAAGCAGCACAGTCTCCTTCCTGCTGGCTTGAAAGTGACGATCACCAGCGACGAGCTCCAGAAATCCGCGCTGTCAGGAAAACGCCAGTCTATCAGTGGAGCGGCCGCTGTGCTTGCCAGCGCCGCAGTCACCGGACAGGAGCCGGACGCCACGATCATCGGAATCGTGGATGAAAAGGGCACATTCAAGCTACCGACGGGGTTCTGGGAGCAGCTCGACTCGCTCGATAGGGGCAACGGCGGCCGCCTCGTGCTACCGGCCGCAGCGGCGGAATATCTGCCCTCAATCCTCGCGTTCGAGAGGGCTCAGTTTTTCCTCGATTACGAAGTGGTGCTGGCTTCAAATTTTCAGGAGCTCCTCGATCTATCCGCAAAGAATCCTAACGAGTCCATCGCGAAGGTATCGGCAAAATTTCAGGAAATCCGCTCAAAAGCCGGAACGCAAGCCGCCAGCCAATACGTGGCTAACAGCTTCATCCGCCGCCGTCTTGCGGATCTGGCTCAGGAGGCTCCCTATCATTTTTCCGCTAGGATGCTGGCGATCCAAGGTGTCGGCAACCGACCGACGCAGGTGCCGCGCGTGGTTCTGATTCCCGAGTTGCGCCGGGCGATCGAGCCGGTGGCCTGGCTGGTGAATCCAGACGAGTCGTTCGAGGGCCACGTCGAAAACAACAAGATCGAGAAAATCACGCAGACTTTTGAAGCTTGCCGTAGCCAAGTGGACCGCCTCGACCGCTATGTGATGAAGGAGGATCGGGATCTTTTTGGGCGAGTGAAGGAAGTGGTCAGTGACATCCGCTCCATCGAGCGTGCCGCCCGCTCGCGCGGTGAGGATTATGTGGTCAGGGAATCGGTTGTTTCAGCGCGCAAAGTGCTCGTGGACGCCCACCAAGGAATCTCGGAAGCACTGGCCGAGTCGGGCGGGGAATCTGCTTCTGTTACGGTTCCGGCACATTGAATTGTGGTTGGAAACTTGCTTTTCAAAAACGGCTTCCTACCATCCCACGCATTGTGATTCACGCCCCAGTGGTTCGGTTTTTCCAGGCGGCCACGCTGCTTGTCGCAGTCGGGCTTTCTTATTCTTGCGACTCTCCGCAGAAGCGCGGACTCAGGGAACTGGCCAAGGCGGGCATCGAACCGTCGGCGAAATCGCTGGTGCAGGCGGCGATCGATCAAGACGTGAGGCGAGTCGGGTGGCTGCTGGATGTCGGAGTTTACACCGAGCAGCGCGACGCAGAGGGCCGCACGCCCGTTAGGATTGCGATGGAAAACAGCGATCTGCCGTCCGTTTTCAAGTTGCTCGATGCCAAGGCGAACGTGAACGCTGCCACGCCCGACCATGTCAGCCTACTGGGGGTCGCGGTGGCACAGGGGGAAACCGCCATTGTCGAAAAACTCCTCCATGCGGGCGCGCGCACCGACGGACTCATGCCGGACGGCGATAAAATCCTGCCATGGTCCATCCGCCAGGGCCGTCTGACTTTCGTCCGCGCGATGATGAAAGCCGGCGCTGATCCGCATTTGAAAGATCGTTCTGGGAATCCACTCCTGCACGTCGCCATGGAAGCCGGGCGGCGCGATCTGATGGAAACGCTTATCGAACTCGGTGCCGATCCCGGAGCCACGAATGCCGCTGGAGAAACGACGATCCACCTCGCTTTCCGCCATGGCTGGCTGGACGCCGTGCCGAAACTGGTAGCTGCTGGCGCCGATCCGAACGCCCGCGGGCCTGACGGATTCACCTTGTTGGAAAAGGCGGTGGCGGAGGGAAATACGGCCAATATCACGCTTCTTCTGCACATCGGTGCGAACCCGAATCACCCGCCCCGGCCTGGGAAAATAGGCACTCCTTTCGAGCAAGTATTCGCCAGCGGAAACTCCGCGCTGCTGGAACTTTTCCTCGATCAAGGAGCCCAGCCCGCTGCCGGAAATTGGGATGGATGGCTTTGGCGGGCTTTTCAAAACCAAGACCACGAGACCGCCCATCTGCTTCTGCGCCACGGCGCAAACGCCTCACGCCGGGGACCTGACGGGCTTTTGATGGTGGAATCTGCCGTTATCGCCCGCCAAGGCTCTTTCGTCAAACTGCTGCTCGACTATGGAAATCCCGCCGGCTTTGCCATGCCCATCGCCTGCTCACAGGGCGATATCGACATGGCCAGCCTTCTCCTCGCCTGCGGTGTGGATCCGAATAAAACTCTCGTCCCATCGCGCGAAACTTCGCTCAGCCTTGCCATCCGCCGCAATCACGACCTCATGGCCTCCACCCTCATTCGCGAGGGAGCTGACGCCAGTCTCCGCCTACCGGAGGGGCAGTCCGCATTCCATCTTGCCGTCGCCACCGGCTGCCCGCTTACCGTCAAGGAGCTTCTCGACTCAGGCGCGGATGCAAACGCTTCCTTTGCACTTCCACCCTCTGCCGATTTTCTCAAATGCGTCCGTCCCGGCATCATGCGCTGGTCACTCAAGAACGAACGCAACGTTACCCCACTCATGGTGGCAGTGGATAGCGGCGATATCCAGACCGCCCGGTATCTAATTCGTGGGGGTGCGAAAGTCCAAGCGAAGACCCGCCCGAACAACCTCTACCCGATCAATTTCGCCATCGACCGCAAGGACGTGAAAATGACCCGGCTGATCCTTGGAAAAGACCCGCACCGCGAGGAAAGGCAGATCGTCATCACCCTTTCCGAGCAACGCGCCCGCCTGCTGGACGCTGATGGGAACGAGCTTTTCACCACCAAGGTTTCCACCGGCCGCAAGGGATATTCCACCCCCACTGGTGAGTTCGTCATCACCGATAAGAACCGCGATTGGACCTCCACGATCTATCACGCCAGCATGCCCTATTTTCAACGGCTGAACTGCGCCGACTTCGGCCTCCACCAAGGCGTCGTCCCGGGCTATCCGGCTTCCCACGGCTGCATCCGCGTGCCGGAAGGAAACGCCGCCAAGCTGTTCTCTCTAACGCAAGCCGGCGACCGGGTGAAAATCATCCCGTAACGGACCACCCTCCGCACGGATCGCAGAATTCATTTCGCCTCTTGTTTTCATCCAGCGCCAGCGCCGATGAAAACTCTTTCCCCCCTGCCCCCCCGCCTTCACCTTCCCCCAAGTGAACGCCCGCGTCCTCATCGATGGCCCCTCCGAACTCGTCTTCGACTACGCCATCCCGGCGGGTCTCAACGTGCTCGCCGGCTGCCGCGTGCGCATCCCGCTCCGCCGGAAATCCGCCACCGGCACCGTGCTTTCCATCGTGGAACCCGAGCAGGCGGATTTCGCCCTCCGTGAGCTCGAATCCCTCATTGATCCCGAGCCGCTCATCACGCCCGTCCTTCTTCGCACCGCAGATTGGATCGCTCATTACTACGCCTCCAGTATCGAGTCCGTCATCCGCTCGGTATTACCGGAAGGCGTTCGCTCCGAGGAAAATTCAGCTAAAACCCGCCGCGTCGCCGTGCTCGACGCCGCGCCCGATCCTGCCGCTCTCGCGAAATTGGAAAAACGCGCACCCCGCCAGTTTGCCATCCTCTCCCTGTTAGCCCATGCTCCCGAAATGCGGCTGCCCGTCGCGGACCTCGGCGAGGGCAACGCCGCCGCGCTCAAGTCCATGGAAAAAGCCGGCCTACTCCGCCTCGATGCCGAGGAAGTCCGCCGCGATCCGGATGCCGATAATCTCGAAGAATTCGTCGAGTCCGCACCCCTCGCCCTCAACCCCGGCCAAGCCGCCGCTCTCGATGCCGTGCTCGCCGCCGTCGCCGATCCGAAATCCGCGAAACCCATCCTCCTGCTAGGCGTCACCGGCTCCGGGAAAACCGAAGTCTATCTGCAAGCCGCCCAGCGTGCCCTCGATCTCGGAAAAACCGTGCTCGTCCTCGTTCCGGAAATTTCTCTAACACCGCAGACCGTCCGCCGTTTCAAATCCCGCTTCGCCGCCATGCGCGATCAGGTGGCCGTGCTCCACTCGAATCTATCCCAAGGCGAGCGCTTCGATGAATGGCACCGCATCCGCAAGGGCACCGCTCGCATCGTCATCGGCGCGCGCTCCGCCGTTTTCGCGCCGCTGCCGGACCTCGGGCTCATTCTCGTCGATGAAGAACACGAAAATACCTATAAGCAGGAAAACGTCCCGCGCTACCATGGCCGCGATGTCGCCGTGCTGCGCGCCGCTTTTGAGCCCTGCGCCATCGTGTTAGGCTCCGCCACGCCCTCGCTCGAATCGTGGCATAATACGGAGACCGGGAAATACGAACTCCTCCGCCTCAACGAACGCGCCGATGGTGCCTCTATGCCGCTGGTTAGAGTCGTGGACATGCGCCTCGAACAAACGAAACACAAAGGCGGCCCCGCCATTCTATCGGACAAACTCCGCCTCGCCCTCGAACAACGTTTGGAAAAAGGCGAGCAATCCATCCTCTTCCTCAATCGCCGCGGCTTCGCGCGTTCCCTCCAATGCCCGTCCTGCGGCCACGTCTGCCAGTGCCCGCATTGCGCCGTCGCCCTCACCTATCACCGCACCGACGAGCGCCTCGTCTGCCACGTCTGCGGCCACCAAGCCATCGTCCCGCGCAAGTGCCCCGAGTGCAAAAGCCCGGCCATCATCCTGCAAGGCTACGGCACGCAGAAGGTGGAAGAGGTGTTAGCCAAAGTCCTACCCCAGGCGAAATTTGCCCGCATCGATGCCGATGCCATGCGCCGGAAAAACGCACTGCGTGATACTCTATCCGCTTTCAAGGCGCATAAGATCGACATTCTGATAGGCACCCAGATGATCGCCAAGGGCCTGCATTTCCCGAATGTCACCCTCGTCGGCATCCTCAATGCCGACCTCGGCCTCCACGTCCCGGACTTCCGCGCCGGCGAGCGCACCTTCCAGCTCATCACCCAAGTCGCCGGTCGCGCCGGCCGCGGCGATCTGGAAGGCGAAGTCATCGTCCAGACCTTCACCCCCCACTCGCCATCTATCCAATACGCCCGTAAGCACGACTTCGATGGCTTCTCCGAGCAGGAAATGGAATTCCGCCGCCAGTTTTCCTTCCCTCCCTACGCCCACTGCGCCGTTCTAACTAGCCGCTCGACCCACGAGCGCCGCGCCGAGTTTACTCTTCAGACCCTCCACCTCCGCCTCGCCGAAAACCTCCCTAACGGCATCACCCTCGGCGAGGTTCTGCCCTCTCCGCTCATCCGCTCTCACGGCCAGTTCCGTTTCCAAATCACCCTCCGCTCCCACCGCGCCCGCCCGCTGACGAATCACGTCCAACAGATCCTCGCAAAAACGACCCTGCCCGAAGACGTCACCGTCGTCTTCGACATGGACGCGCTGAATTTTTCGTGACCCTCTCCAGTTACAGCTACATTATCGAATCTTCGCTCTCGATCTGAGCATTCACCGGCAATGCGAGTGAGCTGTGACTGCACCCACTTAGACCCTGCTTATGGATTTCCAAAGGCGTGAAACGAAGCAGGCGTTTCATTCGCTCAAATGACTCTGGTGATTCGCCGCCGCCGGATGAGCCATTCTGCAACTAGCAGGTTCGGCACGAAGCCGAGCCAGGCTACCACTCGATAGACGTCCATCGGGTGGGGTTCGAGTATGAGGATGATTAAATATTTCCATACCCGCAGAGTGATGGCGGAGAGAGTGAGCGCGTAGCTCCGCATCATCCATTCGCGGTGTACCTGCCATTTCCGCCGCAGCACGGTGCGCCAACCCATAGCGGTTGTGCCGAGCCAGAGAAGTGCCAGTGTGCCGAATGCGATCCGCGAGGTGATGCCGCCATTCGCATAACAGGCCATGATCAGGCTTGCAGGCCCCGTGATGAAGCAAACGGTGATCACATAAACCCGTCCCATCGTGCGGTGAACCAAAGGCCATTTTTTCAAAACCGATGGCGCGAATTGAGTGAAGCCCGCCAACAACGGCAGCATGCTGGTGAAAACGTGGATCCAGAAAGCCGCTTCCCAATGGATGATTCCGAGGTATTGCTGCTTGATTTGGAGAAACCCCGCATCACGCCGAATTGGCCAGTATCCGAATGTGATCCGCGCCATCAGAACTGTGAAAAACGCCAATAAAAGCCACAGGCAGATGCCGGTGGCTTTCCGGACGATTTGAGATTTCTGTGAATGATTTTTGAGCATTGGCTTGCAAGGAGGGCGGGGCCCGTGGGTATTTGTTTCAGATTCTCCGCAACTTCCTACCATGAAACATTCGCCTTATCTGCTCGCCGCTTGGGTTCTCGCTTCCGCTGGATCGGTGCATGCACAAAACGCCGACTCGAAAACCTACGCAGGTGAGGACGAGGTGAACGCTGCGCACGACGATGCGAAGGAAATGTTGGGCACGTATGTGGGAGCGTTTGGCGAACGGAAAATCACCATCTGCCTTGATCGGGTCATTGGCAATTCGATCACCGGTTACAGTATTGTTGCCGGTAACGAAAGGGCATTCAGTGGCTCATGGTCGAAACTGGACGGCGATTTCGCGGTCATCGCCAAGGAACCCGGCGATGACAAGGCCGATGGCGTTTTCCGCTTCACCTACATGAAAAAAACCAAATCTCTGCTCGGCGAGTGGGAAGCTAACGACAAGAAGATCGGCCAACGGGAATTCGACCTACCCGCCCGGAAATTTAAATACAATCCGAAGGCCGGACTTTATCCCCAGTCCTCTACCAAGGCGTTGAAGGAAGCTGACGTGGAAAACATGAAACCCGCTGATCTGCGGATCATGCGCAATGAAATCTATGCACGCCACGGCTACAGTTTCAAAATCACTGACATGCGCGAACACTTCGACAAGCTCGATTGGTATATGCCCATGGCCGTGGATATCACGATCAAACTCACCGAAGTCGAGAAGGAAAACGCCACTTTGATCAAGCGTTATGAGAATTATACGAAAGACCATTATGATGACTTCGGACGTTAGATCTTGCTTTGAAAACGCGTGAATCCCGCACTCGAAACATTGATGCTCGCCTTTGTGGGTGAGGACGCGCTTGCGATTCCGGCGCGGGCGTTGTTTCTCGGGGCGGAGCCGCATCCGGCTTTGAAGGAGTGGCCAGTGGTCGTGGGATGGCAGCCGTTCAAGCCGCGGGCGGTGGCTTGGGAGAAGGCGGGGTTCGTGCGGGTGGATGAACTGGGAGAGGAAAAATTTCCGTTGGTGATGGTGTTGCCGGGGAAATCGAAAGATGAGACGCTGGCTTGGTTCGCGATGGCGAAGGACCGGCTGGAACCCGGCGGCCACATTCTAGCAGCGATGCCGAATACCGCAGGCGCGGGACGTTTCGAGAAGGAGCTTTCGCGGGCGGCGGGGAATATTTTTTCGATCCAGAAGCACAAATGCCGTGCGTTCCACGCGCTGCTGCACGGTGCGGATGAGGCGGTATTCGACGAATGGCGCGCGCTTGGCGAGTTGCGGGAAATTTCCGGCTTTACCGTGCGGGCGGGGATTTTCAGCAGCGATCACATTGATCCGGGTTCGCAGCTTCTAGCAGATCACCTGCCGGCTCATCTGCACGGAAACGTCGCGGACCTGGGAGCGGGTTGGGGATTTCTATCAGACGCGGTGCTGGAGCGCTGCCCGAAGATCGCGCGGCTGGATTTGTTCGAGGCGGACGCAAGGGCGCTCGATTGCGGACGCATGAACCTAGCAGAGCGCGAGCATGAGATCGGATTCCACTGGCACGATGTGACCACTGGGTTGCCCGGGACCTACGATGCGATCGTGATGAACCCGCCGTTTCACACTGGCCAAGCGACGGATGTAGATCTCGGCCGAGCATTTCTCAAAGTGGCCATCGGCTCATTGAGACGTGGGGGAAAATTGTTGCTGGTCGCCAACCGCCAGCTCCCCTACGAAGCGGTTCTCGAAACCAGCGGCATGGCCTGGCGCAAAATCACCGAAGACAAGATCTACAAAATCCTCTTCGCCGAAAAACGTTAGTTCTCTTCTCTGTTCACTCACCACTTCTTCATGAAACTCGTCAAACTCCTCGCCAATCTCGGCTACGGCTCCCGCAAGGAAGTCCAGCGGCTGATCAAATCCGGTGCTGTGACCGATACTGCTGGAAACGTGTTAGGTGAAAATGACGTGCCACCTTTTGAGGAAATCCTTTTCCGGGGTGAGGAGCTCGATCCACCCGCGCCGCTGGTCATCATGCTCAACAAACCGGATGGCTACACGTGCAGCAGCGAGGATCCGGGCAGCACGATTTATGACCTGTTGCCGGAGCGATACGCCCACCGCAATCCCGGGCTGAATCCGATCGGGAGGCTTGATAAGGACACGACCGGCCTGCTACTGATGACGGACGATGGCAAGCTGTTGCACAAGATCATCCATCCGAAGTCGAACTGCCTGAAAGTCTATCATGTGGTGCTGGACCGCCCGCTGGAAGGGCATGAAGGGGAGCTTTTTTCATCCGGCACGCTCGTGCTTAACAGTGAGACGAAGCCACTTCTTCCGGCGAAACTCGAAGTGCTGGGAGAAAAGGAGGCGCATGTCACGTTGCACGAGGGCCGCTACCATCAGGTCCGCCGGATGTTCGCGGCGGCGGGAAATCACGTGCTTGAGTTGAAGCGGATTTCCATCGGCGGCCTGCGCCTGCCGGACGATCTTGAGGAAGGCGACTGGCGACCGCTCGATTCGGAAGAACTCGCAGCGGTTTTTGCAGGATGAAACATCGCTGCCATTCGCTCCAGTAGTGGGGGAATGCGTTTTCTCTCCTTGCCATTTGTCTTCGTCGCTGCGCTGGGAATCCTTAGTTGCTCACGTCACCAGAAACAGGTTGTGGCGGTCGAAACGAAGGCCCCGATAGTGGCTCCGCCTTCCTACACCCATGGCACTGCGTCGCCGGATGGGATCGGGAAATTCTATTGCGGCCGTGAAATCGCGCATGTGATGGGGCATCCGGCGATCGGTTGGCTCGAGCGCGACGACCGCGAAAAGGAGGAAGCGCCCACGAAGGCGATCAACGCGCTCGAACTCAAGGACGACGCCGTGATCGCGGACATTGGCGCGGGATCCGGCTACTACACGTTCCGTATTTCGCCAAAGGTGCCGAAAGGAAAAGTGATGGCGGTGGACATCCAGCCGGAGATGTTGGACTTTTTGAAAAAGCGATCCGCGGAGCTTGGCGTCACCAACGTCGTCCCGCATCTCGGCAAGGAGGATTCGGTGGATGTTCCGCCAGCATCGCTGGATGCGGCGCTGATGGTGGACGCCTATCATGAATTCTCGTTTCCAGCGGAGATGCTGGCGTCGCTGCACAGTGCGCTGAAACCAGGAGGCAGGATCTATCTGCTGGAATTCCGCGCGGAGGATCCCAAGGTGCCGATCAAGCGCCTGCACAAGATGACGGAGGCGCAGGCTAGGCTGGAGCTGGAAGGAGCGGGCTTCCGTTTTATTACTAACAAAAGCGAGCTGCCGTGGCAGCACTTCTTGATTTTCGAAAGACCGTGATTTAAACGGAAAGTGGAATTCGCTCCCTAATCGCCTTGGGGCCAGCCGGTGGGGGCTTTGGCAAGTTTTGAAATGCCTGCTATCGCAGGCTTTGGGTTTCGCGCTCTTGTTGAAGAGCCGTCAATTCAACGTCACGTGGATGCGGAAGAAGACGCTTGTGGCCGGAGGTGGCGGTGCGGCAGCGGTCCAAGTGACAGTTTCTGTAATGCCGTTGGCATCGGCTACTGCCACGCTGGCGGTGCCATAGTCTGACGACTCGGACCAGTTGATCAGATCGACGGAGGCCTCGTTATGATAGGTAAGACCTGACGGACTGATGCGGCGGTGATAGGTGATGGCAAGCGGCGCGCTGTGGTAGGTGATGGGCAGGGTATCGGAAGCGAGTGGGTTGGTGTTGAAGGCGTATTCAATGAGATTGGAAAGTCCGTCGGAATCCGGATCAGCGAGGTCACCGGCAACTGCCAAAACGGCGGCCTGGGCGGTGAAGGTGGCGCTTTGCCATGTCTGATAGGGGTGGTTAGTTTTCCAGAAATCCAGCAGTGCACCAAGTGCCTGCGGGGAATTAGTGGGAGCGAGGTTGCCAATTTGATCCTTGTCGTTCAGCCCGTGGCAGCTCGTGCAGGTGCGGATCTCGCCGGGCTGGAAGGTGACCCAGTAGCGTTCTTTTATCACGCTGCGGTGCGATGGATCGGTGAGGTGCCAGGTGAGCGCACGTTTGGCCGGGACGATGGCGGCTAATGAGCCATCGTCGCCAAGGCGCACGCTTCCGGGAGGGCCGGCTGGATTCGGTGGGTTTTCACTAACCGCATCATGCCAGGTGGCGGCGGTGACGCGGCGACCGGGCACGGTGGTGAGGCCGCGGAGTTGGTCGGCTTGGAAGAGCTGGAGGTTGGAAATTTGATAGATGGTGGACGGCGAGCCGACAACGCTCTGGGTGGATGAGTGGGCGATTTTCAGGTTGAATGGCTGCTGTTTGTCCGCATCGTCGCGGGTGGTGACGTTGCGGCTGATGATGAGGGAAAGGTTCTGTTGGAGCAGCCAGTTTTGGAAAAGCTGGAGGTTGAGCTGCTTTTGGGTGAAGACTGCGGCTTCGGGAGATTTCACGCCGGAAGGGAGGGTGGCGTTAGGTTTGGTGCGGGAAACGACTTCCACCGGGTCGAGCTCCCACAATGCGCCGTTGAAACTGAGCGTCTGGCCGGCGGCGAAGTAGCTGATGTTTGCGGTGGTGCCGGAGCCTGTCAGAAGGACATCGGGAATCCAAGTGGCGCCAGAAAGCTGGAGCAATCGAAGGCGGAATGCGTAGGCGGAGCTGATCGTGTTGGGATTCGCGTTGGAGTTGAAATCCGCGCGGTTGGCGGTGGCGTGTACGGCCATGAGATTGCCGTCACTCATGGGCGTTGGCGAGCGATAGAGATCGTAGGTGGTTCCGAGCGTGAACGTGGTGAAGAGCGGGAGTTTGCTAGGATGGGTCACATAGGTCACGGCCATCGCTTCCGGATTCACTCCCGGCCCGGCATCCAGGCTGATGATCTGCCCTGCGGTGTGGGTGCCGTTCGCTTGGCAGTCGATGCCGAAGTAGCGCCCGGGAACCAGCGGCGACTCATGGATCATGACGATGTTGTTGAAAAATTTTCGGGAGCTGATTGATAGATTTACTAGGTTGGCATCGTCGGTGAAACTCCGGTTGAAAGTGTTGTTCAACTCATGGCGTCCGGCGTGATTGACGATCTCCTCATCGGTCCCGTCCTCATTCATCGTCCAGATCATGAACTGATTGAACGCCTGCCCGTTGAGCGGGTGCCCTACCTGTACACTTTCGAGAGCGTTGCCGCTTTTATCGAAATTCCGACATTCGGGAAAAGTGTCCGCCGCCGCTACCGTGGCGGCATTCTGATCCTCGCTGGTGTAGTTAAAAGTGCCGTTGAAGGTTTTCACCAGTGTTAGAGGATCGTCTGATCGGGTGATACCCAACACATCCGCGGCAGATGCCGGCCCGCGGTCGTAGACCACTGAGACATCACGCGTCAGGTGATCCCACCGGGAGAAAATCACGCGTCCGGCGTGATCCACGAAGGGCCCGAAGGAACCGGACGGCGAGTGTTCGAGAATTTGGAAAGTGCCGCCTGGCGATGGATCGAGCCTCCAGATTCCGGTGACGATGGGTATATTCAGATATTCATCCAGCTGCGGATAGAGATGTGCCGAGCCATCGCGCGGGAGATCGCTGGAGTAGAGGATGCGGCCGTTCGTGCCATAGGACGGCATGATGTTGTTAGCATTCGCCGGTTGGTTGGGGACCTTGGTGATGACCGGGGTTTGATTCTGGGCGAAATTCGTGATTTCATAAATCTGCCAGAAGAACGGTGTGGTGTCCGAAGTGGAAACAGGCGCACCCACCACCATGCTGAAGAGCGCTTTCTGTCCGGTCCAATCGACGGCGGGCGAACGCACGGCAATGCTATTGGCACCCACTTGCTGTTGCGCCGCGATGCCGTAGCCGGCTGCAATGGTGAGATTCCTCGTGCTGCCGTCCACATAGCGGATCATCAGCGCACCGCCCCGTCCGCAGGATGCGGTATCTCCGAGATGCTGGCCGAAAATGCTACCGACGTTCATTCGGCTATTGGCCACGACATGTCCGGCATCCTCGCTTTCGTTCATCACTGGCACTTGCGTGACGTAGAGGATGGGTTGCGTCGGAAGGACAGCCGCGAGGGAGGTCGAGGCGATGGCAATGCTAACAAGCAGTAGGCGGAGGTTCATGGTGGGATCAAAGTCCGAGGTTTTGGAAACATGCCGCAGTGGCCTGACGCGATCAAGACGGCTGGTGGGTTTTTTCAAAAACCATTTCCACTGATACTCTGGATGTAAGCTCAACTGGTGGGGCAGGTCAAGCGAGCGCGCAGGCACCGCACGTTCCGCCTTGCTTCATTCCGCGGGATGGCGTTTTCTCCGCCCGCATGTCTTTACTTCCTACCGCTGACCTCCTGGCGCTCGACACAGCCGGCCTGAAAAGCCGCTTGTCGAAACTCAGGAGGTATCTTTGACGTCCCGACTCTCGAAAACGAAATCAACACGCTCGAAGAGGCGATGGGTGCGCCCGAGTTCTGGAATGACTCGGATAAGGCGAAATCCATCAGCTCCAAGGCCGCCGGTCTGAAGAAAAAGCTCGAAGCCTTCCTGAAACTTGAAGGCCGCGTGGCGGACATCGATGAAGGCGTGGCGCTCGCCAAGGAATACGACGATGCCGATCTCGCCCGCGAGGCATTGGACAACGCCGCTGGCCTGGAAGGCGACATCCGCGCTTATGAGCTGCTCACGCTGCTCGATCAACCGAGCGATATTTCTCCCTGCTTCCTCGTGATTTCCGCCGGTGCCGGTGGAACTGAAGCATGCGACTGGGCGCAGATGCTCCACCGCATGTATACCCGCTGGGCGGAGAGCAAGGGCTACACCGTGGAAACGCTCGATTGGCAAGATGGCGATGAGGCAGGGCTACGCACCGCCACTCTCAAGATCACCGGAGACTACGCTTATGGCTTTTTAAAAAGTGAGCGTGGGGTGCATCGGCTTGTTAGAATATCTCCCTTCGACTCGAACGCGAAACGCCACACCTCATTCGCCTCCATTGATTGCACGCCGGAAATTTCCAAGGAAATCAAAATCGAGATCAACGATAAAGACGTAGAGATCACCACCACCCGCTCCGGCGGCAAAGGTGGGCAGAACGTGAATAAAGTGGAGACAGCCGTCATCCTGCGCCACCTTCCCACCGGCATCCTCATCCGCTCCACGAACGCGCGGACGCAAGGAGCTAACAGAGAACTCGCCTACGAAATCCTCAAGGCCAAGCTCTACATCATCGAGGAAGACAAGCAAAAAGCCGAAGCTGATCGCGCCTATGGCGAAAAGGGCGATGTCTCCTGGGGGAACCAAATCCGCTCCTACGTGTTCCAGCCCTATCAGAAGGTGCTAGACCTCCGCACCGGCGAGGAAACGAACAACATCCAAGCCACCATGGACGGCGATCTCGACTCATTCATCGAAGCCAAGCTCCGCGGCAAAGTCCGGGTGAAGGGCGCTAAGGACGAGGAGGATTGACATGCGGGTCATTGCTATTCTAACATTTTACCTCGCACCATCGGCTTGGCTCTGATAGGCCTAAGTTCGACAGAAAATAGGCCACTCAACGAAGCTGAAACCCGCGCCGTTTTCCGGGGCAAGGCCGTTCGCGCCCGCACCGGGAGGACGGATTACACGTTGCGCCTTGTCGGGGAAAAGGGAACACAGCCGGTTGCAGTGGCCATCCTCGAAGCCAAGTCCGTGGAAAGAGCCACCGACGGGCTGGAACTGCTGGATCTTTTTGAAGTCCCCTCTGTCAGAGAGGCCGGCGGTCTCAAAGCCCTCGAAGGCCATGACGATCCGAAACAACTCCTGATGGAAACCAAACGCAGGTTGTTCGTCGCGGAAGTTGGCGCAACGGGAAGTGGTGGGTGGGATAATTGTTGATTTGGGGGGGCGAAGGCTCTTCATCTCCGACGAGGATTCGGATGATTGCTTGCACTTCCGCCGGATCGTCCTAGGGTCACCCCACGATCCTAAAAGACGTTTCATTCGCCGAATGAAGCGTTGTCCCTTCCCGCCTCTGAGCGAGCTGGACTGGCTCGATTGTTGGTTGAAAGCTTGGAAGGAGATCCCCGTTCGGACGACGATGTCCGCAAAGACCTGCAAATCTGCTTTCAAAAACTGCGCTCGGGTGCCGACACGGGAATGACGTTCAAGCAAGTCTTCGGCGAAGCCCTGTGAAAGCGGTCTTTTCAACACTTTTCCCAAGACAAGCTCACCGCCCATCTCGATGCCTAACTTGTTGGCGCCGTCTCCGGCAAGGCTATCACCCTAGTGGTCAGCCTCTTACCCGCGATCAAGCCGATGCCCGCTGAACGTTTTCTGGACACAAAAATTCTGCTCTATGGCTATGATTTGGATGCCCCGGAAAAGCGCTTGGTCGCTCAGTCCATCCTAGAACAAGCATGGCTTCAACCCGGCCGCACCGCCATCAGCGTGCAGGCGCTGCAAGAGTTCCACGTCAATTTCGTCCGCAAAGGCCATTCTGTGGACGAAGCATCCGCTCTGTAACCATCGGCGCGCACGACCATCGGCCGCATCCAGCTGTGTCTCAGACCGAGGAGTCCGTGATTGTTTGAAATTCGCAAGCCTGCTTGTATCGCGGCTTACCCATGCAAGACCTCGCCTCCCGCCAGCCTTGGTATCGCGTTCTTTACATCCAGGTGCTCGTCGCGGTGGCACTGGGGATCATCGTCGGATATTTCTGGCCGGAATTTGGGAAATCTCTGAAACCGCTGGGCGATGGCTTTGTGAAGCTGGTGAAAATGCTGATCGCGCCGATCATTTTCTGCACGGTGGTGCATGGCATCGCGTCGATGGGGGATCTGAAAAAACTCGGCCGGGTGGGGGCGAAGACGCTGCTTTATTTCGAGATCGTTTCCACGCTGGCGCTGGTGATCGGGCTGGTGGTGGTGAATGTGATGAAGCCCGGAGTCGGCTTCACACCCGTGGGAGAAACGTTCCACTCCACGGCCAAGGCACTGGAGGCCAGCCAAGGATTTGTGGAAAAAGCGCACTCGCTGAGCACTTCGGAGTTTTTGCTGAAAATCATCCCGGACACCTTTCTCGGCGCGTTTGTTTCCGGCGATCTGCTGCAGGTGCTTTTCATCGCGATCCTCGTCGCCTTCGCCATCGCGGCGATGGGTGAAGTGGGGAAGCCGGTGCTGCATGTCATCGATTACGGGGCAAAGGTATTTTTCGGTGTGATGCACATCCTGGTGAAGGCCGCGCCCGTCGGGGCGTTTGGGGCGATGGGTTTCACGGTGGGCAGTTACGGCATTGGTGCGTTAGGGAAACTGGTCTGGCTGATGGCGGGATTTTATCTAACAGCGGGGATCTTCGTGGTGTTCGTGCTCGGTGGCATCGCGTGGTTTTCCGGGTTCTCGATTTTTCGCTTCATCGCCTATCTAAAGGACGAGCTGCTACTGGTGTTAGGCACGAGTTCCTCGGAAACGGCACTGCCGGGATTGATCGAGAAAATGCAGCGCCTCGGCTGCTCGCGGGCGACGGTGGGACTCGTGGTGCCCACTGGTTACAGTTTCAATCTCGATGGCACTAACATCTACATGGCGATGGCCGCCGTTTTCCTCGCACAGGCCACGAATACACCGCTGGATTTGAAACACCAGATCAGCCTGCTGCTCGTCGCGATGATCACTTCAAAAGGCGCGAGCGGCATCACTGGCGCTGGCTTCGTCACGCTGGCGGCGACCTTGCAAGCGGTGCCGGGCATCCCGATCGAGGCGTTGGCGCTGCTCGTCGGCATTGACCGCTTCATGAGCGAGTGCCGCGCGATCACGAATTTCATCGGCAATGGCGTGGCCACCGTCGTTATCAGCCGTTTGGAAAACGAACTCTCGGTGGAGACGCTCAACGAGAATCTCCGGAGTTCGTGAGGCTGGCCTAACGGGCGGGAAAAATTTTATCGAGAGGATCAGTTACCGCGCGGATCTTTATCCGTTGCGGTGGACACGAGCATGGGCTCGGTCTTGGCTGCGGGCTTCGCAGTGGAAGCCTGCGCGGGTGCGGGAGCTTGCTTCGATGGGAAGATCACGACATTTGCCGCCATCGTCTGCTTGATGACCTTGGTGCCAAGTAGCAGCGAGCTCAGACAGAGCACATTGCAGGTGAAGACGAGACCGGAGTTCCAGCCGAGCATGATCCAGCGTTTTGGCAGGAGCCGATGAATGATCAGCGCGCTCCAGACGGCGGCCACTCCGGTTAGCAGCGCGATCATCGTGAGCGGATGCTCCAAGGCGTCTGGCAGTCTGGCGGCGAAAAGCCGGCCCAGCGAGGCGACCGTGCCGGCCGTGCCGAAGAACAACACCGAAAGCCAAACGAAGGACAACTTCGGCTTCGCAAAATTCATCGCTTTCCCCCGTGATTTCGCATTGCCCAGCATTTCCTGGACGGTCTTCGCGATCGAGTCACGCATCGCCTGATCACCCATGCAGTTGGTCAGCCGCCTAGACTCGAACGAGCGGACCTTGGACAGCCTGATGCGGCGTTTTTTGGTGAGCTGCCGGACGCGGAGCCGCGTGTAGAGCGCCAATGCGTCCTGACGTCTGCCATCACACTCGTAAAGTGCGGTGGCCCAAGCGCCTGGCTCCATACGTGACTCAAGGATCTCGCGTCCCACCTGCTCCGCCACTTCCGAGACGGTCACAAGGGTGTTCGTTTCCCTTCCCGCTGGAGCGGTGCTGGATTTGGAGTGTTTCATTCTACCGGGGGAGGTTGAAAGTCAGTTCCTACGCCTTATGAGCAGCAGAAAGGTGGCAGGAAGCAAGCCGAGCAAGGTGGCCGGTTCCGGGACTGTTGAAGTGGAAATGGTGGCCCCTGTCTGCACGGTTTCCTGGAAAATTCCGCCCATCGTGGTAGGCAACGCTCCATTGAATGAGGAGCTGCTGCTGGTCGCCGCGACTCCCGGGAGAGTGGTACCGATCACATTGGCGGCGTAGAAGCTATTGATAGAACTCGCGAAATTTCCGAGGGCCAGAGAATTGATGAGATCGACGCCCGAAGCCAAGGCGTTCGCGCTGCTAGCGGCCGTGGATGCTGCTAGATTGCTCGACGGCAGCCCCGCGGAAGCCACCTCTACGATCTGCACCTGACTCTCGAATCCATTGCCGGCGTGGCCCGTTTCAGATCCGAACGATGCGGCAGCAGCGGTCAGCGCGGCTCCCGTGTTCGAAAATGCAAACGTGTTAGGCCTCGTCACATTCAGCACCATGGACGCGAACGATTGCGCATCAGCCGCACTTCCGATCGTCATCCAAGGAAGGCCGACGACTTGGGTGGAGGCATCTCCGAAAAGCATCATCGACACGGCGATGCGGCCATAAACACCGGACTGAATGGAATTCAGGACCTGCGTGCTTGTGAACGCGCTCGCGTAGCCGCTTAGCAGTCGGTCGAACTCAGTCTTGCTGAGCTCCGGCCGGACGATATCGACGAGCAGCACAATCTCGCTGTCGACATTTTCCGCATGGGCAGGCGTGAGCCATCCTGACGCCGCGATGCCTAATGACATCGCACCGACAAGAGGCAGGTGGGATCGCCGGCCAAGCGTAGTTCTGGTTGTGTTGCGGGACGTTTTCATGGGGGTGTAAAACAGCGACGGCGGTTTTTTTAAATTAATCTTGCGGGATTGTCAACATTTGTTAAATATTTTACATGCTTAATCCGAACCACGCATGCAAGACCCCGCTTTCGTCCCGGATCGCCCTGCCGATCGCCCTGCCGATCGCCCTGATGCTGGCAGGAATTTTTGGACTCGGCATTGCCACGATCCAGCCCACCAAGGTGGCGCAAATCCCGAGCGCCGCACCGTTGAGCGTCCCCGCCGCGGTGCCAACCTCCTCCGAGCATCAGCTCATGGGTGCTAGAGCCACCACCCCCGCGCCATCCCCGGAGGAGCTCGTCAGCTTCTGTTCTAAAAATGTGACCGAACGACGCAGCTTCGTTGTTTTTAAAAGGGGCACCTGCGTGGTCATCAATGAGCCTTGTGAAAATCCCATGGAAGAGGCCCGGAAGATTCTCGCCCGCTGCAAGGATGCGGGAGCCAGATTCCTCGCAGAACCCACCATCGAAGGAGAAATGATCGTCGCCTTCAAGGATCCTGTCTTCCAACGTTTCAGCAAGAATGAGCTGGAAAAACTGAAGCCATGGCTTGCACAATCCGCCTCCGCCCTCCTCACCCCGGACGAGAGCGTCGCGGCCGGAGACGGTTGGTCTGTGCCGGGAAACGCCAGAGTCGGCCTACTCGCACGGCGCAGGATGCTCGAAGACGCAGCCAATTCCGTCCCGGTCAAAGTGATCCGCGCCAAGGAACGCGCGCTCGCCTCCCGCTGAGCCACCACTGGGCGACTTTTTCCAAGCCCGCGCTGGCATAGACGATGCGAAGTGGCTATCCCGGGGCACGCCGCAGGGCGAAACTTCCCATGATACCCCATCTCACCGTCATCAAGGCCGGTACCGGCGTCCTCACGAAGTCGAATGACGGCACATTGGACCGCGCCGCCCTCGTCCATCTCGTCTCCGCCATTTCCGGGCTCGTCCACGCGGGCCACCGCTGCCTTTTCGTCTCCTCCGGTGCGGTGGGCTCCGGCGTTTCCGCGCTTGGCCTCGCGGAATACCCTCGGGACACCGCCACCCGTCAAGCCTGCGCCGCCGTCGGCCAAGCGCGGCTGATGCAGACCTACAGCAGCCTGTTTTCAAATTTTGATATCAACATCGCCCAAGTCCTGCTCACCGCTGCCGATCTCTCGACGCCCGAGCGCGCCGGCTACGTCAAGGACACCCTCCGCCGCCTTCTGATGGAGCCGATGATCTTGCCCATCATCAACGAAAACGATTCCGTCGCCGTCGAGGAATTGAAATTCGGAGATAACGACATGCTTTCCGTCCGCGTCGCAAAACTCGCTGGAGCCAAGCGCATCATCCTACTCACCAGCGTGGATGGCCTGCTCGATCCTGAAACTAACCAACTCATCCCCGAGGTCAGCGACATCGATAACGTCTTCCGTCACGTCCGCGAGGACAAGGGCCGCTTCTCCATGGGTGGCATGGCATCGAAACTCACCGCCGTGAAATTCGCCGTGGCCGCCGGGATCGAAACCCACATCGCCCACGGCCGCCATCCCGAGCGCCTCGCAGACATCGTCGCAGGGAAAGGGATTTCTACCCGTTTCCACGCGGCGACCGCCACTTAAGATCACACGAGTTTAGCACCAGCTGAAGACGCGTTGACGGTGAGGGAAGAGGGGAAGGCTGGTCGGTCTCATGCTTGGATTTGCCTGGCTGCCACTCGCAGGGGACCAGCCACGCGGACGTGCTCGCCGCAATCCGGGAGGCGATCACCGATTGGCTTGCGGCCGAAGCTGAGGAATCTGGCATCAAAAGCGCCGAAACCATGGAGATAGCAGTCTAATAACAAAGCTCCCGGGAGCTAGCGAGAAAGATGCGGTGAGGGTGCTTCAGAAAATCGGTTTCAGAATTGCGCGGGAATCCGGACACATCGTCATGAGTAATGGTGAGATCCGTCTGACCATTTCACGTCACAATCCTATCAATGCCCTCACCATGGGAGCCATCGCCAAGGACGCGGGGAGGCGTTGAATCACAGCTTTTGTGGTCATCGGTTCGCGGCTCCGCTATGATATCAGAATGCCTGCCAGGTGGGCTTGTTTTCATAAACCCAGCGGAAGTAATCCGCCCGCTGGAGTCGGCTAGTAGCCGCTTCATTGAGACAGACTTTCACCACTGGGTGCATCTGAAGGGTAGAAGCAGGATTGAGGGAAGTCACCGGGCCTTCGACCGCCGCTGCGATGGCGCTTGCCTTGGCGGAACCGAAGGCCAGCAGGAGGATCAGCCGCGCCTCCATGATGGTGCCGATGCCCATGGTGATGACGTGATATGGCACGCGGTCTTCGCTGCCGAAAAAGCGGGCGTTGTCCCTCCGCGTTTGTGGCGTGAGCGTCTTGATCCGCGTGCGCGAGGCCAGAGAGGAAGTGGGCTCGTTGAAACCGATATGGCCGTCGGTGCCAATGCCTAACACTTGGAGGTCTATGCCGCCGGCTGCGCGGATCTGTTCCTCGTAGCTTGCACAGAAAACAGGAATATCCGTGGCATTTCCGTCAGGGATGTGGACGTTATCCGGAGTTATGTTCACGTGCCGGAAAAGGTTCTCCCACATGAAGCTGTGGTAAGACTGCGGATGCTCACGCGGAATGCCGATGTATTCGTCGAGGTTGAAAGTTGTGACTCTACTCCAGTCGAGATTCATCGCGATCAATGCCTGATAGACCGGCAGCGGAGTGCTGCCCGTTGCAAGACCGAGCACCGCGTCCGGCTTGTCGCGGAGGAGGCGGGCGATGATCCGCGCGGCAACTCCGGCCGCATCAGCAGTGGTGGGTTGGATGATGATCTCCATTAGATTAGACCGAGTTGTTTGCCGAGCTTCTGACGGACATCGGCGTTGAATTGATCGATGAGATCGCAGACGTAGCCGACGATGTCGGTGGTCTCGTCGGTCACGAGGGGAGTGAGGTCGAGGCCGAAAATAAGCTGCGTCGCAGCATCCGTGGAGTATGAATCAAAGAAGGTGGCATTTGCCACGCGGCGTCCGAGTGTAGCGAGGTCATAACGTTTTCCACCGGCGATCTGTGAATCAAAAATACCATTCAGCGCGGCAGCGAGATTGTCACGGCCACTGACATCCATCAGCACTTTGTCAGAGTCTGGCAGCCAGTCGAGATTGCGCCAGACTTCGCAGCCGATCACCTGCTTCGGGCGTTGATCGCGTGGCAAATGGCGCATCGCCTGAAGAGCGGCTAAGGTCACGCCAAGGTGGGTGTCATGCTTGTCGGCGAGGTTGTGGGTATAAACGACGTCCGGTCGGGTGGCTGCTAGAATTTGTAGTAGATCGCTCGTCAAATTGAGCTTGTCCACGCCTTTCACCGAGCTGCTCGGATAGTCGAGCTGGATCATCACGCTATATTGGCCCACCAAGGCGGCGGCGTCTTGCTCTTTCCGCCGGATTTCTATCATAGCCTCGTTGGATAAATCCTCATACGGGCCGGAGCGCGCACTCCCAGCACCATCAGTACAGGTGACGCCAGCGAACCACTGGTGGTCACAGGCGTAGCAGGCGAGAATGCCGTGGAAGGCCATGAATTCCAAATCGTCCTGATGCGCGCCGATGCCAAGATGGGTGACTCGTGACAGAGCCTCACCCTCGGCTTTACCGTCCGGAATGAAAATCGAATGTTTTGGGTTGTGTAGCTTCATCGGATTATTTTTTTGATTTTGGCAAACCCGCCGCGTGGCCCACGCGGCGGGATGTTACATCCGGGATATGCATAGCGATAGAAATTTCCAGAATCTCAACGTTCATTACTTCGCGGGCTTTCGCCAGACTCAGTGATTTTTGCTGTGAGCGTTTTCTGGTAGGTGAAAACGCTAGATAATCGTTTAGGTATCGTCAATCTACTGTCTCTCATGTTAAGTTAAATTCAATGGGTGCCTACGGCCTAGGCTTGAAAATTGTTTCAAGCGAAACGGCGGGAAGATTCGTAGATGTCGTTCTTAGGGCGGACTCTGCCTTCCTGCGTCGTCTCTATCGAATCTTGCGGGGCGCATCCGAGTTTGTGCTCGATACCTGGGTGCCCGCGCCGGACGGCACGCGGGTCATTGCGCGCGTGGATCGTCAATCACTTTGCAACATTCCGCGACGGCGAGTTTGCGCACGCACAACTTCTCTTGCTGCTGCGCCGCAGTACGCTGCCCAATCTCTTCGATGTCTGCCCACCGTTCCAGATCGCCGGTAATTTAGGCGGCAGCGCGGGCATCTTGGAAATACGGCTCCAGAGCCACGAGAGGCCGGGTGAGGGAACTTCAAAGCAGGGTTTCCTGCTAGACATGCTTTCCGCACTGCCCGGAACTAACAAACCTGCACGGTTTCCATCCCGAGCAACTGGCCGAGCTTTTTGATCTTTCCGGCGACGTGGCCCACGCCCACTGCGCAATGGTGCGCCGGGCCTTGGACGTTCCAGTCGTTGACGAAACTGCGGGCACCGATCGGGAATCGGTAGCGCGAATTTGTATTGCCGATTTCCAGAATTGGTCCGGCTACCGAATCGCCTTCTGCTACCAGAAATTTGAGTTTTCCGTCCACGGTTTGCACCACGCTCAGCAAGGTCACCGGGCCGTGTTTCACAGACATCTCCACTGAGAGACCACGTCCGACCTTGCCATGAAAGACATCGAGCGGGCGGACTTTGGTTTTGCCCTCGGCGATCGCGATATGGCCCGGACCGTCATGGCCCATCAGGACGATGTCGTCATTCCAGTCCAGCGTGTAGTATTCAGTGAACGAGCCACCGACGCCGAAAGAGTCCATGATTTTCATCGCCTGGACGTTCTTGATTTCCATCTCGCCGGCCACTGGGATGCCTCTGGCGGTTAGGAGTGAGTTGCCGAGAATAATCGAGGAGATGGCGTCTTCATTTTCCACGTTTCCAGTGCCCATGTAGTAATAGGCAAGGGAGCCGAGACTGTGGATTTGAACGAGTTTGTCCAAGGCTACGGAAGTCCTTGCCGCACGCTCCAGTTCCGGCTGCGAGCAATCCTGCTGGACCTCGAAGGTGGTTTTGAAATCATCCACCCGAGCGGAAATTTCCTGATCCGTGACCTCCCGCCTCAGCGCCGAAAGTTCATCCACCTCGATGATTTCCATGTGTCCGCCGAAGTGGGCGCACTGCTGCGTTAGATCCGAATAGATGTCTAACATTCCGCTGTAATAATGGCCCATCACGCCGAGGCGGTTGTGGAACATGACTCCGGCGACGCGGGCGGCGTCGATCCAGTCATCCACCTCGTCCCAGCATTCAGGATCGTCATGGAGACGGCCGGTGATCTGATGGAAATCGATTTTCGAGCGGTTGAAGACGTTGGCGATTTCCGGCACGGGGCAAGCGCCGCAATGGGCGAGCCACTCACCCGTCATTTTTGTGCGGTCGCCCATTTTGTTGAACGTTGCATAATCAATGGCGGCCTCGGGCGAGAGGTTGAGAATGATGACCGGCACCTTCGCCCGCTGCACCACCGGCAGCACGGTGGAGGAAAGTGCATAGGTGGTGACGTGGAGGAAAATCAGGTCCACGTCTTCGCGGCGGAAGGCATGCCCGGCATCGAACGCTTTGGGAACCGTATCGACCAAGCCGAGGTTGACGATTTCCACCCCCTCGCGGGCCAGCTTGGAATGGACCGTGGCCAGGTAGCCCTCGAGGCGCTCTTTGAGTCCGGGAAACTGCGGCCAGTAGGTGTCCAGACCGATGCCGAACAATCCGATGCGTGTGAGTGTCATGGCGGTAGGTTCAGTGAAAATCCGGGCGTGCGAAAGTCCAAAATCGCCCCATGCTGACCGGGTGACGGAGATGAGAGCAATCGCCGAGCGTGTGTTGTTTGCAGACACGCTTGAGGAAAAACTACGGCTGGGGCCTGCCAGTGCCGCGGACGATGCGCGCGGTCCTGCGATCGCGCTGCCGGACGCGCCGGGGCGGCCGCAGGAGCTGCGAGTGCGGGGCGATGGCGTGCGCGTGGACTTTCCCGGAATCCACCGTCTGGACGATGACCGCGAGCGCGGGGTGATGTTGCATTTTCTGGCAAATCACGAGCTGCTAGCCGCCGAGCTGATGGCGCTGGTGTTGCTGCGTTTTCCGGAAGCGCCGAAGGAATACCGCGCCGGAGTTTACGAAGCGATGCGCGAGGAGCAGGCACACGCGCTGATGTATGTGCGCCGGATGAAAGAGTGCGGCATCGCGTTCGGTGAGCTACCGGTGAATGATCATTTTTGGCGGCTCATCGCGCCGATGGAAACGCCACTCGATTTCGTCACGCGGTTGAATCTAACTTTCGAGCAAGCGAACCTCGATTTTTCGAAACACTACGCGGGGCTGTTTCGCCAAGTGGGCGACACAGCAACGGCGGCGGTGTTGGAGAAAATCCACCTCGATGAGATCGGCCACGTCGGCCACGGCTTGAAATGGTTCCGACGCTGGAAGGAGCAGGGCGAGAGCGATTGGCAGGCTTATAAACGCTGCCTGCATTTTCCGCTCACACCTGCTCGCGCAAAAGGCCTCGCGCCATTCAACGCGGACAGCCGCCGCCTAGCAGGACTGGACGAGGATTTCATCCGCCACCTCGAAGTCTGCGAGCACTCT
Organism: Verrucomicrobiales bacterium; assembly: GCA_038237425.1. Lineage (GTDB taxonomy): Bacteria > Verrucomicrobiota > Verrucomicrobiia > Verrucomicrobiales > Akkermansiaceae > Luteolibacter. The sequence goes on from JBBRYQ010000006.1 coordinate 25,710, forward strand.
CGCGGTCGCACGCCGGTGGTGCATTGGTTCAACCCGAACGCCGAGTCCTACGCCCGTGCCGCGATGATCGGGAAACCGTGGCAGCCGGACAAGACGGCGCTCGCTCTCGAAAACGATCTAGAGCTTCTCATGTTAGGCTGCTGCCGTCGCGACGATGCGGTGCTCCTGCGCCGCCCGCCTTCCATCGACCATCTCACGTGTCTGAAGAACGCCGGATACGAGCTTCCGGAAATACTAACAATCGGCAGTCCTGCAGGTCGCAAGCTCGGTGGTCTGCGACCGTGGGCGTGGTCGCCCGATGCGGTGGAGCAACTCCGCCCCTATGCGAGCGACGTTTCGCCTAACATGGAGCAGCCGTGGCGTGAGGCTTTGCCGTCGGAATGGTTCTCGAAGGAAATCGGCCTGCGCCTGGAGCACGCGCTGGGTCCGGTGCCGGAAACTGGCGCGTTGTTCCGCGAAACGGAAGCGATACTAGCAGCCATCGCCCACCATCTCATCTCCGGCCAAGCCCTTCTCAAAGCTCCGATGTCATACGCCGGCCGTGGCCACTTGAGGGTGAACGCCGCCAGCAATCCAGTGAAGACGCGCGGTTGGATAGAAAACACGCTCGCCAGTCACGGCGCGGTAGTCGTCGAGCCGTGGCTGGATCGTGTGCTGGATTTCTCAGCGCTTTATGAGATGAAACCTTGTGGTGTTGTTTCTCTCGTCGGTCTCACTCGTATGGAAAACGACGCGGCTGGAAGATTCCTCGGCATTCAAGTCAGCCCGAAATGGGGGACGATGCTGGACCCGGAAATCGCCCTTTTCCTTTTCCGCGAGGCGAATGTGATGGATATCTATCAAAATAAAATTCCCGCGCTGCTCGATGGTTTGCTTCCCGGTTACGTCGGCCCGTTGTGCGTGGATGCGATGGTCCACCGCCGGGCGGATCAATCGCTCGCGCTTAAGCCGGTGGTGGAAATGAACGTGCGCCTGACGATGGGCCGAATCGCTTGGGAATGGATGAAACGCCGGCCCGGTAGCAATGGCGGCAGCCTGCGGTTGCTACGCCGCCAATTGGTGAGCGATGAGGAAATCGCCACACTAACAAACGGCCCCGGCATTTTCCTGAACGATCCTACCAACGCCACCGCATTCCTCGCCTACTGGCAGCCGGAGTGATGCGGAGCTGGGGATTGACGCGGACTGGAGAGAGAATTAAAGAACCTACATGACTGAAAAGCGAAGTTTCTGGATGATCTCCTTTTGTGCTCTTGTCATCCTCGGTTCAAGTGGATGCGTGACGCAGCGCACCGTGACGAAAGGCGGCCAAGTGGTCTCGAAAAAGTATGTGATCCACCGGCCGATCCGCGATGCTATCCAGAATTGAGATTGAGAGCCGGTGAAGAACGATCTCGCTAATGTCCTGCTGCCGCAGCATGGCTAATCGCTACCTAGATTCCGCCACGTCATTGTTGACAGATCGAGTAGGTAACTGGCTTCCTGATCGGAAATCTTGCCCTTACCATCACCGTCCTCGGCAAAAATTTTCCCACCTGAAACCCGGATGCACTCGCCTTCCAGTCCCGCACGATGCTCGTGAATCCAGCCGGGTGACTCGCCTCGAGTGGGAACGCGTTCGATTTCACCGGTTTCAGTATGCCAGCGATAAACCGGAGTATCACTCCCCCGCGTACCGTGATAGCCGAGGTTTCCAATGATATAAATCCACGGAGACCGAATTGTTTAGCCGCCTGATAGCCGATCCACCCGCAGCGGACCATCGCCCTCCAGAACGGCACATTCATGTGCTCCGGGTTGGCATTTTCAAACCTTCGCGTCCGCGCTACGGAATATTCATCTTCGCTGACGGGTAAATCTCGCGCGTTTTCGAGTCCGATGAAATCTCGCAAAACCTCTGCTTCCAGTTTACTCATATCCGCACCTGCGGCGAGGAGATTTTGCAATTTAGATATATTACCTGAGATGGCGGCTTTGTGAAGTGGTGAAGAACTTGCCATCGTGGGTAGAAGATCAACCTACGCTCTTCGCCCGGGATCACAAGAATCGAACCAGCCGCCCGGGAGTTTCAAGGTCCGAGCTGAACCAGGAGATCCGCAGTCATCTCCATGGATTGCTCGAACCTGCGATGCTCTGAAACCGTATGCGGTACACGGACCGTCTGGCTCCCCGCGAGCTCGGTGGTTTTTTGTGGAAATCAGGGGAAAAAAGAACCCGCCGCGGCAACGGGCCGGGCGGGTTGAGGTGGATTGGTTGATCAATCGAGATCCTTCTTTTCCTGCGCCTCGTCGAGGTGCTTGAGGAAGTCCTCGGTTTTCGGAAAGTCCGAAGCAAAGAAGCGGTTGAATTCTTTACCTTCGGAGTTGAAGAGGATCACGGTGGGGAAGCCTTCGATTTTGTATTTGTCAACGAGCGGTTGGTTTTTCTCAGCGATCTCCTTTTCGCCCTTGGGGAAATCCAGCTCGACGAGGATGTATTTTTTCGAAGCGGCATCGACGAATTCTTTCTTGGAGAAAACATTTTTCCGCATCGCGATGCAGGGTGGGCACCAGTCTGAACCGGTGAATTCGACGAGCACGGATTTTTTCTCGGCTTTCGCTTTGGCAAACGCCTTATCGAGATTGGTTACCCATCCTTCCGGTGTAGTGGCAAAGGCTGAGGAGGTGAGGGCGGCGACGCCGACGGTGACTGAGGCGAGCCAGGTGATTGCTTTCATCATGTGTATAAGTGCCGCCAGGAGTCAGATTATTCAAAATTTTTTCGCCAGCAGAGCTGAAATTTTCTAGCCCATAGCCATGACTCCGCTTCCCCGCCTGATTCTCGCTACCCGAAATGCCCACAAGACGGCCGAAATCCGCGCCATGGTGGGGGATCGCTTCGAGGTGCTGGACGCGACGGCGTTTCCCGATTTCCCGGAAATCGAGGAGACCGGCACGACTTTTTTAGAAAACGCGCGGCTCAAGGCGGAGGGGATCAGCCGCCATGTGGACGGCTGGGTGCTCTCGGATGATTCGGGCCTCGAGGTGGATGCGCTGGATGGCGCGCCAGGCGTTTGGTCCTCCAGCTTCGGCGGGGAGGAGGGAAATCATGGGAAAAACAATGCGCGGCTGCTGGCAGAGATGGCCGGGAAATCAAACCGCGGCGCGCGTTTCCGCTGCACAATGGTGCTGGCGAAGGGCGGCGTGGAGCAGGCGAATTTCAGCGGCACGGTGGAAGGGAGCATCATCGATGCGCTGCGCGGGGTGGGCGGATTCGGCTACGATCCGATGTTCATTCCGGCTGGATATGAGGAAACTTTCGCGGAGTTGGGCGACGCAGTGAAGAACACACTCAGCCACCGGTCGCGGGCATTGGCGCAGGTGGTGGAGTTTCTCGAAGGGCGGAATTATTAAAATAGTTTGCACATCTTAATAAAATTTGAGACTTTCCGCGCCGTGAAATCTTTTCTGCTCCTGCTCGTCGCCCTCGTCCCGCTCTGCGGCGGTCTTGTTTCGTGCGCCAGCCAGGTCAAGGCCAGGCGCCCGGTTTCCTACCACTTCGATTACGGCCGCACTGCGATGCTCAAGGATGGCATCGCCTACGCTCCAAAAAGTGCTCCTGCCGCCGTGAAAAAAGCGATCGCCGCTGGAAACCGCCTTCAGACGATGCCCTACAAATGGGGCGGCGGTCACGCGAAGTTCGATGACTATGGCTACGACTGCTCCGGCAGCGTTTCCTATGTCTTGCGCGAGGCTGGCCTGATCGACGGCTGCATTCCCTCAAAGGACTACTTTGGATACGGCAAAAAGGGCGAAGGCAAATGGATCACGCTCTACGTTCGCAACGGCCACGTTTTTATGACTGTCGCCGGCCTACGCCTCGATACCGGCGGCCCCGGCGGCGAGACCGGCCCTCGCTGGAAAACAGCGACGCGCCAAGGGAAAGGCCATGTGATGCGGCATCCGTCTGGTCTCTGAGTTTCAGACTCCAGCATCGCCTCCAAGCTCTCCAATGGCCTGCCGTATCATCGGCAGCAGCGCCTGCACCGCCGGTCGAGGGCTGCCGCCCTGTGCAACGAGAAGTCCGATCTGCCGCCGCATGGTGGGTCGGGTGATGCGCCGGGTCAGCCAGCGATCCGGCTGAAGTCCCCACAGCGCTGAGGCAGGCAAGATCGCCGGACCGCCACCGCCGGACACCGCATGCAGTGCGGATTCCACTGCGCCCACTTCGAGTGAAAACACCGGCGGGCGGCGCGTTTTTGCCCATGCATTCATGATCAGCGTCCGCGTCCCATATCCCGGCGGCGGCACGACTACCGGTCGCTGCGCCAGTTCGGCCACGGTCACCGATGATCGCACTGCCAGCGGATCGTCGATTGCCAGCACCGCTACTAGCTCCTCGGAAAATAACAGATCTCCCTTCAGCCCCAGCGAGGTTCCCAAGCATCCGATCCCGACTTCGATCGATCCGTTCGCCAGCGCTCTCGCCATTTCGTCCACCGTCATTTCCAAGACCGTCACCCGGATCTCCGGATGCGCCTGATGAAACCGCGGCAAGGCAAGAGGCAGCAGCCGTTGCGCCAGCGCGGGCAGCGCCGCTACGGTTAGGGATCCGCGTTTCAGCCCGCTCAGATCGTCGAGTGACCGCTTCAAGGCATCCATGTCTCCCAGCACTCGCCGAGCGTATTGTAGCACCATTTCGCCGGCAGGCGTCAGGCGGCATTCGCGTCGGCTACGGGTCAGCAGCTCCACGCCCAGTCCGCGCTCGAGCTGCGCAATCTGCTGGGAAAGCGTCGGCTGGGTCAGGCCGATTTCCGCAGCCGCCCGCGTGAATCCTCCGGCCTCCGCCACTGCCCGCAGGTAGCGCAGGTGCCGCAGCTCCACGGAGTCATTTAGAATAGATGGCATCTATGGTAAGCATAGATGACACCTAAGCAGGACTGGTACCCACCTTGCTTAAATCGATGGGTATCCCACTCCGCCATGCAAACTTCCTCCCATCTCAGCCGCCGTAGTTTCAGCAAATTCGTCGGGGCCGCCGCTGCGGGCCTCGCTCTCCCGTCACGCGCCTTTGCCGGTGAACGTGACGACAAACTCAACATCCTCTGTTGGGAAGGCTACAACAGCGACAACGTCCTCAACCCTTTCCGTGGTCTGCACAAGGGCATCGACCTCAAGGCGGAGTCCGGCACCGATGATCCGAGCATGATCAACAAGCTGCGCGCTGGAGAGATCAAGGTCTGGGACCTCATCAATCTCAACCAATGTTGGGCACGCCAGCAAATGTGGGCCGAGAAACTCATCAAGCCACTCGATAAGGAGCGATTCATGCCCTACCTGGAAAAGATGATGCCCATGTTTTATAACAAGGAAATGGGCATCAATCCGTTTGCTCTATCACCCGACGGCAAGGAACTCATCGGCATGATGCAACGTTTCGGCCCGATGAATTTCGTGGTGAACACCAAAAAAATCTCCAAGAAGCTCGCGGAAGACGAAGGTCTGCCGATGTTCCTCGATCCGAAGATGAAAGGCAAATTCGGCCTTCTCGCCTGGGACAACTGGAACGTGCTGCACATGTGCATCGCCTCGGGCTTCACTCCTTACAAAACACACACACCTGAGGAGTTGGAGAAATTTAAAACCACCGCGAAGACACTCTTCACCAATGCCGCCACGGTGAGTGCCGAGCCTGCGCAGCTCAATCAAGCACTCGTCAACGGTGAGATCGACGCCATTTTCAGCGGAGGCATTTACACCTGCTCGGTCGCCCGCGCCGAGGGCTACAACGAAGTGCTCCACATTTCCCCGCTCAAGGGCCCGGTCAATGGCAAGGGCTCGCTCCAGTGGTTCGAAGTCACCTCCGTGGTGAACAACCCGAACGTCAGCCCGCTTGCGGAAAAATTCCTCGAATACGTCCAGAAACCGGAGATCTGCCACACCGTCGCCATGGCGGACGCCTCCCACAATCCGGTCACCCAGATGTCCCAACCGGAAGTCTTCGCGAAGTTCAAAAAAGAGGAGCTGAATTGCTTCCAATGGGAGACTCTCGAAGAGGAAATGAACCGCAGCGCCGATTACGAAACGATCCCTGACAACGACGTTCTAACGGCGATCTACAACGAGGCCAAGCGTTCGCGCGCTTGAGCTGCTAGAGCCGTTCATTTCTCACGCTAGCCCGCCCAGTGGCCGGCGAGTCTCCTGATGTCCATTTCCCGTTCGGTCCCATGGTAAATTCCGTTGCCGCTCCCATCCTCGAAGTTTCTGGCGTCACCAAGCGCTTCGATAAATTCACCGCCGTCAATGAAGTGGAATTCCAAATCCACGACGGTGAGTTTTTCACACTGGTAGGTCCGAGCGGCAGCGGGAAAACCACGCTTCTCCGCATGCTCGTAGGCATGGAAAAGCCGACGTCCGGCGAGCTCCGCCTGCGCGGAAAACTCATCAACGATCTCGCCCCTAACAAGCGGCCGACTTGCATGGTCTTCCAGTCGCTCGCGCTTTTCCCCCACATGACGGTCGGGAAAAATGTCGAGTTTCCCATGATGATCCGTGGCGAGAAGGACAGCGACCGCCGCACCCGCGCATGGGAGCTGCTCACTCTTCTCCATTTGAATCCTAACCGCTATTACGATAAGAACGTCACCCAGTGTTCTGGCGGCGAACGCCAGCGCGTAGCCCTTGCCCGCGCCCTAGCGTACGATCCGGACATCCTGTTTTTCGACGAACCTCTATCCGCCATCGACGCCCAGCTCCGCAAGGTGCTCCAGAAAGAGCTCAAGGATATCCAGCGCCGCACGGGCAAGACGTTCTGTTATGTCACCCACTCTCTAGAAGAAGCCATGGTCATGAGCGACCGCGTCGCCATCCTGCGCGCCGGAGTGATCGAGCAGATCGGCACGCCGGATGATATCTATTCATCACCGAAAAACGCCTTCGTCGCCGAGTTCATGGGCGAGGTGAATCTTCTTTCCATCACCGGATTAGAAAACGGCGACGCCCAATGGGAGGCAGCCCTTAATCGCATCCCGATCAAGGTGCCGGAACCGCTGGAGCCCGGCGTCACCCGCAAGCTCCTTATCCGCCCCGAATCCCTGCGGTTTCTAGCAGATGGCGAGACGGCGGGAAACAGCGTGCCCGTCCGCATTCTCAACGAGTTTTCGCTCGGGTCCCGCATCCAATACCACGTCGAGGTCGTGCCCGGTTGCACTCTCACCGTCGAGCGCCTCCGCGAAGAACGCACCACCGCGACCGAGGTGCTTCTCGGTTGGGAAATCCGCGATAGCCAGATCTTGGAATCATGAGTGCGCTGCTCCAAAAGATGCGTTCGTTAGGCCCCGGATTCTTCGGAGCGCTCTCCTCCGCGCCGTTCATTCTGCTGATGATTTTCGGCTTCGTCGCGCCGCTGCTGTGCGTCGTCTGGTTCGGCCTGATGCCTCCCAAGACCTTCGCGCTTTTCCAAATGCCCACCTTGGAAAACTACAAGACCATCTTCGGCCAGACCTATTTTAAATCCATCCTCTGGTCGCTTGGCCTCGCGTCCGCCACTGTCGCCATCCTGCTGGTGATTTGTTACCCGCTGGCCTTTGCGTTGGCGAAAATTTTCAGAGGCGGCGCTTCATTCATCACCTACTCCATCGTGACTTCGCTCTTCGTTTCGGAAAACATCCGGCTCTTCGGCTGGGTGATCGGCTTCATGAAAAACGGCGTGGTCGGCGGGACGCTGGCGAAGGGTTTCGACATCAAGATCGATTCCCTGCTCTACAACATCCCCGTCATCATCCTCGGCATGGTTTATGTCTATCTGCCATTCATGTTGTTTCCGTTAGTGCTCGGTATCAAAATGGTGCCTGATCAGGTCCGCGAGGCCGCATTCGACATGGGTGCGAGCCGCTGGCAGGTATTTCGGAAAATCGATCTACCGCTCTCCATGCCCGGCGTGTTGATCGGATCGTTGCTCGTTTTCGTCCTCTCCTGCGGCGCGATTTCTGAAGCTAAGATCCTCGGCGGGCAAAAGGTGGTGACCATCGCGTCCGACATCGAGTCCGAGTTCACCTACGCGCAAAACTGGCCACTCGGCTCGGCTTTATCAACGCTCTTCATCGCCCTCACCACCATCGTCGTTTTCCTCGCACTCGGCCGCTTCGATCTGGAAAAACTGCTCGGTAAGAAAAGCTCCTAACATGATCGTCACCCGCACCCAGAAAGCCGGATTCAGTCTCTACGCGGGACTGCTTCTGCTGGTGTTCTACTTCCCGATCTTCTGCATCATCGTTGCTTCTCTATCAGAAAAGCGCTTCTTCTCGTTTCCCTATCCGACGACGGCGATGACCACCAAGTGGTACAAAGCCGCGCTCGTTTCCCCGCAGGTGGCGGACTTCGTCGGAGTGAGTTTCCGCATCGCCTCACTCACCGCGTTTTTCTCCGTGCTCATCGGATTTTTCTCCGCCCTTGCCTACGCCCGCTACCGCTGGAAAGGCCGGCAAACTTTCCAGCGCCTCGTGCTGCTGCCGTTGTTTTTTCCGCAGTCCGTGTTAGGCCTCGCTCTGCTGATGTGGTATAACTTCGTCGGCATCACCCCTGCCTGGTGGACGGCGGTGATCGCCCACACCGTCTGGATCGCGCCGATCACCACGCTTGTCATTTCCATCCAGGCGTATGGGCTGGACGATTCGTTAGAGGAAGCCGCCCGCGACATGGGAGCCACCCGCTTTCAGATCCTGCGGAAAATCACCTTCCCACTGCTGCTGCCTGGCATGATCAGCGCCACCTGCTTCGCCATCCTGCTTTCGTGGGGAAATTTCGCGCTCTCGCTTTTCACCACTGGTGCCGATAGCTCGCTTCCAGAGTGGCTCTACGCCCGCATGACGAGCGGCTATCAGCCTATCGTTCCCGCCGTCGGCGTACTCTCCGTCATTGTCGCAGTCGTACTGGTGCTGGTTCTTTTCGGCATCGTGAGCTGGACGCATCGCAAACCTCGCACCTCCGCAACTTCCCACTAACATGTCAGCTTCGCTCAAAGATAAATCCGTCATCGTCACCGGCGGCAGCAAAGGCATCGGCAAGGGCATTGCCCGCGTCTTCGCCAGCCACGGTGCGAAGGTCCTCGTCGTCGCTCGCACCGCCGCCGATGGCGAGTCCGCTGTCGCCGAATTCATCGCTGCCGGTGGCACCGCTGCCTTCTGCCAGGCGGACGTGACCCAGGGCGCCGATTGCGAGCGCATGGCGGAAACGGCGGTCGAGCTGTTTGGCGGCATCGACGTTTTATGCGCGAATGCCGGAGCATTTCCTTCGCTGAAATTTTCTGAAATGACCGAGGACGCCTGGGACGGCATCTTCGCGACGAATGTGAAAAGCATGTTTCTAACCATCCAAGCCTGCCTGCCCTATCTGAAACAAAGCAGCGCCCCACGCATCGTCATCACCTCCTCGATCACCGGGCCCACCACTGGCTTCCCCGGTTGGTCGCACTACGGCGCGACGAAGGCCGCACAGCTTGGGTTCCTCCGCACCGCCGCGATCGAATTCGCCAAGGACAATATCACCATCAACGCGGTGCTCCCCGGAAACATCATCACCGAGGCCCTGGTGGACATGGGCCCGGAATACCTCGAAGCCACCGCTGCTTCGATCCCGTTAGACAAGCTCGGCACCGTCGATGACATCGGCCACGCTGCCGCCTTCCTTGCCTCCGCCGAGGCCGGCTACATCACCGGCCACTCGCTCGTCGTCGATGGCGGCCAAATCCTGCCGGAATCCCCAGCCGCCCTCTCTTGACGGAGCGTGGATCTTCAGTCCGCATCTTCTATTATTTTATCTCCATGAACTCGAACTGGCGCACAGCCTACCGATCATTTTATTACGAAACGATGGGCGATGATCAGCCCGACATCGTTCTCGATCCCGCAGTCACTGCCCTCCTCGTTATCGATCTCCAAGTCTGCTATCTCCCGGAAACACCCGATGCCGACACCGCCGAATGGAATCGTTGGGCACCCTTCCGCAACCGCCTCGCGGAGATGGTCCTCCCTAATACAAAGTTACTTCTCGAAAAATTCCGCGCCATCCGCAGCGAAGTCATCTTCGCCCGCATTGCCTGTCTCACCGAAAACGGTCGTGACCGCTCGCTCAGCCACGCCCGCCCCGGATTCAATAATCTGCTGCTCCCACTCAATTCCGCCGATTCACAAATCCTCCGGCAGGTCGCTCCATTGCCCGAAGAAATCGTCATCACCAAAACCACCGACAGCGCACTAACAGGCACCAGCCTGCGCCTGCTGCTCGCCAATCTCGGCATCCGCAACGTCGTCGTCTGCGGCATTTTCACCGACCAATGCGTCGCCAGCACCGTCCGCTCTCTTGCGGATGAAAGTTTCAACGTCATCGTCGTCGATGATGCCTGCGCCGCCGCCACCGACGAGCTGCACCGCCACGAGCTGACCATCATCAACAACATCTACTGCCAGGTCCTCACCTGCGGGGAAACTCTAACCGCCATTGCATAAATCCATGTCACCACTCATCTCATCCCTCGTCCACGCGGACAAAGCCACCGTGCTCAGCGATTCCGCAAAATACTGGAATCCAGACAAAGTTCACGCCTGGCACGCCCGTGGCGTCGATCTCGTCATCGGCCGCCGCGAGGGCTATCACCTCTACGACATGGACGGCCACCGCCTGATCGACCTCCATCTCAACGGCGGCACCTACAACCTCGGCCACCGCAATCCAGAAGTCATCGCCGAGCTCAAAGAAGCGCTCGATCACTTCGACATGGGAAACCACCACTTCCCCGCCATCGGCCGCGCCGCGCTGGCCAAGACGCTCGTCGAGTGCTCACCGCCTAACATGCGCTACGCCATCTTCTCCAGCGGCGGCGGTGAAGCGATCGACATCGCGCTCAAATGCGCCCGCTATGGCACCAAGCGGAAAAAAATCGTCTCCATCCTCCACGCCTATCACGGCCACACCGGCCTCGCCCTCGGCACTGCGGCGGATCGTTATGCGAAACAATTTCTCAGCGAAGGTGCGCCCACGGAGTTTGTAAAAGTTCCCTTCAACAACATCGAGGCCATGGAAGCCGCGCTGGTGTTAGGCGACGCCGCCTGCGTCATCATGGAAACCATTCCCGCCACCTACGGCTTCCCTATGCCGCACGATGGCTACCTTCCCGCCGTCAAGGCACTCTGCGAAAAATACGGAACCCTCTACATCGCAGACGAAGTGCAGACCGGCCTCATGCGCTGCGGCGGCGGAAATCTTTGGGGCGTCACCAGCTACGGCGTCACACCGGACATCATCGTCACCGGCAAGGGCCTCAGCGGCGGCATCTATCCGATCGGGGCGGTTATCGTGAACGAACAGGCCGGCGGATGGCTAACGGAAGACGGCTGGGGCCACATCTCCACCTTCGGCGGCGCGGAGCTCGGTTGCGTCGCGGCATTGAAGACCTTGGAAATTACCCAGCGGCAGGAAACGATTTCTAACATCGACGCGGTCGCCGCCACCCTGCGCGCGGGACTCGATGAGATCCGCGCCCGTTATGACGGCTTTTTCACTGGCATCCGCCAGCGCGGCGTCATCTTCGGGCTTGAGTTCAATACCCACCCGCAAGGAGCGAAGCACGTCATGCGTGAACTCTATCAAAACGGCATCTGGGCCATTTTCTCGCAGCTCGATCCGCGAGTGCTCCAGTTCAAGCCCGGCCTCCTCCTCACCGCCGCCGATTGCGAGGAAATCCTCACCCGCACCGCCGCTGGCATTGCCGCTGCTGCGGATGCCTCCCAACTGGAGCGCGGAATTCATTCCGCCTGAATCCCATCTTCCGCATGCCCGCTGCCAAGCCCATCACGCCCGCCGAGTTCGCCGCGCTTCCCACGCGGCTTCAGCTCCGTCGCATCGAGCAGCTTGCCCGCCAGGCGCTCCCTCTTTATGGCCTGCCACCGGACTCCCAGGTAAAGTTGCTCAACTATTCCGAAAACGCCACCTGCCTCGTCCGTCCGCCTGATAGAAAGCCGCTAGTTCTCCGCATCAACCGCCCCGGCTACCATCCCCGCACGCACATCGCCACCGAGTTGGAATGGGTCCGCTCGCTGCGCCGCGACACTCCGGTCATCACCGCCGAGCCGATTGCCGGGCTTGATGGCGAATTCATCCAACACGTCTGGCACCCCGCCGTGCCCGAACCACGGAACTGCGTGCTGATGACTTTTCTCGACGGCAGCGAACCCGAAGAATCGAACCGCCTCGCCGCCTTCGCCCAGCTTGGCGAAGTCACCGCGCGGCTCCACCTTCATGCCGCCGCGTGGAAACCGCCCACGCCCGTCTGCCGGCATCGCTGGGATTTCGATGCGATGTTAGGCGATCGCCCGCTGTGGGGCCGCTGGCAAGACGGTCTCGGCATGACGCCTTCGAAAAAGCGCCACCTCGGAAAACTCGTCACTGCCCTCCGCCCGCGAATCGATGCCATCGGTGACAGCCGCCAGCGTTTCGGCCTCATCCACGCGGATCTCCGGGCGGCCAACATTCTCGTGCATCAGGAAAAAGTCGCCGTCATCGACTTCGACGACTGCGGTTTCTCCTGGTTCATCTACGACCTCGCCGCCGCGCTCAGTTTTCTCGAAACACACCCGGATGTCCCCGCCTATGTCGATGCTTGGCTCACCGCCTATCAGAAAATCCGCCCACTCAGCCGCGCGGAGATTTCCGCCATCGATAGTTTCATCATGCTTCGCCGGATGTTGTTAGTCGCTTGGATCGGCTCCCATTCGGACACCGAGCATGCGAAGGCGATGGGGCCTGAATTCACCGATGACACCTGCGCGCTGGCAGACCGATACCTCAGCCGTTTCGCCTGATCATGAGCGCTTTTTCCGTCACTCTCGGCAAGACCCGCCACTCCTTCGCGTCCCTCGCGGAGCTGATGGCGAAGGCGACACCGTTGCGATCCGGCGATCAGCTCGCGGGCGTGGCGGCCGCATCCGCCGAGGAACGGGTGGCCGCACAGATTCTGCTGGCAGATGTGCCGCTCCGGCGCTTTCTCGAGGATTTGTTAGTTCCCTATGAGGACGATGAAGTCACGCGGCTGATTATCGATTCCCATGATGAAGCCGCCTTCGCGCCCGTCTCCGGCCTAACGGTCGGCGCCTTCCGCGATTGGTTGCTCCGCTACGAGACCACCGGTGAAACTCTCAAAGCTTTGGCCCCCGGCCTGACACCCGAGATGGCCGCAGCGGTTTCGAAAATCATGGGAAATCAGGACCTCGTGCTCGTCGCCCAAAAGTGCAGCGTCATTTCCGCCTTCCGATCCACCATCGGCCTGCCCGGGCGTCTATCCGTCCGCCTCCAACCGAATCATCCCACCGATGATCCGCACGGCATCGCCGCGTCCACGCTCGATGGCCTGCTCTACGGCTGCGGGGATGCGGTCATCGGCATCAATCCCGCGACCGACAGCGTGGCGGCTGTTAGTGCGTTGCTCCATCTTCTGGACGATCTGATCCAGCGCTATGAAATTCCCACGCAGTCCTGCATTCTCGCGCATGTCACTACTGCCATCCAGTGCATGGAAAAAGGCGTGCCCACGGACCTAGTCTTTCAATCCATCGCCGGAACCGAGGCTGCGAACCGGAGTTTCGGCATCTCGCTTTCCCTGCTAAAGGAAGCGCACGAAGCCGCACTCTCACTCAAGCGCGGCACTGTCGGGAACAACGTCATGTATTTCGAAACCGGGCAGGGTTCCTGCCTATCAGCCAATGCCCATCACGGACTCGACCAGCAAACCTGTGAGGCGCGTGCCTATGCCGTTGCCAGGAAATTCTCTCCTTTGTTAGTGAACACGGTCGTCGGTTTCATCGGCCCGGAATACCTCTACAATGGAAAGCAGATTATCCGCGCCGGGCTGGAGGATCATTTCTGCGGGAAAATGTTGGGGCTGCCGATGGGAGTAGACGTCTGTTATACGAACCACGCCGAGGCGGATCAGGACGACATGGATACGCTGCTCACTTTGTTAGGCGTGGCGGGTTGCAATTTCATCATGGGCATCCCTGGCGCGGACGATATCATGCTCGGCTACCAATCCACTTCGTTTCATGACAGCCATTACCTGCGCCAAGCGCTCAACCTACGGCCCGCGCCGGAGTTCGAGGCGTGGTTGGAGAAAATGAGAATCGTCCGCGAGGGTAAGCGGCTTCTGCCGGTATCGGCGGGTCATCCTTTGTTAGCCCATGAACCCGCCTGAGTTTTTATCATCTCCGGATCCCTGGGCACACCTGCGCCGCTACACCGCCGCGCGCATCGCCATCGGCCGCACCGGCGGTAGTCAGACGACGTCCACGATTCTGGATTTCCGGCTGTCCCACGCCCGCGCCCGGGATGCCGTGCATGCTCATTTCGATCCGGCGGTGGTTTCCGGTCCTTTGAATGATGCAGGAATCCCGACGGAAACGCTCTCCACCCCCGTCAATGATCGCCGCGAATATTTGCTGCGTCCGGATCTGGGGCGGAGCTTGGATGAGGCATCCATTGCAAAGCTATCTGGACGCGGGGCTACCGACCTCGTGATCATCATTTCCGATGGACTCGCCGCCGCCGCTGCGGAACGTCACGCTGCCGCTACGGTGGTTCCGTTAGTGATGGAATTCCAGGCGGCAGGTTGGAACGTCAGCCCGGTTTTCATCATTCCGCTGGCCCGTGTGAAGGTGCAGGATGAAATCGGCAGGGCGCTGAACGCCCGATTCTCGCTCATGCTGCTAGGCGAGCGACCCGGACTGGGAACGCCTGATAGTCTGGGTGCTTATTTCACCGCAAATCCTTCCCTCACCTGCACGGATGCGGATCGGAACTGCGTCTCCAACATCCGACCGGAAGGCCTCCCGCCCGCAGAAGCTGCGGCGAAATTGGCGTGGCTGCTGAAGGAGTCCAGACGCCTCGGCCTGGGCGGCGTGCACCTGAAAGACAATCAACCGGTCACCGCCCTCACCACTCCGCGAGCGATTTGAGAACCCGCTGAGCCGAGGAAAAATCCAAGCCTGCCGTCACGCGGTTAGGAACCGCCCAGACCGGCATCCCGGCGGCGATGGCGGACTTCACGCCGTTGAGCGAATCCTCGATGACGAGGCAGTCGGCCGGCGCGAGTCCGAGGCGTTTGGCCCCTTCCAGATAGAGATCGGGCGCTGGCTTGATGCGTGGTGCGTCGCCACGGCAGACGATGGTTTTGAAATGGTGTGTTAGGCCGAGTTTCTCCAACCAGCCGTCCACCCAATGATGCGACGAGCTGGAAACAACGGCGCAGGGGATTTCCTGAGCATCGAGTTTTTCCAACAGAGCGATGACGCCGGTCATGGGTCCGGCGTTTTCAAGTTCCTCCATGATTTCCTCCTGCCGCCGTTCGTCGAGGTCGTGCCAATCGAAGCTGAGGCCGGATAGCTCTTCCAGGTGCGTTTTCGGCGACCACGTGGCGAAGTCCGAGCCGATGCAGCGGGTATAGACGTCGAGAGGGAGATCGTGATTGTGTTTCTGGAACGTCCGCAGCCACGCCTGATAGATCGCCCACTCGGTGTCCACGAGAATGCCATCGAAGTCAAAAAGAACTGCGGAAAGTGCCATGCGGATGGGATGCCCTGCTTCAGCTCCTCTCGCAAGTGTAGAATGGTCAGCTCTCAAGCAGGAACTCCACGGCAGGGAAAACCTTGCCGTTCAGACGGGGTTCGAAGCCGTGGAAACCGGCGTGATAAACACGCGTGGTGACGGGTTTAAAAGAGTGGCGGCCTTCGATTTCCCAGGTCTCGCCGGGGACGAGATCGCGGATGCGGCCTTTGAAAACTTTCGGCGTGAGCGTGCCGTTCGCCTTGCGGTGGAGGATGGCGTAATCGAACAAGGCGCGCTGGTTTTCACGCGAGGTGTTTCTAACGATAATGCGGTAGTTGAGCGTGCCGCCGGATTTCACCGTATCAATGAGCAGGGTGCATTCGACGAGTTTCAGGGCCTTCGCGCTGCCGTAGCCATGGAGGGAAAGCGCGCCGGAGTGGCCTTGTTTGACCAGCGTGCGGCAGGCGTGACGGGCGAGTTTTTCGAGTTTGGGATCGCTAGGGTTTTGTTCCCGCCATTTCGCCAAGGTTTCGACTACGAGTGCGGGGTGCACTTTGCTGAAGTCGTTTAGGTGATTCGAAACGGATAGGCGGACGTAGTCGCTGGGGTCGCGGTAGAGTGATTCTAGCAAAGGCAGGGTGAGTGTGGGATCGGCCATCAGCTCGGGAAGGCGTTCGCCCCACGGCAGGAGTGGCCGGCTGCCTTCGGAGACGAGGCGGCGGACGTGTTCATCGGGATCGGCGCACCACTTGCGGAGTTGTTCGAGTGTGCGTTTCCGGTGCTGGCGGAGAAAGGGGCGGATGGCGAACTCCGAAGTGAAGCAGCGGGTGATTTCCCGCAGGGCGGCCATCGATTCTTTAAAATGCCCGAGGCCACGGCGGGCGATGATTTCTGACAACGGCCAGACGAGGAAACCACGCAGGCCTCGCAGATCTGCCTCGTTGGTGGCGAGTGTTTCCACGAGGATGGGGAAAAGCTCGGGTGGATGCGATGGTAGTCCAGCTTCAACACGGTCGGCTAACAGCCGCATGCGGTCCTTGAGTTCGAGCGGCTCCAGCGCCTTTTCGAGGCCGCGGCGGTAGTCCTTGATCGGGAAGGCTGGATGTAACTCCAACAGACGTTCTGCGATGAGGCAGGCGTTTTTATAACCGAAGGCGTTCTTGAAAGGCTCCATGGGTTTCAGAACGGAAGCGCGGGCGGGACGTCGGTGAGTTTCGGGCTGACGGGAATGGCTGTGCCGCCGCGAGAGAGGTAGAGTTGATAGAGCTGTTTCTGGAGGTGGTGCCAAGCGTATAGGACGACCGAAAACAAGAAGATCGCGCCGATATAACAGGTGACGATAGCGATCACCATGAGCACGAGATACACTCCGAACATGAACAGCATGGAAACGAGTTGTTCTTTCCATACCCGTGCAATGAAGTCCTTGATGAATTTCAGATTGAACGACTGGCCGAAGTCCTGCGTGACTGAGGCGCGGAGGATCAGTGGAGCGGCGATGACGGAGAACAGCGCGATGACGACCAGATAGATCGCGAAAAGGAGGATGAAGAGGATGATAGGGAATCCCTGTTGTATGGATTTGTCGTGCTGGCCGAGCGCGCCCATCAAGATCATCGGTCCGATGAAGAGTATCATCATGACGGGAATGAGGACGAGGCTTGCGACCATGGCCACGAGGAAGGGCCACAGCCCACGTTCGAGGTATTTGCCGAAAAACTGGAAGTCGAACGGCGGAAATTTCGTGGGATCCGATTCATCCCGCTGCGCCCAGAATCCGGTGACGTGCCAGCCCTGCAGGACCAATGGGCCGATGGCGGGGATCAAGATACAGACCGCACCTAGCAGGAGGTTCATCCCCCATTTCGGGCTTTTGAAAAAGTCGGTGACGGAGGCTGGGTAGTTCATCACAAAATGAGGATTGCGCTGCGCCTGAGGATTGGCTATCCCGGTGGGGTAGTCAAAAGAACAATATTACTCATGAAATCGCTCGTCTATCTCCTCGGAATCGTCTGCCTCCCCGCTCTTGCCTTTGCAAAAGAAAAAGAAGTGAAGCCTGCGCTGCCCAATGCCACTCTATCGGACGTGCGGTGGGGCACTCAGGTGAATGAAGCGCCTTTCAATCAGGCGGAGCTCGCCGGGAAAGTGGTGGTGGTCGAGGAGTGGGGCGTGAATTGTGGGCCGTGCCTCGCCAGCCTGCCGGATCTTGCGAAGATGGCAAAATCCGGCGAGAAGAGGGGCTTGGCGGTGATCGGACTGGAGCGCCAAAACAGCTCGAAAGAGGATATCCTTAAGGTGTTGAAGAGTGCCCGTGTCGAGTATCCGGTGATGTCCGGCGGCTCGGCACCGGGGTCCACCGGTGGGATTCCTCACGTGTGCGTTTTCGATGTGACTGGGAAAATCGTTTTCAACGGCAGCCCCCATGATGAGGAGTTCGAAAAGGCGGTGAAAAAGGCAATGCGCGATGCGAAGCCGAAAGCCTGATCAGTTTGAATCACCAAGCGGGATTCTGCTGACGGGCGGCTTCGTAGAGCACGATTGCGACGGCAGTTGATAGATTCAGGCTGCGTGTGCCGCCTGGGGCCATGGGGATGCGCAGTGCGTTCTCACCGGCCGCAGCGACGAGGGTTTCCGGCAGGCCGCGGGTTTCACGGCCGAAAACGAGGTAGTCGCCGGGGCGGAATTCCGCCTGCCAAGGAGAGCGGGTGGCCTTGGTGCTGAGGAACCAGTAGCGGGCACCGGGTGCGGCGGCGGCTTGGAGTTCGTCGAAGGATTTCCAGACGTGGAGTCGCACGTCCTGCCAGTAGTCGAGGCCGGTGCGGCGGACGTATTTGTCTTCTAGCGAAAACCCGAGTGGCTCGACCAGATGGAGTGTGGAAGCGGTGGCCAACGCGAGACGGCCAGCGGCTCCGGCGTTGTGGGGGATTTCCGGCTCGATGAGGACGATGTGGAACATGGGCGGCTATTTCGGCTCCGGGCGTCGTGCGAGGGTGATGGAAAGGCCGAGGGCGCCGATGAAAATGAGATAACAGGCGAGAAGTTCGAGGTAACTCTTGCAGATCTTGGGAACTTGCGGCGGGAAGCCGACCCCGAGACAGGCTCTCCAGAATTTCTGGCTGCCCATGACGTGGTTGAAAATGTAGATGATGAGCAGCGCGGCACCGATGAGGCCGGAGCCGGCGTGGTTGCCGAGGGTGGACAGGAAATGGAGCATTACCCGGCGGTGGCGGAAGGTGCTGATCAGTGCTATCAGCAGAATGACGCCGATGACCCACGCTTCGGGAAATTTCCAATGAAGGAAGCCGGAGATGAAGTCTTCGATCTCTCCCACGAACGCGGCGAGCAGTGCTAGAGCGAAGATGCGGCAGACCGGGCGGTTAAAGCCGGCGTGCGGCGAGGCACCGATCATGACTGCGGAGGCGGCGAGCAGGAGGAGGGCCTGGAGTAGCTCGACCGTACCGCGCTCGATCTGGACAGATGGGCGGCTCGGCAGCCACGCGGGCAGCAAGATGGCGACGGTGCCGCCACAGATCAGGGTGGCTCGCACGAGGGTGCGAGACCATGATGAGATTCGTTGGGATTTCGGAAGAGTGCCGGACACCTATGGATGGAATTAGAGCTTTCCGCCAGCGGGTGCAAGGCTGATGCCGAGGGCTGGCAGGGGAGATCGGGGGAACGGACGGGAATTGACGAAGCAATTTCCAAATAATCGTGTAGCAAGATTCTTGCCTGTCGGCAATTTACCACTAGGATAAGCGAACCGATGCATGTGAAGGAAGTTTACCAGGCGTTTCAAAAGCTTACCCAAATTGTCACCCGATCGGGTGATGGGAAAGACCGCAGAGCCTCTACTTTCCTTGTTGACAGGCCGAACGATGCCGACACCAATTCCCTTGTGTCACGTAGGTATCCGGAAACCCATCGTTCTTTGCTCGTCGCCCTTGCGTTGCTCCCCGCGTTTGTCGGTGGGCTGAATGCGCAGGGTGTTGATCTGAACCGCGCCCTTTCCGAAGGGGCTGCGGCTTACCAGTCCAAGGATTACGTCAAGGCGATCGAAAGCTATTCGGCGATTATCAAGGCGAGTCCGGATGGCGCTCCTGCAGGCGTGTTTTATCAGCTCGGATTTGCTTACTATGGTCAGCTCCAATACCAAGATGCGGCGAATACCTTTCTCCTTTATCTGAAAAAATATCCAACCGCCGAGTTCGCTGCGGAGGTGCACCTGTATTTGGGGCGCTCGCTGCTCCAAGTCGAGGGCAAGGCAGAGGAGGCATTGGTTCATCTCGCCGAGGCTGCGAAGAAGGCGGAATTTTCGGAAGAGGCGCGTTTCCTCGCTGCTGACGCCTACATTAAGACCGGCGATAAAGAAAAGGCAGCGAAGCTCCTAGAGCTCGCCATGAACGGCAACTCGTCGGGGCCGAGCGTGCTGCGTGCCTCCTTGCAACTCGTCGATCTCTACATCGCCGCCGGTGACTTTGATAAGGCCATCTCCATTCTTGATCGGTTGGAAAATTCCCCGGGCTACCCGGATGTGATCGTCACCGTGAACCACCGTTTCGTGCAAATCGGCGACAAGCGGCTTGAGGCAAAGGAATACGCTTCGGCTCTCACCGCCTATTCGAACGTCCGCCCGCGCGCGCAGGTCCTCGCGATCCAGACGAAGCGCTTGGCCGCGATGAAGAGCCTGAAGGAAGATTACGACAAGCGAATCGCCAACGCTACGAAGAACAAGCAGCAGCTTCCTCGCGGCACTGAAGACCGGGCCGCCATGCTGACGGCGATGATGGAGAGCACGGAAAAGGTTCTCGGCGAAGTGAAAGGACTCACCGAGTATGACTCCACCCTGCAATACCGGATCGGCCGCTGTTATTTTAACATGGACCGCTTTTGGCCTGCTGCCGTCGCCTTCGAGGCCGTCGCGAGCGCAAATCCGGACTCGAGTGATGCGCCGACGGCCCTTTTCGGAGCCGTTATCTGCCAGTGGAAACTGCAACGCTCCGCCGCCGCCCGCGACCTTTGCGCCATCTATCTCAGGAAATATCCGAAGGAAAAGCACGTCGATCAGGTCGCCAATCTGAACGCCACGCTGCTCCTTCAGGAAGGAAAGACCGACGAAGTCATCGCTTTCCTCGATCCGTTTCTCTTGGAGCACCCCGACACCCCAGTCCGCAAGGATCTGCTCGTCCTGCTCGCCAACTCCCGCTTCCAAGGTGGGAAATATGACGATGCGGCGAGGGACTATGACGCATTGAAAAAGGATTTCGCGGCCGATCCGGATTTTGAGGAATTCGTCTATCGGCGTGCGCTCTGTGATTTCCTCCGCAACGACTACAAGGCGACGATCAAGGGTTTCGACGCCTACGAAAAGGACTATCCGACCGGAACCTTCCGATCAGACATCCGCTACCGCCGGGGCATCATTCAGCTCGCACTCAAGGAATACGACAAATTGATTTCCTCGATGAACCTGCTGCTGAAGGACCCGAACGCCCAAGGCTACAGCGGCCAAGTCCACACGCTGCTCGCCGATGCTTATTCCGCCCGCGGCAACAACGGCGACAATGACTTGGCGGCGACGGAATATGCCGCGGCTCTCCGCAACGCCAACGGGGATGAGAGTGTCATTTCCTACTCGCTCGAGCAAGCGACGAACCTGCTGCGTGGCTCTCGTCGCTGGGATGAACTTCAGGCCCTGTGGCAAGATTTCCTCGAAAAAAACCAGAACCATCCACTCGAACTTCGCGGTGTTTCCGAGCTTTCCAAACTCCTCGCTCGCGCCAACAAAAAGGACGAAGCGCGCGCGATGCTCGCCAAGTATGCCTTGCGCGACATCAACAACCCCCGCTCTGAGTATGTGGAAATGCTCCTCAGCCAGCTCGCCGGCCAATACGTGCCGCCTCGCACTTTCAAGAAAGACACGCCGAAGCCGGACATCGAGGTCCTCCTGGCCGAGCTGACCAAACAAATCGACGTTCCAGAGAGCGACCGCACCCTGGCTTACATTGCCCGCGTCAATTTCGCCAAAGCGGAACTCGCCCGCATGATGAACGATCCGGCTCGCAACGCGCGGTTCATGAACGCCATCGCCAGCTCTTCGAAACCTGAGGATCTTGGCCCGATTCTGCTCTCTGTCGTCGGCCAGTTCCTGCTCGATGACAAGCAGCTCGACAATGCCGTCCCTCTCTTCACCCGCCTCCGCGATGCTTTCCCGGATTCCAGTTATTCGGACGCCGCGCCAGTCGGACTTGGGCGGATCTATCTTGCCAAGAAGGAGTATACCGCCGCGCTCGAGCAATTCGATTTCGCTCTGAACCGCGCCGCTGGCGGCTCGATGCTGAAGGAGGCCACCTACGGCAAGGGTATGGCGCTCATGGGTCTCCGGAAATTCGACGAAGCGAAGAAGGCATTCGAGGACATCGTCGGTAACAAGGAATGGAGCGGTTTCGAAAAAGCTGGTTCCGTTTTCCAACTCGGTGAGATCGCCGACCAGTCTGGTAACAAAGGAGCCGCGAACGTCTATTTCCAGAAGGTCTATCTGTCCCACGCGAAGTATGTCGAATTTGCCGCGAAGGCCTACATCCGCAGTGCGGAAATGCTCGAGGAGACCGGCGATCACGCCGGTGCCGTGAAAACCTACCGGGATATGGTCGCCAATCCGAAATACGCCGAGACCCCCGAGATCAAGATCGCACGTCAGAAAGCCGAAGAATGAAACTTTTCATGCGCCCATTATCCGTGACTTTCTTGCCCGCCTCGCTGGCATTCGCTGCCGCGTGCCTTTTCGCTGCCTCCACTGCCCACGCGCAGTCGCAGGAGGAATTCGAGCTGCAGGGTGGCCGTCGTTTCCCGGCGGAGTCCGTCAAGCTTTCCCCGGGAGGTGGCTTCACCGCCACCTTCATGATTGGCACAGCCCAGCAGACTATCAATTTCACCGCAAAGGAAGTCATCCGTGCAAGTCTGCGGGAGCCCAAGGAAGTTGTCGTAGCGCGTAACCTCATCGCTACCGACAAACCGGACAAGGCGATCGAAGAACTTAACAAGGCGGAGCCCGCCCTTCTTCCTTTCCAATCCATCCCGGATTCTTGGTGGCAGCGCGCTACGATCCTGCGCATGGACGCCCTGTCCGTTCTCGGAAAAAACAAGGAAGCCGCCGCGATCGCCAGCTCCGACGTGCTCGCAAAACTTTCTCCGGAAAGCGCTTCACTGCTGCGGGATTTCCAACAGATCGTCGGACCGCCCGCCAAGAATTCTGCCGACAAACTCGACACCCTGCATTCCATGGTGGACCGGATCGTGGACTCTTGGGTGGGTGCCCGCATCTGGCTGGAGATCGGCAACACGCTTGCCATGCAGGGGAAAATGGAAGACGCTGTCAAAGCATGGCTTCGTGTGCCAGTCTTCTTCCCGGCCGAGCGTGACCTCGCCGTCCGCGGCACCATTCTCGCAGCCCGTGGACTCCAGCAGATCGGCAGCGCCAAGGACGGAGAGAAGCTTCTCACCGATTACCTCACTGATCACCTCGCCTCTCCCTACAAAGAAACGATCCAAAACGAAATCGCCAAGCTGCAGCCCAAGCCCAAAGACTCGAAGACCGCAACCGATACCGCCCCAAAGGAGCCTACCGAAACCACCAAGTGACCCTCATCCCCACCAAACCTCTCAAATCAGCCGTATGAAAAACCACCCCATGTTCCGCTCCCTCGCCACCGCATTCCGTTACACGCTGGTCGCGTGTGCCCTGTGGTTCGCTTGCCCGATCACCCTTGTAAATGCTCAAGGGACTGCTCCTGCCGGTGAAACTGCACCCGCCAAAAAGGCTCCGCACAAGAAGACCCTTTTCGACACCATCAAGCAGGGCGGTATCGTCATGGTTCCCATCGGTATCATGTCCGTCTTCACCATCTATCTGGTCATCGATATCTACCTCCGTACCGCGAACAAGAAACTCGTTCCTGATGAGGAGCTTGAAAAGGCCCGCCAGCTTTTCATGGCCGGTGACTACGTAAATGCCTATCAGGTCATGAAAGCCACTCCTTGCGCATTCAACAACTGCGTTAAATATGGCCTTTCCTTCGTTGGCAAGGGCAAGGACCAGACCGAGGAAGCCCTCCTCGTCGAAGTCGGCCGCGAGAACAACCGCCTACAGAACCGCATCAACTACCTATCCGTTATCGGTGTTTGCGCACCCATGGTCGGACTGGTCGGAACGGTCGTCGGGATGATGGGCGCCTTCGCTGCCCTCGGTGAGTCCGGCGCGGGTGACACTTCGAAACTCTCCGAGCACATCGGTGAGGTGCTCGTCGCCACCGCATCCGGTCTGTTCATCGCCATCCCGGCCTTCATGTTCTTCTACATCTTGCGTAACCGCCTTACCGCCCAGATGCACTGGCTTGAAGACGAGGTGACCAGTATTTTCCGGAACATGCCTTACGATCACTTCCATGGTCTCGAAATCGGTGAAGAACTGACCTACGCCGCTCTGCCAAACTGGATCGAAGCCGATCCGAACGCCCTCGCTCAATAATCCTCACCCTTTCCCTTCCAACCCATGGCTAGTGCAGGTGGCAACGGTAGTGACCCGGAATTCCAGGTCGCGCCCATGATCGACGTGCTCCTCGTCCTGCTCATTTTCTTCATGAGCATCACGACGGATCAGGTGGCGAAAATTGACAAGTCGATCACTCTGCCGCTGGCCCCTGAAGCCAAAAAGCGGGATCATGACCTCAAGAATGAAGTCATCGTCAACGTGGACTGGAACGCTGCCGAGAACAAAGCCCAAGTCCGGTATGGCGCCCAGATCTGCGATCCGCTCAGCCAGCTCACGGATTTCGTCACGCCGATACGTGCTGCGAATGCAAAACTCAAGCTCATCATCCGTGGTGATGCCGATACGCCGGCGATCGAGATCCAGAAGGTCATCGAGCAGCTTGCCGCCGCAGGCATCGACGATATCTCCCTTTCCGGCACCAACCGCTAGAACCAACCCGTCATGTCAAACCATAAAAAAGGCCGCAAGGAGATCGAGCCCGTCCACCTTGGGTTCCAGATCGCACCGATGATCGACGTGGTCTTCGTCATCATGCTTTTCTTCATGGTCATGGCCGGTGCCGTCCAAGTGGAGCATGAACTCAATCTCAAGCTTCCCGGAACCGTTGCGAGCCCCACTCCTGTTTCCGTCGAGGAAACTCAAGTTCGCATCCTGGATACAGGCGAGGTCTTGCTCAACGATGAACCCGTCGGCGAGCCCGGCGATGTGAAACTCGTCAACCTCACCGCCACCATGCTGCGTCTGGTGGATTCCTCCAAGGCTGCACCGGACAGCAAGATCGTCGTCACCATCGTGGCCGATGAGTTCGCCCCCTATCAGCGCGTCATCAACGTGCTCAACTCCCTTTCGATTGCCAAGGTCCAGAACGTGACCTTTGAAGTCCCGCCGCAGTAAAATCCAGACCTTCCACAACCATGGACGAAATCTACACAGATCCCGCTTTACAGATCGAGCCGCCGAAAAAGCAGAGCAAGCTCAAGGCCCTCATTGTCCGTTTGGGCCTTGGTGCCTTCACCATCGCAGTGCTCGCCCACGTGATTGGAGCCATCCTTGCGATATTTGTGTTCTACAAGTGGGTCTATCCACCCGAGGAGAAGATCGATTTCCTCCCCGGCGGCGGCGGCGGCGGCGGCTCCGGCGGCGAGCAGGTCCACAAGGTCCAGCAACAGCAACAGAAGCGCATGATGAGCAGCACTGCCGTCTCGAAGCGCATCGCCTCCACTTCCCAAACGGCGTCATTCTCCATTCCGGATTCCTCCAATGAGATGATGGACCCCGGCCTGCCGATGGAAGCGAACTCTGCAGAGCTCGGCTCCGGCGGTGGTTCTGGCGGTGGTCATGGCAAAGGCATCGGCACCGGCACAGGTTCCGGAAACGGCCCCGGCAAGGGATTCGGCAATGGCCAGCTCGGCATTGGCGCCCTCATCCCGACCATCATGAAAGGCCGGTGCACCGACTCGGAACGCCTCCGGATGGTCCAGGAAGCCGGAGGCACCGCCCAAGTCGAAGTAGCGGTGAAAAAATCACTCCAATGGTTCAAAGGCCGGCAAAATGCCGACGGTTCCTGGGGCAAAGGCTACAACGCTGCCATGACCGGTTTCGTCCTCCTCAGCTACCTTGGCCACTGCGAGGGGACCCAGTCCGTCGAATACGGCGACAACGTCACCAAGGGCATCACCTACTTGATCAACCTTTCCCTCAAGAACAACGGGAGGCTGGCCACGAATTTAACGGCAAACAGTTGGCCCTATGAGCACGGCATCGCCACGTATGCTCTCTGCGAGGCACTCACCTTCTCCCGGACTCTTCAATTCAAGATCCCTGAACTCGAGTCATCGGTAGAAAAAGCCGTTGATGTGATCGTCAAGGGCCAGACCAAAGAAGGCGGTTGGGACTACAAGTATGCGAACACCGGCCGCAATGACCTTTCCGTCGTAGGTTGGCAAATGCAGGCCCTGAAAGCGGCGAAAGCGTCCAATGTGAAAATTGATGACTACGATAAAGTCATGCGCAATGCGATTGATTATCTGACGAGAACCGCTCACCTTGGCGATGGAAGATTTGCCTACACGGGAAAATCCGCCAAGCCGGCGATGACGGCAGTTGGAACACTTTGCCTGCAACAGCATGACAAAGGTAACAGTCCTGCGGCTCGGGATGGCGTGAAACTGATCATGGATGGTCTTGAAATTCGCAAAGGCAAGAAGGCCAAGGATGCTTTTTCGGAAGAGTATGCCATGCGCTATAACAGCGACATGAACCTCTATGCCGCCTACTACGCGGCCCAAGTCATGCGGAATGCTGGTGGCAAGGAATGGGATGAGATGAACTCGGCAATCATTGCTGACATTCTTCCTGCCCAGAATTCGGATGGCTCGTTCAAAGCCGAAGGCGGAGGAAAGGGAGGGGCAGAAGGCTCAAAGGCCGGGGGGGGGTCTCAGGATATTTACCTCCAGTCGCTGAATACTTTGATCCTCGAAGTTTACTACCGCTTCCTGCCCACCTCCGCCGGCAAGGGCCGCAGCTCAGGCTTGGATGATTTGCGCTGAGGGGCGTTTGCGCGATTTGGTCTGATAGGCCGGATCGGCAAACAGGCTCTTTCCGTAGAGGCGGATCTGGATGGAGGAGTCCCCGAGGCCATGAATCTGCCCAGATCGATCCATTATTTTCCGGCACTTGCGCTTCTGGCGTGGTTGCTGCCAGTCATCCCGGCAGGTGCGCAGGAGGCCGGACTCTTAACGCTGGTGGAGAAATCTCTGGCAGCACTCAACGGGGAGAGGTGGCAGGAGTCGCTCGATCTGAGCAGCGAGGCAGTAGCGCGGTTCGGGAAGGACGATCCGCTCAAGCGCTTTGGGCCGCAGTTCGGCGCGCTATACTACCGCAAGGGAGTCTGCGAGATAAAGCTGGGGAAATGGGCGGACGCGATGAGGTCGTTCGAGATCTGTTATCGCGATTTCCCGAATGAAGGAGCTGACCGCGGCAACGTTTTCCAAAAGCAGGCGCTGCTCAAGTGGGGCGAGGCCGCGATGGGCGCGGAAGACTGGCGGCTCGCGGCGGGGCAGTTCCGCAAATTCCTCAGTGAGCGCGACAAGATGGATGACCCGTTTCCTCATGGCGTCTTCTACCTGAACTTGGCGGTGTGCCACTACCGCCTAGGAGATATTCCGGAAGGCAGCGAGAACCTTGAAATTGCCATTTATAACAGGGACAGCTTTCCCACGCCCGGAGCCGGAATCATCGCCGCGTTTGAGGCGCTCGTCAGTGCAGCCATCGCGAATCACAAAGAGCCGGCGCTGACCGATTTTATTGATAGAAACCGCGGTGCTCTGGTGGTGGAGC
The DNA here is from genome assembly GCA_038237425.1 of Verrucomicrobiales bacterium. Taxonomy (GTDB): domain Bacteria; phylum Verrucomicrobiota; class Verrucomicrobiia; order Verrucomicrobiales; family Akkermansiaceae; genus Luteolibacter. The sequence goes on from JBBRYQ010000006.1 coordinate 53,166, forward strand.
CGTGTGTCATGCACCGCTATGCGTCCGTTTTTATGAAACTCGCCGGAGACGCCGTCGCAGCGGGCATGACTTCTGCGGCGCTGGCCATCTATCAATTTGTGCCTTCCGCCCAAGCCGCTCTCGATGATGCCCGAGCGCGCCTGGCGAACTGCGCCGATCCGGCGGAGAAAAAAGCACTGGAGCAGGACGTCGCTGGACTGGTGGCGGAACTGGACGGAAAGAGCCCGCCCGAGATGATTCGGCTGGCGGCGGTCGCGTTCCTTCATGAGAAAAACGGCAACGTCCGTGGCGCTTTCGCCGCCTATCAGCAACTTGAGCTGTATTTTCCGAATGCACGGAACCGCGAGGAGAATCTATTCAACCTAGTCCGCACTTCGTCGTTGGTCGCCGGTCCTGAGAAGGCAAGGGAAATGGCGGAGATCTTCATTCGGGATTTCCCCGACTCGCCCCGTGTCCAAGAACTCAAGAGTCTGATGCGCTGAACCCGAAATGATGAAATGCCTGATAGTTGCCCTATTGCTTCCGGCTCTCGTCCTAACGACGACCGCCGAAGAGGTTTCCTGGCTGCTGCCAGGTCATTTGCTAGAGAGGGATGGAGACGCTCAAAGGATCTGGTTGGTTTCCGCGACGAAGACTTCCATCCGCTATTGCCCGTCGCAGAACTCGGCGGAAATCACCGAATATCGCCTGTCTGAACGCACGACCGTCTGCCTCGACGAACCGCCTGAACTCGCAGCCGCGACGAGTCTCTATCAGGCACGAAAATACGCCGAGGCGCGGTTGAAATTCATCGAGGTGAAGGAGCGCTTCAAGCCGTTGGTGGATTTGAAAAACAACCCCTCGACGCTCGCCGCGTTTTACGAAACCGAATGCCTGCGCAAAACGGGAGACCTTGAGGGATTAGCCGCGGCACGTGGGGAATTTTCCAAAGATTCCCTCACCCGTGGAAATCAGCTTCGCCAGCTCGAACTCGACGAAATCTGGGAATCCGTGCGGCTGAAAAACTGGCAGCAGGTGGAAGCACTGGTAGGGAAATGGGAGAAGTCCCGGCTGCCCGGTGATCAACGGGCGCAGCTCGCCTATTGCCAAGGACTGGTCTTCGAAACCCTGAATCGGCCCGAAGACGCGCTCCTTACCTACAACATCGCGCTGACCGCCGATGCCGGGGCCTCCGAGGAAATCGCGCGACTATCGGCATTGCGGGTTCTCGCGATTTACCACGCCGATGGGCAGGTGCGGGAGGCACTCCGCCTGCGTGGCAGCAGTGATGAGGACAAGACTTCCACGGGTGCGGCCAAACTGGCAGAGGCGGTGGCTGTCGCCCGCCTTTTCCAGCTTTCCTTCGGCGGAGATGCGGCATTGCCGGCTGAGTTCGCTGAATTTTTAAGTGAGGTGCCGAATCGCTGAGTCCTAATAAGTGTTGATATTTTAGGTAAATTAATCAAGTTGGTGTCGATGACAAACGAGGAACGCGCGTCGCTGATCCAGAAGCTGTTTCTGCTTTTGCTGGCGGTGATTGTGGTCGCAGCGGTTTGGTTTTATCCAAAACCTGTCGAAAAAGCACCTCCCGCCGCTGAAGCATCTGCGGAAGACCCTTTGGAAATCAATGACTACCATCTACCGGGAGACCCGAATTGCGAGAAGCTCGCTGACATTCTAAGCAAAGTTCAGAAAAAATACGGGCGGCTCATCCTAGTGAACAGGATCGACGTGAAAGCCCACCCGGAAATCGCGGCTTCGCAAGGGGTGAAAAAGGTGCCCCACGTGATCATCCTGGCGACCAAGAAGAAAGTTTTCGAATTTGAGGGTCAGTGGACCCAGGAACAAGTTGAAAGAAAAGTGGAGGAAATCCTCCGTGGCCTCAAGCGGGTCGGCAAGGACTGGCGGCCTACGGTCGCCGGGATGAAGCCGGCCACCAGCTAGCTACCCCCGAAAGAAACTGCATCCCCCTGTGAAGCTCGCCTTGGCCTTTGTGGTGACCGCCCTGTTCACCTTGTCCGGCTGTGACCGTGTCCGAAAACTCGCCGATTCTGCGGGGAAAAAGGAAGGGTCTCCCACGACTGCGCTCGCAAGCCTCGGTCCACTCGTGATGGAAGTCCCGGATGGTGGGTTCGATACATTCACCCTTCAGGAGAACCGGCTCGTGATCATCGATTTCACGGCGGATTGGTGCGGTCCGTGCCGCCAACTCGCTCCGCTTCTGGATCAGATCACAAAGGAGAAACAGGGCGTGGTGGTCGTTGGTAAAATCGACGTGGATCGTTTCCGTAATCTCGCCACCCGCGAGGGCGTGAAAGACCTACCTGACATCCGGATCTACAGGGGCGGGCATCTGGTGGAGAAATTTATCGGCCTGCGCGACGAGTCTGAGGTCCGGGAGATGGTGGAAACGCACAGCAAAGGGCTATCTCCTGCGGCTCTCGTGACACATGCAGGCCAGCCCCCGCAGGCTAAGACCGGGCCGATGACAAAGGACTGGATGCCGCCGGGCCTCCGCCGGCGGTGAGCTGACAGGCACCTTGATTACGGCGGGGCAGGCTGGGCTTGGCGAACCAGTTGCAATGACCGCAATCGGCAATCGGCAATCGGCAATCCGCAATCCGCAATCCGCAATCCGCAATCCGCAATCCGCAATCCGCAATCCGCAATCCGCAATCCGCAATCCGCAATCCGCAATCGAAGCCCAGCTTGATCATAAACACATTTATTTAGCTAAATAACGAAATGAAGGTGCGGGTGGGATTGGCCGTAGGGAAACTTGCCGGAGAAATCGACGCTGATGTTTTTAGCCGCAGCCGTGCCCGGTGTGGACTTGAGCATCTTTAATGCGGATGCCCTCACGATTGATGATCAAAGTTTGGTCACCAGCGCGCGGCCCGACCCACTCTCACTGGAACTGCCGTAATGAATATGGCCGTTTTTCTCCACTGCCGCCGTGGGCAGGAAGGATGAAGGTTTGAAGGAGGCGGAAACTGAAGGAACGCGTGGTGTGTCGGCATTTTCCACTAGGCGTCGCGAATTACACTGCCCTACCCGGGAAATTCTGCTGCCACGGGGATTGTGCGAGGTTTGTCCACCCTTGCCCTTTACAAGGCGGGCGATCCCTGCCACACACCTCGAAATTTAGCCGCCCTGCGACTCTTTTTCGAACCCGTTTCCGACCATGCCCAAAGACACCTCGATCCGTAAAATCCTCGTCATCGGCTCCGGCCCTATCGTCATCGGCCAAGGCTGCGAATTTGACTATTCCGGGGTCCAAGCATGCAAGGCGCTGAAGGAAGAGGGCTACGAGGTGATCCTCGTGAACTCGAATCCGGCCACGATCATGACGGATCCGGAGTTCGCCCACCGCACTTACATTGAGCCGATCACGCCGGAAGTGGTGGAGAAAATTATCATCCGCGAGAAGCCGGATGCGCTGCTTCCCACGCTCGGCGGCCAGACGGCGCTCAATACCTCGATGTCGCTTTTCAAATCCGGCGTGCTTGAGAAACACGGCGTGAAAATGATCGGCGCGAAGGCCGATGCGATCGACAAGGGCGAAGATCGCCAGCTTTTCAAGGAAGCGATGATCAAGATCGGCCTCGACATGCCGCGCTCCGGCATCGCCCACACCATGGAAGAAGCGAAGAAAGTGGCTGAGGAAATCGGCACTTTACCCCTTATCATCCGCCCCGCCTTCACCCTCGGCGGCCAGGGCGGCGGTATCGCCTACAACCGTGAGGAATTCGAGGAAATCATCACCCGCGGCCTCGATCTTTCGCCGGTTTCCGAGGTGCTCATCGACGAATCGTTGCTCGGCTGGAAAGAATTTGAAATGGAAGTCATGCGTGACTGCGCCGATAACTGCGTGGTCATTTGTTCCATCGAAAACCTTGATCCCTGCGGCGTCCACACCGGAGACTCCATCACCGTCGCGCCGATCCAAACCCTAACGGACCGCGAATACCAGATCATGCGCGACGCGTCCTTCGCCGTCATCCGCGAGATCGGCGTGGAAACTGGCGGCTCTAACATCCAGTTCGCCACCGACCCGAAGAGCGGCCGGATGATCGTCATCGAGATGAACCCGCGGGTTTCCCGCTCATCTGCCCTCGCCTCGAAAGCGACCGGTTTCCCAATCGCGAAAATCGCTGCCAAGTTAGCAGTCGGCTACACGCTCGACGAGCTGCCTAACGACATCACCCGTGAGACGCCCGCATCTTTCGAGCCGACCATCGACTACGTGGTCACGAAAATCCCGCGTTTCACCTTCGAGAAATTTCCTGCCGCGAATCCGGTCCTAACGACTTCCATGAAATCCGTCGGCGAGGCCATGTCCATCGGTCGCACCTTCAAAGAGTCGATGCAGAAATGCCTCCGCTCGTTAGAAACCGGACGCTGGGGATTTGGTTTCGATAGCAAGGAGCCGGTCAATCCCACCCGCGACGAAATCACCCGCAAGCTCCAGATCCCCAATGCCGAGCGCATTTTCTGGCTGCAAACCGCCTTCATCAATGGCTGGACGATCGAGGAAATCTTCGACGCCACTCAAATTGATCCCTGGTTTCTCGGCCACCTCAAGCAAATCGCAGACGAGGGTCAGCGCATGAGCGCCCGTAGCACAGGCGTCTCGCCTGTGTCGTCGGACGGGCGTCTCGCCTGCCCACTTCCAAATGCCAAATCCCCCTCAAACCACTCCTCCCAAACCTTCATCCCCTATTCCGACCAGTTCCCAATCGAGAAACGCCAGCGCAACCTCCCTCACTGGACGCAGTGCGAATGCACTTATTTTTTAACCTTCCGTCTCGCCGACTCCCTTCCTGCTCATCGATTGGTGGAGTGGCGCGAACAACTCGAAACATGGCATCAGCAAAATCCTAAGCCATGGAATCATAAAACCTTCGTCGATTACGAAACGCGATTCCGGGATAACCTCGAAGCATGGTTAGACCAAGGACACGGCGAATGCCTCCTGGCCCAACCTTCGCTTGCCTCCATCGTGGAGACCGCTCTCAAGCATTTCCATGGTGAGAGGTATCACTTGGATGCCTATACCATCATGCCTAACCACGTCCATGTTTTGGTTAAACCGATGGAAGGCCATGAATTGCCAGACATTCTCCACTCTTGGAAATCCTTCACCGCGAAGGAAATTAACAAAACTCTCGAACGCACGGGAGTGGTTTGGATGGAAGAAAGTTATGATCGATTGGTGAGAGATTGGGATGCTTTGGTCGATTGCCGCGCTTATGTCGTCAGAAATCCGGCCAAGCTCGCAGAAGGCACTTATGTTTTGGGGATGGGAGATGGTTTGGTGAAGCCTGTGTGGGATCTTGGGGAACAGGCGAGACGCCTATCCGACGACACAGGCGAGACGCCTGTGCTACGTGAGGAACTACGTGCCGAACTTCGCCGCCTCAAGAAACTCGGTTTCTCGGACCGCCAGATCGCGAAATTCCGAGGCACTACCGAAGACGAAATCCGCGCCGTGCGGAAATCCCTTGGCATCATCCCGACCTATCGCCTCGTCGATACCTGCGCCGCCGAGTTCGAGGCCTACACGCCCTATTTCTACTCCACCTACGGCGACGAAAACGAAGCCCGCCAGTCGGACAAAAAGAAAATCATCATCCTCGGCGGCGGACCTAACCGCATCGGCCAAGGCATCGAGTTCGACTACTGCTGCGTCCACGCCGCCTTCGCGCTCAAAGAACTCGGCTACGAAACGATCATGGTCAACTCGAACCCCGAGACCGTTTCCACCGACTACGACACGTCCGACAAACTCTTCTTTGAGCCGCTCACGTTAGAGGACGTCCTCAACATCTGTGATCAGGAACAACCTTACGGCGTCATCGTCCAATTCGGTGGCCAAACCCCGCTCAACCTCGCCGCCGACCTCGAACGCCACGGCGTCCCGATCATCGGCACCTCGCCGAAATCGATCGAACAGGCCGAGGACCGGAAATTTTTCTCCGCCCTCCTCGACAAACTGAACCTCAAGCAAGCCGAAGCCGGCACCGCCACCAACGAAGCCGAAGCGCTCGTCATCGCCAACCGCATCGGCTACCCGGTTCTCGTCCGGCCATCCTTCGTGTTAGGCGGCCGCGGCATGATGATCGTTTACTGCGATACCGAACTCACCCGCTACATGCGCGAGGCCGTCATCGCCTCGCCCGAGCGCCCAGTGCTCGTGGACCGCTTCCTCGACAACGCGACCGAGGTCGATGTCGATTGCATTTCCGATGGAGAAACCTCCGTCGTTGGCGCGATCATGGAGCACATCGAGCAGGCCGGCATCCACTCCGGCGACTCCGCCTGCGTCATCCCGTCCTTCTCTCTATCAGACTCTATCAAGTCGGAAATCACCCGCGCTGCCATCGATCTCGCCCGCGAGCTCAAGGTCCGCGGCCTGATGAACATCCAGTTCGCCGTGAAGGACGAGCAGCTCTACGTCATCGAGGTCAATCCGCGCGCCTCACGGACCGTGCCGTTTGTCAGCAAGGCGACCGGAATTTCCCTCGCCAAGCTCGCCGCCAAGGTCATGGTCGGTGAAAAACTTGCAGACATGGGCTACACCCAGACTATCATCCCGCCGCATTTCTCGGTGAAGGAAGCCGTTTTCCCATGGAACCGTTTCCCCGGCATCGACATCGTGTTAGGCCCGGAAATGAAATCTACCGGCGAGGTCATGGGCATCGACGCCGATTGGGGGATGGCCTATGGCAAAGCCCAGATCGCCGCCTTCAATCCGCTTCCGACCGTCGGCAGCGTCTTCCTCTCCGTCTCAGATCGAGACAAGGACCGCGCCGTTCCCGTCGCCCGCGAGCTCGCGGAACTCGGCTTCAAAATCTACTCCACTGGCGGCACCCATACCCGCCTCCTCGCCGAGGGCATCCCGAGCCACCGCGTTTACAAAGTCCTCGAGCAAGCGCGCCCGAACGTGATCGACATGATGAAAAACGGCGAAATCCATTTTATCATCAACACCCCGTCCACCCACGAATCCCGCGCCGACGAGATCCTGATCCGCTCCACCGCCATCGCCCAAAAAATCTCCCACGCCACCAACCTCTCCGCCGCCGAAGCTTCCGTGAAAGCGATGCGGTCGCTGAAAACGCGCGAATTTACGGTGAAGAGCATTCAGGAGTATCACTCTTGAGCTGACTTAAAGCGGACCGCTTAACCAACCGAAGATTGAAACATTGTTTTCCATCTGTGGTTGGAAATTAAAGAAAGCGCCAAAAACCTTTAATTTCATCTTGCCGATGGAAAGTTTTCTTTCAATCTCGACAGAGGAATTAAACAAAAGCGCAAAATTCTTTAATTTAAAACCATGCAACGGGGACCCTCCGGCCATTACCTACCCATCAGCACCGTTGGGGAAACCACGCGTGCCTTTATTCCCGCACCTCTGCCGCCCGTCCCGCCTTTGGAAATCGATGGCGAATTGGGAGCGCTGCTCGATGCTGCTTCCACCTCCCTCGGTCGTCTCGATGGGATTTCCCTGCTGCTTCCCGATCCCGGACTCTTCCTTTACACCTATGTCCGCAAGGAGGCCGTGCTTTCGTCGCAGATCGAGGGAACCCAGTCTTCGCTCTCGGATCTCCTCAGCCACGAACTCGACAACACCCCGTCCGGGCTGCTCGAGGATGTCAGCGAGGTTTCCTGCTACGTCGATGCCATGCAGCACGGCCTGACTCTCCTGAAAAGCGGTAATCCACTTTCCCTTCGCCTCATCCGGGAAATCCACGCCCGTCTTCTCGCCCATGGTCGTGGCAGTGGAAAAATGCCCGGTGAGTTCCGCACCAGTCAGAACTGGATTGGCGGATCGCGCCCCGGAAATGCCCGGTTTGTTCCACCGCCGCCCGATGCGGTTTGGGAAACCATGGGAGCCCTCGAACTTTTCCTCCACGACCAGCCCGCCAAAACTCGTCCGCTGCTCAAGGCCGCCCTCGCCCATGTCCAGTTCGAGACCATCCATCCGTTCCTCGATGGCAATGGCCGTCTCGGTCGCTTGCTCATCACCTTCATTCTTTGTGCCGAGGGTGTGCTGGACGCGCCGATGCTCTACCTCTCCCTCTATCTGAAAAAGCACCGCGACGACTACTACCGTCTACTTCAGGAAGTTAGAGTCGATGGCAATTGGGAGGACTGGCTCACATTTTTTCTAACGGGAGTCATCGAAACCTCCGCCGCCGCCACTCAAACCGCCCGCCGCCTGTTGCAGATCTTCCAGCACGACAGCGAGATTCTCCGCTCCGAAGCCGCCTCCGTGATCCGGCTCCACCAACGTCTTCAGCGCAAGCCCATCATCAGCATCGCCGAAGCCGCTCGCGCGTTGAAAATTTCCGCCCCCACCGCTGCCAAAGCACTCGCGACTTTGGAAACGCACTCCATCGTCCGCGAAATCACCGGCCAGCAGTATCGCAAGCTCTACTCATACAGTGCATACCTCGACATCCTGAACGAAGATACGTTCTAACGAGATTGCTTTGGTCCCGTGAGAAAACAGAATTCACCGAATCTCTGCGACCCTCTCCCCGGCCTCAGCGTCTCCGCGTTTCGTTTGCTAACTGCCCTCCATTCCAAGACGCTCCCTAAAGCATGAGGGATTACGGCAATTATTTTTGGCAAAGAGCCTACCCGCCGCCGCAGCATTTCTTGAACTTGCGACCGCTGCCACAGGGGCAGGGGTCGTTGCGGCCAACGCCGGGGTAATTCGCTGGTGGTGGCATGACCGGGCGTGAGGAGAACTCGCGTGGCTGGCTCAGTATTTCGAGGAACTGAGTATCTGGAGGGGGTGGGCGGCGGGCGGGAGGGCAATTGAAGCAGGCCCAATTTTCCATCATCGCCACGACATCGTCGATGGGCTCGCAGGCACGTATCCAGCGGGCATCGCCACCGGAAGTGACGCGCTTTTCGATATGCTCAAGACTATCGAAATCCGGGTCACATAGACCATCTTCAAAGGCCTTGCGGATGTGAGGGAGGAGAGAGGTAAAACCAAGATCTGCAGAGGAGGTGCTGAGGTTGTCCCAAACGTGGGAGGGTTCGCGTTCGAGTTGGTGGTCGAAGAGTTCGTGGAAATAACGTTCTACGTCTGCAGCGGAGATGCGGCCGGCATGCATCAGGGACAGGTAGGTTTGCAGTCCTGCGCAGCCACGGGCATATTCTTCTGCGGCTGGGTTTTCGATCAGGGCGCGCAGTGATGCCTCATCGCCGTCGAAAACACAGGCGAGCACGTTGTGCATGTCTTCGGTGATGGAGTCGCCGAAGAATTTTTCGGAGAGGTCATCTTCCAGATTGAGCAGCGCGAGGATCGGGTGGTAGGCGCGGGTTTCCCGAAATTGGGCGAGCAGATAGGCGGCGTAGGTGGGCAGCATTTCCTGCGGGCCTTCGAGATACTCCGCCGGGTTGGCATGGGCGGATTCCAGCACGGCGAGAAGATGGGGAATCATCTCGTCCTTGCGGTCGATGATTTCCAGCATGGCGGCTTTGGGAAACTTGCTGGATCCCGAGTAATCGAGGCGGGCGAGGAGTTCGAGAGGCGTGGCATGCATGTGCGAACCGAAGAAATCACTAAGTTCCTCGAAAGGAAAGCCCCTTGAATCAGGGTTTCAATCCGCTCATCTTTCCTCCTAAGTTTTCCAAAATTAGGAATTGGCTCTTGAAATTGGAGCAGCTTCTCCTAATTTGCTCCTAGTTTTTCCAAACTTAGGAGCAAATCATGAAATTCCCCCAATTGCCGCCTGCCTGGCAGCCGCTGCTGGACCGTGCGATCCAGCACGGGAAGGGGGATGCTTTCATGGATTTCAGCCATCAGGAGAATCTGAGGGCGGACCGGTATTTGCACTGGGATGATTTCCGGCACCGGACTTCGGACAAGGCCGGCCTCTCGAAGGACGAGCAATGGGCGGCGATCCGGATGGGGCGGGCCATGCGGTCGCAGCCGATTCCACTACAGGACACGAAAGGGCGGCCGTTCACGTTTTTTCTCACCCCGAAGGCGTTCGGGTTGCTTCGGGAAATCGACTTGCACTGCGGATTCGGGCCATCGGAAAGCGCCGTGGTGAGGGAGGAAACGAGCCGCCACCAGTTCGATTCGGTGATGGAGGAGGCACTAACGTCGAGCCAGCTTGAGGGCGCGGTGGTGACCCGGTCGGAGGCGAGGGAAATGATCCGCAGCCAGCGTCCACCAGCGACCGAACACGAGCGGATGGTGATGAACAATTACCGCACGATGCGCCTGCTCACCGAGTTAAAGGAAAAGCCCTTGACGCCCGAGGTGGTCCTGCGGATTCATCGTGAGGTGACGGCGGGCACGCTGGAGGATGCGGCGCACGAAGGAAAACTTCGCGGCGTGGACGACAACGTGCGGGTGGAGGACGAGGAGAGCGGCGAGGTTTTTCACACGCCGCCGGATGCGTCCACCCTGCCTGAGCGGATCGGGAAGCTCTGTGATTTTGCGAACGAAATAGGGATGACTGGATTTCTCCATCCGGTGGTCCGCTCCATCGCTCTGCACTTCTGGATCGCCTACGATCATCCGTTTGTGGATGGAAACGGTCGGACGGCGCGGGCTTTGTTTTATTGGTCGATGCTGCGGAACGGCTACTGGCTGGCGGAGTATTTCTCGATTTCCCATGAGATTTTGAGAGCTCCCAAACAATACTACCGGTCTTTCCTGCATACGGAAACCGATGGAAACGATTTGAACTATTTCCTGCAGCACCAGTTGGAGGTGATCGGCGCGTCGATCAATGCGCTGAAGAAATCCATCCTCGCCAAACAGCAGGAGGCCGAGTCACTGCGCCGCAATCTGGGCGTGGGTGGTGACTTCAACTACCGCCAGATCGCGTTGCTCAAGCATGCGCTGAAGCACCCGTTCGCGGCCTACACCGTGGTCGGTCACCAGACATCCCACGGCACTTCCAATCAGACGGCAAAAAACGACATCGCGGCACTCGAAGCGAAAGGCTTCCTTCAGCGCGGGAAGATCGGGAAGGCGTTTGTTTACAGCCCGGCGGCGGACCTGGCGGGAATGCTGGGTTTGTGACCGTTGCCCCGATTGGAGAGATGAAAATCCCCTCGCCCGCCGTGCGTTTCCGTGCGACACATCCCGCATGGCCCCCCACCGTCGTCTCGTAAGCGTCGTCGCTTTCCTGGTCCTGAGCGTCGCGGCGCAGGCGGGGGAGTTCATCCGCGTCGATGAGGACGCCGCCGCTGCCCGGCTCCAGACCGCCGTCACGCGTTATGAGAAAAACGGCGCGTCCGTTGAGCTGATCGGAGCCGTCCACATCGCGGACAAGGCGTATTACGAAAAGCTCACCACCCGTTTCGCCGGCTACGATGCCCTGCTCTTTGAAATGATCGGCGGCGAGAAATACGCGGCTCATGAAAAGCCGGCCGTCGAACCCGAGGCACCCGCCAAAAAGGAAAAGGATCTATCCGGTCTCCATCAGATTTACGGAATGATCTCCAGCTACCTCGATCTAACGGGTCAGACTGACTGCATCGACTACACCGCCAACAATTTCGTCCACGCCGATCTCACCAACGCCGAGTTCAACCAGATGCAAACCGAGCGCGGCGAATCCATCCTCGGCTTCGCCATGAAAGCCGCCAAAACTGATACCAAGGAAGCCGCCCAGCCCGACACCTCAGGCCTGCTCAAAGCCATGGTTTCCGGCCGTCCGAACCTCGTGAAACTAGAGATCATCCACACCCTCGGCCACGGCGATGATCAGATCGCCGCCTTCGCCGGGCAGAGTGTCATCATCACCGACCGCAACCAACGCTGCCTCGAAGTCATGCACCGCGAGCTCGCCGCTGGCCACAAGAAACTGGGCGTCTTCTATGGTGCCGCCCATTTTCCGGACATGGAAAAACGCCTGCTCGAACAAGGCTTCCAGCGCACGAAACAAGAATGGCTCACCGCCTGGGACATCCCCAAAGCCGTCGTCGTCCCATAAAGCAGTTGGCGCATCCTGCGCCAGTCCGTTGTGGAGAGGTCTCGCCTCCAGCACAATTTACCCACCCTTTACGGACGCCTCGCCCGGACCATGATAGAACCAAAACTGTCATGAAAACCACAGCCCTCCTCTTCATCGTTCCGCTCCTCACTCTCGCTGCCGAGCCTCCGAACCCGAACATCAATTACCCCGCCTTCGTCAGCGTCACCAAGGACCTCGAAGTCACCCGCGAGGCCCACCGTGTTAGCGAGGAGAAATTCATCGAAATGGCCGCCGAGCCCGGCACCGTCATCCTCGACGCGCGCAGCAAGGACAAGTTCGACAACATCCATATCAAGGGGGCCATCCACCTCGCCTTCACTGATTTCACCGACGAGGCGCTTCAAAAGCTCATCCCCGAAAAAACCACCCGCATCCTCATCTACTGCAATAACAACTTCAAAAATGAGCCCGCCAACTTCGCGTCCAAAGGCTTCAGTGTCGCCCTCAACATCCAGACCTTCATCAACCTTCACACCTACGGCTACAAGAACGTTTACGAACTCGCCCCACTGCTCGACGTTAAAACCACGCGCATCCCATTTGAAGGATCGACTTTGAAATAACCCGCGAGGAAAGTGACTGCTGCGTCTCGCACCAACGTTTTCCCATGAATATCTCCGCTGCAGCGAGACGCCGCAACCACACTTCCACCCCATGTCGGAAACCACCATCCTCGTGATCGAAGACGATCCCGCCATCCGCCGCGGCCTCGTCGATGTCCTGGAATACGCCGGTTACAAAACGCTCGAAGCCGCCGACGGCCACACCGGCATGGACCTCGCGCTAAAGGCAAATTACCGCCTACTCCTGCTCGACCTCGTGATGCCCGGCCCGTCCGGATTCGACATCCTCGAAGCCATCAAACGCAAACGTCCTGGCCAAGCCGTCATCATTCTATCAGCCCGCGGCGAGGAAAATGACCGTGTCCGCGGACTCGTCACCGGTGCCGATGACTACGTGGTGAAACCGTTCAGCATGAAAGAATTGTTAGCCCGCGTCGATGCCGTGCTCCGCCGCACCTGCGAGCGCGGCGCACCTGCAGACCAACGTCCGATTCCCGGCGGCAGCGTTGATTTCAAGGAAAGCCGCCTCGCTTTCACCGACGGTCGGCGCGAGGAACTATCAGAACGCGAGGGCGAGCTTCTGAAATACCTGTTGGATTCCCAAGGCCGCATTGTTAGCCGCGAGGAAATCCTACGCCACCTCTGGGGCCTCGATCCTGACCGCACCGAGACGCGCACCATCGACATGCACATCATGCACCTCCGTGCCAAGCTCGGCGACAAGGACCAATCCCTCCTCGCCACCGTGCGCGGCAAAGGCTACCGTTGGACCGCATGAAAACCTCACGCAGCCTGCTCATCTGGGCCACCCTCGCCCTCTGCGGTGTGATGGTGTTAGGCGCGATGACCTGGCTCACGCGCGGCGTGTTGGCCTCGGAAAAGGAACGCGCCGTCGCCGAAGCCCGCGCCGATCTTGAGGAACGCACCCGCCTCGCCCTCTGGCGCATGGATGCGGTCGGGGCGGCCATCGTTTTGGGTGAAAATCGCCACCCACCGGCGGACTACGAATCCGACGCAGAAAAATTTCTAGCAACATCCGATCCGGCCGTGAGACTGCATTTCGAAGTCAGGCAGTTTGGAAAACTCACCTCACCCGAAGGAACCGCGCGGACGGGAAATTTCGATACCCTGCGGAAACTGCTTAACACCAATCCACTTCCCGGCAACGAGTGGTCGCTCCTCACCTGCGCCGCCGAAGCGGGAGAAACCGCATGGAAATCCGTGCCAAAGGAAGCGCTCAAGTCGCAAGGTGACAATATCATCATCCGCCAGCAGAAAGGCGGACCCCAAGCCCGCAACGACGGCACCTATCAGAATAATTTCAACGGCACCGAGCGGGCCCAGCGCGCGAAGACCGTGGAGGAAACCGTCAACAATTCGGCCCAACAGTTCGATCAGATACAATCTTTAAATATCTCCGCCACAGCGGAAATGACCGAGCTCGGCACCATGCGCGCCGTCTGGGTGGGCGGCGATCTGTTCCTGCTCCGGCAGATCACGGCCAAGGTCGGAGGAAATCTGGAAAAGCGCGTACAGGGCGCATGGCTCGACCAAACAGCTCTCAGACAACGCCTGCTCGCCGAAGTAAAGGACCTGCTTCCCACCTCCGAGCTCACCTCCATTCTGACCTCCTCGGCTGACGATCCATTGGCGCTCGTCTCGTTTCCATTCCACCTCAAAAGGAACGAAACCTCCCCAGCTCCGCCCGCCTCCATCAGCGGTCCCTTGCTCGTCGGCTGGATCGCAGTCCTGCTTGCGCTTCTCACCGCCTCGTTGCTCGTCCACGGCATCATGCGCCTCAGCGAGCGCCGCGCGTCGTTCGTCTCCGCCGTCACCCACGAACTTCGCACTCCTCTAACGACTTTCCGCCTTTACTCCGACATGCTCGAAAGCGGCGCAGTGAAACCCGAAAAACGCGGCGACTACCTGCGCGTGCTCTCCCGCGAGGCGGACCGGCTTTCCCATCTGGTGGAGAACGTGCTCGCATTTTCCAAGATCGAGCGCGGTAGTGCACGTGCCTCCGTGCGCGAGTTGGCTGTCTCGGATTTGTTAGGTCCGATGCGCGAGCGCCTTGAATCTCGACTCGCCACCGCCGGGCTCACCTTGAAAATGGATCTGGAAACGCCCGCCGCCACCACGTGTGTGAGGGTGGACTCCGCTGCCGTGGAGCACATCCTTTTCAACCTCATCGACAACGCCGCGAAATACGCAACATCGGGCGATCCGTCATTGGTCGAAATTCGCGCGAACGCCGAACCTAACCATATTGAAATTCTCGTCACCGATCACGGCCCCGGTATCCCGCCCGCCGAGCGCGGCCGCATTTTCCGCGCGTTCCACAAATCTGCTAGGGAAGCCGCTGAGAGTAAACCCGGCGTCGGCCTCGGCCTCGCGCTCTCCCGCCGCCTGGCCCGTGAACAGGGCGGAGAACTCGAATGCGGCGGATCTGACAGAGGCGCGTGTTTCATCCTGCGGCTGCCGAGAGTTTGAATGAAGATCCCTGAATTTTGTAAAAACACCTCTCGTCCAAGCCGGGCTATTTGCCTGATCCTCGTGCAGGTGTCGAATATTTTAGACAAATTGAGGCGACATCCGGGGTTTGTTCTGAAACAAATAGTTAGTTCTAACCAAAGTTATGATCCCCCGACCCTTCATTTTCGCCCTGACGCCTGTTTTCGTGATGTCGGCCGCTGCGCAGGAAGCCCCGCCGGAGAAGGCTTTGAAGTATCATGAGGCGCTGCTGAAGCGGCCGCAGAACGCGGCGTTGTTTGATCGGTTTTTCGGTGCTTGGCTCGATGAGCAGCCGGTGGAGACACTGGACGCGTTCTTGGTTTCCAGAGCAGAGAAAAACGGTGGGCAGGAGTGGTCCGTGCTGGCGCGTTACCAACTCCGGCGCGGGCAGGAGGACAATGCGCTGGCGTCGTTTGCGAAGGCGATAGAGGCCGCACCGGATGATCCTGCGCTGCCGATGGAGCGGGCGAAGATCCGCTTGCGGCGGATGGAATTCGAATCCGCGCGGGCGGATCTGGCGAAAGTGGCGGCTGGCAAGGACGAGGCGCTGGCGCTGGAGGCGGCGAAACTAACAGGAAAATCCTGGCTGCGCGAGGGCAAGTCCGAAGAAGCGGTGAAAGCTTGGGACGCGCTGCTGGCAGCGCATCCGGGCGATGAGGATTTGCTAGAGGATCTGGTGGAATCGGCCGCGGCGGATGGTGAGACGGCGCAGGCGCTGACTTACGTGGCGAAGCTGATCGATGCGAGCAAGGACCCTTACAAGAAGACGCTGCGGTCCATGCGGCGCGGCGATTTGCTGGCCCAGGCGGGAAAAAACGACGAAGCGGCCGAAGCCTATGCGGCCACGCTGGCTCAGGTGGGCGAGGGGTCTTGGTTGGAGCGCGAGGTGCTGGCGCAGATCGAGAAAGTTTTCCGGAAACAGGACCGGCTGGCGGACTTGACAGCGGAGCTGAAAAAATTGGCCGAGGCGAATCCACGGCGGCTGTTGATTCACCGCCAGTTGGCAAAGCTGGAAGCTTCGCAAGGCGAGACAGATGCAGCGATCGGGCGGTTCCGCGAAGTGCTCAAGCGTTCGCCGGGCGACCGCGAGCTGCGTGAGGAATTCGTCCGGCTGCTGGCCGATGGCGAGCGTTTCGACGACGCAGCGGCAGAGTTGGAGAAAATGATCGAGCTGGCTCCGGCGGAAGCTGAATTGCAACTCCAGCTCGCCGCCCTGCGCAGCCGCCAGGGCAAACCGGACGCGGTGCTTGCGGCGTTGAAAAAAGCGCGGGAGCTTCTTGGCAAGGACGAGGGCAGCGCCATCCGGATATCCGGCCTGATGTTCCAGTACGAACAGAACGCGGCGGGCGAGGAGCTGCTCAAAGAGGCCGCCACGGCCCAGGGCGCGGGCCCGGCACCGGCAGAAGCGCTGGCCGCCCAATACGGTCGCCTGAACCGCAAGCCAGAGGCGGTGGAGTTGCTGAAAAAGGTCGGCGCGTCGGATGAAGTGGACGTGGTGATCCGCGCGGCGAGCTCGATTTCCGCGCTCGGCGAAAGTGGGGCGGCGTTCGACATTCTATCAGCCCGGGCAGAGAAATTTTCCTCGGAGATGCGGTTTCTGGCCGCCTTGTCACAAACGGCGCTGGCGGCTAACAAACCGGCCGACGCAGTGGCCCAGGTGGTGAAACTCGTGCGTCTATCGAAACAAACCGCGGAGATCGGCGAGAACATCGGCCTCGCGAACCGCGTGCTCGCCGCCGCGGATAAGGTGCTCGAATGGCGCAACACGCTGGAGGCCCAAGCCGCACGCACGCCGGCGGAGACGTGTTTGTTAGCGGAGTTGGTCGAAGGGCAGGGGGATTTCGATGCGGTGGCAAAACTGTTGGACGGCGCGACGGATCCGTTGGTGCTGCATTTTTATGCGGCGCTGCTAGACCGGCGGGGCGAGTTTGATCAGGCGATCGCGGCGCTTTCGCGGCTGGCGGACACCGACGAAGGGCGGAAAGCGGCGTTTTTCAAGGACATGTCGGAACTCCAACAGCGCGCTGGCAAGACGCAGGACGCGCTGGCTACGGTGGAACGCTGGAAACAAAGCGCGCCGGGCGACAAGTCGGCATGGCTCGCGGGCAGCCGTTTGCTGCGGGAAAGCGGCAAGCCAGAGGAGGCGGTGAAAATGACGCGTCAGGCGGTGGCGCGGTTCGAGGGCGATGCGGATCTGGCCGCGAGTCTCGCATCATTGCACGAGGAGGCCGGCCAGTGGGCGGACGCGGAGGCGATTTACTGGCGCTTGTATGACGAGTCTCAGGCTCCGGCCGATCAGGCGCGCTGGGCGGCGCAACTTGCGCAGCTTGCGATGAAAAATGGCAAGACCGAAGATCTCGATGAAAAACTCCAAGAGCGGGCGAGGGGTAACCGGCGTTCGATCGGGCCCATCCTCGCGCAGGCCGAGCTGGCGCGGGTGACCCAGAACGACGACAAGCGCCGCGATCTTCTGCTAGAGGCGGTGCGGCTCCAGCCGAAGGATGTCGATCTGCGTTTGCAAATCGCGAATCTCGAGGAACAAAGCGGCAACCCGGATCGCGTCGTGGCGGTGCTGGAGGAAGCGCTGGCGCAGGATGCCAGCGGCCGCATCCGCGCGGCACTGGCGCAGGCGTATTTGCGCCAAGGCCAGACGGTGAAAGGCATGCGCGAACTGCAGGCGATGTCTGGAAAACAGGCCAGCGATCCGCGTTCTATCGAAAGCAACGCCGCCGTGCTGGCGGGCGCGGGAATGTATGAAGAGGCCATCCGTTTCATGCGCGAATCTCTGCCAGATGGTGGCGACTGGCGTTGCAAATATTTGTTGGCGACGATGCTCGAACAGGACGGGCGGGAAGCGGAGGCGCTGCCCCTTTTTCTATCACTCCAACAGGCGACCGGCGATCTTTCGGGGATTCCGCCGAATCCCCAGAGCCAGAAAGCCTATCTGAAAAACTACCCGGAAGAGCTCCGCGGCTTGATGGTCCTGATGATGTCCGTGCAGACCGCCTACGCCCATCAGCAACAGCAGCAGTCGTATCGATTTTCCGGCTCCACGCTGACCGGTCCCTTCGTCCTGCCTGAGGATGCCGAGGACGCGCGCCGGATGTCGATGGTCCATCTTGGCAAACTTGCAAAAAAGAGTGGCGACGGTGGCAAACAAGTTCAGGCGCAGATCCGCGCGGCGGGCGTGACGAACGCCGAATTCATGGCGGATTTTGTCGAGGCCAGCACGCAGGGCCAGCCGGACCTGCCGGTACTTTTGCAGAAGCATCCCGAAGAGCCTGGTTTGTTAGGCATGGCGCTGATGTATGGCAACTACGGCTACAATGGCCGCGGCACCACGCTCGATGCCGCCCTCGTGAAAAAGGCGATGGAAAAGCCCGACCATCTGTCGCCCCCGACCCGTTTCCGCGCAGCGGTTTACGTGACCAAAGACGCGAAGGCCGACGATCCGGCGTGGGAGCAGCTGTCCACGGCGGCCGCTGCCTGCCTGGCGGACAAGGATCAGGATGCGGCGCTGCAGATCGGCTATGAACTCATCCAGATGATGGGTGAGGAAAACACCAAGCTCCCACCGGCGCAGCGCGAAGCGTTGAAGAAACTCATCCTGGATCTCGTCGCGAAAACCACCGACGGCGAGAAACTCGACCAGATCCGCCTCGCCGCCATGTCCGTCGCCGGTACCCGCGAGGAATGGATCGACGCGCTCAACGCCATGGTGAAACGCTTCCGGCAGAAACCCGCGGCCGGAGGAGTGAATCCCCAGACGGCGATGCGGATGTCCTACCGATCCATGCGCGGCTACAATCCGTGGATGAACGGGGAAACACCGTTCGCTCTGCCGGATTTCCAGAACCTCTCCTTCTCCTCGCTGCCGAATGGATATCTCTATCAAATCCGCCCAAAATCGGAGGCCCAGAACTATGGCGGAACCGTCACCGTCGATCCGAAGGAGCTGCTGAAATTTCTTGATCGCGTCGAGTCGCCCGTGCTGCGCCTGTGGATCGCCGTCCGCGCCGAGGATGCGGTGGCGATCGCGAAGGCCGCTGCCGCCACACCGCCGAAAGAAGAGGCTGCGGACTTCGCCCTGCTGCGCGCCAATCAGGTGGTGAGGGACAAGAAATTCACCGAAGCCTATGATTTGTTGGAAAAAACCAGAGCCGCCCGCGCGTCGGACCAGAACTACGCAACGTGGCTGAATACCACGCTGATCGCCGTGGCGAGCGAGATGAAGCCCGAAGAGCGTGCGAAGATCACGGATGCGCTGCGCACGGTGCTCGTCCAGTGCCGCCAGGTGCTGGGCACTCAGGGCGCGCAGGTGCTCACCGCGAAGGCGACGCAGCTCGGCTATGAGGATCTAGCAAAACGTTTCCAGCCACCCGCAGTCGCGAAAACGGCTGGCGGGGGTTCGACAATGGGCCCGGCGGGATTCGGGCAGATGCAGCGCCGCTCCTCTTCGTCTTCCTCCGGACAAACCGGCTCTATCGAAAAGGTGATGAAATTCGCCGCCGAGAAAAAGTATGAAGCCGCCGCCCGCGAGGCGCTGCTGCTCATCCGGCAGGCGAAGGCGAACCCATGGAACAGCAGCTATGAAATGCGCGAGCTGATGCCGAAGTTAGGCGAGGAAGTGCGGGCAGAACTCATGAAGCTGGTAGAGCCCGGCGATTCTAAAAGTCTCACCAAACGCCTCGAATACGCCGATATCTGCATCGCCCTCGGGAAAAACGAGCAGGCGCTCGCGATGCTCGAACTACTTATCGTCGAGCGTCCGAACGACGCGTCCATCGCAGGGAAACTCGCATTCCTCCTGCCCATGGCGCAGAGCGAACGCGTGCGCTCGCTGATGACCAAGGCCGCCCGGTCCGCCGACTTCGTGATGATGGCCCACCTCAAAGCGCAGGAGCTGACTAACAACGAGGACAACAAGATCACCTGTGACTTTTTTGAAACCGTCACCGCATGGCTGGAAGGAGTATCACCCGCCGATGTGGCAGGCGCGAACCTGACCTGGGTTTCCTATCATGCGAAGGAGTTCTTCAGCACGCAGAACACCAATGGCCTACCCAACCTTCTATCGGAATCCGGGGACAAAACCGACGACAAGACCGCGGCTGATAGGCGTGACGCGATTGCGAAACGGCTCGCGCTGGCGATGCTCCACCAGACGTCGATCTGCGAGGAAGGCTTCCGTTTGTATTCCGCCGTGAAGGCATGGAAGACCCCGCCGGAAGTGCTGGATGCGAAGGCGCGCGAAGCGCTTCTAGCCGCAAAGATCGAAAAGAACACGCAATATTCAGGCGGCACGTTTTTCATGCTGCGGCAGGGGAACGGCAGTTCGTCGAGCGGCGAGGATTTATCCGAGAACTCATCCGTCCGTTGGCTGACCGGTCGGCTTAGCAAGGCGAAGTCTTCCGACGAGATCCTGCCGCCCGCGTATCTGAAGGAACTCGGCGAGAAGAACCCGAAGGTTGGCGAGCTTGTTTCCGCGCTGGCCGGGATTTCCACGGTTGAGCAGCTCAGCAAGCTGTGGGATTCCGAAACCGTGAAAAACGGCTACGATCCCGTCACCATCATGCTGCGCCAAGGCGTGCTTTCCCGCGCGGGCTCGACGCCCGGGGCAGCGAAATTTTTCCTCAGCCGCATCCGCGAGATCCAGCCGGAGAAATTCCAGACCGGCTTGAACCGCGGCGACCAGGGCGCGGACATCAACCTGATGAACGCCGCACTAACGGCGGGCGTCGCCGGTAAGCCGGAAGAGCTCGATTCTATCTGCACCGCGATCTCGAAGGTGATCTTCGGCGATAAGATCGACTGGGAGAGCAAGGACAACAATCAGAAATTCTATCAGCAGCTCAACGTGATGCAGAACATCCTCGGCCAACAGTCGCTCGATCCGGTGACCTCGATGCGCCTCCAGCGCACGTTGTTCAGGCTCGGGATTCCCGTTGGAGACAATGAATACCAGCTCTTCCGCGGATTCCAGAGCCACACCTATCAGAAAGTGGAGGACGCCGAGGCGATGCTGGACTCGCTCGGCTGCTTCGCGGACGTTCCTGCTTGGGAGCCGCTGGCCGCGGTGATCGTCCAGGTCCAGCAGTCGAATGGGAAAATGACCTATAACCGCCAAGACAAGGAGCTGATGGAGCGGATGAGCGCCTATATGAACATGAGCTTCTCGCGCAGCGATCTGGTCAAGCGCCTACGCGAGCGCAAGCCGGCCACCTTCGGCGTGCTCATCACCGCCGCGGCGATGACTTCCGGCAAGGAACGTTCTGATATAACAGCCGCTGCCTTCGCCACCGCCGGTCCGGCGCTGGCGAAGCTGCCCGCCGCGCACGTTGTGGGATACTCGCTGCTGTTGCCCTGGCTACCGGCCGAAGCGGTTGCAAAACTTCCGCCGTCTTTCCGGGAAAAGGCGAAGGCCGGTGAGGAGGACCGCCGCAAGGAGATGGTGAAGCGGGCCGACGAATTTCTCGCCAATACGGCGAACCCGAACCGCAGTTACAGCAACCCCTTCGATGAGTCACGTCAGTTTCTCGGCGATCTGGCCGTGCTTGATTTCAAAAAAGCGGTGCAGGTTTTCTTGGAATCTGAGCGCCGGTTCACTACGAGCCTCACCCAAGGCGGGCGGCTGTCGTCCTACACATCCAATGATTTCCAGATCACCGAGCGTGACGAGGCGGTTGGCAGCCTGATGAGCAATTCGGATTCACCGTTCTATCAAAATCACGTGCTCGGTCTGCGTTTCTTCGCAGCAGTGTTAGGCAGCCCCGAAGGCGGACGTTTCAGTCTGGCGGACAACAGCTACAACGGGCAATGTGTGCTCTCAAGGCTCGGGAGTGAAATGCGAAATTCCGAGCAGCGTAAGAAAGATTCCAAGGAACCGGAATGGTTCCGATCGCTGAGGGAGGCCGTGGAAATGCCCGAAGACATCCGGTCGGATGCGCTTGTCGCCGTTACTACCTACGCCTTCAACAATAACAGTTCGATGAGCCCCGCATATTTTAAAGACGAGAGGAAGGCAACGGCAGCGATGCGCGACGAGCTCGTGAAAAAAACGTCACCCGCTCTGGAACCGCTGATCAAGGCCTTTTCCTACCGTGATCTGGCGGTCGGCATCCTCGGCTGGAACGCCGACGCTGCGGAAGAACGAGCACTCACCGCGAAGATCCTGGTTTCGCTGATCGAGGACAAATCAATCTCGGAGTCCACCCGCATGCAGCTTGCTTTCAATTGCGTGTCGAAAGTTCCTGCGATTCTGAATGATCCGGCCATCGCGGCTGTCATCGTACCGCTTTTTGAAAGCTACTGTGATGCCGGTCGCAGCGCGGTGAATCCTCTAGCCATCGCCGTCATCAAGGCCTTCGGCACCGCCAACATCACTGCGGAGACGAAACCCCTCGCCCAGCGGATGAACGCGGCGTTTTGGAAAAACGCGAATGCTCCCAAGCCCGCCGGCCACCCGTCGATTCCCCAACAGGCCGCACCCGCCCTGTTCGTCGCGGCGGCGCGCGCTGGCGACGACGCACTCGCGCAGAAGCTTCTCAGCCAGGCAAAACTCTCCATCATCGGCGATCTTCCCACCATTGCCTCGCTGGTTTCCGCCCGCCAGTTCGAGTTGGCCAAGTCGCTTCTATCCGAGCCCAGCCGTGTTTATCGCAGCGCGAAGATTTCCGGAAATTACGATCGCGCATTGGAGGATGGAATGTCGGCGTTCGGACAATCCGGCGTGGACCCGCACCAGCTTCTGCGTCTCGAATGTCAGTTTCTGCAATCGAAGCCCGGGGAAGGGGATTCCGCGCCGCAGGAAAAAGGCAACGAACGCAGCCTGCGCCTCGCCACCGCCTATCAGAAAAATCCGCCGAAGGACAAGCTCATCCAGGCGGAGATGCTCGCCGCCATCACCGAGAGCGGCCATCCGGCCATCCTCGCGCTGCGCGACGAAATAACCGCCTACGCGAAAGCCTGCAACTTCGAGACCGCCTACCGTGACTGGAGCGCTAACACCGGCGCGCCCACCGACCTGAACCCGCGTTTCATCACGGGCCGCTTAGACAGTATGATTTGCCGCCACGCCGCGATGTCGGATCTTCTGCATGGCGATACCGCGCTGTTGGAGAAAATTGCCGCCGGCGTGCTCAAGGTGCCGCCGTCTTCGAATGGCAACAACTCCTACATTCCCAGAAACTATCATCGTGATCTGATAGGCGCGGCCTGCTTTTGGTCCTCCATCGCCGCGGCTGACGGAACGATGGAAGGATTTGAAAAAGCGCTGCAAACCTTCGAGGATCTCACCGCTTTTTGTGATGCCCACCGCGAGTTCGATACGGAGCAGATCAACCCCGCCCTCGCGCTCTGTCAGTTTCTATCACACTGGTCCGCGCAGCCTGATCGTTTCAAGGCGCTCTGCGATCGTTTGCCCGCCCGCAAGGAGATCGTGAAGAATTTCGCCACTCCGGAAGGGCTCAGTGTTTTCTGTGAAAACATCGCCCGCAGCCGTGTTTGGAAAACGCCGGAGTTTGCTGAAAGCCGGAGAAAATTCTTCATCGCCATTTTCTCACACCCTTCGCTCGCCCCGCTCTATCCACCGGTGAACAGTTGGACGAATCGGATGGGAACTGGTCCGGCGGCCGAGGATTTCATGGCCATCAGCTCCCCGATGCCCGCCACTTTCATTCCGGAAGTGCGCGCCCAGTTGGTGGACTACCGAGGCGATTATTTCGCAGGGCGCAAACAGTCCGGTCCCGCGATCGAGGCCTACCGCGCTGCGCTTCTGGAATGCCAGCCCGGCCCCGAACAGAACGAACTGCGGGCCATGATCAAATACGATCTCGCGCAGGCGCTCTTCAACGACAAGCAGACGGAAGAGGCGAAAACCATCTACACTTCGATCCCACCCGAGGAGGTTGGAAAGCCCCAGAAAGCCAAGTATCAGCAACTCGGTAAACGGCTGGCCGCTCCCGAAAAACCGAATAACTGACAATGTCCGCCCGCCCTGAAATCGAAACGCTGATCCGCAAGGTCGCTTCCCGTCACGACGGCTTTCTTCTCCGCCGCGTGGGTGTCGCGACATTGGCCATCGCATCCGGTATCGCCATCGTAGCGTCCTTGTTCTGGGTGCTTCGTGGCCGTGCGGTTCCGGCAGGCGTTTTGTTAGCTGTTATCTCGCTGGTCTTGTCCGGTGGGCTCGTATTCTGGTTTCTCAGGCGCATGCGCCCCGCCGCAGCCGTGCGTGAGGCGGACCGTTTTTTCGATCTCAAGGACGGCATCGCCAGTGCCCGTCACCTCGCCGTCCACTACCCCGAGGATCCGGCGACCATCATGCAGTGGCATTGGCTTGAGCCGCGCCTCGCAGAGTGCAAGGTTGAGGCCATTTCAGAAAAATTTCCGAAACGTCCTGCGCTGTTAGCCGCACTGCTGGGGCTCGGGGCGCTCGTGCTCGGTCTGATGCCCGCGTCTCCGGCGGTAAGGGCGGAGGAGAAAATCGCGCGTGAAACGAAGGTGCGCATTGAGGAATCGAAGAAGGAGCTCGAACAACTGATAGAGTCGCTCGACAAGGACATTGTCGCCCCCGAGGAGAAGGAAGGCATGAAACTCGACGAATTCCGCAAGCTCGTGAAATCCATCGACGAGACAGGAAACCGCGCCGAGGCCGCGCGGCAGTTCGCCCGCATCGAGCAGAAGATCCGCGATGCCAGCCGCGCGCTCGATCAGCAGCGCGACGAGGAAACGCTCAAGCTCGCCGCCGGTGAGCTTGCCAAGGCGGAGGAAACCGAGGCCCGGCAGTTAGGCAAGAAACTCGACGCCAAGGAGCTCAAGGAAGCGGCGGAAATGTTGGAAAAACTCGCCGCGAAGAAATTCGAGGCCAAGGATCTGAAAATCAATCCTGCCAGAAAACAAAAGGCGATGGATGAAGCGAAGCAGGATCTCGCGAAAATGCGCGCCGCTAGCAAGCGCCTCGCTGCCGCTGGAAAACAACGCCAGGGCGCGCGCCAAGCCCAGGCCGGACAAGGCCAAGGCAGCCAAGGACAGGGCGAAGGCTCCGAAGGCGGCCAAATGGGCGAAGGCGCGGGACAACAGGGCAAGCCGCTCGAGGACCTGATGGCCGAACTCGATGATGCCGCCGCCGAGGCGGAAAAGGATCTCGCAGAAATGGAGATCGATCCCGATGCGGAACTCGGCGAGGGCGATGCAATGGGCCGCGCGAACGGTGCCCTCGACAAACTCGGCAAACACATGCGCGGGATGAACGGTAAACGCATGGCGAAAAGCAAACTCGACCAACTCCGCCAAGGACTCTCACAGGCGCAGGCGTTCACCCAAGGCCAGACGCAAATGTTAGGGCAAGGACCCGGCGGCAAACAAGCCGGTGTCGGCTCGTCATGGAGCGAACGCAAGGAGCGCGATGATTCGCAGAAAAACGGCGCACTCGCCGAGCTCAAGGGGCAGCATGGCTCCGGCCAGTCGCTCAGTGCCGTCGAGGAATCCGAAAGCGGCACCGGCGTTTCCGGCCGCCGTGGCGAGGTGAAACAACGGGAGTTTGCCCGCCAAGTGGAATCCTTCGTGCAGCGCGACGATGTCCCGGAATCGCTGAAGTTAGGCGTCCGCAACTATTTCGAAAACCTCCAGTCCGCCCAAGCCGCCGAGCCGCCGAAAGACTCCAAATAATCTCAAATTTCAAAATCACCATGACCACCGCCACCGAACCCAACGTCGCCCACTTCAAGGAAACCTTCGACCGTATCCGCGGCGCAGTTTCCACCTTCATCGTCGGCCAACAGGAAATCATCGATGATGTCCTCATCGCCATCTGCTGCGGTGGGCACGTTCTGTTGGAGGGCGTACCGGGTCTCGGGAAAACCTCGCTTATCAACACGATCGCCCAGGCCATCGACGTCCAGTTCAAGCGCATCCAGTTCACACCAGACTTGCTGCCCAGCGATGTCGTGGGCACGCAGATCCTGATGGACCGCGACGGCCGCCGCGAGCTGGTGTTCCAGCCGGGCCCGGTTTTCTGTAACATGCTGTTAGCAGATGAGATCAACCGCGCCACGCCGAAGACACAGTCCGCGCTGTTGGAAACGATGCAGGAAAAGCGGGTCACCGTCGCCAACCACACGCACACGCTGCCGTTGCCGTTTTTCGTCATGGCCACGCAGAATCCGATCGAGAACGACGGCACCTATCCGCTGCCGGAAGCACAGCTCGACCGCTTTTTCTTCAAGCTCCAAGTTGGCCTGCCGTCGCACGATGAGTTTAAGCAGATTCTCGACCGCACCGGCGGAAACTCCCGCCCACATGTGAGCCCCGTCGCGCATAGTGAGGACATTTTGAGAATGGGCGAAACGCTGCGTGAGGTCCCCTGCGCGCCGGAAGTGCAGGACTACCTGGTCCGTGTCGTTCGGGGTACCCACCCTAACGAAAACGCGGCGAAGTCGGTGAAGCAGTTCGTCCGCCACGGTGCCTCGCCGCGCGCCGGGCAGGCGATGCTTGCCGCGGCGCGCGCGCGTGCCTTGCTTGATGGTCGTTACCATGTTTCCCGCGAGGATGTGGATTCGGTCGCGCTGCCCGCGCTGCGGCACCGGTTGATTCTATCATTCGAAGGCGAGGCGGAAGGCGTGAAGCCGGATGTGTTAGTGAAGGACGCGATCCAAGCCGCGAAAGCATAACAACACGGACCGCTGACTTTAGTCGGCAATTATCAAGCATCGCCACAAGCCAGCTAAAGCCAGCGCTCCACATGAAATCCTCCCTCACCGATCCCGCTTTCATCCGCCAGCTTGAGGCGTTGAACTTGCTAGCCAGGCGCGTTCTGCGCGGTTCGCTCCAGGCGGACCGCCGCACCGAGCGGCGCGGCACTGGCATCACCTTCGCCGATTACGCGCCTTACAATTTCGGCGACGACTACCGGGCGATCGACTGGAAGATCTACGCCCGCACCGAGGAGTTGTTGATCAAGCTGTTTGAAATCGAAGAGGATACCACCGTTTACATTTTGTTCGATTGCAGCCGCTCAATGGCTGCGAAGTTTGATTATGCAAGAAAGCTCGCCGCCGCGCTCGGCTACATCGCGCTCAACGGCATGGACCGCGTCGTCGTCCACGGCATGGCCGAGCGTCTAACCACCATCGTCGATTCCGCGCGCAGCCGCAGCCAGGTGTTTTCTTTCCTGCGCGATCTGGAAGGAGCGGAAACTTTTGGCACCGACACGGATTTTACCGCTTGCGCCCGCTCGTTCCAGGCCCGCCGCCGCAAGAAGGGCGTGGTGTTGGTGGTCTCGGATTTCTTTTTTCCAAAAGGCTACGAGGAAGGTCTGAAATTTCTCCAATGGGCCGGTCACGATGTCTTCGCACTGCAAGTCCACGATCCGGCCGATCTTGAATGCCCGTGGCTTGGTGATCTGGAAATCGAGTGTGTGGAAACAGCAGCGCTCCAGCGCGTTACGATCACCGAGAAGGAAGCCCGCGTCTATCGGGAGGCCGTCGCCGGATGGAACGAAGGCTTGCGGACGGAATGCGCGAGGCGCGGTGTCGGCCTTGCGAGTACGACATCTGACGTGCCGTTCGAAGTGGTCATCCAGTCGATGTTGCGGAAGGGGGGCCTCGTCGCATGAGTTTCGGTTTTCCCGCATTCTTCTGGGCTGCACTCGCACTGCTGCCACTCGCGGCGGTTTATTTCATCCGCACAAAGCCCCGCCGCCAGCCGGTGAACGCGTTTTTCCTTTGGCAGCAGGTTTTCCAACAGAAGGCCGCAAGCTCGCTTTTCCAGAAACTCCGCAACCTGCTTTCACTATTGTTAGTCGCACTCGCTTTCATCGCCGCGGTGTTCGCGCTGACGCGTCCGCGCCTTGATGATGGCAATGCACCGGATTTGTTAGTCATCATCGACCGCTCGGCGTCGATGCAGGCGGTGGTGGATGGAAAATCGCGGCTCGACCTCGCCAAGGACCTCGCCGGTTCGTGGATCACCGCTCTTGGTGGATCGCAGCGAGCGGCCATCGCCGGAGTCGCCGCCCGGCTTGAATACCACGCCCATCTCACGAATCACGCCCGTCTGCTCCGCGATGCGCTGGACGCGGTGACGCCGTCCGATCTCTCGCTCGATCCCCACGCGCTCGATGAGCTTTCCCTGCTCTCGTCCGCCGCTGGCAAGACCTCGGGAAAAACGCGCATCCTGTTTCTAACCGACCGCCACTCCGCCGCGATGAAACTGCCCGCAGGCATCGAGGTCGTGCCCATCGGCGGCAAGGCTGACAACATCGGCATCACGGCGGCGGACCTGCGCTGGGAAGGACCCGGCCGGGCGACCTTGTTTGTCTCGCTGGTTTCGGATTTTCCAACCGACCGCGATGTGGAGATGGAACTCGTCTCGGCAGGCGAGGGGACTTTGGCCCGTCTGTTCACCGTGAAACTTCCGGCTAACGGCGAGGTCAGCGAATCGATTCCGTTGGACTCCGTGGATCCGGGCGACTGGCTGCTCCGCATCCGTGGAAAGGATGCGTTCGCCGGAGACGACGTGGCTCCGTTAGGCCTGAACTCGCCGCAGCCGATTCCCGTGCAGGTCGCGGCAAAAAATCCGTTTTTCTTCCAACAATGCATCGCCGCCTTTTCGCGGGCGGACTCGCTTTTCGAGCCCATCGACGGCTTCGCCCGCCTCGC
The DNA here is from genome assembly GCA_038237425.1 of Verrucomicrobiales bacterium. Classification (GTDB taxonomy): domain Bacteria; phylum Verrucomicrobiota; class Verrucomicrobiia; order Verrucomicrobiales; family Akkermansiaceae; genus Luteolibacter. The sequence continues at coordinate 81,897 of JBBRYQ010000006.1, forward strand.
TCTTGTCGAAGGCACACCGCCGGAATCCGAGGCTGCGATCATTTTTGCGCCCTCGGGCACATCGCCATTTTGGAAAGATCTCGGAGCCGAGTTGTCAGCTGGATCACCCGAAGTGGTGGCGAAGGATCACCCGCTGCTGGCACGGCTTGATCCGGCGCTGCTCACCTTCGATGGCGCACGAAAACTAACGGCTCCTCAGGGTTCCGTGATCATTCTCGCCCATGCGGATGGCACTCCACTGCTTTACACCTGTTCAACCGGCGGACGCTCGGCGGTGGTCTTCAACTTCGATCCAGCCCGCGAGGACTTCTTCTTGTCCCCGTGGTTTCCCGTCTTCGTCCACGATGCGGCGGTGCTTCTAACGGGCCGTGAGAATATTTTCCCATCCGCCGTCGCCACCGGCAGCCGGGTGGAGGTGCCGGGCACGGAAACCACGGGCAAGGCGAGTTTCAAGGCGGGAGGCAAGACGACCGATTTGTCCTATCAGATGCCGGCGGCGGTTGATCGCATCGGAAACTATCAATTCACCCGCAACTCCACCGACTGGCACCTCGGCGGGGCAATCTTTTCCACCGGAGAGTCTGGACCGGCACCGGCTGGATCGCCACCGCCTGTAGTGAAACTCGCGTCCGGTTGGCCACTCGCAGGCTGGTTCCTGCTGGCAGCGGTGATCGCGGTGATCGCCGAGGAACTTCTCTATCACCGCCGCAAAGTCGGCTGATCATATTCTTCATGCAGTTCTCCACCTATCTTCCCCTGTGGCTTCTTCTCGCCTGCGCGGCGGCCAGCGTTTTCGCCTGGCGGCGCTCGCTCGTTGACCGCCCACCCGCCCGCAAGTGGGCGGCACATGTTCTCCGGTTGTTAGGCGTGGTGTGTTTCATCCTCGCGCTGTGCCGTCCTTACTGGCTTTCCTCCAGCGACAATCTCCACATCGTCTATCTGATCGATGTTTCCGAGTCGGTTGATTCGGATTCTATCCGCAAGAGTGCGGTGGAAATCGAACAGGCGGCGTCTTCGCTTCGTTCTTCGGACCGGACATCGATGCTCGCGTTCGGCACCCGCCTCGCGGAGACGGATCCGGCAAAACTGCGCAAGCTCGCCGACGAAGCGGCGAAAGGCACCGCCGACGCGGGCGTGCGGGATTCGACGAAACTTTCTGAAGCGTTGTTAGGATCGCGGCTTGTATTCGACGCAGGAATGGCACGGCGGCTGGTGGTGTTTTCCGATGGTGCGCCGACCACGCCGGGAGTAGTCAACGCGCTCGACACATTGCGCGAAGAAGGCGTGGATGTCCGTTTCCGCAAGGTGGATGGCTTGAAATGTCCCGAAGCGGCGATCGTCGCGCTGGAGCCGATGACTCACATCGCCTATCGTGGTGAGATCGTCCGCATGCGGCTGCGGATGCGGGCGAACGAGACGATGAACGCCACCGCCCGCATCCTCCAGCGTGGGGTAGCAGTGGCATCGACGCCCGTGAAGTTAGAGGCCGGCCAGGAAACGGCGGTGACGCTCGATGTCGAGATGTCTTCGCCCGGTGAGAGCCGATGGGAAGCGGAACTGCTGCCCGAGAAGGATTGGTTTCCGGTGAATAACAAGGTCGCGACGACCATTACGGTAAAAGGCGAGCCACGTTTGTTAGTGTTGCATCGGGATGAAAAGCAGATGCGCCCGCTCGCCCGCGCGATGAAAAAACAAGGACTCGAACTCGAATTGCGTGGCGAACGCGGCCTGCCGGAAACGATGGCAGAGTTGTTAGCCTTTGATGGCGTTGTGCTGGCGGATGTTCCTGCGACGATGATGAGCACGCGGCAGATGGAACTTTTGAAACGCTACGTTTCCGACTTCGGCGGTGGACTGGCGATGCTTGGTTCGGAAAACTCATTCGGCCTCGGCGGGTATTTCCGCACTCCGGTCGAGGAGGCACTGCCGCTCACGTCGCGCTACGAAAAGGAAAAACAGAAACCGAGTCTGGCGATGGTGCTAGTGATCGACAAAAGCGGATCAATGGGGGGCGAGCCAATCGCACTCGCCCGCGCATCGGCCAAAGCGGCGGCAGAGTTGCTAGGGGCGCAGGATCAGATCGCTGTCGTTGGTTTTGATAGTGAAACGCGGGTCGTCCTGCCGATGACCAGCGCGGCGGACAAGGGCACCGTGCTCAACGCCATCGATTCCCTCTCCGCTGACGGTGGCACCGACGCCTATCCCGGCATGGTCAAGGGCCGCGAGCTGTTGCAGAACGCCGTGGCGAAGGTGAAGCACATGATTGTTCTATCAGACGGGGAAACGCCGGATAACGATTTCTCTGGACTGGTGCGCGACATGCGGGCGCAGGGCATGACGGTTTCCAGTGTCTCGCTGGGCGAGGGAGCGGCGAAGAGCCTGATGGAAATGATCGCGACGGAAGGCGGCGGGCGCTATTACGAGACAAACGATCCGACCAACATGCCGCAGATTTTCACCAAGGAAACGATGCAGGCCTCACGATCAGCGATCAAGGAGGACCTTTATGGCACGGTGGTGACGGGCGATCACCCGATCCTCTCCGGCTACGAAAAATCCCAGCTTCCCGACGTGCTCGGCTACGTCATGACCCAGACCAAGCCGTCAGCCAACCTGCTGATCGCAGCGGAAACCGGCGATCCCCTGCTGGCGATCTGCCGTTACGGTCTCGGCACCGGCCTCTGCTGGACTTCCGATCTCACCGAAAAATGGGGTGGTGAATGGTTGGGGTGGGGCAATGGCGGTGCGTTCTGGGCGCAGATCTTCCGCGGGATCGTTAGAAAAGAGCAGTCCACCGGACTCGCGGCTTCGGGGTCTGTTGAACGCGAGCAATGGCGGGTGGACATATTCCGCCGCGATGAGCAAGACCGCCCGGTGGATCGGGTGAAATGGGATGCCAAGGCGATCGATGCCGATGGGGGTGACGTTCCGGTTTCTGTCAGGCAGACGGGCGTGGGGCGCTACGAGGCGTCGGTTGATCTAGCCGGACGCGATCGTGTCAACCTCAGTTTGCGCGACCCTGACCACTCGCTGATGAAAACCCTAGGCTGGCAGCGTGACTATCCGGCGGAATACCGGCTCGATCACGAACCTGATGCCGCGCTGGTGGCACTCCCGGGGTTCGATCCGACGAAGGTCCGCGCCTCACTGCCGACGACGCCTGTCTATCAGGACATCGCCCACTGGTTCGTCTATGCCGGTTTCATGCTGCTCATCGGCGGCATCGCGGTGCGTCGGATCTGATGGAAATCACGCTTTGCCTGGCACGGAAGGAACTTCTTCAGGAAGTTTGATCGGGCCTTTTTCAAAATCTAGCGGACCGGGTGTGCAGGCGAAATTGAAGAGTGGGGACTTGTCGTTACTCATGAGGTCGTTCCATCGAATCATATCTCCGGAATAGGCAGACATGCGGCCCATGATGGCGACGAGCGTGACCTCGGCGATCCGTTTCGCGTCGTTGAGCGGCTTGCCCGCCATCACGCTGCGGATCATGTCCACGTGCTCTTGGACTTGACCGTTGTCTGAATCCACTTTGATTTCCGCGATTTCCACCTTCTTGCCGTTCAGCTTGCCCCCGCCATAACAGGAGCCCGCGGTACCGGTAAACATTTCACCGACACGCTGATAGCTTCCTGATAGCTGGCGACACTGGCTGTGGATGTGCACATCGTCTCCGAAGTCATAATCGATGCTGAAAAAGTCGAACATATTGCCCGTCTGACGGCGTGCGCGGCCACCAAACCCAACGGCAGAAACCGGCAGACGACCGAGGAACCAGACTGCGACATCTAGGTTATGGACGTGCTGCTCCACAATGTGGTCGCCGGAAAGTTCGGTGAAATTCAGCCAGTTCCGTGTCATGTAAGAGGCGTCGGACTCGCCCTCGGCGCGGCGCTTTATCCACGGCACCGTGCCATTCCATTGCACCACGCCACCTTTGATTTCACCGATGGCGCCGGCGTCGATGAGTGCCTTGTTGCGCAGATAATCGGCCATGTGGCGGCGCTGGGTGCCGGTGACGACTGCTAGGCCTTTGGCGGCGGCTTTTTCTCCGGTTGCGATCACAGAACGGGCGCCGACAGGATCAACGGCGACGGGTTTTTCAATGAAGCAATGTTTTCCGGCCTCGACCGCAGCGGCGAAGTGCACCGGGCGGAATGCGGGTGGAGTGGCCATCAGGACATATTCGCAATCGGTGGCCAAAACTTTCTGATAGTTATCGTAGCCGTCGTAACACTTGTCGGCCGGCACATTGAATTTTTTCCCGGTGGCGTCTGCTTGATTTTTGAACGCATCTCCCACGGCTACGACTTCGACTTCGATTCCGAGGATCTTACAGGCCTCCGAAAAATCCTTGAGTGCGCCGTTTCCACGGCCGCCGCAACCGATGAGAGCGACTTTGATTTTTTTACCGGCTGCTCCCGGCGTATCGAGAGCGAAGACTTGGCTGGCGGCGAGGCCAGCGCCGATGAGTGTCGAGTTTCCGAGGAATGAGCGGCGGTTCATGGTGGGATTCATGGTGCGTTGAATTTGTGGATTTGGAAAAAGCCGGGGTGTCGCCATGGCCCGGGAAATCAATGGAACGGCGACATCTTCGATACTCGTGAAATGGATTCGGACTTACACGAAAAAAGCGTTTAGTTTCCCGTGATCGGGTCCGTATGATCCATCGCAGCATGAAAATCCTGACATTTTTAGCCCTGATCGTTCTGATGCCCGCGAAGCTGGTTTCCGGCCAGACCAACACTCCTTCTCCCGCGCCGAAGGAACAACCCGCAGGCACTCCCGTCTATCAAACGATCGATGAAGCGATCGCCAAAGGTGACCTCAATGACGTCAGCCTGCATCTGCAGCTCAACCCACAGAGCGCACGGAAGGGTGGCCGCGAGAATTCCCGGCCACCTCTGGAACAGGCTGTGCTGCGCAATAAACAGGACATTGCCCTCCTGCTCCTCAAGTCCGGCGCCGACCCTAACACCGCCGATGCATCGAAGCGTACGCCGCTCCACCTCGCCATCGAGCGCAACAACGCTGTGGTGGTTGCCGCCCTGCTCAAGGCGGGTGCGAAGCCGAACCTGCTCGACAAGGACGGATGGACGCCGCTCCACCATGCTGCTGCGAAAAACCAACTCGCCACCGCAAAAGCCCTGATCGATGGTGGCGCGGACCCGATGACACTCAGTGAGCTCGGTGGCACCCCGCTTCACGAAGCGGCCGCCAGCGGAGGAAAGGAAATCATCGCGCTTCTGTTGGAAAACAAGGTCGATCCGTCCGTGAAATCCAAGGAAGGCGTGACCGCTCTCGATATTGCGAAAAAATACAAGAACCAGCCCGCGATCGACGCGCTGACCGGCGTTAAATAACTGGAGCGTGAAATTCATTCCGCAAGTCAATGACCGGCGAAGGTGAGCCGTGCTCAGTGGCGCCCATCAGATGGGTGCAAGGATCCGCATTCCGAACACAAAGACCCGCCGAGTAGAATAGTTATTTAGCTAAATAACTAAATATCCTCGCTGGGTTCTGAGAATGGAGTGGTGACGAGCGGTCATTGTAGACTACGCTGGCCCATGTTCATGAGGGTGCGCATCTCATATCCCGGCCGTTGCGTTCTCGCTGTGGCTTCGGGTGCTATTTACACGTTAGCCTATCCGCCACTGAGCGGTGGCGGATGGTTGGTGATTCCCGGAATCGCCGGATTGTTGTTAGCCTTGCAAGAGCAGAAGGGAACGCGGGCGCGGACGATTGGTTTCATCCATGGGATGACGTCCTATGGGTTGGGTTTGTCATGGCTGTTTCAGATCTTCGGTTGGGTTTCTGTGATACTGTGGTGTGTGTTGGCTGCGTTCACGGCACTATTTGCGGAAATGCAGAGTCGTGCCAGCCGACGCGGGCTTGTGGGGTGGAAGTTTGGGGTATTCACGGCGTTGAATTGGTGCGGATGGGAGTTCATTCGGGCCGAGCTTTTTCCGCTGAAGTTCCCATGGATGACTGCGGGGCTGGCAATGGGTCCAAATGGATTTCTGCCGTGGATTGGAGTTTATGGAGTGAGTCTTTTGGTTCTTTTGGCCGTGGGCTTCTTGATAGCGAAGAGCTGGGCGGCATTGTTCATTCCATATGCGATTTTCTTTGGAAAAATGGACTACCCGCTTCCAGAGATCTGGCCTAATTCGGAAGATCCGTTTGCGGTAAAAGTGGGTGGCTTGCAGATGGAAAATGAGTCGCTGACGGAGTTTTTGAAAGTGAGCAAACAGTTGCCGTCCGATGTGAAACACGTCGTGTGGCCCGAATATGCGGTGCCTTATGACTTGCGAGCGAATAAGCGGGACTGGAAATTGGTGCAGGGTCTCTGTCAGGAGCGGAACATCACGCTCACACTCGGCACTCAATCCCGTCCGAATGGCGGCGACGCATGGCGCAATATCGCACTCACCTTGGACGCCAACGGTGTGCGTGGTGAGCACACCAAAGTTCACACGGTGCATCTGTTCGACGATGGAATAGCAGGAACCACCGCACTTCCGATAGAGACTGACCACGGAAAGGTTGGCACTCCGATTTGTTTCGACTGCGACTACGAAGGAATCGTCCGCCGGATGACGGCCGCCGGGGCGGAGATATTTGTCGTGCCGATGATGGATGCCGAGAAATGGACGGCCCGCCAGCATGAGCAGCATGCAGCGTTGTTCCGGATTCGTGCCTGTGAGAATGGACGCTGGATGTTGGTTTGCGGAACATCGGGTGTTTCACAGATCATTGATCCCAATGGCCGTGTCCAAAGCCAAATTGAAGCACTGAAAAATGGCTCAATCAGCGGGATCATGAAGCGGGAGACGAAGCTCACTTTCTACACACGTTTTGGATGGCTCACTCCGTGGTTGGTGTTGGGGATGGCTTCAGTCTGTTGGCTGCTGGTGCTCGTGCCTTCACACTGGAGACGAAATTGAGCTTACTACGCGATACCCATCGCTTGCCGGACTTCCGCGACCACGGCATCCGCTTTGTCGGCGATGATCGAGTTGGCGACGGTTTCGGCTTTATCCCCGATGATCAATTGGATTCGTTTTGTGGTGATCCCGCTGGTGATGCTGGAGATGGACGAGCAGATGTCAGTGACTGATTGCCGTGGGAAGGATTGTTCCTTGAGCACGCGTCCGGCCTTCAAGCGGCGGATGATGATGGTGGAACTATTCCCTTGGAACTCCGTCACCTCGCCGTGGTGCCAAAATACCCAGACGATCAGGGTGATGCCGCCCACTACCATGCTCCCGCTGATCAGGAAAAAGATCACGCGGAACACGTTGCCTAGCATGGCGAAGCCCAAGTCCATCATCCGGAAAATCAATGGCTCCCCTTTGATAGTTGTGGTGACTTCGTATGGCCAGAAACGGATGATTACCCATAGAAATAGGCATCCCATGAGCAACGATGCGATGGCAAACGGAAGATTGTGTTTCACTAGGAGTGGGGCGGAGACGGAAAAACAGCCGTCGGTGTGGACATTTACGGGTTTCGGACTTGCGGTTACGGGGCCGAAAATTTCCCTTCGCAGGCATCCGACGAGCCAGGATTTCTCTTCGTTTGATAGATCTGAGCCAAAACGCAGCCTTCCTTTCTGTCCGCGAATTTCAACACCGTAAACTGGCTCGTGATTTTTCAGATAGAACACGGCTTGTGCAATCGATTGGATGGCATCACGCGGAAGGAATTTCTCACTGACCTTCCCAAAAAGTTCGCGGCGCAGGGTGACAGCATTCCGGTTCAGGCTGATTTTCTGATGCGTATAGCGATTGCGAACTGCGAGATATAGGATGCTCAGTCCGACGGCCCAAAAAACTCCCAAAAATGTGATGAGCATCCATTCAGGCAGGTTGCTGTCAGTATCAAACTGACCTTTGGTCACGAACTGGAACAAAAAGCCACCGCCGACAATTGCTGTGAGAATACACCAGATGAGAGCAAAGAAGAAAAGTCTGCCTGATTTTCCACTCGCTGGAATATTCCAAGCAATGGTGCCAGCAGCCTCCGACGTCCGGGTGATTCGGGTGAGAGCAGGCGGTTGGTCAGTATTTCCCACCACTCCACCGTTTCTAGCGGCTTCCACCCACTCGGCGGGCAAGGCTTTGGTGCCGCACGAGCCACAGGTGATCAGGCGATCCGGATCGGATGAGGTGGAGTTTGGTTTCGCTCCACATACGGGACATGCCAAGCCACCCTTCGCTGTGATCGCTTTGAGATTGGCAGCAGCTACATTACCTATCAGCTTTTTAAACATGAGGATCAACTGCGCATGTCCTGGATCTCTGCCCCGCGCTCGATATGGACGCTGCGGACGACTTCGTTTCCCGCGATACAGCCTGGGATCTCCTCGGGGTCTAGCAGCATCAGCGCCGTGGACCAGATTTCTGCTAGGGCGGCGTTTGGGGCAGTGACCCAGACGCGGTCGCACGGCGCGGCGGGCATGGCTTCGTCACCAGCGGGGTGAACGATGTGGTTGCCTTGGATGGTGGTGCCCGAGGTGCTGAGGGCTTCGTTGTGGAGGGTGATGCGGGTGGAACTGCTACTGCCCGCGAGTTCGACGGGCCACGGCAAGGGGCCGAAAGCTAACAGCGAGCTCGCACCGGCGGCGAGCAGCGCACCTTCCGCGCCCCATTCGATGAGGATTTGTTGGAGGTGATCGAGCGCGAAGCCTTTGCCGATGCCGCCAAGGTCGATCTCGCGGCCAGGTTCCTCACACGTCACGGCGGGGACGTCCGGGTGGATGATGATTTTTCCTGCTAGAGGGGGCAAGGGGCCGCTGGCGCCGGATTTACGATGCTCGATGCGCTGTCCCAGGGTGATATCGAACAGGCCGCCGGTTTGTTGGTGGGCGTCGAGGGCGAGGAGCAGGCACTCGTGAGCGGGTTGGCTGATGTAGAGAATTTCCCCGGCGCGCATGTGGTTGATGCGGGAAACGTCGCTGCCGTCGATGAAACGGCTGAGGCGGGATTCGAGGAAATCGAGTTGCTCGAAGCACTCGCGCGCCATGCCGCGGGCGATGGCTTCGTCCTCCTCGCAGATGCGGAGGTGGAAGGTGGTGTTCATCGCTTCGTGCGAGAACAGGTGGGAGGGGGGCATGGAAACGGGGTGATTCATGGGCCGCTTTCCATCCAGAGTTTCCAGACGTCATTCCTAACAAACATCTGCATCGGCACTCCGGCGCGGAGGCCGCGGGGCAGAATGGCGTGGGATTTCCCGAGGCGGGCGGTCACTGAGTCCGAAGTTTCCGGCATGGCGAAGATGATGGCGCGGGATTCCAGATCGGCGGGTGGTGTCGGCCAGTAGCCGATCTGTTTGAAGCTGCGGAGATACCATGGCAGCGGCCAGTAGTCGCTGCCGATGACGGCGACGGGTTCATTTGAAATGGCGGGTGCTACCAGGCGGAGTTTTGCAAGCCAGGGTTCCAGGGATTCGATTTCGTTGCGGGTGGGGACGTAGGCAAATGGGTTACGTTCATCGGAAGCGAAACGTCCCGTGGCACGGCGGGTTTGCATGAACTGGCTGATGAGGCACGCGGCGACTAGCAGAGTGAGGGTGGCTTTCGCGGGAAGACGGTGGTGTGAAAATCCTGCGACACCGAATCCAGCTAACAGGCATACATGCGCCCACGGCAGACAGGCGAGCCACGGCGTTTTGTAAGCGATCAGGCTGTAGATCGCGATGTGTCCAGCAGCGGCATACGCGATGAACCGAATAACCGACGGTGATCCCGAATCGCGGCGGAACGAGTTTGCAAATGCAATCAGGGCGAGGAGGACGACCGGCGTGCCGAACCACCAGAGACCGCCAGATTTCATGGGCCATGCGAGAAGCTGAAGGTAGTAAGCGAATGGTTTGCCATGGCCGTCCACCGTTTTGTAAACGAAGAAAGTTCGCACGGCATCGATGGCTCCGTGAGGCTGGTGGAAGCCGTCGGTGTAGAAAAAGGCCGAGCTAACAGCGGCGGCGAGGAGCGAGAGGAGGATGGTAGCTCGGTAGTTTTTCCAAACAGATAGGCAGGTTGCGCGGTCAATTTTCTGGCGTTTTTCCCAAGCAATCAAAATTCCCGCTCCGGTCCACGCGATGATGCTGATGGCGAAACTTTCCTTGGTTGCGAACATCAGGCCGATCAGCAGGCCGGGAATTCCGTAGCGTGGGAATCGAATCAGCGAGACCAGCACCAGCATGCCGAAGAGCACGAGCAGCGACTCGTGGATATACATCCGGCTGTAGTAAACGAGCAGCGGAGAGGTGGCCATGAAGGCGGAGGCGAGCAGCGTCGGAGCGTCGCCGAAACGCCTGCGCCAGAGCAGAGGGATGAGCAGCAAGAGGCTTCCTGCGGTGGCGGGGACAAGACGGAGCGTGTGCTTCGTAAGCTCCGGCCAGGTGTCTTCCCCTTTCCATTGGCAAAGCGGAATTGCGAGGCTGCTGAGTAGGGGGCCGTGATAGTGGATGGGATCGAAACGGTAGTCGCCGGACGTCATGCGTGATGCGGTGATCCTCGCGCCGGTCGCCTCATCGGCGTGGAAAGGGCGCGCTGCAAGCTGATCGAAACGGAGGAAAATCCCCGCAGCGATCACGCTGATCCAGCAGGCAATGAGGGCCGCACGTTTCATGAAAGCGTTTGGATACGATGAAAGAAACGATAACCTCGCAATGTTAATATGAGAGCTGCCTAACATGCCTGCCGCCGCCCATGAGGTCCTGCTCGTCACACCCGTTTGGAACGATTCCTCACGGCTGGCGATTTACGGCATGGAGCTGGCTGCCGCGCTGGCACATTTTCCGCATCCGGTGCGCTGGGTGATCGCGGATGATGGCTCGGGAGGGGAGGAGCCGGCGCGTTTGAATGCGCTCAGAGATCGCTTTGCGGAAATTTTTCCGAACGTGGAAGTTCATCTTGCGGCGAGGCATCATGGCAAAGGCTCGGTGGTGCGCGAGGCGTGGTCGCTCAGTCCCGAGGCGGACTGGCTCGCCTTCGTGGATGCGGACGGCAGCGTGACGGCGGAGGATCTTCTGATGCTGATCCGCGAGGCGGTGCTTTCTGAAATGACCGTGCTCGGAATCCGCAAGCGAACGGAGACGACGCACTTTGTGGAGAGCCCATGGCGGGCGTTTGCGCACCGGGGTTTTTTAATCGCGGTTCGGTTTGTGTTAGGTTTGGCCTGCGAGGATCCGCAGTGTGGCGGAAAAATTCTGCGAGGTGACCCTTACCGGCGGGTGGCCGACCGGCTGCGCGAAAATGGGCTGGCGTTCGATTCCGAGCTGCTCAGTGCGCTCGTTTCCGATGGCTCGTGCTGGCGTGAGATCCCTGTGAACTGGGAAGAGAAAAAAGGCGGCAAGGTAAAGCCGCTGAGGGATGCTTGGGCGATGCTGGCGGCGCTTTTCCGCATCCGGTGGCGGATGCGTTAGGGAGGGGCTATCAAGTGTTTGGTAAGGTTTCTAGCGGCAGAGTATTCGGGCAGGTATCGGGGATGCGGACTGTCGGTCTTGCCCAGCGGATGGCGTTGATGATGACCTGTTGGATTTCCCGCTGGTGATAGGTCGGATAGGTCTCATGGCCCGGCCGGAAATAAAACACCCGTCCGTTGCCGCGCTGCCAAGTGGCTCCACTGCGGAAGACCTCGCCGCCGGTGAACCATGAGATGAAAATCAGCTCGTCCGGCGTCGGGATGCCAAATGGTTCGCCATACATTTCCTCGCGGGGGATTTCGAAAAACTCGCCGATCCCTTTAGTGATCGGGTGATGGGGTGCGATGTTCCAAATCCGCTCCTTGTCAGTGGATTCACGCCATTTCAGAGAGCAGGTGGTCCCCATCAGTGTTTTAAAGATCTTTGAGTAATGCGCGGAATGGAGGACGATGAGGCCCATCCCTTCCAGTACGCGGCGGTGGACGTGAGTGATGACTTCATCGGACACTTCGCCGTGCGCTTTGTGTCCCCACCAGATGAGGACGTCAGTTTGATCTAGCAGATCCGCGGGCAGGCCGTTGTCCGGTTGGTCGAGCCACGCGGTGTGGACTGTAAAATCCGGCTGGGGGCGCAGGAACCCGGCGATGGCCTCGTGGATGCCCTCCGGATAGATCGCGGCGACCACGGGGTTCGACTTCTCATGGCGGAACTCGTTCCAAACGACGACTTGTATGGGATCTGACATGGCGGAGATGGGGGCTTTCCAACAAAACACCACCAATCGTCTCGATTGGTGGTGTTGCTGAAACGTGTGTGCGAAAGCTTCTGTTATTTTCCGTAAACTTCCACTTCGATGTAGTGGTTCATCTCGTTGGAGGTGTTACCATTGCTGTAGAGGCGAACATAGCGGCCCTTGGCTCCCTTGCCGTCGGCGAGGAGGCCGAAGCGGGATTCGACGTAGGGAGCGTCCGCGCCCTTGCCGAGTTTTGAGGATTCGTCGTAGTCGTTGTTATAAATGGTGGTGACGCCGGACTTGAATGTGGCATCGTCGGAAACTTGGATGATCACATCGCTGTAGGCACGCTTCTGGGAGTGGAAATGCCAGACCCAGATGGCGGAAACATCGGCGGTTTTTTCGAGGTCGATCTGCACCCATTGGGTTCCATCCAACAGCTCGACGAAGTAGCCTTCGCCGGCGTCTTTGTCGCCATCGGTGATGAGGTCGAGGGTGCCGATGATCGGATTGTCATCGCTGCTGGTGACTTTCTTGCCTTTCGAGAGGAGGGTGGTGCCTGCGGGAACGAGGAACTCGGGGGCCTTTTCAGGAGCTGGCACGAGGTTTGGCACGTTCATCGGTTTCGGCGTGCCTTCGATGAGTTCCGGTGGCAGCTCGGTCTTGAGCGGGACGCCGCCGGGAGTGCCGCCGGATGAGGCAGGTGCGGTGGTGTTGCCTGATGATTCGGCAGGGGTCTTTGACTTTTCACCACAGCTTGAGAAGGCGAGTGCGGAAAGGGTGAGGAAGGCGGGAAGGATCAATTTGTTTTTCATACTGATAGATGTTCTGCGGTGAATTCGATAGGTTGTCTTTTGAGGGCGGACGGGTTCACCCAATAGATGGGTGCTTCGCTTTCGAAGGCGTGGCGGGCGTTGCAGTTGAGCTTTGCCTTGCCCCGGACGGAATTGAAGAAGTTTTCCAAATGCGGCTGGTGGGCGGGTTTGCTGAATCCACCGGGAAGCTCGAAGGTCTCTGGTGCGGCGGACGCATAGGAGGCCACGGCACCTTCGGTGGCGACGGGCTTGGGCGGGGCGGGAGTTTTGTTGAGGATTCCGCGGCTGACGAGATCATCCCATGAGGGGGCGCTGCCTTCTCGATAGATGGCGGAGTTTGCGGCGATTTCGGAAATCTTGATGCTGCCCTCGGTGCCCATGAAGTTTTCCCAAAATCCGCCGCCGGAGCTGGTGGTGGTGAGGACTTGATAGAAGGCGCGGACTTCGCCTTGGGGTGTGTCGAAATCGAAGATGGCGAGCACGTTATCGAAGTGCTCGCGGTTTTTGAAATAGCTATGGCCGCCGGAGGCGAAAACGGATTTCGGTGGACCACCGAGGAACCAGCCGAAGATATCAATCTGGTGGGCGCCGAGGTCGGAGATCGGGCCACCGGATAGATCGCGGAAGGTGCGCCAGTTCATGAAATGGTTCATGTCCGCGAAGCCGTATTTTTCGAGGATGGCCTGGTCGATGGTGAGTTTTTTATTAAAGGCGATGTCCTGCGACGAGTTTACCGCGCGGTTCCACTGGGCCTGGACGTTGGTGATCTGGCCGCAAATTTTGTTGCCGTTGATGAGCTTGTCCAAGGTGTAGCGGTAGCGCGGATTGCTGCGGCGCTGGTGGCCGATCTGGCAGAGTTTACCGGATTTTTCCATCGCCTTCACCATGGCGCGTGCGCCGTCGATGGTGTTTGACATCATTTTCTCGCAATAGACGTTCAGCCCGGCTTCGAGGCATTTCACGGTGTGCGGCGAGTGCCAAAAATCCGGGGTGGCAATGACGACGGCGTCGAGGCCTTTTTCGGTGGCGAGCATTTCATCGATGTCTGAATAACCCTTTGGCGTGTGGCCTTGGAGGGCGCGGACTTTGGCGACGCCGCCCTTGAGGTTGTAGTCCCAGATATCGCAGACGGCTTGGAAGTGGAGGCCGGGAATGTTCGACATCGCTTCGAAAAGCACGCGGCCCTGCTTGCCCATGCCGACGAGCGCGACTTTGAGCTGTTCGGATGACGAGCCGTCCGCATTGGCGGCGCGGAGGATGGAGGGTGCGCCGAGCACGAGGCCAGCGCCAGCGGTGGCCATGGATTTCGAAAGGAAATCCCGGCGGGAGATGGAAGAGGGTGGCGGGTTCATCAGATTACCATTTCTTGAGGATCGTGAAGCGGTTGTGCTCGGCGAGCGCGAGCGCCATCACGACGAGAATCATGTGAACGCCGAGCCATGACACACCATCGTCCTGTTTGATCAGAATCAAGCCCCAAGTAAGGGAAATGTAGAGCAGGCCAAGGAGGAAAAGCGAGGTGCGGCTGGCGATGCCGAGCAAGATGGCGAATCCGAGGATGAGCAGCGTGGGGCCGAGGATCTTATCGTAGAGCGGAAGGGCGAACTTCATCATTAGCGGCTCGGCTTCGAATTTTTTCATCAGCGCCTCGGGCACGCCGTGGTAGTTTGCCATGGCGTAATGTTTCACGGAGCCGGCGGCGGTGAGGCCGTATTCGTTAGGGGCTCCGTCCACCTTGACGATCTGGTCAGAGGCCTTGGAGCCACCGAATTTTTCAAGGCCGGTCTGGATGGCGCGGACGGCGAGCCAGAGACGGAGCAGGAGAGCGCCATAGGTGAGGGCAAGTTTGTTACCAGTGCAGCAGGGTTCGGTTGACATGTTCTATCGGTATTTATGTTGGCGGTTGATTTTCTGTTTTAGGGCAAATCCTCGTTACATCCGGTTTGCGCCATCCACTAACGGAATGGCCAATATTGAGTGTAGAAGATGCATGGGCAGTGATGTGGAAATTTCGGAAAATCTAACGATGCCCGCGCAGGGCGAAGCATCGCCTAAAAACGACGGTCACGTCAGTTTCGGCTCCCAGCCGGCGCGGTATTTTCGTTTGAGCATGGCTTTCACTTCGGGCATGCCGCGTGCCTCCATCTTGGCGGAGTCCCAATCGATCTTCTTGCCGAGGCGGACGGATAGATTTCCGGCGAGCACCATTTCCGTTAGCGGTCCGGCGTGGTCCTCGAAGTTCGAGATGGGCTTCGGGCCCTCACCACGGACGGCGCGGCAGAGTTCCTGAGTGGGTCCGCCTTTCACGCGGTCGTAAACCTTCTTGATGTCCCGGGTCTTTTCGCGGAGCGCTTCCGGGAAAACGATGGGTGCTGTGCCGCAGTAGGCGTCGTTGACGAAGATCGTGCCCTCGGTGCCGACGAACACTTGGCCGAAGCCCTCGTTAAGCTTGAGATCGGCGGGGAGGCCGGGCGGGCGAACGAAGTCTGGATCGGTGTTAGGATCGTTGATGCCGTCCTGCCAGATGATTTTCACGGCGGCACGTTTTCCTTTCGCAGGGAAGTCATAGACGATGGTGGAGCGCTTCGGCGCCATGTTTTCATCGAAGGCGGAAACCTTGTTGGACTCCACCACGAAGTCGCCCTGGAGGCCGAGCACCCAGAAGGCGGAGTTCATGCTGTGGCAGCCGATATCGCCGAGCGCGCCGCAGCCGTAGTCCCAGAAGCCGCGCCATTTGAAAGGATGGATGGCTGGGTTGTAAGGGCGGTCCGTAGCGCAGGTGCCTTGCCAAACGTCCCAGTTGATCGTGGCTGGCACGGGAGTGGCGGGGAAGCTGAGCCCGGTGCCTTGCGGCCAGATCGGGCGGTTCGTCCAGTAGTAAACTTCCTTCACATCGCCGATGAGGCCGGACTCGATCCACTCGCGCAGGACGCGGGTGCCCTCCATGGTCGCGCCTTGGTTTCCCATCACCGTGAGCACGCCTTTTTCCTTGGCGTAGTTTGCGAGAGCCCGGGCTTCCCACAGCGTGTTGCACATCGGCTTCTGCACCATCACGGGCTTGCCATGCTTGATGGCTTCCACGGCGATGGGGAAATGCATGTGATCCGGGGTAGAAACGGTGACCACGTCGATCTGATCGGCGACGGTGGCGAACATTTCCCGGTAGTCGGAAAACACCTTCGCCTCTGGGAAACGCTCGCGTGCATCCTTCATCCTGCTTTCATCGATGTCGCAGAGGAAAGCAATGCGGTTGCCGCCGGAGATTTCGGAAATATCGCTCAACCCCTTGCCGTTGCACCCGATGGCGGCGACGTTGAGTTGCTTGAGCACCTTGTCTTGGCCGCAAAGAATGTTAGGCCCGATGGCGGTTCCGGCAGCAAGCGCGGCGGCGGACTTGATGAACGTGCGGCGGGAAGAGTGATGCATGATGTGGAATTGTGAGGTGGGAGACAACTGGCGTTGATTGCTTGAAACGGGTTTTTTGGCAGCCATTTTTCAATGGATTCATACTAAATGCACCGCTCTGGAGCTGCGGCCACGAGCGCGGCGGTCCTATTCCAATCTGCGTTGCAATGGTTAGCCATTCCGGGGTGGGTAGGTCAATAGCTCTTTAGACATATCCCAGCTCGTGCGGCGCATCTCGGATGGACGATGGTAAAAACGATCCTCGCCCCTTCACCCGGTCGGCGGATTGACAAAATCGAGCGCAGCCAGCATCTTCCGCCCATGGTATCCGAAAGTCCCAAGCCCCAGACTGCGGTAAAATGGCCTATTTTCGCGATTTCCTGCTGGGTTCTCGCGCTCATCGCCTTCGTGCAGTTGCTCGTGGCAGGCATGGCGCTGGCGGCAAAGCTCGATCAATCCCGCCAGGTCCGCTACATCGAGAAAGAAGTCCCGAAAACCGTC
This sequence comes from Verrucomicrobiales bacterium, assembly GCA_038237425.1. Lineage (GTDB taxonomy): Bacteria > Verrucomicrobiota > Verrucomicrobiia > Verrucomicrobiales > Akkermansiaceae > Luteolibacter. The sequence goes on from JBBRYQ010000006.1 coordinate 98,778, forward strand.
GTTATTCGTGTTCCCACATCGGCGAAGGACCTGGAAATCGCCTCAAATCCCGTCGTTTCGCGCCCACCCATCGCCCGGTCTGCTTCTGCCGCCGCGGACCTGCCGGCACCTGCGCCCAATCCCGTTTCCACCCCGAAGATCGACGACCCTCGCTCCGAGCGCCTCGTCAAGGAAGCCCGCCAAGCCTACGTCGCCGGTGACATGGGACTGGCGATCGTTAAACTCGAAGAAGCCCGCTCCATCTCGCCGGAAGATCCGAACGTCCACTACGAACTCGGCCGCGTCCACGAACTGATGGGCGTTTTCGACGTTGCCGCCGCCCATTACGAAAAAGTTTTCCAAATGGGCGTCTCCGGTGCCGGCTCGCTTTATGAACTCGCCGCCGGGAAACTCCGCGATGGCTTCGAACAGCCGGATGCCATGTTGGGAAAACTCTCCCTCGGCCGCGTCCGCATCTTCAACGACGCCCACAACGAAGACGGCCAGCGCGTCATCCTCACCATCCCCGTGCAGAAGGCCCCCGCTGAGGAAATCGATATCAACGAGCTCGCTGTTTCCGTCACCTTTTTCAACAAAACCTCGAAAGGGGAAATCATCCAGCTCGAGGACAAATCATGGGTGAAGGAACAATGGATCACCATGCCCTTCGACTGGTCTGGCGGTGAGGAGAACCTGCGCATGACCTATCAGATCCCCTCGCAGGACAAGGCCACCTCCCATCTCTTCGGCGAGCGCACCTACTACGGCCAAGTCGTTTCCCTCATGTATAAGGGCGAGGTGCTCGACGTCCAGGCCTGGCCACGCGATCTCGCCGCCCGCATCGCCCAAGCGCCTGCTGCTAATCCTAACGGCGCTCTCCAGCCCGAATTCCAAGACACCCTGCCGCCGGACTTCGATCCGAACGTGCCGATGATCCTGCCCTTGAAACAGCAGCCGCTCATCCCGGATCTCCCGCGCAAGTGATCCCTCTCCGCTCCTCTCCCTTCACATGAATCCCGCTCCAGAAGAACGCCT
>JBBRYQ010000007.1:0-99214 GCA_038237425.1 Verrucomicrobiales bacterium
CGCCACTCTGGCTGGCAACACCCTCACCCTCACCGGCGCGGGACCTGTCGTCGTACGCGCCTCCCAATCAGGAAGCGCCACCTATCTGCCAGCTCCGGATATCGATCAAAGTTTCAACGTCGCTAAAGCCCCCGCCACCGTCACCTTGGCGGGTCTCGCCCAGACCTATGATGGCTCCCCGAAATCCGCTTCCTACACCACCGTTCCCGCGTCGCTGCCGGCCACCGTCACCTACAATGGCGGTTCTACCGCTCCTACCCAACCAGGCAGCTACGCCGTCGCCGCCACGATCAACCACGCCAACTATCAGGGCAACGCCAGCGACACCCTCGTCATCGCCAAGGTTCCTCAAACGATCACTTTCGGCACCTTGCCAGACCGCACCTTCGACGATGCGCCCTTCGGCCTGACTGCCACCGCTGACTCCGGTCTGGCGGTTTCCTACCAGATCCTCAGTGGCCCCGCCACCTTGGCGGGGAACACCCTCACTCTTAACGGAAGCGGCATTGTCTCCATCCGCGCGTCGCAATCAGGAAACATCAGCTATCTGCCAGCCCCAAACGTGGATCAGAGCTTCACCGTCAACAAAGCCCCTGCCACCATCACCCTCGGAAATCTCACTCCTACCTATGATGGCACGCCGAAAGCCGTTTCCTACACCACCGTTCCCGCATCGCTTCTAGCCGATCTTACCTACAATGGTTCCACCACCGCCCCAAGCCTAGCAGGCAGCTACGCCGTCACCGCTTCCATCAACGATTCCAACTTTCAAGGCAGTGCGTCTGGCACCCTCGTCATTGCTAGGGCTGCCCAAACGATCACCTTCGGAGCCTTGCCTGTCCGCACCTTCGGGGAGGCGCCCTTCGGCCTGAACGCCAGCGCGGACTCCAGCCTACCGATTTCCTATCAGATCGTTAGCGGCCCTGCCACCGTGAGTGGCAACCTGCTCAACATCACCGGTGCGGGTGACGTCACGGTCCTTGCCAGCCAGCCAGGAAACGCCACCTATCTGCCCGCGCTCCCGATCGAACAAACCTTCGCCGTCAACAAAGGCCCTGCCACCATTGCCCTCGCCAATCTCAGCCACATCTACGACGGCTCTCCCAAATCCGCCACTTTCACCACCGCCCCTACCAACACGACCGTCGATCTGCTTTACAATGGCGCACAAACCGCGCCCTATCAGATCGGCAGTTATGAAGTCACCGCCGTCATCGTGGACGACAACTATGAAGGCTCCGCTTCCGGCACGTTGGTGATCGCGGCCATTCCGCAAGCCCTCACTTTCACCCCGCTTCCAGACAAAACCTTCGGCGACGCAGCATTCGCTCTAACCGCCACTGCGGACTCTGGCCTGCCCGTTTCCTTCAGCCTCGTCAGCGGCCCCGCCACGCTTGTCGGAGACACCCTCACTCTTGCGGGTGCCGGCACCGTCACCGTCCGCGCCTCGCAAGCTGGCGACGCCACCCGCGCCCCGGCACCGGACGTCGACCGCTCGTTCACGATCACCAAGGCCACAGCCACCATCACCCTCGGCGATCTCACCGCCACCTACGATGGCACGCCCAAGACCGCCACTTCCGTCACCAATCCCGCCAACCTAACCGTGACGAAAAACTATGGAGGAAACAGTGCCGGACCGGTCGAAGCCGGCACCTATCCCGTCGCCGCCACCATCGTGGACGACAACTATCAGGGCACCGCGTCCGACACCCTGACGATCCTCGCGGCCCACACTCTATTGGAAAACTGGCGTTTCGAGCATTTCAGCACTTATGCAAACACCGGCAACGCCGCGAATTCCGAAGACCCGGATCATGACGGGATCGAGAACCTGATGGAGTTCGCCCTCGGTCTCGATCCGGAACTTCCGTCCACCCTGCCAGCCGCGCTGGTGATGAACGGCGGCCAGATGGAATACACCTACACCCGAAGCAAGGCGGCACTCGGCGAGCTCACCTTTACGGTGGAGCGGTCCGACTCGCTCCCACTGTCGGACTGGACCGCTGCGGACGTCACCGAAATCACGCCACCACTCGCGGACAACGGCATCACGCAGACTGTGAAAGTCACGCTCCCCGCAGGCAATAGTCGCCGCTTCATCCGACTCCGGGTAACGGCCTTGCCATGAATCCTGCTTGGGAAACATCCCGTGCGGCCGCTCAGTTCGCCATCGCCAAATACCATCCGTCCGCCCATCCTCGGGGGATGAAAATCTGCGCTTTTCTAACGAATACCATTTTCGGGAGAGTGGCCGGGTTCTCCCTAGTTGCGGTCTTGCTCACGCTCTATGCCACCGCCGGGGAGCCGCCCCCAGATTCATCGAAGAGCCCACCTCTCACCTCCATCCAACAGATCCGTGAGTTGTCCCCCGAGCAGGCAAATGCCGGACAACCCGTGAAAGTCCGCGCAGTGGTGACATTTTCCAAGCCCTCCATCGCCACTCTGTTCATCCATGATGGCACCGCCGGCATCTTCGTGGAGAAGACTCCCGAAAAAGAAGACGCCACCGGACCGAAAACCGGCGACCTCCTGGAGGTCACCGGCATCACGGGTGAGGGCATGTTCGCCCCGGTCATCAAAGGCAAGGATCACCAGGACCCGGTGGTCACGATCCTCGGCCCCGGCACGCTGCCCGAGCCACGGCAGATCAGCGGCGCGGAAATGTCCCGACCAGACATCGATTCCGATTGGGTCTCGATCGATACGTGGGTCAGCGAAGTCCACATGTCCGGAGTCAATGTCATCCTCGCCTGCCATTCGGAATACTGCGATTTCCACATCCTGCTCGAAGGACCACTGCCACCGGAGTCCGTGCCCTGGGATCTCGCGGAAACCCGGGTCCGCGCGCGTGGCGTGGTTGCCACCACCTTCAACCGCGGCCGCCAGATGACCGCTCGGTTTCTGCGCGCCCCTGCCCTCACCGCAATCACCCCGCTGGATTCCGTGCGTGACAAGACTGAAGAATCCCGGCTTGTCCTGCCGAACGAACTGATGCAGGCCACCGGCCCTGGGCCCCGCGACCTCGTGCGCATCCAAGGCGTGGCCACCCTCGCCCTCCCCGGCCGCGGCATGTTCCTCCAAGTGGACGGCGGTGGCCTCTGGGTGCAGACCGCCCAGCCAGTCAGCGCCCCACCCGGCACGATCATCGAAGTCGTCGGCTGGCCACGCCCTGGGGAATTAAAACCCTTCATCCGCGCCCACCGCGCGTCTGTCATGGGCGTCACTACACCGCCCGCAGCCACACCGCTCAAGGCAAGCGAGGCACTCCAAGCCAGCCACGATGGCGAGTGGGTCGCCGTGGAGGCCGAACTGCTGGATTCATCCCACGGACCCGACGGCACCACGCTGGAGCTCCGCGATACCGACCTGGTCTTCCGCGGCTTGGTCCCGGATGTGGCCGGGGTTCCCATGCCCGTGCCGCAACCCGGCTCGCGAATCCGCATTTCCGGCATTGCCCGCATCAACTCGGTAGGAAGCATTATCCTGCGCGTGGAGGATAAACTGCTGATCCTCGCCCGCAATGCCGCTGATGTGAAACTACTCTCACCGCCACCGCTCTGGACCGCGCAGAACGTCTCGATCCTCTCCACTGCCATCATCGCCGGACTCATCGGCATCTTCGCGCTCCACCGCGCCCGCCGCCGCCGGGAGCGGAAAATCCAACGCCGGGAATTCGAGGCGGTGCTCGCCGAGCGCGGCCGCTTCGCCCGCGAGATCCATGACTCGCTGGCCCAAGGACTCACCTCCATTTCCCTCCAGCTCGAGTGCGTGCGCGACCAACTCGTCCAAGATCCCGTGAGCGCCGCCAACCACGTGGAAAACGCCCGTGGCCTCGTCCGCGATAGCCTCAAGGAAGCCCGTCGCACGGTCTGGAATCTCCGCCCGCTCGCCCTCGGGGAAACCGACCTCGTCACCGCCCTCCAACGATTTTCCAGCACCCTCGCCAGCAGCAGCAGCGGGATCGCCTTCAGCCAGCAAATCGAGGGTACTCCGCGGCCACTGCCCCACTCCCACGAAGATGCGTTGCTGCGCATCGGCCAAGAGGCGCTGACCAATGCCGCCCGCCACGCGTCCACCACCGCCGTCCGCCAAACCTTGCGCTTCGGCCCTGGATGGGTCACCCTCATTATTAGTGACAATGGGCAGGGCTTCGATGTGGTCACCCGCGTCAGCCAGGGCTTCGGCCTCACCGGCATGCACGAGCGTGTGGCCGGGCTCGGCGGCAGCTTGTCGATCGACAGTCGGCCCGGCAATGGCACCGAAGTTTCCGCGACTCTACCCACCTGATTTCCCATGAGCTCCCCTATCCGCATCCTCCTCGCCGATGACCATCCATCCCTCCGCGACGGCCTCGCCAGCATCCTTAACTCCCAGCCCGATCTGACCGTGGTGGCCGAGGCAGGCACCGGGCGCGAGGCGGTGGAAAAATTTAAAGTTACCACCCCGGACGTGCTGATCGTGGACCTGCGCATGCCGGATGGGGATGGCATTCAGACGATCAAGGAGCTCATCGCCATCGACCCCACGGCGAAAGCGCTGGTCCTGACCACCTATGATAACGAGGAGGACATTTTCAAAGCCTTGGAAGCGGGCGCGCGCGGCTACATCCTCAAGGACACGACCCGTGAGGAAATCATCGAGGCCGTGCGCCAGATCCATGCCGGCAATCGATACCTGCCGTCCGCCATCGCCGCCCGTCTGGCAGACCGGATGATCCGCCCCTCGCTCACGCCGCGCGAGCTCGATGTGCTGCGCTTGGTTTCCCGTGGCAGGACGAACAAAGAGATCGCCGTAGCCATGTTCATCACCGAGGAGACCGTGAAGTCGCACATGAAGGGGCTTTTCCAGAAACTCGGCGTCCACGACCGCGCCGAGGCGGTAGGCATCGCCCTCCAGCGCGGCCTCCTGCGGATGGATTGAGACCCGAGGGATGACCGCAAAAAGGAAAATGTTTCACCGCAAGAGAACGCAAGGAACACAACCATCGAGTTGAAAAAACGAGCGTCTCCACCCGGAGGATGATTCATGTCCTTGCCAAGAATTCCACAAGCTGCGGGCGGCAATCTTTGCGATCTATTGCGGCCACCCCATTTCTGAATCTGGGATACCGTGTCCGCTGGACGAATCCTACTGTCCCATCTGATCTGATCAAGAAGGACGGACGGAGTCTGGAAACCCAATAACCAGACTCCGCCCGAGGATTGCCCCCTCCAAGGGCAAAATAGAATGCTCTAATCTAACGCATGAAATCGAAGAGGAAGCTAGCCTTCGGATAGGCGTCCCCGCTTCCCTTCATCACGATTTCAAAACCCACTGTCCCTCCGGCGGCGGAGGAGTCCGGCTCCGATCAGCAGGCCGACGACGGCACTGGTAGGCTCGGGAACGGCGGTCCACGTGAGCGTCGTGCCTGTGAGCCCATAGCCGAACGATCCTTCCCCAGGAACGAGGCCATTGACCAAGGCAGTGCCGTTGTTTGTGAAGGTGCTGAAGATGCTGGACAGGTTGATAGCAAGACCCGTTCCGCTGAAGACATTGTCCCATTTCTTGTCCGTGTCCCAGAAGGCATTCGCGAAGGAATTGCCCGTGCCGAGGATGACGTTAAAGACAGCGCTGCCACTCATCTTGGTGGCATTGGTGTTGATCACCTTGTCGTAGGAGCCGGCGTTCGAGGCGACCGTATCTTTACCGGGATCGGCCCCGAGAGGCGAGGTGATGTCCCAGTCGAAGATTGAAGTGGAGACAAAAGCGAGCGTCCCAGTGAAGGTCTCCGTGCCAATTGAGTTGGTCGTGCCGTTGCCCGGTGCCAAGCGGCCACCACCACTGATCGAAGTCGCTCCTGCGATGGTGCCTGCGTTACCTGCAAGTATGGCTCCATTCGCCACTGTGACAGCCGAGCCACTGGCGAGCGATCCGCTGGTGCCATTGCCCACAACCAATGTTCCAGAGGAAACCGAGGTGGCACCTGTGTAAGTGTTGGTGCCTCCCAACGTGAAAACTCCGTTTCCGGCTTTCGTGACTGTGCCGGTTGTGCCCATGATCGTGCCGTTAAAGGTGGTTGACGAGCTGTCACCGACAGTTAACTGCTGGGATCCAATCCGGACCGTGCTGCCGGAGACGCCTGCAAGTGAACCGATCGTCGTCGTGGTCTGGGTGACTCCCGAGATATCCAATGACGCGCCCGAGGCGGTGATGTTCACCGCCGTGGCCGTGGGCAGCTTGGCATTGTTGCCGGTCACCAAAAGGCTGCCGTCATTGATTGTCGTGGAACCGTTGTAGCTATTGTTACCCGTCAGCATCACCAGACCCGTGCCATTCTTCACCAAGTTGGCGGTGCCGGCCAGGTTGGCATTGACCTGCCCGTTTTGCACATCAAAGGATGAACCGGTCAGAGTGCCGTAAGAGGTTCCATTCGTTGCGATAAACCCGTTTTTGAGAGTCACCGCTCCCACAGTCTCGTTGCTATTGATCTGCAGTGTGCCACCGGTGAGCGTCAACGCCCCGGTATTAGCCAACGCGTTTCCTCCACTGATGACTACTGTGCCCTGATTGATCGTGGTTCCGCCGGTGTAGGCATTCGATCCCGAAAGCGTCAACGTGCCGGCACCGGTCTTGGTCAGGCTGCTATTACCGTTGTTCAAGATGTTGTTGGAAATCGTGAGGCCATCGATGTTGTTAATGACCATTTCGCTTCCGGAGCTAGCTTGGATACCCGTGCCACCAGTAATGGTCACAGCAGTTCCACCGGTCTTCAGGATGCCATCAACCGTGAGGGTCTGGCCTGCAGCGAGCGTGACCGGAGCATTGCCATTAATCTTCAGCGTATTGAAGGTCGCATTGTTCTGGGCGGTGATCGCACCGGTGATCTGTTGATTGGTGGCGCTGGCCAAACTGGTCGTCGTGCCGCTCGTGACAAACCCGGAATCGGTCCCGTAAACACCCGCACGGAGGAAGCCGCCCGCGTCGTTAAAGGCATAATCGTTGGTGTTGAAGAACAGACCTTTGTCAACAAAGCCGGTCGCCAATCCGGTGACCGAAATCTTATTCGTGGTTCCGTTGGTTCCATTGGTGATAGTGAACCCACCGGTTGCACCTGCGGTGCGGCTCACAGAAGACACGGTAAGGGCAGTATTGCCGCTGGTGCCGTAAGTGGAAGTCACTAGGCCCGCACCCTCGCCGAAGCTCAGAGCAGCCAACGATTGCGAAGAACCGGCCGCCGCGCCGGTGTAGGCAAACGTGCCGCCCGTGCCGGAAAAGGTTAGCGCATTGGCGGGCAAAGTCCCGGTTCCACCCGTGAAGTTGAGACGCGCGGCGAGATCGGTGGCGATCTGGTTGCCGGCGATCGTGATACCACCGTTAAACGTATTCCCCGTGCCAGTGAGCGACACTGCACCACTAACATTTAAGGCATTGGAACCGGTAAGGTTGCTGGAAACTGTTAAAGTTCCGCCACCACCACCTAAACGATATCCGCTGGCTCCGGGAGTTAAAGTGCCGCTGTAGGTATTACCTATCGAACCCAAGCGCAGGTTCGGAGTCGCACTAAAATCCAGATTGGTCGAGGAACTGGCACCCAAAACAAGCGCTCCACTCGTGGTGGCGCGGTTTTCGATCCGGCTGATGAAAGCTTGATCGACTAGAGATCCCGTGCCGCCAAAACCACCCAGACCAGAAAGATAAACTTGATCGTTCGTGCTCGCACCAATGGCGGTCGCGGACTGCAACAGAGCGACACCATTGTTAACCACCAGCTTATTACTATAGCTGTTAAAGGTGCCAACTGCCGTCGTAATCGTCGCAGCGGAAGGTGTATCGATGTAAAGTGGTCCTACCGTGGCACCGTAAGCGTTGACCACGCTAAGAACGCCATCGCCGTATAAACCGCGTTGCAAGGTAAGTCCCGTAGTGCTGCTACCTGTAGCGCGTTGCACGGCTACCGCAGAATCGGTTTGAAGAGTCAATGATCCCGTAACATTGCTGCCGAATTGAGCATTCGGCGTCGTGTAGGCTGCTAAACCCCCTGCGTTAAATACGTTACCTGTTCCAGCCCCATTGAGAACAAAGTTCTGCGGGTTTGTCCAAGCATTGCTACCTGCACCATGCACAAATGCAGCCCCTTTACTGATCGCAACCGTTGTTGCCGTGCTGCCCAGGTTAAAGTTACTCTGGCCGGTTTGGATCACACCTTCGTTGATGTAAACATTACCCGTAAACGCAGCGTAGGCCGTCCCACCCCAAGTGCCGCCCACACTGGTAACGTTTGTGTTAAGGTAACCGTTACCTGTTTTGATGAGGTCGCCCGAACCAGCCAAGCCGCGAGTCAAACCAATTCCGCGACCCTCGGTCGCATTTTCTTGATTCACCCGAAGCGTAGCGTTACCCGCTGTTGCGATACCGCCGACGACACCATTTCCAAAGTTAATGCGGGTGATATTGAGCGCGGCATTTGCAGTGGCCGCATTACCATTCCCACTCAAAATGAAGTTCTGGGCGTTCGTGTAAGCTCCATTGCCATAATTCATGTTGATACCAGCACCTAACTGCGCCGTCGCGCCCTGCGTGAGTGCCACATTGCTACCAAGACCACCATTATTCGAAGGTAGGTTAACGACAGTAGTGGCCCCCGTAGCTACGAAGTTGCCTGTGTAAGCAGAAGCCGAGTTCACCAACTGCAAGGGACGGTTCACCAACTGTCCAGTGAATGTGACGTTACCCGAACCGCTCCATGCGCCGCCCATGTTGATGGTTGCGCCGAGATTCGAAAAATTGATGGCGGTATCTGCATTGAAGGTCAACGCATTGTTTAAATTGACCGTATAACCACCAGAGCTTCCGTAGGCTGCATTGATATTTAATTGCGCATTGGAACCACCGAAAGCAATGCCATTACCGTTGAGGGTGAGGGTCGGAGTGTTGCCCCCCCCAGTGCCGTTAATGTTCAGCTGATTCAGAACGAATGGGTTTGGGGTTAAATCATTCGTGGCGGTGATCGTGCCCGTGGGAAGGACTGTAGGCGCGGTGAAAAAGTTAACGACGGTCGAGGTGCCGCTTGTTGGAAGACCCGTGTCCCAGTTTGCCCCGGACCAGTTGTAGGTGCCAGGAGCTGAATTGTTGTTCCAAGTCTGAGCTTGCAAGGTCCACGGAGTGAAGAAGCCGGCGGCACCGAGCGACACCGCGAGAGCGCGGGGATGGAGGCGGGATTGGGTGTTTTTCATGATTTTCATAGAGTTGAGGCTGGGAAGGTTTTGGAACAAACTACGGATTAGAAACAATCAGCTTGATGGGTTTCCCGCCTTCGCTCGAACGAGAGGTATTCGGGCTAGGCGGGTGCGGGGTGGAGATGATGCTCAGGAACGGGTTGTAACGTGTTTTCATAGGAGAATATATTGGTTTTTGGGTAAGTGGACAGCAAATTACTGGGCCTTGACGCGGACGAACAGCTTGGTGGCGGCCAGCGGCAGGGAGCCACTGAGTTGCACAGCGACGGACTGCACGTTATTGACGCCCGGAGTGCCGGGAGTCTGAGTGGCTCCAGAGTCCAGCGTCCATGTGACCAAATCCGGCGAAGTCCAGACCGTGTATGCCAAGCCGGACGAGGAACGCCGCTGATAGGTAAAGGTGCCGGCGCTCTTGCTGACTTGTAAGAGAATCGGATTGACCGAGGACCCGCTGTTAGGCGCGAGTCCGAAGGCATATTCGTTCTGGTTGGTCAGGCCGTCACCGTCAGGATCTGCGGTGGGGAGTTTGTCCGAAGCACTTGTGATCGACGGATACAAAGCCAGCCAACTGTTGTAATCGGAAACGACGGACTGAACCAGAGCGATCTGGGTGCCGCCGTTGAAGGCGTAGTTGATGGTATAGCCTGTAACCGCCGGAACACTGAGGAATGCGGCCCCGGTTTTGCTGGTGTAAGTGGCGAGCACGTAGGCGGCATCGTCCAAGGTTCCGGTGATGTCGAATGCCACCGTGGCGTTGGTGATGTCCAGTCCCGCAGCGTTGATCTGGCCGCTGGTCCCGGCACCGGCGGCGTTGAGTCCGAAGGTAACGGTTTTGCCTGTAGGAATGGCATAGTTGGTTTGAAGCACCGTTTCCAATTTCGCGCCTGCGGCAATGGAAACGTCAGAACTCTCAGCGATGGAGCCAGAGGCATCGAGAGCCAGAGTTCCTTGAGTGATGCTGGTGGTGCTGGAAATGGTGTTCACAGCGGCGAGGGTGACAGTTCCGGCGGTGGACTTGGTGAGGGTGCCGAACCCTGCGAGAGGAGCCTCGATCCTGCCGCTGCGAACGTCGTAGGAGTCTCCGCTCAATGCACCGGGGCCACGGATGGTGCCGTCGATCAGGATGACATTACCGACGGTGTCGGACCCGCCAAGTTCATACGAAGCACCATTATTGATCGTGACCGATCCAGAGTCATCGAGGCTGCCAGTCGCAGTAACCGTTAGTGCGCCGCCGGAGATCGTGGTGCCACCGGAATAGTAGTTCAAAGCGGTGAGAATGACCTGACCGGAGGTGGTTTTGGTCAATGCGCCGGATCCTCCCAAACGACCGGTGACCATGCCGTTCTCGACCGCGTAGGAGTTTCCTAAAATGATGGCGCTGCCACCGATCAGGCCATTTTTCAAGGTGACGTTCCCCACCGTGTCCGAGGAGTTATTCGAATTGAAAGTTCCGCCGTTGACGATAACCGGGGAGGTGTCCTCGAGACTGCCGGTGCCACCGACAGTGAGCGTTCCCGCCACGACGGTGGTCGCACCGGTGTAGGAGTTACCGGCGTTGAGTGTGAGGGTTCCCGCGCCGGTTTTGGTAAGGGAGCTGAAGCCATTGTCCTGGATCGGGATGCCAAGCGTGACGGCATCGCTGCCGGCGTCGGTGCGAATGACCATTTCCGAGCCTGAGGAAGCCTGAAGCGCGGCGGCTCCGGTGCCGGAAACCGTCGTCGCATTGTTGCCGCTTTTCAGGATGCCGTTCACGGTGAGGACTTGATCGGCTGCCATGGCTACATTGTTTGCACCGTTGATTTTAAGGGTGGTGAATGTGGCCGAGTTCTGAGCCGAGAGTGCACCGGTGATCTGTTGATGGGTGGCGCTGGCCACAGAGGCGGCGGCGACACTGGTGACGAATCCGGCATCGGTGCCATAAACCGGCGCGCGGAGGAATCCGGTGGCGTCGTTGTAGGCATAGTTGAAATCGCCGAAGAAGACGCCCTTGTCCACAAAGCCAGCCGCGAGTCCGGTGACGGAGATCTTGTTGTCGGTGCCGTTGGTGCCGCCGGAGATCGAGAAGTTGCCAGTGGCTCCGGCCGAACGGGCGGTCATGGAGGAAAAGGTCAGGCTGGTGTTCCCGGCCGCGCCTTTGGTGGAGGTGATGTTGCTGTGACCTGTGGCAAAGGCGAGTGCGCCGAGGCTGTCACTGCTGCCGGTGGCACTGCCGGTGTAGGCCAACGCTCCGCCTGCCCCGCCGAAGGAAATAGCGTTGCCGTTCAGGTTGCCCGTGCCGCCGGTGAATCCGAGTGACGCGGTTTGTCCGAGGCCGGTGTTGTTGGACGCGACTGTGATTCCTCCGGCGAAAGTGTTTCCCGGATTGGTGAGGATCACGCTCCCGGAAATCACCACACTGTTAGGAGCGGCGAGAAGGCTCGAAACCGTGAGATTGCCGCCGCCGCCGCCGAGGCGATAGACGCCACCTGCCGGGGTGAGGGTGCCGCTGTAGGTGGAGTTGTTGATGGAACCAAGGCGGAGGTTGGGAGCGGAGGTGAAATCAAGGTTGTTCGCGCTCGCATTTCCGAGACAGACGGCGCCGCCTGTGGTGGATAGGTTGGCGATGCGGGAAAGGAATGCCTGGTCGAGCCCCCCTCCGAGTGTGGAGGAAACCGCGCCAAGGTCACTCAAGGTGATCTGCCCGGCGGAAGTTGCTCCGAGGGCGGTGGCATTGCCAATGTTCAGGATGCCATTGTTGATGATGACTTTTCCACTGAAGATGGGAAACTCTTCGAACGCAGTGGAGGCTTGGTTCACGTAGAGAGGACCGGTCGCGCTGCCGTAGGGGGCGCCCACGGTCAGGTTTCCGGTGCCGGAAATTCCCTGCTGGGCGTTGAGTCCGGTGCCAAGGCCGCTGCCATTGCCATCCCGCTTGACGGCCACGGAGGAATCCGTGGCGACGACAATCCGGCGCACGGTGTTGCTACCGAAAGCCGTGCCGAAAGAGTCGAGAGCGGCGGACCCGCCATTGTTTACGATGTATCCGGTTCCGCTGCCATTGAGGATCATGTTCTGCGGCTGCGTCCAGGCATTGGTGCCGGCGCCGATGATCATGGCGGCTCCCGGGGAAACCGTGACGCGCTGGGTGGTGGCGGCGTTTGAGCCGAGAGCATTGCTGACGTTGGGGGTCTGAATCGCGCCTTCCTTGATTTCGACGTTTCCAGTGTATTCGGAGAATATGGCACCGCCCCAGGTTACGGAAGCAGGTGATACCACATTCGGGAACAGATAGGCGTTGCCGGTCTTGACGAGCTTGCCGGTCCCAACGATGCCACGAGTGACGACCAATCCACGGTTTTGATTTGCATCATTCAGCGTCAACCTGACGGTGGAGTCTGTGGCAAGGGCCAGGCCTCCGATGACGGGGTTTCCGAAGTTGATCTGCGTGGCGTTGACCGCGGCATCAGCCGTCCCGGCGTTTCCATTGCCATTGACAACGAAATTCTGGGGATGGGTGTAGGCAGCGTTTCCGTAGGCGAGATTGACTCCAGAGCCGCTGGCGACCGTCACAGCTTGGGTCGTGGCGGTATTCGGTCCGAGGATGTTGTTGTTCTTGTTGAGTTGGAGAACGGAGGAGCTGCCGTTCAACACCATATCGCCGGTGAATGTGCCGGTAGGGGTAAGCGACAGTGCACGGTTGGTAAGTCCTCCAGTGAAAGTCACCTTGCCGGCACCCGACAGCGCCGCTGCGGTTCCAACGTTGATGAATGCTCCGCCATTACTGAAATTAATGGCGGTATCCGCGTTGAAATCCAGGTTGGTATTGAGATTGACGGTGTAGCCGACTCCGCCATAGGCCGCATTGACATTGAGAACCGGGCTGACTCCTGCGAACTGGATGGCTCCCCCGGAAAGGGTGAGGCTGGGGGCCGCTCCGCTGCCAGGGCCCGTGCCGTTGACGGTGAGGGAATTGAGGATCATCGGCGTGGCGATGTTCTGGTTCGCGACGATCACACTCGCAGCCGGGACGACGGTGCCGGGCGTGGCGAAAAATTTGACAGCAGTGGTGTTGCCGCTGACTGGGGCAACCGTCGTATCCCAGTTACCACCGATGTTCCAGTCGCTGGAGGAGGTATTGGTCCAGGTCTGGGCGTGGGCGAGACTGGCGCTGCCGAGAGCACAGACGGTGATGAGGGCGAGCGATGAGGATGACTGAAGGCCGAAGAAGCGGCTGTAGGATTTTGGTTTCATGGGTATTTCTAGATTGGATGAATGGAATGGGTCTGTTGAATTTGCAGGCGACGGCAGAAAGTCCTTCAAACGACAACATTCGGGCGGGCGGGTCCCTGCCGAGGAATGTTTTGGGGTTTCGGGAGCTTGATCGATTATTCCCACCAAATTTGAAGAGAACGATCTGTTCATAAGGTGACGATAGAAAACCGTTGAGTCCATCGCGCGGAAGAGTGCTTTAAATACCCCCCAAACGGGGGAAATAGACATCCCCCATAAGAAATTTGGAAACGTTGGACACACTGACAACAGGTCCCCCTAATTGCTGCGGAATCTGAGCGACGGGGGCAGTCACTCGTCCCACCACCCTGCAGCCTGCTAGGGAAAGCAGCGGATTTCTCCTTCTCTTCTGACACCCCGCCCGCTAGTCACCACTTCTATCCACTTCGCCATGCCCATCATCACTCGCAACCCATTACTTCGAAGCACCAGACTCAAACTGGCACTCCTTCTCTTGCCGGCCGCAGCCACCGCCGCCTCGCCCTCTTGGATGACAGCCCACGACGCCGAAATTCAACAAGTCATCGGGAAAATGACCCTCGCGGAAAAAGCCGGTCAAATGACCCAGCCCGACCTCGGGTCCATTAAAGATTTCGACGACGTGAAAACCCTCTTCCTTGGCTCCGTCCTCAGTGGCGGCGGCTCGGATCCAAAAAGTGGGAACTCTCTCGCCAGCTGGTCGGCTACCTATCAAGACTGTCAGAAGCGTGCCCTGCAAACCCGCATGGCCATTCCCCTGCTCTACGGCATCGATGCCGTCCACGGCCACAACAATGTATTAGGGTCCGTGATCTTTCCTCACAACATCGGACTCGGCTGCTCGCGCAATCCAGATCTGATAGAAGAAGTCACCCGCGTCACCTCTCGTGAAATCCGCGCCACCGGGATTCAATGGACTTTCGCCCCATGCGTGACCGTCCCTCAGGATATTCGTTGGGGTCGCACTTACGAGGGATTTTCAGAAGACCCGGCTGTGGTCGCCAGCCTCGGAGCCGCTGCGGTGAGGGGCTTACAAGGCACCGATTTATCAGACAAAACTGCGGTGGCCGGGTGTGCGAAACACTTCATCGGTGACGGCGGCACCACCTACGGAACCGCAAGCCAGGATGGCTGGCTCGATCAAGGTGACACCCAGATAGACGAAGCCACCCTGCGCGCGGTCCACATGGCGGGTTATCCGCCCGCGATCGATGCGGGCGTGGCCACTATCATGCCCTCCTATAGCAGTTGGAATGGAGTTAAATGCTCGGGCAACAAATATTTACTAACCGACGTCCTGAAAAAGGAACTCGGCTTCGAGGGTTTTATTATCTCCGATTATAATGCCATCGATCAGATAATCGGACCGGCCAAGGGAGCCTCCGCAGTGGCTAGCAACAACGCCGCCGGACAAGTCACCACGGCGGATTACAAAAAGTGCATCGAGATTTCCATCAACGCAGGCATGGACATGGTCATGGTCACGGATCGCTACAAGGAATTCATCTCCTCTCTCCAAGATCTCGTGAATGAGGGGAAAATCCCGATGTCGCGCATCGACGACGCCGTCACCCGCATCCTCCGCGTGAAATTTGCCTGTGGAATGCTGAATGGCAAAGCCAACCTAACACCTGACGCAGAGCTTCAGAAAGAATTCGGCTCCGCTGAACACCGCGCGGTGGCCCGCAAGGCCGTCGCGGAGACTCTCGTGCTCTTAAAAAATAACGAACACCTGCTTCCACTTTCCACCTCCACGGGCCACATCCAAGTCGCGGGCCATGCGGCCGATGACATCGGCGTGCAGTGCGGTGGCTGGACCATCGACTGGCAGGGCAAACCCGGCCTAGTTACTCCGGGTGGCACCACCATTCTCACAGGAATTAAAAAATCCGTTAGCCCCGAAACGAAAGTCACCTTCTCCAAGGACGGATCAGGAGCCAAAGGAGCGAACGTGGGTATCCTTGTCGTCTCCGAAGCCCCTTACGCTGAAATGAAAGGCGACCGTTCGGAACTTTCGCTGTCCAAGGAGGACACGGCAGCATTTAAGGAACTCAAATCCGCTGGTATGAAGGTGGTGGTGGTGGTTCTATCCGGCCGCCCTATCATACTTGGCGAAGTAGCTGAAAAGGCAGATGCCATCGTGGCCGCTTGGCTACCGGGCACCGAGGGCGCGGGAGTCGCGGATGTGCTTTTCGGCAGCTTGCCCTTCACGGGCAAACTTTCGTTTACCTGGCCTCGCTCAATGGATCAGGTCCCGCTCGCGAAAATCAAAGACGGTGACGCGTTATTCCCACTAGGCTTCGGGCTGAATCCCTGATCGCCCGGCAGCTCCCAGAGTTCGCCCTCTCCAAAAGCACGAGATCGGCACTACGTCTGAAAACAACGCAAACTAGAGGAGGTCCGAAGGCAGCTCAAAACCACGGTGTCACCCATTTCCGCTAGAAAAAACCTATCTCCGAGGACGCACTGCCGCTTGCGAGTTCCCGGCCCGAATCCCCACCCCAAACCCATGGCATCCTCGATTTCACGACTCGCCGCTTTCCTAGCAAGCGCTATTCCACTCTGCGCTGCGGCATTGACGGCACCCGCGGTCCATCAGATTGCCCTCAACCAGATCGGCTACGCCACGGACTATTCAAAGCGCTTCACGGCACCTGTCACAGAGGACGGCACGACGTTCACCGTGCGGCACCCGGCGGGATCCGGGATTCTCTATCAAGGAAAGATCCGCTCCGGTATCGGCGATTTCAGCGCCTTCCGCCCTGCCGATTCCGTCGAGCCCTATATCGTTGAAATTTCCGGCGACACGCTTGAAAAAGGCGTGAGCGACCCATTTCTCATCCGCAAGAATCTCTGGCAGGAACAGTATTGGCAACCCGCCGTGGACTTCCTCATCGACAGCCGCAGCGTCGTCGGCACCCACCCGAGCGCCTTTGGCGGCTGCCCGTGGCGCGATGGGAACTACTATGATTTCATCATCCCCTCGCTCTCATTACTCTACAAAGCAGACCCAGCACGCATCAATGCCATGCCTCGCCAGATCGATTGGCAAGCAGACAAAATACGACTGCTTGCCCCCTCTTTTAAGTTCGATACCAAGAACCCGGAAAGCGACGGCGTGATGGAAGCGGTAACTAAGTATTATAGCGAACTCGAACCACCTGCCGCCAATGCCCCCGATGTCGTAAAACTCATCCACTGGGGCGCGGGATTCTATCTGATGAAACCTGCGACGAAGGATCCCATGGGCGATCCAGAAGCACGCCAGATCCACTCGCAGACTGTCGAACAGATCGCTTACGTCTTGGATGCCTGGCCGCTTCTTAAGCAATGGCTTCCCCAGTCCTTCTACGACCGCTGCCATGACTTCTGTTTCGCAAACTGGGAGACTTCCCTAACGATCGACCCTTGGTGGGATCCCAAAGGCTACGACGCGCCGCCACAGGGCACCAATCCCATGGCTGGCCGTCTCCACCCCTACAAGGGCCGCCACGCGCCCGGCCACTCGATCGTGCCGAACCTGATCCTCTACGAAATCGCCAAACGCGAAAAACGTGACGATGCTCCGAGATACCTCGATGCCGCCGTGGCTCAGGCAGATTTCATCATCAAGAACATCGACTGGAACGATCCGCGCAGCACCAAGGGCCAGCGAATGAGCGAGCATCGGACGATTCCGAGCCTCGTCTATCTGTTACAAAAATACCCCGACCGCGCACCTGCCGGATTGAAGGAAAAAATCCGTGCATGGGCGGAAGTGGCCGTCCGGCGCTCAGACAATATGTGGGACTTCCGCCGCTACGATGAAGCCGAAAACTGGACCATTCCGAAACTCAGCGACGTGGGAAACTGGGCCTCCTTCCCCGCCATCGCGCTTTCTGCATCCAGCGTAATCGACGACCCATCTATCAAGTCCCGCCTTAAGCAACTGGCGATTTCCCACATGGATTTCCTATTCGGTCGCAATCCCAAGCTCGCCGCCGCACCCCATCTTCCAGCGATGGGTTTCCCGGAAATCGAACGCGGCTGGCCGATCGGTCACAAGCTCAATGTCTGCGCCCGCCTCGAACTCTGCCGCGGCTCGCTTTCATCGGGTCCCGGCAGCGAGATGTTTCCCTTCAATCCTGCCGGAGCCTACCGCCATGCCGAGGGCTGGGTGAACTACGGAGCCAGCTGGTGCGTGAGTCTCGCTTACCTGCAAATTGCAAAATCCGGGGCACCCTCCAGTCCGTGAAAATCGCATCACAAATGCGCAATTTGCCAGATAGTATGCGCGTTTTTCGGAGTATCCGTTCACGATAGGGGTTCGTGACCTGATCGTGCCTATCGAAAACAAGCACCCCAGACCAACCATGAATCCGCATCGATCAAGCCATATTCCAGCGACACTATCCGCCGCATGCGTTCTTTTGTTGGCAGGTTACGCTCCAGCCGCCGTCCTCCCCAATTCCCTTTTCACCTCCCACGCAGTCCTCCAGCGGGACACTGAAATCCCCGTCTGGGGCACCGCCGACAGTGACGAGAAAATTACCGTCACCTTCGCCGGACAATCCGCCACCACCACCGCACTGGATGGGAAATGGATGGTCAGTCTCAAGCCGATGCCCGCGAATTCAAAACCGCAGACCCTTACCATCACCGGCACCAACACCATCACCCTAGATGACATCCTTGTCGGGGAACTCTGGATTTGCAGCGGCCAATCCAACATGGAATTGCCACTCGCGAAGTCCGCTGATGGCCGCGCGATCGCGAGTAAAGTCAGCGATCCGCTCATCCGGCTTTTTGAAGTAAAATCCGCCCAAAGCGAACTCCCACTCGACACGGTCAAAGCCAACTGGACACCCTGTGACTCCAAGAACGCCGCAAGTTTCTCTGCCGTAGCCTACTACTTCGCACGAGACCTCCAGAAGAACCTCAATGTGCCTATCGGATTGATCGGCTCCTACGTTGGCGGAACCGCAGCAGACAAATGGATCAGCGAGAAATCCATGCTTGCCGACCCGGAGCTCAAGAAACTCGTCGAGCGCCAAAAGCGCTCCGAACTCAGCTATGATCCTGCAAAAGCGCAGACCGCATTCGAGGTAGCAAAGACCAAATACGAACAATCCATCGCCGCTGGCGCAAAGCCGACAAAGCAACCCACACTCGCCACTAACCCGAAAGGCCGCGGCCCCGCCTCCCTTTATAACGGCATGATTGCACCACTCCAGCCCGTCGCGTTCCGCGGAGTCATCTGGTATCAAGGCGAGTCAAATCGTGGAAACCCCGCCCAATACGCCAAGCTCTTCCCCACCCTCATCAAGGACTGGCGCACCGCCTGGAATCGGGGCGACTTCCCGTTCCTCTTCGTCCAGCTCCCACCCTTCAATGCGATCCCACCACAACTTAGGGAAACCCAGACAGACACTTGGAAAAAAACGCCTAACACCGGCATGATCGTCATCACCGACCACGGCTCGCCAAACAACATCCACCCACCCGTTAAGGAACCCGTCGGCGCCCGTCTCGCCCTCGCCGCCCGCGCCCTCGCCTATGGAGAAAAAATCACCTGGTCCGGCCCCATCTACCGATCCATGGAAATAACCGGGACCAAGGCAGTCATTCATTTCACCAGCACCGGCACCGGTCTGAAGCAGGATGCCAACATTAAAGGATTCACCATTGCCTCGTCCGATGGCAAATTCGTCGCCGCCGATGCCTCCGTCCACGACGATACCGTCGAGGTTTCCAATCCAGCAATCACACACCCCGCCGCCGTACGCTTCGGCTGGGCCAACGTGCCGGACGTCAATTTATTCAATCAGGAAGGACTCCCCGCCGTTCCCTTCCGCACCGATTCTCAAAATTCGAAAGACTGACTTTCCCATGAAATGCCTATCACTAACACTCTCTGTGCTCGCATTCGCCGCGCAGGCCTATGCCGCACCAACCCCGCAAGCACTCAAAATCAAATCCGCCACCGCGAGTTCCAGCATCGCCAAATATCCGCCGACTAACGCCATCGACGGCAAGATCACCGACGACTCCAGATGGGTCAGCGAGAAATCCACTGAGCCATCTTGGATCGCCCTCGATCTGGGAGAGAAACACAAGCTCGGCGGTATTCACCTTTTCACCGGATTCGGGGAGAAGGATGTCGTGGAAGCTTTCAAGGTCCAATTCTGGAGTGATGGCAAGTGGCTCGATATTCCCTCCGCCGATGTTTCCGGAAACAAGTCCAATGCCCTCGCCATCGCATTTGACCAAACCGTGAGTGTGGATACTAACAAACTCCGACTTTGGATCACCGCCAGCCATCAAGACACCGCCCGCGTGAAGGAAATCGTCGTCTGGCCCGCCGAAGTCGGGGACCTCCCACCACTCGCGAAAACCGCCGCAGCCACTCGACAGGATCAAATCCCCGAACTTTATTTGAATCAGAGCGGCTTCAACCTCGGCAAACCAAAACGTTTCACCGTCCCCACCCTCGCCGATGGCACCTCATTCATCGTCCGCCCAGCCAAGGGAGGCCCCGCCATCGCAAAAGGCGAGATCAAGAATCACATTGGCGATTTCTCCTCATTCAATCCTGTGGGAAATGATGAATACGTCGTTGAAGCAGGCGGCATCACTTCAGTCCCTTTCCGCATCGGACCATTCTGGCTGGAACGCATCACCTATCAGGGTGCCGTGGATTTCATGATCGACAGCCGCCATCTCGTCGGGAACGACCGCGCCAAATGCCCCGGCTCCTTCGGCTGGCGGGACGACCATCACTTCGGTTGGGAACTCCATACGCTGGTCCCGCAATACATCTCTAACCCCTCAGCCTACGAGCGCATGCCACACCAGGTGAAATACGAGAAACCCAAGGATAAAGAACTCTGGGGCGCCCTCGAACCCTACCGCGACGATGCTCCGGACATTGTAAAACTCATCCATTGGGGCGCAGACGTGATCGTCACTCAGAAACTTGCCCACGAGCACCTCAAGGCCCAACTCGCCTATTTCCTCTATGCCTGGCCCGCCCTGAAATCCTGGCTACCGGAACAGAACTATCAGATCGTCCGGGACTATGCCTTCAAGACCTGGGCCGATCCGAAAAACGATCACAAATACCCCTACGACGAAAGCTCGGGACACAACCTGCTCGCCCTCAAAACCAAGATCGGCAGCACCAAGGGCTGCCTGCCACCGGGGTTTTCCGTGGAACCGAACCTCCTGATGTATGAGGTCGCCAACCGCGAAAAGCGCCCGGATGCGGAGCTCTATTTCGATGCCGCATTCAAACAGGCGTCGTGGATGGTCAAGGAACTCAATTGGAATGAACCACTTGTCACCAAAGGCCAGCGCATGAGCGAGTTCCTAACTGTCACCGGCCTCGCCCATTTCCTCCGCGAATACCCGGACCGTGCGCCGAAAGGGCTTGCCGCCAAGCTCAACGAATGGGCCAAGGTCCTCATACGCCGCTCCGATAATATGTGGGATTTCCGCAAACTCGGCGATGAACCCGGCAACTGGACGCCCATGGGCGATTCACCGCAGAAATGGAACGAACCCGGCAATGTCATCGGCCTGCCCGCCCCCATCCTCGCCGCCCGTGAATTCATCACCGACGCAAAATCCCAACAACGCCTCGACGAACTCGTCTGGTCCCACTTCGACGACATGTTCGGCCGCAACCCCGTCGGGCGTCACTTCTCTTACGACGCTCCTCGCGAAATCGAAGGCGTCGAGCACGGCTGGTTCAAGTTCTACCACGGCGGCATCGGTCGTCTGGCAGATGCCCGCTTCGTCATCGACGGATCTCCCAAAAACGCCCACTACCCCTATCACCCGGAAGTCGGCGACATCGGATGGACCGAAGGCTGGATCCAATTCAACGTCTGCTACAACGTCACCCTCTCTTATCTCGCCTGGAGTGAGTCGAAAGTGGAACTGGCCAAACAAGGCGACGAGCTCGTCATCCGCCTCACCGCCCCGCTCAACTTCGACTACGACAAAGTGGAAACCGCCAGCATCACGGTCGTAAGCGGCCTCGGCGATGAGGAAAAAGTCACCGTCACCGAGGACTCTATCAGTTCATCAACTTTCACCGGTAGAATCAAACTCCAGCCCGCAAACGCCCCAAGTCTTGGCGACAAAACACTTCAATTCAAGCAAGGGAGCACCCTCAAAGCCTCATACGGCTTCGGCTACCTCGGCCACGAAGCCACCTTGAAACCCTAAATTTTAACCTCCATGATTCGACGACTAATACTGCTGATTTTTGCCACTCATCACATCACCTCTACTCTGCTCCATGCCAATGAACTCGATATTGGATCGCGCGTCCAACCACTCCCATCAGCCAACCGTTTCGGTGAGGCTGGCTACCACGTTTGGTGTGGTGCTCCAGTTAAAGGCCCCGATGGGAAATACCACCTATTCTATTCGCGTTGGCCCGCCAAGGACGGCTTCGCTCCCGGTTGGGCGATTCATTCAGAGATCGCCTACGCAGTTTCCGACAATCCAGCCGGCCCCTACAAACCGGTCAACGTTGCCCTCCCACCTCGTGGCATCAATCCTGCAACCGGCCAGAAATACTGGGATGCCGATGTGACTCACAACGCCAACGCGTTTTTCCTCAACGGAAAGTATTACCTCTACTACATGGGCAATTTCGGCGACGGCAAGAGCTACCCGATGCACCGCAACAACCAGCGTGTTGGCGTCGCCATCGCAGAGAATCCGGCAGGTCCGTGGAAGCGGCTCGACCAGCCAATTGTGGACATCACCGATGACAAGAAATCATTCGATTCACTCTGTGTCACCAATCCCGCCGCCTGCGCCCGCCCCGATGGCGGGGTGCTGCTGATTTACAAAGCCGTGCAACACATCGAAGGAAAAGCCATGGGCGGAAATGTCAGCTTCGGCGTGGCGATGGCTAATAAACCGGAAGGCCCTTATGTGAAAACGCCGGGCCATATTTTTGAAGCCACCGAACCCGGCAAACACTGGATGGTCGCAGAGGATCCATTCATCTGGTTTAGCTCGAAATATGGGAATCGCTACTACGCCGTCGCACGGGATGTGGTCGGCACTTTCAGCGGATCCGCCGGCGGACTATGTATGTTCCAGTCTGACGACGGCTTAGACTGGAAGCCCTCAGCTCACCCGAAGGTTCTCGGCGGCACCTATCTGCTCGAAGGCGGGAAGAATAGCAGCAGCCGGATCGAGCGTCCATTTCTCCTCTTTGAAAAAGGCGAACCTGCCTATCTCTTCGGAGCTGCAGACGGCTATCAGAAAGGCAGTAAGGTAAGCAGCAACGTCCAGTTTCCCATCTCTCCTGCAAATTAAACCCACTACGCACCACGCACCATGAACCATCGTCATCATCTTCCGAACTTCCTCTTTGGTATCAGCCACCTACTCGCCTGTGCTCTGTGTTGCTTCGCGCCACCTGTCGCTACCGCCGATGAACCGCTCAAACCGGCAGCAATCATCCTCGACATGGTTCATAACAATCCAGGAGAAGAACCATTCGATACCCGTTACAACGATCCGTCGCTTCTCAAAAAGCTCGGATATACCGGGAAGGTGTTCGAGTTATTCGAAGCCGCGCAGTTCGGCATCGATTGGTCATCGGTTGATCCCGGACTATTTCCTATGGGAAGCGCCGAGCGCGAGTGGATCGATGCCAAGGCGCAACAGCTCGACCGTCTCTATACCGATACAAAACATGCCGGTCTCGATGTCTATTGCCATACCGATATGGTGATTTTACCCAAGAAGCTTGTGGAGAAGTATCATCTCGGAAACTTCGGTGACCTCTCGAATCCAGAATGCCAGAAGTATCTCAGGATCGGAGTCAGGGAAATGTTCAAGCGCTTTCCCCAGCTCGATGGACTCGTCATCCGCATTGGCGAGACCTATCTGCAAGGTGCTCCCTATCACGTTGGTCAGATCCGCAATAATGCCAGTCCCGAAAAGACGATCATTCCGCTCATGAATCTGCTCAGGGAAGAAGTCTGCGTGAAGCTCAACAAGAAGATCATCTTCCGCTCCTGGCGTAGCTTCGATACCGATGCCTCAGCCTATCAAAAGGTAAATGACGGTGTGGAGCCGCACCCGAATCTTTGCATCGTGGTGAAACATTGTGAGGACGATTTCCACCGGGGAAATCCCTTCAGCAAGGTGCTCGGCATGGGCAGGCACCCTCAACTCGTCGAGGTGCAGGCCCAACGCGAATATGAAGGCAAGGGAGCCTATCCGAACTATGTGATGAAAGGAGTGATCGAGGGCTTCGAGGAGCACAAAGGGGCCTCAATCCGCAAGGTCTGGCCGAAGCTCGCCGGTGTCTCCACGTGGAGCCGAGGCGGCGGCTGGAAAGGGCCGTATCTCAAGAACGAGCTTTGGTGCGATCTTAATATCTATGTAATCGCGAAATGGGCGCAGCATCCTGAGAGAAGCGAGGAAGATATATTTAATGATTTCACAGCGGAGGTTCTCAAACTATCCCCCGCGGATGCCGCGAAGTTCCGGAAACTCGCCCTCCTCTCCGCAGATGCGGTCTATCGGGGAAAGCGGTCCACCGACAATGCAATCCAGCCGCAATGGACGCGGGATGAATTCATCGGCGTGCCGCCGCTGCCGTCCCGTCCCGAGAACCTAGCTGGTTTTCTCAAAGAAAAGGATGAGGCAGTCGCGATGTGGGAGGAGATCGACAAGCTGGCGAATGAAATCCAGCTTCCAGATCCCAACGTCGCGGAATACGTGCAGGTATCCTCCCGCTACGGCCTGCTCCTCTATCGAATCTACCGGGCCGGATTCAATTTGTCCGCACTAGGAGAAAACGGAGACGTGGAGGGCCTCAGGCGCTGGATCGCCGAATATGATGCGGCGTGGACCGAATACGCCGCCCTGCCTGGCAAGCATCCGTCATGCGCGACCCTCTATCAGGACAAGGGCTTCGGTTTCGATGGAAAGAAAGGAGCTTTCGCCACACCGGGAATTGGCAGCATGGTGGCAAAGCTCCGGAAAAAAATCGAATGAACCGTGGGTTTCGAACAGAAACAATAAATCCCCTGCCCTCGCTCATCTATCAATTCGATCCGCTTTCAACATCAAGTTCCACTGAATGACCCTTGCTGCATTGATCGGCTGATCATCTCCATCTTGATATAACGTTTGCGGGAATTTAGGCAAATTTCGCTTTTTATGAACCGATGCCTCAACGGTTTCGAGAACCCGCCAACGGTGAGTTGGTTAGCTTATATCCGAAACTTCCAGGGCAATTCTGAGCTTTAGTCGGTATTTGGATTGCAGCGTCTTTATGCCGGCTTCGGGCTGAGGATTGAGACTCTTGATGCGAATATGATAATACCTTTGATAGAGATAAATCACGCCGGGTCGATAGGCACGGATGACGACTTCCCTCGGTTTTTTATCCGTATGAATTCGCACAGTTTGTGCAAGTGGAGTGCCCGGATTGACCTCCAACACCACCGTGGCATCACCTGCGGTGATACACTTCGCATTGATGGGGCAGCGGTCATCCTTGCTCACCGACCGGAAAGATAAGGTGAGGTCGTCGTTATATTTCATGGTTTGACCCACGCGAAGAGCGTCAGTGACGACAGGGACACCTGCCCTCCCAGCATCTGCCCAAGCGGAACTGACAATGCATGCGCTGAAGAGTGGGAAGATCAGGACTTTGATTAAATTACGACGGTTCATGTTTGAGTGGGCTGTGATGAAAAATTTGTCTACCACCTTAATCCGCTACGCCGGAGATTTCAGATCACGAAAAATCTGCAGCGTGACATTATCTTCAGCACCCTTTCGGATCTGTTCGTCGGTAATGCAATGGGGTGGACGAAAGCTGGGAGCGGAACACGGACGCCATATACTCCGGGCTGCTGAATCCGGATTTCTCAGCGATGATCGCAACTGACAATGTCGTCCGCTGGAGCAACTCGATGGCCCGGTTGATCCGGACACGGCGAATTTCAGCTGCCGGTGAGCGTCCCAATAATTGTTGAAAGCGGAGTTCAAGCGCACGGCGGCACAACCCGGCATGGCGTGCCACATCCTCTACCTGCATTTCACGCGCCGGATTTTCCCGGATGAATCGCAGCGCCTTGACCAAGCAGGTATCTTCAATCGCCAAGGTGTCCGTGGAGAGCCGCTCGACAATTCCTTGAGGAGCGATCTGCACATCATCACCCTTCACGGGCTCAGGGTGACTGATAAGTTCGTCTAACCATGCGGCGGCCCGAAATCCGATTTCTTCGCATCCCAATTTCACCGCAGAAATCGGCACCGGGGCCACTTCACAGAAAAGTTCGTCGTCTGCACCGCTAAGAACTGAGACCTCTTCGGGAACACTCAGTCCGGCATGCACACATGCATAAATGAGATCCCTCGCACTGCTACTGTTCCAAGTGAAAACCGCAAGCGGTTTTGGCAATCCAGCAAGCCACTCGCTCATCCGTTTCATATCAAGATTCCAATCTGGCTCGGCACCCGATTGCGGCTCCACTGCATAAACTTCGCAACCATGTCCTTGGTGGCGTAACGCATCGGCATAGGCCTGTTGATGCTCCGCCACATACTCAAGCCCCAGCAGACTAAAGTAAGCAAAATTCTGGAAACCACGCTCCATCAAATGGTTCGCTGCCAGATTCGCAGCAGCTACCAGATTGCTCGTCACTCGCGGGAACGCCACCTTCGGCAAACTAATTCCCGACACGTTTACCACTGGGACCTTGAGTGCTGATAGACGCTTGGCCAAATCACTAAATCCCACCCTTGCGATCACGCCATCCCCCTTCCAGCCTGTAGGCAGCCAACGCCTCTGTTCCGTTCCCCGTGGCTCAACGAACAATTGCCAATCTTCTTTACCACGACTGTATCGATGCACACCACTGATCACCTCACGCCCCCAAGTCGTTGAGGTATCCACCAGAATGGCGACTCGTTTTGCAGAAGCATTACTAGATTTGGCTTCAGTCATCAGATAGGCATTTAAAACTCGATTCGCATATTATCATTGTTGCTCCCAAAACTGCCAGCATTGCGGAGTAAGGGTAAAAGTAAGTCGCGAGCCTACTATCGATCCGGTGGGAACACCCATGGTATTCTCGCCCGCTTCGTCTGGACGGTAGCGTATGCCGTTCCAATTCGAGCTAGCGAGGCCCGAATCAATTTCGAGTGTTCGTTCAGTCATTGAACGATTGGACACGACGATGGTGACTTTGCCATTCGGTCTCTTGAACGCGAGGATGCGGGTGTTTGAATCATATTTCGCCTCATCGACTTGTAACGCGACGCTGTCCCATGGCATGTGTTTCACGAAACTTCCGACCGCGTTCCAGTTATACGGATTATAAATCCAATGTCCTGGTTGAATGGCAGCGGCTTTTTCCTCAAGTGCCACGGTCTGCGAGCGGATCTCCATGGGTAGGTTCATCCCGACCTGAGCCTTGAAGGTATTCGGATCGGACGCCTCGACAAAGCAAAGGTGGGGCGCTGACTTGCCGGCGGGTGCAGGGATCCCAATGCTGCCTGCGGGAAACTTCCGCGTGAACACACGATCTCTCGCATTTCCCCAAGTGGCGGTTAGCTGGGAATCTTCCCAAGCGGCGTCTAGCTTGAGTCCCGGCTGATCCTCGACTAACAAGTGAATGGTGACGGGCTGGTTCACGATGAAACTATAACCGATGCCGGGCGCGGTGGGATCGCTCCGTTTGGCACTGACCATTTCAAATTTCTTGAATGCGGAAGGGAGATTCGTAAAAAGCGGACCGCCCGGCCAGCGGCGATAGTCGGCGGCGGTGCTGGGCGCGGGTTTTTCGATCAGTGACTTCCAGAATCCAAGCGAGTAGCCGCTGGCCTCGGCATTTTTGAGCGGCTTGAGGCAGTGAATCCAGAACCACGTCGGGTTCTCGCCAATCTGGAATGAGTTCATGATGTGCTGCACCGTATTGAGACAGCGGTCCGGAGTGGCACCACCCGTTAGGTATTCATATTCATTTTGGAACCAGGGACGCGGCGGGAGTTTGGTGGTGATGTTTGCGTGGACGCTTTTGACGGATTCCGAGTCAGCGCCGACAGTATGCACACAATAGGCATCCACCAATGCGGCGACTTGCGGATCTTTCATCGCAGGACCGATTTTCTTGGGATAGTTATGCTCGGTATCCGCAAAAAGGTAGATTGACGGATCGTGTTTGCGGATGGCGGAGGCAACTGCGGTGTATGCTTGGACGTATTGCTTGGAAGTCGGATACTCACAGGATGAGTAGATCGTATGATTGACGTTCGGCTCGTTTTGCAACCCCCACATGGAGACTTTCAAACCGGCGGCTTCAAGCGTCTTGATGTCAGTGACCACCGCGTTTGCGAAGTCTTGGAAAAAGCGCGAGGCGTCACCCTGATAGATCGGATCCTTGTCGAATCCCGGCGCGAAAGGGCGCAGTTGGTTGTTTGCCCGGCTGTCAGATCCGGGCAAGGCGGTGTAGCTTTGGTTGCCCTTCCAGAAAGGCGCAGGGGACCAGTATTCGAACGAGAGTCCTTCCACCCCGGCGGTGTCGAGAAGCTGTTTAAGTTCGGTTAGTTGTTCCGGCCAGCGGGGGCGGAGGAATTTCTTTTCAGGATCGAGACCGCGCCAGTAGAGGCCGCCAGCGAGGCGGCAGTAGCGGAAACCTTTGAGCATTTCCTTGGCGAGTCGCTCGCGTTCGGCAGGGACAAGATCGTGTGGGACGGCAATGGGTTCCTCGGGCAGGCCGTGGTTTCCGGAACCGATCGAGTCGGACTGAATTTCGAAACCGATCCCCTTGATGGTTTGCTTCGTTTGCTCTGGATGAATCGTGAAATCCGCCGCCGTTGCCTGGATGAGCGGGAGAAGGCTCGCGATGGCGAATAACAGAGGTTTTGAAGTTAAAATTTTCATGGACTGTGCGGGCAAGGATTTGAAACGCGTTAGACTATTGTTGTTCCCAAAATTCCCAAACCATGTCCGGAACCTTGGGTGAAAGCTCATCGCCGGATCGAGTGCCGATTTCCTTACCCTGGCAGTTTTCGCCAGCCTCGTCGGGAGTGAAACGAAAGCCCTTGAAGGTCGAATGAGTTAGACCGGTTTCCACCTGGAACGTGTGCTCGCGGAAACTCCGGTTGGCGAGAACGACGGTGAGTTTGCCGTTGGGTTTTTTAAAGGCGAGGATGCGCAGGTCGGGATCCTGCTTCGCTTCCTTCACTTCCACGCCGCGGCAGTCCCAGGGCATGCGTTTGACGAAGCTGCCGACGGCGTGCCAGTTGTATTTGTTCCATGTCCAGTGGCCGGGTTTGAGGCCGGGAAACTTCGGGTCATCTGCGGGATTCGTGTCATTCACCGGCCGCCAGAATCCGAGCGAGTAGCCGCTGGCCTCGGCATTG
Source organism: Verrucomicrobiales bacterium (assembly GCA_038237425.1). Lineage (GTDB taxonomy): Bacteria > Verrucomicrobiota > Verrucomicrobiia > Verrucomicrobiales > Akkermansiaceae > Luteolibacter. The sequence continues at coordinate 28,869 of JBBRYQ010000007.1, forward strand.
GTGATCGGCTTGAGCGCATGGATCCAATACCAACTCGGTGCCTCGCCGATCTGGAACCAGTTCATGATGTGCAGCACCGTGTTCATGCAGCGCGCCGGGGTGGTCGGGCCCGAGAGGTATTCGTATTCATTCTGATAGATCGGCTTGTCGTTGCCGAATTTCGCGCGGGCCTGGGCGACCTCCTTGGCGACTACGTTTGCATCGCAGCCGACGTGGTGAAGCACCAGCAAATCGACGAGCTTGCGTGATTGCGGATCGGCCATGATCGGCTCGATGTATTTCAAATGCCAGCTATCCGCGATGATTTCGATCTTGGGATCATGGGCACGGATGGCAGGGGCGACGGCGAGGAAGGACTGGACGTATTGATCCTGAGTGTAACCGCAGCGCGAATAATCCGGGCGTCCCATGTTGTCGCGCGGTTCGTTTTGGAGTCCCCACTTCACCACCTTGATGCCGTGCTGGTCGAGGTGCTTGATGTCGTGGACCAGCGCGTCGCCGAAGTCCTTGAAGAAACGCGCGGTGTCGCCCTTGTAAACCGGATCGCTGGCGAAGTTAGGCCCGAAACACCGCAGTCGGTTCGTCGCGTTGTCGCCGCCGACGTAGGCGTTATTCGCCTTCCAAAACGGCGCGGGTGACCAGTATTCGAGAGAAACCCCTTCAATACCGGCGGTCTTGATCATCTTCGCCAGCTCGGGCACTTGCTCCGGCCAGCGGCCTTGGAGAAATTTGCCGTCGGCATCGGTGCCGCGCCAGTAAAGACCACCGGCGAGGCGACAGTAGCGGAAGCCTGTGAGCATTTCTTTGGCGAAGCGCTCGCGCTCGGAGGCAGTTAGATCATGCGGCACACTGGTGAAGGCCTCTGGCAGACCACTGTTTCCCGAGGCGATCGAGTCCGACTGGATTTCAAAGCCGATGCCGCGGATGGTTTGTTTGAGGTTGTCGGGCTCAATCGTGTATTTCCCCTCCGCCGCTGCCGGTGACTTGCGAGCCGGGCGTTGCTGTGGGTATGGTGGATGGTCCGCCAGCGCGGTGGTAACCATGCAGGTGAACAAGAACGAAAGGGCACGTTGTAGTGCAAACTCGGCTATCATTTTAGTGGGATTTGGACGTTGAAGCTTTCTTCGAGCTTTCCGTCCGGTGCTGCGGCGCAGAAGAGGACGGCCGGCTCGCCGTTCTCTAGCAGAACTTGCGGACGCTCGAGTTTCATGAGCTTGGCGGTGGTTCCATCGGCGTATTTGATTTCAAGTGTGGAAACGAGCGGGTGTGCGGCGGGCTTCCACTTGATGCCATCGGCAGATTCAAATAGCGCGAGTGAGGTGCCGACCTTGGTGAAGCTCCCTTTGAAGTCCTTGACGATCGCCCAATAGCGATCCGGGCCGCGCCAGATGAATGGGTCTTCTGCGGCGAACGTGCTTCCTTCCGCAGTGAAAACGGGGTCCGGCAGCTTTTTAAAGGGTCCCGTCGGGCCGTCGCTTGTCGCCACGACGTGAACGACCGGACCGCCGAACGGCATTTTGCCTTTGGCTCCAACCGCCTTGTAAACCATGAGATAGCCGCCGTCTGGTTTTTGCGTCACGCTGGGGTTGGCAAGGCAGAGGGCATCGTGGAATCCGGGTGTGGAATCGATGAGCGGCTTGTCACTGCGGGTCCATGGGCCGGATGGACTATCAGCGACCGCCACGCCGATGCGCTGGTTGTTGCGGTGCGACCAGTTCAGGTTCTGGGAGAGTTTCCCGTCTCCGGTGTTTCCCATGTAGTAGAGGTAATATTTTTTCCCGAATTTCATCACCGTCGGGTTATGCGTGCAGAGGCCGTCCCAGAACTTCGCGCCACGGGCGGGCAGTGCGACATCGACGAACTTGTAAGGACCTAACGGGCTATCCGATACCGCATGGGCGACTTCTGAGCTGGTCACCCATGCGTAGTGGCCGAGAGCCTTTGGCCAGCGGGAATAGAACAAGTGACACTTTCCAGAATCGTCGCGGACCATGGTGCCACACCAGACGATGAAGCCCGGGTCTTCAAACTTCGCCGTGGCTGGCACCGGTCGGATCATCTTTGCAAAGTCATAGTCGGTGGCCGGCGCGGCCGATGCCGTGGCGGCTAGCAGAATGAAAACGTAGAGGAGTTTTTTGATCATCAGGATTTTGAAAGGTGAAAATTTAATGTGGAGGAGATGCCAAAGATGGATGGAGCGGAATGAGAACCAGAAACGATTCACCGCCGGATTTGGCATAAGCAGCGAGGCTCAGGAGCGCAGGTTCATCATTTTCGAAAAGGAGCTTTGGCATTTCTAACCGGGCGAATTCCTGCCGTGAGCCGTCGTCCCATTGTATGGTGAAATCCTTCACCAGTGGGTGCTTCGCAGGCGACCAAGCGCGGCCGTCGGGCGATTCGAAGAGAAGAAGACTGCGGCCATAAGAAGTGAGGAACGGGGCGTCGTGATCTTTTACGATGGCGTAGTAGCGGCCGTGCCGAATCCACTCAAAGTGATCGTCGATGTGGAAATCAAAGCGCTTTTTCACGGCCGGCAGCAGCTTGCTCTTGTTCACCATCGGCTCGGGATAACGAACGAATGGCCCTAACGGACCGGGCGCATCCGCTCCGTAATGGAAGACCCCGCTGCCGAAGCGGCCCGGACCTTCACCCAGAGTTTTGTAGTAAAGTCGGTATCCGCCGCCCGGCTTAGTGACCATGTTAGGGACGTTGATGATGGTTTGGCCAAAGTCAGGCCCGACATCGAGAAGCGGTTTATCGCTGCGCGTCCACGGACCTGCGGGCGAGTCGGCCACGGCCACGCCGATGCGCTGGAGATTGCGCTGGGCCCACCACTCGGGTGAGGACGTGGGAATGAGTCGGTCGGGCGCCCAGTTTGCCGTGCCGTGATTGCCGGTGTAGTAGAGGAAATATTTTCCCTCGGCCTTGATGACGCATGTGTTGAAAACCGAGTGTCCGTCCCAGAATTTTTCGCCGCGATGCGGCAGGGCCACGCCGCGAAAAGTGTAAGGACCTGCCGCCGTGGCTGACGTGGCGAAGGCGATCTCGGCATGCGTGCACCATCCGTCGAAACCCAGTGAGCTCTTCCAGCGGGAGTAGAACAGATGATAGACACCGTCTTCAGCCTTCACCACGCAGGGGTCCCACAAGTGCCACCCGGGCTGGCTGAAGATTGCGGACTTCGGCAGCGTCTCCGGGATGAGGCGGGTGAAATCCAGATCCGACCGCGCAGACTCCGGTTCGGCACCCGCCAGCAAACTTGCGGCGAGAACGAACAGAAGCGTGTGGAGGCGGAGGAGGGTTTTCACGGACCGGGGAACGGAGGGTTTTCAAATGCAGCGAACCTCGATGATCGCGGCTGACGGGTCTCCGTTAGTGGCGGTGACCACGATGCGGAGCTTTTCCGCAGATGTCCCGGCGGGGACTGCATGTTTGCGCAGGCGCTGATAGTTTCCCGTCACATCTTGCAGTCTTCGCCATACTCCGCCTGAGCTCACTTCGATTGCATAGTCGCGGGGACACTGGGCGTCCCGATAGAACGGCGCGTAGGCATGGTATTCACGGATGAGGTGGCCCGGGAAAACGAGCTGCACTTCGCTGAGCTTCTGCGGTTTTTCCCACGTGAGTTCGAGCGACTGTGGCAGGGGCTGCGCGGGATCGGAGATCCATTGGTTGGTCGCGCCGTGCGGCCGCGTGACGCCGCTGATGACTTGTGCTGCATCGAAGGGACGCTGTTCCGGGGTGATGCGATACGACAGCGTGTGACCGTTGCCGTAGCGGCGCATGCGGTTGGGCGAAATGGCGTACGTCGCCATGTGGCCGGGGATGATCTTCTTCGAGGCGTGCCAGAGGACTTTTATGTTAGGAAGCGCGTCGATGCGCAAGAATGATCCGTGCACGATGTCTGCGGGGAGGTCGATATTCAACGGCCATCGGACCCAATGGGCACCGCCGGGCGGCACGTTGAGAATGGACTTGGCAAGTGGCAGACCCGGCTCGGCGCGATAGTCCCAGATGTGATCGGCACGGTGGAGCTCCACTTCGACTTCCTGCGGCTCCGTGGATTCGTTAGATAGGCACAGTTCGATAGAATCGATGTGTCCGCCGCTGGTGGCGACGAGCTGGCCACGGCGCGATTCGAGACGCTCGATGTTGTATTGCGGCTGGTCTTTCCAAACCGCAAGGCCCGCGTGGAAGGCCGGGGTTTCCGGAGCAACGCCGTGGATGGGTGCATTGCTAGTGGCGGAGATCTTCGCATTCGGGGCGAGATCTTTTGCGTCGTTGTTCCGGTAATTCGGCAGAAAGCAGCCATTGGCTAACAGGCGTTGCTGAATCTCGGCGATGTCCTCGGAGACGAGTTGATCGAAATCATGGCCTTTTTCCAAACCAAGTGCCGCGGCAATGCCGGCGGCTTCGCCCATGATCGCGGTGGTGCCCATCACCCTAACGGTTCCGAGTGCGGCATGAGTGACACTGATGTTCCGCCCGGCCATCATCAGGTTGTCGATGTCACGGGCCATGAGAATGCGCAGCGGGATGCCGTAGGGGCCGCAATAGGACATGGCGGAGTAATCGCTAAAAGTGTCGTATTCATTGTCATGGCCACCGACGGCCGCAGAGGGCTCGGAGGTTTTCGCAAGCAGTCCTCCGGGCGTGTGGAGATCGACGAACCATCCACCGAAAGCGATTTCATCAGGGAAGACCGTCTTGTTGATGACATCGTGCTCGGTCATGAAATAGCGGCCGATGATGCGGCGGCTCTCACGTTTTCCGGGGACTTGGCCGATCCAGTCGAGCGCATAGTTCGCGCACTTATCCTTGGTAAGCGGGTCCTTGTTTTTCATCCAATCCCACACACCGAGCGCGTGGCGGGTGAGTTCGTGGCGGATCGTTTCCGCGTCATAAATCGTATGATGGGGCACGCCGATTTCTAACCACCAGAAGCCGCCGCGGACGTCTTTGGGCAATCGTCCTTGCTGATAGAAATACGAAGCGTCCTCGTGTTTCACCGCCCAGTCCGGTGCCTTGAATGGGACAGAGCGCCCCATGTCGCGGCAGCGGAAGTGGATCGAGTTCCCCATCGTGTCAGCGCTGGCGATCTCCGGGGCGTGGGGTTCGTCGAACTCGTCCTTCCCCTCGGATCCCATGCGCCACTCGCAGCCAGCGGCGTCGGCGACGATGCCGTCTCCGGTGCAGTCGATGAAGGTTTTGCCTTCGAGACGAAGCTCGGTTTCCGCGTTCTGGACAGTGGCGAGGACGGCGGAAATGTTGCGCCCGTCGCGTTTTTCCACACCACGGATGTCGGTATTGAGGTGAAGTGTTAGCCCCGGAGTCTCGATGGCGATATTGTAGAGCACCATGTCCCAGACGCTGTTAGTCCAGCCGTTTTCATAAATCTCGGCGTGATTGGTGGCGCGTTCCTCAATGAGCGCCTCGGAGATGATGCCGGTCTCGCGGGCGTAGGCGTGGAAGGCGGCGGCGCCGTGCGGAGTCACTCCGACTTCAGACGAGCTATTCCCACCGAGCACTGGGCGATTGTGGACGAGGCAGGTTTTCGCGCCGCTGCGGGCGGCGGCCACTGCGGCACAGAAGCCGGCGAGGCCTCCACCGCAGACGACGATTTCATGGGATTCGGTAATGGTTTTCATGCGGGTGCGGAAAGTTTGGAAGGATGCTCGGTCCACGGTTTACGGGCAAAGAGCCACACCAGGAGGAACGCGATGGGGTGAAGCACTACCATCACGAAGAAGACGGGACGATAGGAGTAGTGCGTGACCACCCAACCCACAGCTTCATTCATGATGATGCCGCCAGCGGCACTGCCTGCGGCGATGAAGCCGAAGGCGGTGGCGAGGATGCGTTTGGGAACCATATCCACGATGTACGTGCTGATGCTGGCCAACCACGCGGTGTGAGCCATGGCGATGATCGACGCGAAAACGAAAGCACCGCCGATGCCGGGCGAAAGGGTGATAAACGGTGCAAGCGGCACCAGACAAGCAGCACCTAACAACACCCGCCGCCGCGAGGCCATCGATTCGCAACCGCGACGGACAAACCACCCGGAAATGAATCCCGCGCCGAGGAATCCTACATCGGCAGCGAGGAAGACGATCCAGATTTTCGAGAGTTCATGCTGCGCAAGGTGGCGTTCGGAGTTCAGGTATTTTGGGAACCAGAAGTTGAGAAAATACCAAACCGGATCTGTGAGTAGGCGAGCGAACATGAGCGCCCAAACGGCGGGATTGGTGAGGATGCCGGTCAGGCGGGCACGCCATGCGATTTGCTCCCCTGGTTCGTCGTCCTGTTTACGCTCGGTGAGGATCAGGGTGCGCTCCTCCTCCGTGAGCCATTTATGCTCCTCCGGCTTGCGATAGAGCCAAAGCCATAGTCCCACAAAGGCCAGCCCGAACAACGGGGTCACCGCGAACACGCCACGCCAGCCGAAGTGGCCGGAAAGCTGGACTACTAACAACGGAGCAATGACCGCCCCAAGTGCTCCTCCCACCGAATACAATCCCACCGCGACGCCACGGTCTTTCGCCGGAAACCATTCGGAAACGACCTTGGGTGACGCGGTATAACCTCCGGCCTCGCCGAGTCCAAGCATGAAGCGGCACGCACTGAGACTGCCGACACCGCGAGCGAGCCCGGTTAGTCCATTAGAAATCGACCACCACCCGACAAACAAGCTCAGCGATATACGTGGCCCGAGCACATCCACCACCCAGCCGGAGCAAAGGTAAGCGATGGTGTAAGCAATCATGAAAAAGCTCATCACGTGGGCGTATTGCTGATCGCTGATCGATAGATCCTTCTGAATACTCGGCGCGAGAATGGCGACGGTGTTCCTGTCCAGATAGTTGAGAACGGATGCGAGCAGGAGCAACCCAGCGATATACCAGCGGAAGTTTGGGATTTTTATAGACATGGGATTTGATGGTAAGATCCAGAACAACCACGCTCAGGTTGCACCAGTCTCAGCCTTTCGAGAGCCTAGGCAGCAGCAAGGAATTGGCGCTAGACGCGATTGCGTTCTATTTCGTAAGAATCGCGTCGTGATTTCCAAATCAACCACGCCCCCAGAGGGCCAGAGACGAGTTGCCGTGCTGGTGGATACCTCGACGACATGGGGCCGCGGCATCATCAGCGGCATCCACGACTACTCAAAGCGCAGAGGCAATTGGCAACTGTTTGTGGAAGCGCGCGGGATGGAGGATTTCTCGTTGCTCCCAAGGGAATGGCGGGGCGACGGAATCATCGCACGCATTGCCAGCCAGGAGATGGCCACCCAACTCCGGCGGAGAAAAATTCCGGTGGTGAATGTTTCCGGCATTCGCTTGTCGGGAAAATCGTTTCCTTGCGTGTCTAACGACGGAGAAGCGGCGGCACGCATGGCGGTGGACTATTTCCTCGGCCGCGGATTTCGCAACTTCGCCTACCTGAGCCTTCGTGGCCTCGACTATGTGACCCGCCAGTGCGATGCCTATCAGCAAGCTGTTAGTGAGGCTGACCATGCGTGCTCGGTGCGCGGGGTGGAAGCCCAGGCAGGCTTCATTTCCCCGGACTGGAATCTCAGCGAGGCCGGGCTATGCGAGTGGTTGAGCGGGCTTCCCAAGCCGGTCGCAGTGCTCGTCTGGGGTGGCGGGCGCGAGGTGATCCGCGCCTGCCTGCGGGCCGGGTTGAGAGTGCCGCAGGAAGTGGCGGTTCTCAGCTCCTCGGATGACACGCTGTTGAATGTGATTTCGCCGGTTCCCATCTCGGGAGTCCGCAACTCCTGCGAGCAAATCGGCCATCAGGCGGCGGTCCTGCTAGACCGGGCGATGGCTGGCGAAAACGTAAATGCGACCGAACTGAGAATCGAACCGCTGGGCGTCGTGACCCGGCAATCGACAGATACCCTGGCAATTACGGACCGCGTGATCGCAGAAGCCGTCGCCTACCTTCGCGGCAAGCTGGGATCACGAATCCTAATCGACGATGTCGCGAGGATGGCAGGACTTTCCCGAAGGAGATTCGAGCACCGCTTCCGCGAACAACTTGGAACCAGCCCGGCGGCCTATCTGCTCCACGCGAGGCTGGACCACGTGCGCAACCTATTGGCCGATACCGACATGACGATCGCAAAAATCGCAGAAGACGTCGGATTTGGGGCACCCGAATACATGACCTCCATGTTCCGGCGCGAATTCGGAACCACTCCATTGCGCTACCGCAAAGACCAGCGGATTCTATAGCCTGGTTATCCGACCCGCCAGCTTTGGCATGAGGGCATGCTACCAGGCCAGCCGATGTCCCGGCCTCCATCTCGCCCGAAGACCAGCCGACCCACTATACCTGGAGGCAGTTCTGCGCGTTGACAAAAAGCGTCGACGTGAGCGCCGCCACCAGACGGGCAAGTCTCCGATAGTGTTTTTGATAGGGTGAAAGCATGGGGCTTCATCACATTCGTAGGCTCTGGAGTCCTGCGCGCGAGGAAATGCCACGAGTCGCTTGGGTTTAAGAAATCATGCAATTCAAATTCAACTAATTCCGGTATCACTCGTTCGAGGGATGGACGCGCGCCAGTATTTGGAAAAGACTTCCTCGTTTCCACCCGTATCGATCTCAATGCTAATGAAATCCATCAATAAACTCAGGCCACTCACGCTACTTTTGGGACTCGCCACCCTTTCATCCGCTGCGGAGATCGCCCCATCCCCGGCTCCCATCGTCAAACCCGAGGAAATCGCCGCCGGTCCATTCAAACCGACTGACGAATCACTTGCCGCCTACCATTGCCCGGATTGGTTCCGTGATGCCAAATTCGGCATCTGGTCGCACTGGGGACCCCAAGCCGTGCCCCGCCAGGGCGATTGGTATGCCCGCGGCATGTACGAAAACACCCAGTATGACAACAAGACGGGCAAGAATATCGGCCAGAATCGCTATAACAAATTCCATCTCGAGCATTACGGCCATCCCTCGAAGTTTGGCTACAAGGACATCATTCCCCTTTGGAAGGCCGAGCGGCTAGACCCCGATGCGCTGATGGCGCTCTACAAAAAAACCGGTGCCAAGTATTTCGTCAGTATGGGCACCCATCATGACAACTTTTTCCTCTGGGACTCGAAAATCCACCGCTGGAACGCCGCACAAATGGGACCGCACAAGGACATCGTGGGCACCTATCAAAAAGCAGCGGCCAAACAGGGCTTGAAATTCGGAGTCTCGGAACACCTCGGGGCCAGCTACACTTGGTTCCGCACATCCCATGGCGCGGACGAATCCGGCCCGATGAAAGGCGTGCCCTATGATGGCAATGATCCAAAATTTCAGGATCTCTATCACAGACCCCGCGCCGAGGGTGATACCGATTGGCTCACCACCAACCCTGAAGATCAGCGCGAGTGGTTCGACAGCATCAAGGAACTCGTGGACAACTATCATCCAGATCTTCTCTACTCCGACAGCAAGATGCCGTTCGGCGACGTGGGACGCTCAATGATCGCCCACCTGTATAATACGAACGCCGCGCTGAACGGCGGCAAGGTGGAGGCCATTTACAATTGCAAGGAAGATGCCAAGGGCAAATGGGTCCGAGACATCGAGCGTGGCGTGTCCGATGCCATCCGCCCTGAGGCCTGGCAGACCGATACCTCGATTGGTGATTGGTTCTACCGCACGGGCCAGAAGTATATGACCTCCGGCGAGGTCGTTAGAATGCTCGCCGACATCGTCAGTAAAAACGGCAACCTCCTGCTCAACGTCGTGCAAACCCCCGAGGGCGATCTGGAACCGGACGTGCTCAGCATCCTCGATGGCATTGGCAAGTGGATCGCCATCAACGGCGAGGGCATCTACGGCACGCGTCCGTGGAAAGTCTATGGTGAAGGGCCAGCCATCGACAGCCATGAGAAGGGCAATTGGGGAGGCCTCAAGGACGTGCCCACCAACCCCTACACCCCGGAAGATTTACGTTTCACGACCTCCAAGGACGGCCACACGCTCTATGCCTTCTGCTTCGGCGTGCCGGACAAGGAATTTCGAATCGTTTCCCTCGGCAAGGATTCCAAACTCAACGATAAGACCATCGCCGCAGTGGAAATCCTCGGCCGCGCGGAAAAAGTCACATGGAAGCAGGAAGCCGGCGCGCTCGTGGTTTCCAAACCGGCGACCATCCCCGACACGGAGGCCGTCGGCATCAGGATTTCCTTTCAACCTTAATGCCCAATTCCGAGGCGGGGGATGCCGCAATGGTCCTCCCCTGCCCGATTCAACGCCGACACCACGCGCCGCATGGCAATAATGGTTGTGCGAGCATGGAAATCGAAGCCGACTCCCGGTCCATCACACGGCGATTTCACGAATCATCTTCGCCAACGTTGGCTGGACAGGAACCCGGTCAAACGAATCAGGGCCACCCCCGAAAACCACTCGAACGAGGGATAGCATAAATTTTTGCGCTGTCATAGTATTGTCCTCAGCGAGCAATCGTGACACGTATGAAAATCAAACCCAAATCCTATAAATTGCACAGCGGCTTCACACTGGTAGAATTGCTCGTTGTGATTACGATCATTGTCGTCCTTGCGGCGCTGTCTTTCACTATGTTTCCCATACTCAGGAATTCGGCTGACAAGGCGACGTCCATACGGAATATCGGACAACTGCAGTTTGCAAACACAACCTACGCCGCAGACCACAATGGCGAGTATGTCAAGGCTTACGCCTTCGACGACAAGGGAAGCACCTATGTGGCATGGAAAGACAACAGTGACTTTGTCGCCATCCTTAAAGGTGAGGTCAAATATCTTTCAAATGGAAAAGTGGACTCGTCCATGCCGCCGAACTTGCTGGATCCGAAAGCCTATCGCGCGAAAGGGCAATACTACGACAATTTCACCGCGAGCTATGGCTACAACAGCGAGGGAACTATCGGCAACAATGGCTGGGGGTCGCCAAATTCCACATGTGGGTTCCGGATGGACCAACTCGCCGCGCCGGAGCGAACCGCAGCGTTCTTCAGCGCCACCGACTGGCTTCCAAAGTACAGCGGAAGATTCTTTTGGAAGGACAAGCCTGTCGAGGGTTACCAAAAAGGAAAGATCGCATACCGATACAACAACAAGGCGCTTGTCGCCTATTATGACGGACATGTCGGGGAAGTCAGCCAGTCGGACATGAAAGCCATCGACAATCAAAATGGTGTTAAAAACACCTTCTGGGATGCCGATGGGAAGTGATTCGACTCAGGCCTTCATGTTGATGTCGTCCGAGCTGCCGGAGAGGATCAATCTCTCCAGCCGCACCCTCGCGATGCGCGAGGGCCAAGTCGCAGAAGGACTTTCCCGTTCCGACGCCACGCAGGACAATGTGCTCCGCCTTATGACCGGCGTGACCTCGGCGGCCAAGGCGACCTGAAAGTCATCCTCTTTCGCCGAGTGTTTTCAGCAAAAGAGGGGAAACGCGCTGACTCACTGGCCCTTGGTAGCATCGATGACGGAAACGGTCTTGCCTTCGATGATCATTTTGATCCGATAGGTCCCCACCGGATAGTATTTGCTGTGCAACAATCGAATGTTGTTCGCGCCGGGGTTGGTCGTCAGGTCGGTGAAATATTCATGAATTCCAGAAGCCACGGAGCCGGTGACATCAAACGAAACTGGGGTCCCGGACACGTAGTCATCGGGCAAGGTGAAATTCAAATCGGTAATGCCGATCCAAGGGCTGCTTGCAATGCGAAGCTGATAGTCCGGCGTCCCATAAGCCAGCCCACGACCCGCAGTGCTCATGTAGGCTCTGCCAAAAACATCCTGGTCCGCGGTGATGAAGCCACCGTTGGCTAAGCCGCCGAATTGTGAAGTCTCATCGTTCACGCGGACCCAGGTGGCGCCCTCCGTAGATGAACGGGACATGCCACTCACGATTTCCGCGGCAGGCACTCCTGCTGCGATCATCGCGTCGTATTCCTCCAGCGGATTTCCCCAGAGATAGAGTGATGGGTAATTTCTAGCAGGAGCCTTTTTCCCAAGGGCGACCGAGTAGGCACGCTTCACGTTCGCCACTTTTCCAAAGGTTAGACCGGAGTCGATGGACCTCAGCAGGCCGGAGCCACCGAGCGGCATCCAGAGATGGCCTTCTTTTCCTGGTGTGGCGGCTAGAACCCCACCAATATTCACTCCGATGATGCCCGATGCGGCAAACGAAACACCGCCATCGGTACTGACGTAAAGCCTTCCGCTGGTGGCGCGGTCGTGAACATAAAACTTCAGCGAGTTGACCGGATCACTCAGCAGTTTGCCGTTGAAAGTCAGTCCCTGCACGTTGGTCCACGCCAGCCCGCGGTTGGCGGTGCGATACGTCACGCTGCTGCCGGACGGTTGATAGAGGATCGTGCTGCCGTTGGCGGAAATCGCGATACTTCCCGCATTCACCGGCACTTTGTCGAAAGCCAGTTCCGTCCATGTAGCACCTGCATTCTCAGTGATGAGGATCTTCGCTCCACAAACTCTGAGCCACACCGCCGGAGCCTGACTGGCGACAGCGAGGGCTACGGCCGTTCCGTCGTTAGGACGAAAGCTATCCACGGGGACGGTCGGGTCCGAAAAGGCGAATCCCGAATAGTCGTAGAAACCAGCGATCATTCCGCCGGTCGGAATCGCGACTGCTGCGAGATTCACGGTTTCTTCCACCCCACGTGCCTGAAATTTCCAAGTAGTAGCCGCAGCCGTATCTGCTAGATAGTCCGTGCCCACGATTCCGTGGCCGGAAGTGATGAAAAGGCGGTTCGGATTGAATGGGTCCATGACCATGCTGCTGGCCCAATGCAGCGCGTGGCCGGCGGCAAATGGCATGCCGTTGTCGGCCACAGGGGATGAGTTATCGAAGACCCGCTTCCAGGTGACACCGGCGTCAAGTGAGAGCGCCACGATGTCTCCCCAGCCCCATTTGGTTTGGTTGTTATAATATCCTACCGTGGTGGCGATCAGACGATTTTGGTTCAAAGGATCGGCCACGCAGGTGCCATAGGATGCCAGTTGTGCTTGATAGAACGAGGTGGAGGACGGGGTGATGTCGGTGAAGGTGTTACTATTCACATCGAATCGCAGCACGGCAAGGCGGTCTGGAGAGGTCGCCGTTTTAGCATACGTGACATAAAGCTTAGTGCCGGTATGCGTCGCGCGGAAGGGTTTGGCTGTCGTCGGGGCGGTGGGTACCGTCACCCAGCTGTTGCCGCCATCGGTACTGCGATAAAGATTCGGAAGTCCATCGCGCGAGACGCCCACATAGATTTTCGGAGTGGCATTGCCCACCGTGCCTGAGGCGGGCACGAAGGTGACAAAGGAAACACCGGTGCCATCTGCGGTGGTGGTAACTGGGAACGAAGAGATATTCGACCAGGTTGCACCAGAGTCGGTGGACTTCCAAAGTCCGTTAGCCCGAGTTCCAGTGATAAGAATGGAGCCAAGATTGGGATCGACAGCGAGGCGCTCGCCCACGCCACGGCCTCCGCCATTGCCGTTGGCTTTGAACTTTGCGGTCACATCGGTAATGCTCCAGGTTTGGCCCCGGTCATGGGAGCGCAGCACGGCGGTTTTCCCTCCGTTCCAGTAGCTGGTGCCGACCGTTAGATAAAGGCTATCCGAAGAGCGCGGATCGATGGCCATGGATTCCACCCCTTGGTAGCTGGTTTGGAATTCGGATGTCCAATCGAGCAGAGGCGTCCAGCGTTGTCCCGCTTCTTCCCAACGATAGGCTCCTCCGACGTCGGTTCTCGCATAGAACAGATTCTTCACCGCCGGATGAGCGAGCAAGCCTGACACGTAACCTCCACCACCCATGGCGGCGCTGTCCCAAATGTAGGGCTCAGCGGAAAGTTTTTGAGGTGTCAGGACCAAGGCGAGAGCGGCGCATGCAACTGCGGAGAATGCAGACTTGAGGGCGCGGTGATGGTTCGCCGGGCGTCGAGTTAGGTAATTTATCATGGTTTTTTTTGGTTTGAGAATGGGTTGGGTGTGACGGTCGGTTCACCATTGCAGGTTCACCCGGATCCCGGCTTTGGCGAGGATATTTACTTCCAAACGTCCGGATGCAGGATCATGGTGAAAGTCCACCTTTGCACCGTCGCACTGCACGGATGCCGGTGCGGTGGTTGCCCAGCACAGCAATCGCCCGCCATCTCGGAGGGTGACTGATAGATGCTTGTCGCCTTCCCAAGTGCGGGTCTGGACGGCGGCGCTGCTGTTAAATTTATCCGCCAGACCCAGCACGGCCACGCCATGCTCGACGGGTGAGTAGGTGACAATTTCCCAGCCGCCCTCGGCAAGCTCAAGTGCTTCGCGCTGATTTCTGCCAGAGCGCCACAGCTTGCCCGAGCGCTGGGCGAATCCGGCGAATTCCTCACCCTGCAGGCCGACTGCATCCGCAGGTGACACGGTGGCGGAAACCGGTGGGCGCTTCGCCCCGTCCGGCTGGTGGTTGCAGTTGAAAACACCAATCACGGCGGAGTCGCGATTGAAATTGAAGACCTTGAGCGGCACGCTGTCCTTCGTGACATCCGCGAAGAGGCAGTCGAGCGTCGGGCGACCCGGACGGTCCGCTCTTAATACCGAGCCGTCCGAGAGCACGAGCTTGCGAAGCAATCCGAAATCATGCGCATCCGGGGTATCGCTCACATAGACCGGGCCACCACAAACAGCCCGCGCCGCCGCATGGAACGCGCCCATTTCATGAGCGGATTGGAACATATCCCAGTCCGGCAGCATGAACTCGCCAAACCAGAGGCCCATCTGCGCATTGCAGTAAAGGTGCTGACCGTGGCTTTCGTGGCGTTTCGGCCAGAAATCCACCGATGTCCGCATGAGGGTGGATCCGGCTGATAGATAATAGGTTTCCATCGCACTCGCCATGCAATTGATGAGTCGTCCGTCGAAGTGTTTTGCCACGGACATCTCCAGCGCGGCGCGATAAGCCTTTGTCACCGCGACGCGGCCGCCGAGGCCCTGCGAGACGCTCTCGATCATCGACTGGTTGTCCACCTTCACGCCGTCCACGCCGGCGGCTTCGAGGCGGCGGTGATAGTCATCATAAAACGCGCCGATGCGTGAGGGTGGAATCATGCCGACGGCGCTGCCCCAGTATTCCGTGTTCAGTTTCGGTTGTTGGGAGAGGATTCCGGGACCGAAGGACCGCAGCCGCTCCTGAATGTCGTATTGCGGCAGGCCCGCACCATCCACGCCGCCCCAGTAGCCGAGGAACGCGTGCCAAACGAGCAAGGTGCGCACGCCGAAGTCTTGCTTGGCGAGCCGGACGGTAGGCCGTAGATCGCCGCCGAAGCGTTCTTTGTTAGGTTCCAGTGAAACGAGGCGTTCCTCTCCGCCGGGCATTTTTCGATAGTCCTGCCAGCCGTCGTCGAGGATGAGCAGACGCGGTGGGACGCCGCCCGCACGGAACGATTCTAACCCGCTCTTTACACCAGCGGGAGTGACCTCCTTGTAAAACGAATCCCAGGTACACCAGCCAAAGTCGTCCACGAACTTGGGCACCGGCTTGTCGCGGCGCAAGCGGCCCGTGCCGAGGAATTTCATCACCGCTTTCGCACCCTTTTCCGCGAGCTGATAGGGGTCGGTTCCCGTCGCCACGTAAAGCGCGATGCCGCCCGGACTCGTCACCGCAGTGTCGCCCGTTTCGCCTGATAGCTGGAGACCCTCATCACCGCCGCTCAAGGTGAACACCGTGGAGTCCGTGAGCAGCGGCACCAGCATCACAAAGCCGCCGGCCTCCGTCTGGGCTAGCAGCCACTGGGTTTCCGGGGCGACCTGCGCCTCGCGGGTGCCGACGCGCGGCAACATCCAGAACGGCTCGTCGCGGTGGCAGCTCGTGAACCGCTTCAAGCCCGCGATGCGTCCGAGCTTGGACTTGAGCAGC
The DNA here is from genome assembly GCA_038237425.1 of Verrucomicrobiales bacterium. Classification (GTDB taxonomy): domain Bacteria; phylum Verrucomicrobiota; class Verrucomicrobiia; order Verrucomicrobiales; family Akkermansiaceae; genus Luteolibacter. The sequence continues at coordinate 44,778 of JBBRYQ010000007.1, forward strand.
GTGCCGGGTCGCTCAGGGGTGAATTTCAGAAACACGCCATTGCCGGTGGGATCCGGCTGCGAAGTGATCTCGGCGGGAATCTCTTCTAGCAAATTCCGTGAGTCGAGCCGCAGCGCGCCGTCGCTCAGGGAAAAGTCCGCCCCATGCGCAGCCATCGCAAGGCAGATCAAACCCATGATGTTAGTAAATTTTTGTTTTTGATTCATAGGTTAAAAGGTCACTAGGATGAGGCAGATTTTCATGATGAAAAGCTGGTTTCGGCCAATTTAAAATCACCAAGTCGCCGTAAATTCCGCGATGACGCGCCGACCACAATCTGATCTCTTCCCTGCTCGGCGACACACGCGGAATGCTGATCAGCGTACCCGTGAAGAATGAGATGAGAGTGTTGGGAGGACTTTCGCGTGATCATGGTCCATATCTGGGCGATTCAATTGCAAAATAGAACCACAGGATGGAGCAAAGTGTCTACGGATTGTGTCTACGGAGACCAAACCCAGAAAGGCGAAAGCCGCTAAACTCCTTGGAATTCAACGGCCTTCATTGGTTGCGGGAGTAGGATTTGAACCTACGACCTTCAGGTTATGAGCCTGACGTTCATCGTTACTTTTACAAACAATAACAGATTTCCATGCGACACTCCGCGCAATAGATGCTTGCAAGTCCCCTGTAAATGCACTCAAATGCAGACATGAGCAAGCAAGCGAAACGGACCCGCACAATCGCCAGCAAGACCGCTTCCACCGGCATCACCATCGTTTCCAAGGTGGACGCGCAGGGCTACGTCTTCCACCTCGTCCAAGGCTGGCAGGAAAACGGCAAGTGGCAACGGAGACGTTTCAAGGATCGGAGCGACGCGGAGACTTTCGCCGCAGCGCACCGCGTCCAGATGGAGAACAAAGGCCGCGCACAGCGCATGGTGCTCTCCCCTCTCACGGATTCGCAACACGAGGAAGCCTTGCAAGCCTTCGACAAGCTGGCGGGCACCTACACCTTGGCTGCTGCCGTAGATTATTTTCTGAAACACCATCGCCCGCCCGAATTCACCATCCGTGCCAAGGATGCTCTGAAGCTCTACATTGACGACAAAGAGCGGGAGGGCGTTCGTGATCGGACCCTTGTTGCCATCAAGAGCGTTCTGAACCAATTTATCACCGCGACCGATAACCCATGGATTCATGAAATCACCGCATCAAACGTCGAATCCTACCTCCGGGGACTTCGGGCCAAAAACGGCAAAGACAAGGCCACCCAAAAGACCTGGAACAATTATCGCAATGACCTCGGTGGATTTTTCGCATGGTGCTCCGCTGCTGATGCTGGAACCAATCGCCCTTTCACTTTCGAGAATCCCGTTACCGGCGTTCGCAAATTCAGTGCCCGGCAGGTCCGGGAAGGACAGGACGCAAAGCCGCAAACGACATCACCGGGGGACACGATCAAAATGTTCTCCGCGCTCATCCGCTGGCGGGATGGCGTATTGGCCCGGTATTTCGCTTACCTCTACTTTGCGGGAATACGTCCCGACGAGTTGAAGCGGATTTCCAATCGTGAAGCAGAATTGGTGAACTTGAAAACCCGCACTATCACCATTCCCGCCAATGTCTCAAAAACTCGGCAGGAGCGCCAAGTCACGATTTCCGACAATCTCGCCGCATGGCTGGAATCGACCACTAGCAATCCAATCGTCCCAGCTAATTTTGACCGTCTCGTTAAGATGGCCCGCAAGCATTTCAAGCTCTCTCATGACGAGGCGCGGCACAGCTTCATTTCCTACCACGTCGCCCTTCACCGGAGCATCGGCGATGCCGCGCTTCAAGCTGGCAACTCCGAGAGCATCGTGAAACGTCACTACCTCAACACCCACACCCGCGAGGAAGGCGCGGAGTTCTTCCGCATCGTGCCCGGCAAGCGGCGGGCGGTGCTGGCGAAACCCGCAGCGAAGTCCAAGCCTCATCTCAAAGTCGTTTGAGTGCCCACAATCGCATCTTGACGCATTAACGAGCTGCGTTACTATCTCCCCCGAGCACATGATCCGTTCCTTCGCCTCACGGGAAACCGAATTCTTTTTTGATCAACGGAAGACCCGCTCGATTCCACCGAACATCCAGCGCGTCGCCCTGCGCAAGCTCGCCCAACTTCACGCAGTCACTGAACTCAAACACCTATCCGTCCCACCCGGCAACCGGCTGGAAGCCCTCAAAGGCGACCGCAAGGGCCTGCACTCCATCCGCATCAATGACCAATGGCGCATTTGCTTCCGCTGGAAGGCGGACGGTCCGCACGAAGTCCAAATCGTCGATTACCACTGATTCCATTTTTATGAAAACACACGCTCCTATCCATCCCGGCGAGATCCTCCAAGAAGATTTTCTCGCACCTCTTGGCTTGTCGGAATACCGCGTCGCCAAAGACATCGGCGTGCCACCCCGGCGCATCAACGAAATCGTCAAGGGCAAGCGGGCTGTCACCGTGGATACAGCCTTGCGTCTCGAACGCTACTTCGGTTGGCCTGCGGAAGTGTGGTTGAACCTCCAAGCTCACCATGATCAGCAAGTGACCAAGGAATCCATGAAGGCCGCGCTGGCTGGAATCTTACCGTGCCCGGCGATGTGAATTTCCGAAACCATGAAAGCCAGTCCATCCACCACCAAGGCAGCCACCTTCACCGCCCGGATCGTTCGGGAAGGCAAATGGTTCATCGCATTCTCGCCGGAGTTTCCCGAGGGCAATGGTCAGGGACTCACCGAAGAGGAGGCAATGGAATCACTCCGGGAATCCATCCTGCTACTTATTGGGGATCGACGTGAGGATGCTCGTGCTAGCTTAGGAGTTGGTGAGAAGTTGATTCCCCTCGGCTTGGCCTAATATTGGGTGGGCGGACCGCCATCACGCCAGCTTCAGCACCGGGTTTTCAAATGCACGGGCAAAGTCCAAAACCTTGTCGGTTTCGTGTTCGCCGATGCATACGAAGTCCTCGTCTAGGAGATCGGCCACGATTTGTCGGAATGCTTCCCCCCGGTGTTCCGTTTCGTCCTTTGGTGCACGGGCGGCAAGGAGACATTGGTCCGGTCGGTAATCGAGGCGCTTGAGGCGTTTCATCCGCTGGATCCACTCGTCGCCGTGATTGTAGATATCCATCGCCACTACGCCAATCGTCACGAACTCCTGCGTCTCCGGGAAGGGACGGAAGCCAATGGTGGCAAAATCGTAAGTGCGCATGATTGGGATGACGAATGGTGAATCACGAAAACTCAATTCTCTTTCTTCAAAATCAAGTTTTTGACGATCTCGTTCGACAAGCCACGGGAGATCTTCTGGGGAATCTCAGCGTGGGACAGGTAGCCTTCCAGAGGCACCGCCTCGACGGTGAGCGGAGTTGGGTTGGCCTTGAATTCTCGTCCGATCTGCTCAAGTCGTCCGACATTGATCACTCCGATCCGCTCCAAGGTGCGCTGCGGTGGCTTTTCGACGCGGTATCGGAACATATCCCATGTGTCCTCCAATGGGCAAAGAGACAATCGGCTGACCGAGGAACCACTCCCTTTGAAGAGACTGGCGGACACTTCGCCGCTGACGGCGTCAAACTTGTCCGAACAAACGGCCTTGGCGATGTCTTCCGACGCTTCGAGGGGCATAGGTCATTTCGAGGCGAAATACTTGGTGGCTACTTCGGCAAGCAAACTGTTCAAGTGAGTTTCCTCGATACCGGTAGCCTCCATGAAAACTTCGAACTCCGTCGGGCCAAATTCCATCTGGACGGACTTGTTCTCGGTGTCGCGCCATGCCAACTCGAAGTGACCGTCATCGGTCAGGAAAAGACTCGGTTTCGCACCGGCGGGAAATTCCAGATATTCAAGCGCCTTAAGGAGTGACTCTTGCGACCTCGGCGATACCGGGTTCTGACCTTCATCTCCCCATTTTCCTGAGAAGTGCTGGCGGAAGTATTGCCAGCGTTTCCAGCCATGCATTCCGAGCTTTTGAGCCACGAGTTTTTCTTTCTTCGCATCACCCGGGGCGGCGATGCGATGGCGAGGCATGATGGAGTCCTCAGTGCGAGAAGACTGCCATGGAGCCGTCTGGTAAGGGAGAACCGAGTCGCAGAATGTCATCATGTCAGGTGTTCTACTCGTATTTGGGAGCGAGGCTGTCGAGGAAATCCGTTTTAAGCAGACCAAAAAAGATCTGCTTGTTGCACTGGTGAGCTTCTTCAAAGCGCTCGGCGGCGTCCCCGAAAACGTCAAATCCAGAAGCTTCCAGCCACACATCCAGATCCAGGATGCTACCGCTAACCACCTCATTTCCTCGTGTGACCAGTGCGCCGTTATTGAGGCTTAGGCGCGCGGTGAGATCTCCGTGACGGAAGACGGTGGCAAAGCTCATTTCCACCCCTGAGATCGATTGCCCACCGGAACGGACATCCAGCACCAATCTGGAAAAAACATCCTCATCTTCGAAAAAGTCGATGTAACGCATTCCCAAGCGTTCGCCCTCATGGATGAAATTCGCCAGCTTGAGCCGTTCGAGCAACCAAGAGAGTTCTTCCTTGATCTTCTGCCAGCCGGGATACTCGCCATGAGTGAGGAGGGACACGACTCGGGGGCCGAACTGAACGATGAATCCCTGGCCGAGAAATCGCATCCTCGGCGCATGAATCAAATTCGGATCGATCCGGAAAATCTCTTCCGGCATTTCGGCGATGGGGAGATTCTCGAATTTTGGGTATCTCTCCTTGATCTGGGTATAGAGCAAGCCTGGCAACAACGCCCAGTCTTCCCCCGTCACGAAGCGAATTTCCAAAACCGCGTTCAGGATTGGACAGGGTGAAATCCGGATGGGCAATCGTTCGAGCTTGGGAATTGGGAAGTCCATGAGGTGGGAATTGTGAATGACGAATGACGAATGACGAATGACGAATGGCTAATTCGCCTCGTAGGATTGCTCGATAAGGTAGCGAGCTTTTTCGACGTCAGCTTTGGAGCTGAGCGTCAGTTCCAAGTTGCCGGTGCCGAAGTGGCCGATATTCGTGACATCGCGGGCGAAACCTTTTTCGGCTACGGAGGCGGGATCCGGGTGCTTGATGTAAACGAGGAGTTTTCGCGTCTGGGTGTGGACCTCGACGCAAGCGAAGTTCTTGAGGCGGCGGAAGGCGAAGTAGAGCTTGAGGGTCTTGAATTCCACGTCGTCACCCATTTCGAGGATCATGGATTTGAGGGCGTCGAAACGGTCGGAGAGTTCCTGGTCGGCTTGGGCGAGGTATTCTGTGACCGTTTTGTTCGAGCTGCCCTTGGTGGGGATTGCATTTCCAGTTGACGACCCCGTGCCGGTGCCGGTGCCTGTTCCGGGCGCGGAGGTGCGGTTGATGAGATCAAGGGCGAGAAGGTCATCGCCATAGCGGGCGTAGCGGCGTTGCCCGTGCGGCGGACCTCACCGAAGAGTTGGTAAATCTCAGCAGGTAGGATGCCGTGGTCGCGGAGACGCAGAAGAAGTTCGTATTGGCCATCTTCCGGACGGTCTAGGACTCCGACGTTCGAAGCGGTGATCTGGGCTAGGAGTTCGGACAACTGCCGCAGTTTCAAGAGGCAGGTATTTGGATCGTCCGCGAAATACCTCTCCGCAAGCATTCCGAGGCGAAGCAACTGCTCATCGTGCGATTGCAGATGGGTGAAGTTGCTGCTGAGACTCGGGCCGGACGTCATAGGTCACAGCTACGCTAACAAGCTGATTCGAAAGGAGAAGCACGAACTGCATCTACATGCATCATACGTGTTGCCATCCGAATCCAAACCGCTTGCCGGTGCTCAGATACCGGTCAGCGGGCCACCAAAAATCTCAATCGCCCGCTCTGCGTCGTCCGCTGTCAGTCCCCGCGCCGGATTGGTGAACACGCAGCGCCGGTTGCCAAGGATCGGTTCGATGGCCATTCGTTCGTCATCGAGTACGACCCAACGGCAAACTTCCGGATGAGAATCCAGCCATGCCTTGATTTCCAGCCCTCGCCGGTGAAGCAGGGAGACTTCCGGCTCGCCGCGAGTATCGGGCGTACCATCCCAAGCAAGAGACACAGGAAACCCGTGGGCCTGCCACTGGGAGTGGAGTTGATTGACGTGTTCAGGCAATCGCCAAGTCGATGAGAGAACGACGCGAATACGCGGCACAGCTTCGATGATCGACTTGAAGGCTTCCACGCATCGCGGCGTGAACTGAGGTGCGGTGTGCCCGCCCTCGGGGTAGGCGATGAGCACGCCGTCAATGTCGAGGAAGATGATCGGGGTCATTGTTAATGCGACCTTTGCCACCGACAGGCCATGTGGTAAAGAAGTCCATGACAACGAAGTTAAAGCCATTGGAGACCGCCGCCACGCGGGGTCGTGGTCGCCCGAGCAAATTCACCGATGCCGTGGCCGCTGCGATCTGTGAACGGCTGAGTAAGGGCGAGCCGTTGGCGGTGATTTGCCGCAGCGACAACATGCCGAAAGTCCAAACTGTCTCAGATTGGAGAACCCGCGATGAAGGATTTTCCGTGAGCATCGCGCGTGCGCGCGAGGAAGGATTCGATATGATTGCCGCCGAGTGCTTGAAAATTGCCGACACTCCGTTGGTCGGAGTCAGAACCACGGTAGGCAAAAACGGCATCGAGGAAACCCGCGAGGATATGCTGGCCCACCGCAAGCTCCAGATTGAAACTAGGCTCAAGCTACTGTCGAAATGGGACCCGAAACGCTATGGGGATAAGCTGGACGTGGAAGCCTCTCAGACGGGGCGAATCCATATCGTCATCGGTGGCAACGTGGACCCAGAACCGGATGATGAAGGCGACAACTGAGACGAAGATTGAGAGCGGGTCTCGAAGTCACCTCCGGCCATAGGTGAAGCGAGGACTCCCGCCATTGCCTTTGCCAGTTGGTGGCCGCATTCCTCGGAATGGATGCCGGAGCCACATACGGTAAGTTCTCTCATCTTTTCCCGTCGCCAGCGCCACAGCAACGGATTCCGCGAACTCCGGTGATTCCCAGCGCCATCGCAAGAGGGTTTGACGATGCACCCCCGCCAATCTCGCCGCTTCTCCAAGCGTGCAACCTTCGCCAAGAAAACGCAGGATGGATTTTCGATTCCAGTCGGCTGACATGCTCAAGGAATACCCCAAACAGCCGTCCGAGTCCATCGCGCACGCGGCCGGGCACGGGGGAAATGCAACATGGCTTTTGTGGCGACCGCGCAACACTCCGTTGCACGGAAGGGGCCGACAAATCGACTTCCTTCGGATTCCAGAACTACTTCGGAATATCTCATCCCCTGTTCTTGAAACAATCTTCCATGCAACACTCCGCGCAATAGAACGCGTTAAAACCCGCATTTCCGTGCATTTCAGGGGTATTCCACCCTCTCGAAAGATAGCCACAAAAAACCCCGTAACCTTTTGAGTTACAGGGCTTTGAGAGTGGTTGCGGGAGTAGGATTTGAACCTACGACCTTCAGGTTATGAGCCTGACGAGCTACCTGGCTGCTCCATCCCGCGATTTAACCATGCGCCTTTCGGCGCGGGGCGGAATGATTAGGGGCGAGGGTTTGGAATCGCAAGGGAAATTTTGCCTTTGGCCGAAGATTGTGGTTTTTTCGCGGCGCGATGATTTCGAAACCTCCGATGATTTTCCTCTCCGCCAACGAATGGCGCGAGCGGGTGAGTATGCATCGGGCACGGGCCGAGCGATACACGCTGCCAGCGAGGAAACGGCGGGACTCGGGGGTGCCGCATCCGGTGGAGGATTTTTTGTTTCAGTATTATCCGTATCCATTTGCGTTGCTGGAGAAATGGCATCCGGGGATCGGGGTGGCTTTGGAGTTTGATCCGATTACTTCTGGCCTACCCAAGCCGTTTTCCGAGAGGGACTATGCGGTGGCGGATGGCGTGCTTTTTGCAGACGCGGAACTATTGCCGGTGAAAGAACGCGAGCGGCTGCGGTGGATTCGCAGCTTGCTGGTGGCGACGCGAGATCGGGCGCCGAATTTCGCCTGCCACGGTCTGCACGAGTGGGCGATGGTTTACCAGGGAGCGGAGGTGCGGCATGAAAAGACGACACCGCTGCGGCTGCCGCAGGGGGAGATCGACGCGCTGGTGGAATCGCGGGCGATCTGCTGCTCGCATTACGATGCGTTCCGGTTTTTCGCAGGTGGCTCGAACCAGATGAACCGTTTGCAGCCGACGTTAGATGACCGGGTTTCTTTGGAGCAACCAGGCTGCGTGCACGCGAACATGGACCTCTACAAATGGGCGGCAAAGGCGATGCCGTGGGTGGGGACGGAGTTACTGCTGGATTGTTTTGAGTTGGCGATCGAGCTCCGGGATCTCGACATGCGGGCGAGCCCTTATGATCTAACGAGCTGGGAGAGGGTGCCGATTTGCATCGAAACTGCGGATGGCAGACGGATTTATGAAATCGAACAGCGCAGACTGGCAGAAAAAGCGGTGCCGCTGCGAGAGAGATTGATCGCAGCTTTGTGGAAAATTGATGGGCAAAGCTGCTAGACGCCTTGCCAGCGCAGTTTCTGGCGCAACGCTTCGTAAAACGAGCGGTCTTGAAGGCGGAGCAGATGGAAGGAGCGCGGGGCTTTTTTCACCTCTATCCGATCGCCGGTTTCGATGCGAATGCTGTCGCGGCCATCGACGGTGAAGAGCATGGGGCCGCAATCGGGATCTTCGGAGGAGAGCTCGATCACGGAGTCGTCTGATAGAATCAGCGACCGCTGGCTGAGGCTGTGTGGGCAGATCGGCGTGATGACAAAAACGGCGGCGCTGGGTGAAATGAGTGGTCCGCCTGCGGAAAGTGAATAGGCGGTGGAGCCGGTGGGAGTGGCGACGATGAGTCCGTCGGCGCGGTAGTCGTTGAGCAGCTCGCCGTTGACGCTGGCGCGGAGAGAAACGAGGCGACCGGTATCGCCGCGGGCGAGGGTGATTTCATTCAGGGCGATGAAGTGCTCCGGCGTCTGGCCCGGGCGGTGAACGGTGGCTTCAAGCAGGGTGCGGACGCTGGTGGTGAAACTGCCGTTGGCAATCGTTTCGGCAAAGAGGTCGAGCTCATCATCGGTGCAACTGGTGAGAAATCCGAGGGTGCCGATGTTGATGCCGGCGACGGGTTTTTGGAAATTTCCCAGCCGGGAAAGCGCGTTGAGCATCGTGCCGTCGCCGCCGAGCACGGCGGCAATGTCAACGTGTTTGGAAAACTCCGATGTCGGAATTCCGCCCGTTTCCCCGGCGAGCTCGGCGGTTTCCTCATCCAGTACGGCGTTGCAGCCGTGGGCCTTCAGCGCGGTCCGGAGCGCGTGAAGGGTGGGAAGCGAGCCAGACTTGTGAGGGTTTACGAGGATTCCGACGTTCACGATGCGATAACCTATCGGTTCAATGGGTCCGGTGGCAAGCAGCAGAACGGCGGATCTTCATTTCAAACAGCGACCGGGCGCGATGTGGCGATGAGGCTTTTCACGGTTGGGACGAGCTGTGCGAGCTCATCGACGACGACAAACTCGCCGTCGTAGCACCAGGTGCCAAGCATTTCGATGAGCGGCGTCCAGAACGAGAGGCCGTTGGCGTCCACACGATTGAAGATGACGACCGGCTTGCCGACCATGGATGGGTGGCCCTGATGCTTGAAAATCATGAGGGCGAGCATTTCCTGCACCGTGCCGGAGCCGCCGGGGAAAATCACGAAGGCATCGGAGTGCTGGATCATGATTTCCATCCGCGTGTAAATGTCAGGCTTCAGCCAGAAGCTGGACATTCCGTCGGGCAGGCCTTCGAGCTCGATGATGTGCGGCACGTTAGAGCCGGCGGTCCAGCCACCGGCGTCCACGGAGCCGCGGACGACCTCGCCCATGATGCCGGAACTGCCTGCGCCGGATACACAGCCGAGGTTGTTTTCTGCGAGGAGCTTGCCGAGTTCATAGCCGTCGCTGAGGTAGGCGGGATCCTCGATGGAGGCGGAGCAGAAAACGCAGACGCTGCCCTCGTGGTCGGCAGGCAGCGGGGTATCGAAGGATTCCACGGTACTGGTGCCGATTTTCTCACGCCCGACGCTGGGAATTCCATTGCTGCGGGCGGATTCGAGGAGTTCGAGCACTTCCTCAGGCGACTCAGCGAGGAGGAGGTAATCGCGGTGATTCTGCTTCACCGTGCCGAGCTTGTTGAGGTGGGCGAGCAGCGAGAAAAGGCGGTCCCAGGAGTGGTCGGAATTGAGCAGGACGGTCGGTTTTCCGGAGAGATGGACGTCGAGCGTCTGGTAGCCGACGAAGACGGAAACAGCCTTGAAAAGATCCTCCAGCGTGGCTCCGGGGGTGAAAACGAAGGCGTCGGACTCGATGATCTTGCGCTCGATGTTGGAGAGGGAGATCCGCTGGTCGCCGTTGGAGTTGTAGATGTCCCAGCCTTTGCTGAAGAGGCTGTATAAAAGACGGGCGCGGACTTCCCGATTGGGATCCTTTTCTCCGCGGACGGTACCTGCTAGGCGAACTTTGGGCATGATTTCAATGGGTGGGGATTGCATTAGGCAATTTCCGTGCCGTTTGATACTTTTTATCGCGGGAGCGGCCTGCCATCTGCATATTGAAGCCCATGGATTCATACATGCAAGCGGCAGTTGACGAGGCCCGCAAAGGGCTGGCGGAGGGCGGCATCCCGATCGGCAGCGTGATCGTCCACCAGGGAAAAATCATCGGCCGCGGCCACAACCAGCGTGTCCAAAAAGGCAGCACCACTCTCCACGGCGAGATGGACGCACTCGAGAACGCAGGCCGCCAGAGCGCATCGGTCTATCAGGAATGCGTCATTTACACCACACTCTCCCCCTGCCCCATGTGCAGCGGCGCAATCCTGCTCTACGGCATTCCCAAGGTCGTGATCGGCGAAAACGTCACCTTCATGGGCGATGAGGAGCACCTGAAAGCCCGAGGCCTGACTCTGGAGGTGCTCAACGACCCTGAATGCATCGAAATGATGACCCATTTTATCGCTAACAAGCCGGAGCTCTGGAACGAAGACATCGGCGAACCTTGATTGCCAGTTTACCGATCATCAAGGCAGCCTAAGGATCTGATATCGACATCGCGGCCGGGCTCATCCATCGTCCCGACGCGCATGAATCCATTGAAAGCCATCTCACTCATTCTTCTCGCGAGCGCCCTCACTGCGGCCGCAGCGCCACGATTCGCTCTTGTGCGGGTGAAAGACATCTATACCGCCCTGCCCTCGACCACTAATCTCCAACAGGAGATCAAAAAGGAGCGCGACGAGATCATGAAGGATGAGCGCGCCGAACAGCTTCGGAGAATCCTCACCGAGCTCCAAACGCTCCAAACCCAGCTCGCGGACAAGAACAACCCGCTCGACGAAGCGACTGGCAAAAAACTCGCCCGCAGCTACGAAATCAAGCGCCAGGAAGCCCAAACGCTCCAGCAGGAATTCGAGAGTTTCAAAGCCGAAAAGGAAAAGGCCATCAACAAGAAGATGGTCGCAGGGATGCGCTCGTCACTCGACCGGATCGTGAAATTTTCCAATAAGATCGCGAAGGAAAAAGGCTTCGACTCGGTTTTCGACAGCTCCGGCAACACCAACACCGGCGTCCCTTTCGTCCTCTACAGCAAACAAGCGCCGGACTTCACCGAGGACGTCCAAGCCGCCCTGAAGGACAGCGAGGCCGCTCAGAAACCGGTTGAAAAACCCGCTACAAAACCTTAACTCTCCCTCACCATGGAATATCTCACAGAGGCGCTCAAAAACCCCTTCACTTGGGGACTTCTTCTGGGCCTGCTCATCGCCGCCTTCATCTGGAAGTCCGGTTTCTCCGCCCGCCGCGCCGTCGCCCGCGATCTCAAGCGCGTGGAGGACGAAATGAAAAACCTCCAGAGCCATCTCAACACCCAGCTGAAGATCAACGCCAGCGGCAACGAAGCCCTCCAGACCGAGCTCGAATCCCTGCGGAAACAAAACGAAACGCTGCGCGTAAACAACGCCGCGCTCCAACAGAAGCCCGGCCGTGCCGAGCAGAAGCTTTTGCAGATCCAGGAAATCGCCATCCGCATCATGCGCGAGCAGGCACCGGGATTCGCACCTGCCTGGGAAAAAGCCCTCCGCCAGGGCGAGGCGGAAGTCGATGCCTCAGAGTCTGGATTGAAAAAGCTCGTCCGACGGGTGATTCCCGGACTTGGGAACTCAGCAGCGGCCCAATCTACGCTCACAGTTGCCGAGGACCCAGCGGAGAATATTTGATCCGAAAAAGTAGTTTTGGACTTCAGTCCGACGCCTTTGAAAATTGGACTGAAGTCCAAGACTACCCTAATCCAGATAGGGATTTTCGACCGCTTCTTCTCCCACCGTGGTCCCGGGCCCATGGCCTGGCAGAATTTTGGTTTCCGGCGGCAGCGTCATCAGGTGCTTGGCGATCCCGTCCAACAATTGTTCCATGCTGCCGCCCGGCAGATCTGTCCGGCCGATGGAACCTGCGAACAGAGTATCGCCGGAAAAAACCACACCAAAATCTACCAGATGGAACGTCACACTGTCGGTCGCGTGTCCGGGAATGTGGGCGAGTGAAATTTCTAGCCCTGCGAGTTTCAGCGTCGTTCCCATCTCGAAGCGCACATCAACCTGATAGGGAGCCACCGAGATCGGCATCCCCCATCCCCGCGCTGCGGATTCGAGCGTGAGATCTTTCGAATACTCCTCCAGAGCGTGCAGCTTCGCCCCGGAAGCCACTAGCGCGGCAGCGTCGGTGACGTGGTCGTAATGTTGGTGGGTGAGAAGCACATGATCCACCCGCACCCCGCGTTGGGCGATCCAATCCGTGATCCCCTCAGGTGCGTCGATCAGGAGATTTCCATCAGGAGTCTCGATCAGATAGCCGTTCGTCTGGACAAAGCCGCCAGTGTAAGAGGTGATTTTCATCGTCGCCGGAAAGCTGCCCATGGTCCACGCGTAAGGCAAAGGAAATCCTCCGGAACCCAGTGTAAGCATGGCGGCAGGAAATCATTCCGCTGCCATTCACTCATTGCACAATCCGGCCTTCCACTTGTTCTTCTCTCACCAGCAGAATGTAAATTCGAGAGCATTGACTCCATTTACATCACCGTCTGAACCCTTCCCTTTTTAACCTTTGAGATACTTTGTTAATCCGCGAGGACTTACCCTATTCAATCGCCTTGCGTGTTTTCAACGGGACCGGCAAATAGGCTGTTCTTGAAATTGAATCTGCCTTACGTTCGCAGCAATGAATCATTTGAGCGTCATTTTGATCGCCGTTACCTTGGGTATGCTTGCGAGTCAGGCGGACGCTGAGTCGTTAGGGCCACTAAGACGTTACGATCCCTTTTCCGAGACGACTGACGCTTTGATTCGGGTTCAGGGCAATCCCAGGTTGGGAACGCCGTTTGCCGTTAGATCCAAGGTCCAGCGGATCGGAGACAGTAACCGATGGCTGTTGGGGGCAACCGGAGGTCTGTGCGTGATGGAATCCGACACCAAGTCGGGGAAAGTGGAAACCCGGGAATTCATCGCCTTGGCGGAAGACTGGTGCCTCTCGCCGGATGGAGAATTCCTTTTCTGTAAAAGAAGGGAGTCGAACACGGAGAAGCGGTTCGGGCGGGTGGTCTTCGAATGTTTCAATTTCCGAGACGGCAGGCCGTTGTGGGAATTGGAGAATGCAGAGGGATTGTCCGCAGCGGCAATCAGTGCTGACGGCAAGCAGTTGATCACCCTTCAGGCCCTCGATGACAAGGCCGCGGAGGTTCCATCCGCAGTCATTTGGTATGATCTGAAAACGGGTCAAAAATCTCGTCAGGTGAATTTGCCCGGATTGATCACTCGCTTCAGTGGCACCGTCTCCGACGCTCTTACGGAATCAGGTGACCTGCTGCTTGTGACCCGTCGCAGCGGAAATTCAGCGAAGGCATTTTCTATCAGCAAGGGGCAGGGCGTTGCCGATCCGGTGGTTCTGGAAACCGAGGATGAGGATGACGCACCTCGCGTTCGATCAGGAGGATCTCATGGCGAGTGGGTCGCGTTCTTCACGAACCATTCCGTCCATCTATACCGCGTGAGCGAAGGGAAATTGGTGCATGTTCATGACATTGCGACGCCTCCCGTGAACGACTACTCCTTTGACAACAACGTTAGATTCTCGCCAGACGGGCACCACCTGCTCATCTCCGCTCAAGGGAGGACATTAATCTTCTCGACGGACAAATTCTCCGATCCCGACTTCACCCGCGAAAAAGTGTCCTGTGAGCTTGGCGACTACACTCCTGACGGGAAATTCTTCGTGTTCTTCGACGAGGGAGGAGGATGGATTTACGAAACAAAGGACTGGAAATATGTGGATAGGCTCGCATTTGAAGATCATCCAGTGCACTGCTGCCCGATCACCGAGGCGGGATTCTCGTCCAACGGGGAGCTGATCATCTCTAACGATGACCGACGCCTGCTGCTATGGTCTAAGGATGGAAATCTGCTAGCGGAACTCACCTCTCCGAGAGAGAAAGACAATCAAACATGCATCAAGATGCAGTCTCCGATTTTTCTACGGAAATCGGACAAGATCTTCGCCGGAGATGGTTGGGAATTCATCTCATGGGACGTCGAGGAAATCCTAAAGCGTGTCGAACGGAAGCCCATCAACACCCCGAGGGTCGTCGGCAAGGCCATTGTCAGCTACCCAGATCCGAATCGCACAGAGCCTGCCTTGATGAACATCGCCTTGGGTCTTGAGGGCAAAAGTCTCGTCACCGCCAAAGATGGAGTGGTTCAATATTGGACGAACGACGGCAAAACCGTTTCGGAACCACTGTTAGTTCCTGAATTTGAAACCACCATCCGGCCGCGGACTTTCCAAGTATCCGGAAATCCGCCTGAGATCGTCATGAGAAACGGAGCCAGTATGACTCTCATTGATCCGGAACGTAAGAATGATCCCAAGGTCCTTGACAAGAACGTAAGGGGACTCGACGCGGGAAATGGCTGGTTCTTCCGGGTTGATCCGAACTCAAGTGAGAGGGTGATCGAAAGGATTCCGCTAATCTCCGAAAATTCACCCACGGAGAAAATGAAGATACCTTCCAGTTGGCCGGATCGCAGTTTGGGTCAGATCCTGGCATCAAAGGACGGGACCCGACTCTTCGTGCTGCGTCCGAGTGAGGACGGTGGATCGGCGCTCTCGGTGATTGACTGGCCTTCTAAGAAAGTCGTTTCTAACCATTACTTCGCATGGCAGGCGACATCGTATGAGCTCTCAGGCGACGGATCCCAACTTCTGATAGGATCTCATCAAAGGGCGATCTACGTGCTGGATGTCGAGAAGATGTGTGCGACTCGATAGATGAGTTGAATTTTTCGACCAAAGTCATTTTCGCCACATCAGACCTCCTCAGTTCGTGTTCAAAATGAAAAAACGCCCCGTCCAGAATGCACGGGGCGTTTGGGAGATGATGGATAATTCCTTGGCCAGATCAGGCTTTCCGGGCGCGGATGGCGAGGAAGAGCATGAAGCCACCGAACACCAGTTGGACGATGCCCCAGGAGATGTTGATGTTGTGGCCGAGGGATTTCGCGTAGATGTCGCTGCCTTGGGTGACGAGACCGTAACCGGTCAGGATCAGCCCGAAGAGCGTGAAGAGAATGCCAATTGGCAGGCGGAGATCGAAGTTCATTGGTTGTTGGAGTTAGAGTTTACCAGAAGATGACGTTGAGGATCACCGCGATGAGTAGAACGACGCTGCCAACGACGGCGGGGCGTTTCCAGAGAGGTTCGCCCTCTTCCTTGATCTTGTCCGTCAGGGAATACACGAGGCCTTTCAGCTCTAGGTCGGTTTTCGTGCGCTTGGTGGCCAAAGAGACTCCGATGGTGATGACGAAGCAGAAGGTCCAAGCGACGATGGCGAGCCAGAAATTCTGGGCCATGCTGGAGGTAAACTGGAAGTGGCTGTTGATCCAAGCTCCCTTGACGCTGGGTATCGTTTGACCCGCCTCAAGAATCTGCGGGGAGCTGATGCCATGGAAAATCATCGCGCACACGGTTCCAGCCAGCAGGCCGTAGAACGCGCCGTGTCCGGTGGTCCGTTTCCAGAACATGCCTAGCAGGAAGGTAGCGAACACGGGTGCGTTGACGAAGCCGAACACCAGTTGCAGGAAGTCCATGATGTTGTCCACGTTCTTCGCCACATAGGCGAAACCGATGGAAATGGCGATGCCAGCGACGGTGGCGAACTTGGCCATCCACATGTAGTGGGAGTCGGATTTGCCTTTGCCGATATAGGACTGATAGATATCGTAGGTCCAGACGGTGTTGAAGGCGGTGACGTTTCCGGCCATGCCGGACATGAACGAGGCCATCAGCGCGGTGAGGGCGAGTCCCAACATGCCGGTCGGCAGGTAGTGGGCGATCAGCGAAGGAATGACGAGGTTGTAGTCAGTCGCGCCGGTGACACCAAGAGGGATGCTGTAGTTGGATCCAGCTTTCGCAGCGAGGCCGAGGGCGATCATGCCGGGAACGATGACGATGATCGGGAAGAGCATTTTCGGAATCGCACCGATGATCGGAGTGCGGCGGGCATCGCCCATCGTCTTGGCCGCCATCGCGCGCTGGACGACGAGGAAGTCGGTGCACCAGTAACCGAAAGATAGAACGAAACCGAGGCCAAAGACCATGCCGAACCACTCAACACCCATCGGGTTTGCGGTGGTTCCCATGTATTTCCATGAGTGAACGAATTCTGGTCCGCTCGTTTTCGCCAATGATGCCATGAGGCCGTTCCAGCCCCCCAAGTCATTGAGACCGATGATGACCAGCGGCGCGAAGCCGAGCACAATGAGGAAGAACTGAAGCACTTCGGTGTAGATCGCCGAGGAGAGTCCGCCTTTCAGGACGTAGGCGAGAACGACGACGGAGGAAACAATCAACGAAACGTTGTAATCCCACTTGAGCAGTAGGTGGAGAAGAGCGGCCAGCGCGTGCAGCGAGGCACCGGATGAAGCCACCGTCATCAACGCGAAGGAAACTGCATTCAGCCCGCGAGTTTTTTCATCGAAGCGTAGTTTCAAATACTCGGGCACCGAACGGGCACGCGAGCCGTAGTAAAACGGCATCATGAACACCGCGAGGAAGATCATCGCCGGAATCGCACCCACCCAGTAAAAGTGCGACGTCATGATCCCGTATTTCGCACCGGAAGCCGCCATGCCGATCACTTCCTGCGCGCCGAGGTTGGCGGAAAGGAAGGCAAGCCCGGTCACCCAGACAGGAATCGATCGCCCGGAAGTTAGGAAATCGGAGGCCGACTTCACATACTTTTTCATGACGAAGCCGATGCCGACGACGACGAGGATGTAAACGCCGAGGATCAGATAATCCACGACATGGAGATCGATTTTCGGGGCGGTGGCGGACTCGCCAATACTGATAGCGCCCGAGGCGAGGATTGAGATGGAGTCGATGAATTGCATGGGTATTTGGGAAGCGTGCGTGGAAGAACAAATGAAAGCCCTCACAGAGGAGGGCTAACACAAGGATTGGAGGGGTTATTCGGCTGAGAATTTGAAGACCATCGAGTGTTTATAGGTCTCTCCAGGGCGAAGAACCGACGATGGGAACGATGGCTTGTTAGGTGCATCCGGGAAGTTCTCAGTTTCCAGAGCGAAGGCGGTGCGGAAAGCGTAAGCCACGCCGCCCTTACCGATAGATTTCCCGTCGAGGAAATTTCCGCCGTAGAACTGGGTGGCCGGTTGGTCGCTGGAAATTTCCATCACGCGGCCGGATTTCGGATCCATCACGCGTGCATCGAGACGGACACCTTCGCCTTTTTTGACGACCCATGCGTGGTCGTAGCCGCCGCCGAGCTTGAGTGCTTCGAAATCGGCTTCCACGCGTTCACCGATGGCGGTGGGCTTGGTGAAATCCATTGGAGTGCCCGCGACGGGAGCAATTTCTCCGGTGGGGATGAGGCCTGCGTTGGTGGGCAGAAAGTGGTCCGCATTCAGCGTTAGAACATGGTCATTGATGCTGGTGGCCGGGTCTCCGGAGAGGTTCCAGTAGGTGTGATGCACGATATTGAGAATCGTCGGAGCGTCGGTGGTGGCGACAGCCTGCCACTTCAATTCGTTGGTGTCGTTGAGGCTGTAGGTCACTTTCACCGTGAGATTTCCCGGGTAGCCTTCCTCGCCGTCCTTCGAGACGTAGGTGAACTCGACTGCCTCATTGCCGACTGCTTTTCCGCTCCATACCACCTTGTCGAAGCCTTTCAAGCCACCGTGGAGGTGGCATGGGATGTCACCTGGATGGTTGTTGGTGGCGAGGGTGTATTCCTTGCCATCGAGCGTAAATTTCCCATCCTTGATGCGGTTGCCAAAGCGACCGACGGTGGCACCAAAGTACTGGGTGTTGGTAAGCCAACCGGCCAAAGTATCGTAGCCGTGGGTGACGTCGGCCACCTTCCCTGACTTGTCCGGCACTTCCATGGAAACGAGGATCGCGCCATATTCCGTGACTTTGGCGATGAGGCCGTTCTTGTTGGTCAGGGTGAAAATTTTCACTTCGTGGCCATCGGGCATTTTCCCGTAAACCTCCTGTTTCAGCTCTGTCTCAGCGGCCATAATTGATGCGTTCTGACAGGAGAGAACGCCGATGGCCAGTGCGGAAATCAACAAATTAGGTTTATTCATGCGGGAAAGGGTTTCGCTGATATCGCGGAGGATGCCAAGCGCGAATTTCACCCCAAAAAGGGTGACGGATCACCTAACAAGTGATAATCATTGAAGATGACAAGTCAGGAAAATTGGAAATTGATGCTGGCCACGGTATTGGAGGAATTCGGCTGCCAAACGGGGACTATCCACCGCTCTGATGACGGAAAGACTCTCGACCTCGTCTGCCAGATCGGAGTGCCGGACAGCCTGCTGGACAAAATTTCCCACATCCCCTTCGGCAAAGGCATCGCCGGTGTCGCGGCAGAAAGCAGACAACCCGTCGAACTCTGCAATCTCCAGCAAGATCTCGGTGGAGTGGCGAAGCCGGACGCTCGCCAGACAGGCGTCTCAGGCTCAGTCGCCGTACCGGTTTTCTCACAGGAAAACCACGAAGTCATCGGCACGCTGGGAATCGGAAAATACTCCCCCTACGAGTTCACCGAGGACGAAAAGCAACGGATCGCCGGACACGCCGCCCGCATCGCAGCGCTTTTCGAGGATAAAGAAGGCTGAGGTGATTGACCCGGCCGAGGATGTCATTAGACTCACGCCATGAACACGGTGGAATCAGCAACCAAGATTCTCGATACAATGCTCGGTCATCTCGGCTTCACCGCCACGATCGAGGTCCAGGAAACCCACGATGGTCCCTGCCTGCAGATCCATTCGGGCGAAAGCGAAGCCATCATCGGCAAAGACGGCGACCGCCTCGACGATCTGCAATACCTCGTCAATCGCATCCTGCGGCGGCATGCTCCGAAGGCCGAGCGCATCAAGGTGGATTGTTCGCATTTCCGCTCGATCCAGGAGGATCAGCTCAACGAAGAAATCCGGGGCATCGCCGAGCGGGTGAAAACGACCGGCAAGCCCTTCCAACTGCGCCCGCTCAACGCCTACTACCGTCGGCTCGTTCACAATATCCTCGCCGACGACGCGAAGATCGCGTCACATTCTCCGGAGGGCGATGATCGACTGAAACGCATCACGATTTCAGTCAAACAAGCGCCCGCCAATCCTTCATGAAACGCTTCCTTTTCGACTGCGGCACACGCGACGCGACAGCTTCCCTCGGATTTCTCGCCCTACGCGTGATGCTCGGCCTGATGATGATCATCGGCCACGGCCTGCCGAAAATACGGAACTACTCGACCATCAAGGAGTTTTTCTACGTTCCGGATTTCCTCCCAGTTAGCTGGGCGCCTGGCTGTCTGATGGCCTGTATCGGCGCCGAGGTGGTCGCTTCCACCCTGATCATCATCGGCTTCGCCACTCGTCCGGCTGCGTTCATCCTCGGATTTACCATGGTGGTCGCCGCCTTCGGTAGAATGGGCGCGACGCCTTGGTTCCTCAACGGACCCACTCTCATCGAAACTAAAGAACTCGCGCTGATGTATCTCATCCCGCTGATCGCAATCATCCTAACCGGTGCTGGAAACTACTCGCTCGATTCCCTCATCTATCGGGACCCTAAACGCCGCCGCTGGTGATCCCATGGAAACGCACCGCCTCGTTCTCCCCGCTGATCTGAACCACTACGGATTCGTCTTCGGCGGCCAATTGCTCGCCTGGGTAGACGAAGCCTCATGGATCGCCGCCAGCCTCGACTATCCGCACTGTCAATTCGTCACCGTGGCGATGGACACCGTGGAATTCCACCACAGCGTGCGCGATGGCACCATCCTGAGAATCTCCTGTGAGCGCGAAAAGGAAGGCAACACCAGCACGACCTATCAGGTGAAGGTGTTCGATGAAAAAGCCGGACACCATCCCATTTTCTCAACCCGCGTCACCTTCGTCAGCGTCGATGACGAAGGCCGGAAACGAAGCATCCGCGGCTGAAAGTGACGCAGGCATCCCTGCCTGCTCTTCCCACCCGAATCCTATTGTGGAAACTCTGATAGAAACCGTCGATATCGTTCTGCCTCTCGAAAAATCCGAGGACGACACCGCACGCCGGACCGCTGCGGCTCTCAAGCTCGGCGTCCCCGCTGCGCGCATTGGCGGGGTGAAACTGCGCAAGCATTCGATCGACGCCCGCCAGCGCGCAGTCAAGGTGCAGCTCCGGCTCGATGTTTCACTCGATGCTCCCCTGCCCCCGGACATCACGCCGCATTGGTCCGCTCCTCCGCTGCCTGCGGGAGCGCGCACCGTCATCATCGTCGGCTGCGGGCCGGCCGGTATGTTTGCCGCGCTGCGTTGTTTAGAAAACGGACAAAAGCCGATTTTGCTGGAACGTGGGAAGGACGCCAGCGCCCGCCGCTTTGATCTCGCGCCGATCCTCCGTGAAGGCCGCGTCATCGAGGAGTCGAACTACTGCTTCGGCGAGGGCGGTGCAGGAACTTTTTCTGATGGAAAACTTTACACCCGCGCCACCAAGCGCGGTCCGGTCGCCAAAGTTTACGAAGTGCTCGTCGCCCACGGCGCACCCGAGGTCATCCTAACCGATGCCCACCCGCACATCGGTTCGAACCTTTTGCCGAACGTCGTCAAAGCCATCCGCCAGTCGATCATCGCCGCTGGTGGCGAAGTCCGGTTCCAAACGAAGGTCACCGACTTCCTCATCCAAGGAAACCACATCCGCGGCGTGCTCACCGGCAGTGGCGAGGAAATTCTGGCAGACTCCGTGATCCTCGCCACCGGCCACTCCGCCCGTGACATCTATCGGTTACTGGCGGAAAAGAAAATTCTGTTGGAAGCCAAGCCGTTTGCGGTGGGTTTCCGCATTGAGCATCCGCAGCCGTTCATCGATCAGGTCCAGTATCATCTCAATCCCGGTCAGGAACGCCCGCGCCTTCTGCCCGCTGCGCGCTATCGGCTCGCCACCAAGATCCGCGGCCGCGGCGTGCATTCGTTCTGCATGTGCCCCGGCGGCTGGATCGTTCCGGCATCGACGGAAAATGACGAGGTGGTCGTCAACGGCATGAGCCTTTCCCGCCGCGACTCGCCGTTTGCGAACTCCGGCATGATCTCCACCGTCGAGCCCGAGGACCTCGCACCGCTGGTCAAGGAACACGGCATCCTCGCGGGCCTCGTTTTCCAAAAGAACCTCGAACGAGCCGCCAAAATCGCCGGCGGCGGCGGCCAAGTCGCGCCGGGCCAGCGGGTCACCGATTTCATCGCGGGAAAAATCTCCGCCGATCTGCCGGAAACCAGTTATTTCCCCGGCACCAATCCCGCGCCGCTGCACGAACTGCTGCCACCGTGGATCACCAGCCGGATGAACGAGGGACTGCGTTTATTCGGGAGGCAGATGCACGGTTACATCTCGCGCGACGTTCTTTTGTTAGGATTTGAAACAAGGACCAGCTCGCCTGTCAGAGTCCCCCGCCGCGACGACACTCTCGAGCACCCGGAAATCGCCGGACTTTTCCCCTGCGGAGAGGGCGCGGGCTATGCCGGCGGCATCGTCAGCGCGGCGATGGACGGCATGCGAGTCGCCGATGCCGCCTGCGTCACGGCATGAAAAAACCGGCGCGCCGCGGGATGCGACGGGCCGGTTTGAGGATGATCCGCTGATCAGTAGTTATACTGGAGCGAGAAGTTGAACTGACCGCCCTTGTCCGCCTCGTTGTCCGGTGAAGAAATCGGCACGGCGTAATCCAGTGCAAGCGGCAGCGGGCTGATAGGAAGCTTGAGCCGGATCCCCACACCCACGTCGCTGTAGATGTCACTGAGGCCTACATCCCAACTGTCTGCGTTCACAAAACCGGTGTCGGAGAATACCGCAGCACGCACGGTTTCGATGATCGGCACGGTGTATTCGGCGGTGATGTAGCCCAGCGAGTTTCCGCCGTAAACTTCCTTGGTGTATTTGGAGTCGCGCGGACCCACGTCGCGGAACTCGAAACCACGGAGGGTGCGACCACCGCCGAGGAACATGCGTTCGAAGACCGGAATGTCATCACCGTTCACGCTGTCCACCACGGCAAGCTCGCCGTTAAGGGAGAAGATGGAGTCCCATTTCAGGTTCCAGTATTTCTGGGCTTGGGTGGAGATGGTGAAGGTATTCACATCGCCGCCGAGACCGGCGAAGGTCATACCGGCGTCGATCTTGTGACCGTTGCGGGCTTGAATGCTGCTATCGCGGCTATCGTAAATGTAATTCACAGCCAGTGCGCTGCGCATGAAGTCACCACCGATTTTCTTGTCGGCCAGCTCCGAATTATCGCCATTGTCACCCTTGAAGTTCTTGTCGATGTAGTCGTTCTGATTGACTTCGGAATTGATGGTAACTTGTTCGAGGCGATACTCACCCTTGATCGAGCTTTTCGCACCGAGTGGTTTTCTGAGAGATACCGCAGCACCGAAATTGGTCTGCTCGTAGTAATCGCTGAAGTAGGTGGACTGTTTGTAAAACACCTCACCGCCAAGCGCGAGTTGCTGATCCATGAACCAAGGCTCGGTGAGCGACATGGTGAACTCGGAACGCTCGGCACCAGCGCGGAGGCTCATCGCAAAACGCTGGCCACCACCGGTGAAGTTCCATGGATTGAAGAGATCGAAGTTCGATTGCTCAAGCGTCACGAAGCCGACGATGCTGTCGATAGAGCTGAAGCCCGCACCCACGCCGACGGAGCCGGTCGCCTTTTCCTCGACGAGCACGTTCACGTCACGGTAGCCGGAGCCGCCAGGCGAGCCGTTGGTCTGAACTTCGCTGAAATACTGGAGGTTTTCGAGACGGGTCTTGGTGGTTTCAAGCTCCACGGAGTTGAACATGTCACCCGGCTTGAGCGGAATTTCACGGCGGATGACCTTGTCCTTGGTCTTGGTGTTGCCGCTGATGTTCACGCGGCCCACTTTGAAGCGCGAACCCTCGGTGATCCGATAGATAATGCTGACGCGGTTAGGTCCTGCATCGCGGATGTCGGGAGTGACCAAGGCATCGGCATAACCGCGCGATCCGTAGTAGCTGCGGATCATCGTGATATCGTCGCGCATCTTCTTGGAGGAATAGGCGTTGTTCGTGTTGAGCGTCAGCGCCGGATAGAGTTCCTCCGGTTTGAAAATGGTCATCTTGCCGAAGCCCACGCCCGCTACGGTGTATTTTTCACCTTCGACGATCGGGATGATGAGGTCCACGCGGCCGTCTTTCGCCGGCTCACGACGCATGCCGGGGCTACTCACCCGGAGATAGCCCTTACTGCGGTAGTAGTCGAGAATGGCGTTGAGATCGCTATCAAGTTGGCCGGATTCGAACTGGCCGGACTTGGTGAGCCAAGAGAACCAGCCTTTTTCCTTCACCTTCATCTCCTTGCGGAGCTCAGGGTCGGTGAACGCGTTGTTTCCTTCAAAGCGGATATGCCGGATCTCGTTTTTCGAACCTTCGTCGATGACGAAAATTAAGTCGGACAATCCAGCCTGCCCCGTCGCTTGTGTGCGGTGAGTGACGGTGACGTCCGGGTAGCCGTAGCCCTGATAGTATTTCTCGATGTTGCGCTGGGCTTCGAGGATCTGCTCATCGCTGAGAGCACCGCCGGCCTTCATTTTCGATTCCTTGGCCAGCTTCTGATCGGTGAAAATGGTGTTTCCCACGAATCCCACACCACCGAGGGCGTCGCGCGTCTTCACTTCGGCGATGAGCTTCACGCTGTCGCCATTCGGCTCGGCGAGGAAGCGCACATCATCGACGAGGCCGGATTCGTAAAGCGCCTTGATGTCTTGGTCCAGGCTCTCAGAACGATACGTGGAGCCGGCCTTGGAGGCCATCAGGTTGCGCAAGCGGGCTTCGTCCACGGTTTTGGAGCCATTGTAGCGGATCGTGACTTCGGAAATCTTTTTCCCCTCGAAATCCTGCGCCTGCAATGTTCCGGCCAGCGCGACGAGCGCCAAAGAGGTGAGAGCGGCGAATTGCCCCACGCCACGCGGCATGAGAAGTGAGGGATTGGTTGGGAATCGCATGCGTGTAATTAGGATGCGCTATAAAGCCCGCCCAGCCCCCGGTCCGTCAAGGTCAATAGCTGGCATTTCCCTAAGCTTTCCTTATAAATCTGTCTTCCTGCCGAAATCCTTGCTCACCGCCCGCCAGTCCATTAAACCCCCGCGTGCTCACAATTCACAAGCTCACCAAAACTCTCGGCGGCCGCACACTCCTCCGCGAAGCCGATATGTCCATCAACTGGGGCGAGCGCGTCGCCCTCGTCGGCCCGAACGGCGCTGGAAAATCCACGCTCTTCCGCATGATCCTCGACGAGGACTCACCCGACGAAGGGAAAATCGAGCGCGACGAATACGCCGTCACCGGATACCTCCCGCAGGAAGCTGGCGAGCCGACCGACGAAACAATCCTGGAAATCGCCATGGGCATCACCCCGGAGATGATCGGCCTACTCCGCACCATCCGCGAGGGTGAGAAATCTGGCGATCTCTCGACTCCCGAGTTCGCCCACGCCCAAGACCAATTCACCGCCCTCAACGGCTATCAGCTCGAACCAAAAGCAAAAAAAATCCTCCACGGCCTCGGCTTCAAGAGCGAGGATTTCAACAAACCCGCCCGCGAATATTCCGGCGGCTGGGTCATGCGCGCCCACCTCGCCCAACTCCTCGTCATGGAGCCCGACTTGCTCATGCTCGACGAGCCGACGAACCACCTCGACCTGATTTCCCTGCTTTGGCTCCAGCGCTATCTGTTAAATTACTCCGGCGCCATCCTCATGATTTCGCACGATCGCGACTTCATGGACACCATCATCGAGACCGTCGTAGAAATCGATCCGGACGCCGCAGCCCTCATTTCCTACACCGGAAACTACACCGCCTTCCTCGAACAACGCGAAGCCCGCTATGACCAACAGGTCCAGGCCTATCGGAATCAGAACAAGGAAATCGAGCACGTCCAGGAATTCATCGACCGCTTCCGCCAAGTCGGATCGAAGGCCGCCCAAGTCCAGTCGCGCATCAAGACCTTGGAAAAACTCGTCCGCATCGAGAAACCCCGCACGCCAAGAAAGCCGTTCAAATTCGCCTTCCCCCAGCCACCGAGATCTAACCAGAAAGTCATCGAGCTCTCCAAAGTCGGCCAATCCTATGGCGACAAGCGCATCTACAAAGACCTCGATCTCACCATCGAGCGCGGCGACCGCATGGTCCTCGTCGGCCCTAACGGCGCGGGCAAATCCACCCTCATCAAGATCCTCGCTGGCCAGCTAGAAATCGATGCCGGAAAACGCGAGCCCGGCTACGCCACCAAGATCGGTTACTACAGCCAACACCGCTCCGAGTCGCTCAACGAGAACAACACCGTGCTCGAGGAAGTCCTCGCCGCCTGCACCACCCTGCGCGAAGAAGAAGCCCGCTCCATCCTCGGCTCCTTCCTCTTCCGCCGCACCGATGTGGAAAAACGCTGCGGTATTCTATCCGGTGGTGAAAAATCCCGTCTCAACCTCGTCAAGTTCCTCGTCGATCCGCCGAACCTCCTGCTCATGGACGAGCCGACGACTCACTTGGACATCCTCTCTATCGATTCGCTCGTCAGTGCCTTGAAAAACTACGAAGGCACGCTCGTCTTCATCTCCCACGATGTCCACTTCATCCGAACTCTGGCAGAAACGACCCTCCACGTCACCCGCAACGAAAAAGACCCGGAAAAAGGCGCACTCGTCACCAGATACACCGGCGGCTATGACTACTTCATTGAAAAGAGCGGATTGAATGATGATAGAAGCGCGGTGACAGCGTGAAATAAGTCCCATAGGTCCTATTTCTCCTCTCCCGCAAATTTCCCCCGCCCAATTTCTTGCCCACCCCGCCGCCCTCGCCTAAATCTCCCTCCCGCATGACCCACCTCGAAGCCATCGCCCGCGAAACCGGGATCTCCCTTTCCTCCGTCTCCGCCACCGCCAAGCTCATCGCCGAGGGCGGCACCGTTCCCTTCATTTCCCGCTACCGCAAAGAGCAGACTGGCTCGCTCGACGAAGTCCAGATCACCACCATCCGCGACCGCATGCTCCAACTCGCCGAGCTCGACAGCCGCCGCACCGCGGTTTTGAAGTCATTGGAAGAACGCTCACTCCTCACTCCCGAGCTAAAGAAGAAGCTCGAAGCCGCACTCACCCTCACCGCCGTGGAGGACATCTTCGCGCCCTTCCGCCCGAAGCGCCAGACCCGCGCCACCAAGGCCATCGAACGCGGCCTCACGCCGCTGGCCGATTTCATTTTCGAAAACCAAGCCGCCGATCCCGAGGAGGAAGCCGCGAAATTTCTCAATCCGGAAATGGAAGTGCCGACCATCGTCGAGGCCCTAGCAGGTGCCCGCGACATCATCGCCGAGCGCGTGGCCGATGACGCCCCGCTGCGTGGCCGAGTGCGTAAAATTTACGAAGAGGAAGCCACCGTTTCCTCCAAGATCATGTATGGAAAAGAGGAGGAGACCGACGCGCAGAAATTCCGCGACTACTTCGAGTGGAGCGAGTCCTTCAAGACCATCCCATCCCACCGCACGCTCGCCATGCGCCGGGGCGAAAAGGAAGGTTTCCTGCTGATGCGCGTGGAAGTCCCGTTAGAACGCGTGACCTCGCAAGCCCTGCCGGATTGGGTGAAATCCACCGGCGCGGCTGGCAAACAGGTCGCCCAAGCAGTCGAGGACGGCTGCAAGCGACTCTTGATGCCATCGATGGAAACCGAAGCCCGCTTGATGGCGAAAAAGCGCGCCGACGAAACCGCCATCACCGTCTTCGCCGATAATTTCCGCGAGCTCTTGTTAGCATCACCGCTGGGTGAGAAACGTTTGTTAGCCATCGACCCCGGCTTCCGCACTGGATGTAAGACCGTCGTGCTCGACCGCTCCGGAAAACTCCTCCACCACACCGTCCTCCACGCCACCGCCGGCTCGCAGAATCAAGCCTACGAAGCCGCCGTGGAAGTCACCACACTCATCAAAAAGCACGACATCGAAGCCATCGCCATCGGTAACGGCACCGCTGGTCGCGAGACAGAAGCCTTCATCAAAAAACTCAAACTCCCCTCCTCCATCCCCGTCGTGATGGTCAATGAAAGCGGTGCCTCCATCTACTCCGCCTCCGATGTCGCTCGCGAGGAATTTCCTAACGAAGACGTCACCGTCCGCGGCGCAGTTTCTATCGGACGCCGCCTGATGGACCCGCTCGCCGAGTTGGTGAAAATCGATGCCAAAGCCATCGGCGTAGGCCAATATCAGCATGACGTCGATCAGCGTGCTCTCAAAGCCAGCCTCGACGACACCGTTGTTAGTGCCGTGAACTCCGTGGGCGTAGAAATCAACACCGCCTCCAAGCAACTGCTCTCCTACGTCTCCGGCCTCAATGCATCCCTCGCAGAAAACATCGTCGCCTGGCGCAATGAAAACGGTGCGTTCACCTCGCGTGAGCAATTGAAAAAAGTCCCGCGCCTCGGAGAAAAAGCCTTCGAGCAAGCCGCCGGATTCCTCCGCGTCCGGGGCGGTGCACATCCGCTCGATTCCTCCGCCGTCCACCCGGAGCGCTACCCACTCGTCGAGAAAATGGCAGCCGATGCCGGTTGCAAAGTCGAAGACCTGTTAGCCAACGAAGCCGCCCGCAAAAAGATCGATCTCAGCAAATACGTCGATGACCAAGTCGGACTGCCAACGCTCAAGGACATCGTCGCCGAGCTCTCCAAACCCGGCCGCGATCCGCGGAAACAATTCGAGCTATTCTCCTTCGTCGAAGGCGTCGAAAAGCCAACCGACCTCACCATCGGCATGAAGCTCCCCGGCATCGTTACCAACGTCACCGCCTTCGGTGCCTTCGTCGATGTCGGAGTCCACCAAGACGGCCTCGTCCACGTCTCCCAGCTAGCAGACCACTTCATCCGCGATGCCTCGGAAGTCGTCAAAGTCGGCCAGAAAGTACAAGTCACGGTCGTCGAAGTCGATCTCAAGCGCAACCGCATCGCCCTCTCCATGAAGTCCAAGGTCGATCTCGACGGCCAACGCCGCTCCTCCGCCGACGACCGCGACTCCCGCCCCCAAAGTGGCGGCAACCGCCAAGGCAACAGAACGCCGAATTTCACCCCCAACGCCGCTCCTAACAACGACTGGTTCTCCCAAGCGCTGAACAACGCGAAGAAAAAATAACCTGGCGCATCGGCCTGCGACCAAGGGTCCGTAGTTTCACCACTTTTAGGCCAGTGCTGGATGCCCTACTTTCTGAAAAGGAAGCTAGGCATCCCTTATGGTCGGACGGAAGGAACCTGAGGATTTTCAGGTTTTCCGTTCGACCCAGCCTTTTCTAACACCGCGTCAAATGCGGGTTTCGGTTTGAGGGCACGATCAAACAGCAGCGGATGATTGGTGCGTCCTTGAATGGGAAAATTGTTCAGCCAAGTCTGACCGTCATCGAGCCCCCAAAACGTGACTCGCGTAACCCATTTCTTTTGGCGCAGGTAGATTTCAAAAATATCCGCATACCGTTTCGCGAGCTTCATCTGCATTTCTTCGGGGAATTTCCCCACGTAGGGATCCGTAGAGTCGTCACCTTGTTCATGCCGGCCGATGTCTGCAATTCCAACAGCTCCTCGAACTGGCAGGACATCAATGTCGAGTTCTGTCACCATCACCTTGAGCCCCAAGCTGGCCAAATCGGTGATCGTCTTCTCAATGCTCCCGATGGGCGGGTAATTCAAAGCGAAATGGGATTGGGTTCCCACTCCGTCTATCGGAACTCCACGTGCCAGCAGCCCTTGGAGCATTTTCACGCAGTTTGCCCGCTTGCGGTCGTTCTCAAGGCCGTAATCATTGTAATACAATTCCGCCCCGGGATCGGCCTCCTTGGCAAATCGGAAGGCTTGATCCAAAAAGTCTTCGCCAATGATTCGCTTCCAAGGGGTATCTCTCAGAATATCAGGGCCTCCATCGGATAGCGCTTCGTTAACAACGTCCCACCCTTTCACTTTTCCTTTGTATCGGCCCATCACAGCCCTGATGTGGTCGCGCATTCTCCCAAGTAACAGTTCTCGAGTGGCGGGGACTCCATTTTCTCCCTGAAAAACCCACGAGGGAGTTTGACTGTGCCAGATGAGTGTGTGACCCACCACCTGCATGTCGTGCTTACGGGCAAAGTCCACATAGTAATCCGCCCTCTTGAAGTCGAAGCGATCCAACTGCGGATGAATGGATTGCCATTTCATGTCATTCTCCGGCGTGATCGAAGAAAATTGTCTAGCAGCGAGATCACCCTCCACGACATTTTGCCCGCTGACTTGACTGGTGTTAAGCGCCACGCCCAAGGAGAAGACGCCTGAGAAGGCACTGCGGAGGGTTTTCTTGGAGAGCACGGCGGCGGTTACTTTTTCTTGAGGGAAAATATGCTGGGCAAAATAATACAGACTGGCGCTCCAGTGGGCCGCATCGTGCCCGTGATCGTCAACGTGCCATGTATGAGGAATCCGAGCCTGTTTTAGATAGGAGTGCATCCCTTGGCTCACATTGATAAGGCCATCTTTGTTACCGCAGGTTAGCAGAAAATACCTCAACTGTTTCGTTGCTGCCGCCGGGTCTGCCACGAGGGTTTCGGGCGCTTTGGTATTGGGCGCGGCGGAGAACGCACCCAAAGATGCGAAGACGTCAAGATGGGAGAGTCCGAAATTGAGTGTCTGTCCGCCGCCCATCGAGAGTCCGGCAAGGGCGCGATACTCCCTGTCCGCACGTGTGCTGAAACGCTTGTCGATCGCAGGTATGGCATCTTCGAAGAGGTCTCGCTCGAAGGCCGCAAACGCAGGTGCGGCGGCATAGAGATCGCCCTCAGCTCGGTCGTTCTTCCTCGCTCTGCCGTTCGGCATTACAACAATCATTGGAACGGCCTTCTTTTCAGCGATGAGATTGTCCATCAGCACATTCACGTTTGCAATACGCTGCCACTCAGTTTCATCCCCCCCGATTCCATGCAACAGCCAGAGGACGGGATATTTTATATTTTTCGAATACCCGGGAGGAAGATAAACCTGCATGCGTCGCTTCGTTCCCACACTTTTAGATTCGTACTCGATCATTTCCAGCGTGCCGCGCGGAGTTCCCTCTTTTTGGGTTTTGAAATCCGGAGGCGGTGCGCTGAAAGCAGGCTTGTCATCCAGACCCAATGCGATCGGATGGGAAAAGGCCGGCTTCGGATCGGAATCCGTCGGCGTCGCAATCGCGCCGCAGCCGATTGCGATCATGGTTACTACCACGGTAAATATTTTCCTCTTCATGGTTACTTTCGTGGCGAGCTTATCATAAATGGCCTGCATGTCAGGATTCTTCCAGCCAAGGGTGGACAATGACAACGGAGCATTTAACCGCTGACCTTTCATCCAAAGTCGGCGGGCCAAATGTGAGACATGCTTGATAGATGTCCAAGATGTTTCGAATTGGCTGCTGGATTTCGACGAAGCGGGCGGCGGCATTGAGCGAGCAAGGCCACGAGGGCTAGGACTTCGGCTTGTTGGAATGGGGCGCGAGGTCACACGAATTCCGATTCTTGCGGGATGAGTTTTTGAAAAATCGGGAGGCTTGTCTCTGCGGATGACGAGTTCGTTTTTCTTCCCATCTCAGTTTTTGGAAAGGTCGTGATTGATCTCGGCCGTTCGAACCCTTCTCATATCGGCCCACCGAAAACACCCATACCCCACTCATGAACCAACTCTTCAATCTCACCGACCGCGTATTCGTCATCACTGGAGCGACTGGCGCACTCGCAGGATCCGCTGCGGATTATCTGGCAGCACAAGGGGCCCGCGTCGCCTACATCGGCCGCACCCAAGACAAGCTGGACGCGGCGCTCGCCAAGTGCCGCTCCGTCACGCCGGACGCCCAATGCATCGGCCTGATCGCCGATGTGCTCGACCGCCCGGCTCTGGAAGCGGCGCGCGATGCCGTGTTGGCGAAGTGGGGACGCATCGACGGCCTCGTCAATGGTGCGGGCGGAAACATGCCGGGCGCGACGATTCCACCAGGCAAGAGTTTCTCCGATCTGGATTTTGAGTCGTTCCAACAGGTCATCGATCTAAACCTACACGGCACCGTTCTTCCTTCGCTGGTTTTCACGCCGCCGATGATCGACGGCGGGCGTGGAACGATCGTGAACTACTCGTCGGTATCCTCGCCGCAAGGTGTGACCCGCGTGGTCGGCTACTCCGCGGCTAAGGCCGGAGTGGACAATT
This sequence comes from Verrucomicrobiales bacterium, assembly GCA_038237425.1. Classification (GTDB taxonomy): domain Bacteria; phylum Verrucomicrobiota; class Verrucomicrobiia; order Verrucomicrobiales; family Akkermansiaceae; genus Luteolibacter. The sequence continues at coordinate 76,627 of JBBRYQ010000007.1, forward strand.
TCACCCGCTGGCTGGCCGTGGACATGGCAAAACGCACCGGCGGCAAACTCCGTGTGAACGCGGTGATGCCCGGATTTTTCCTGGGTGAACAAAACCGCCGCTTGCTCACGAATGAGGATGGATCACTAACAGATCGCGGCAACACCATCATCTCCAACACGCCATTCGGCCGCTTCGGAAATGCGGACGAACTCTTTGGCGCGCTGCACTATCTGCTCTCCGATGCCTCGCAGTTCGTGACTGGCACCGTGCTCGCGGTGGACGGCGGTTTCGTTGCGTTTTCCGGAGTCTGATCATGAATTTATCCGCACCCGATCTATTTCTGATGGAAGAAGGCTTCCGCTGGTTCGGCCCGGCCGATCCGGTGCCGCTGCCCTTCATCCGTCAGGCGGGTGCGGATGGTGTTTTCTCGTCACTCCATCAGATTCCCTACGGCGAGGTCTGGACGCGCGTGGCGATCCGCGAGCGGAAACAGATGATCGAGGATGCGGGCCTGCGCTGGAGCGTGGTCGAGTCCGTGCCGGTTCACGAGGACATCAAAACCGGACGCGGCGACCTAAAGCTGCTCTTTGAAAATTATAACAACACGCTGCGCAATCTGGCTGCGGAAGGGATCTCCACGGTGATCTATAATTTCATGCCGGTGCTCGACTGGGTACGCACCGACATGCGCTGGGTCCTGCCAGATGGATCGGAAAGCATGCGCTACGATCCCGTGCGCTTCGCTGCGTTCGAGATCCACGCGCTGAAACGTGCGGATGCGGCGGCGGATTACACGCCGGAACAAATTGCGCAGGCTGCCGTGTGGTGGGCCAGCCTGGACGAGGCGGCGCACGACACTTTCGTTAGAACAATCATCGATGTTTTCCCCGGCGTGAGGTGGGCGCTCTCGCTCGATGACATCCGCGCCATGCTGGCGAAATACGATGGCATGGGAGCGGATGGTCTGCGGAAAAATCTCGCGCGGTTTCTCGAAGCCGTCATCCCCGTCGCCGCGGAGGTAGGCGTAAAGATGGCGATCCACCCGGACGATCCGCCGTTTTCCGTGCTCGGGCTGCCGCGCATCGTTTCCACAGCGAGTGACATCGAGGGGATTTTCACCATGATGGCCAACCCGGCGAACGGACTGTGCTTCTGCGCCGGATCGTTCAGCGCACGGGCGGACAACGATCTGCCAGAGATGGTTAGAAAATTCGCACCACGCATCCACGCCGCCCATCTGCGCAGCACGCAGCGCCTCTCGGACGGATCATTTTACGAGGCTAATCACCTAGCCGGCTCCGTGGACATGCCCGCCGTCGTTCGTAATCTGTTGGATGAACAGGACCGCCGGCACGCGGAAGGTCGGGCCGACTGGCAAATCCCGCTGCGCCCTGATCATGGCCACGCGATGATGGACGACCTGCCGAAACCCGCTGGCATCACACCCGGATACTCCTGTATCGGCCGCATGCGCGGGCTATCCGAGTTGCGCGGACTGATGCTCGGCCTGCGCCACGCTGAACGCGCGAAGTGAGTCGCCGCGTGTGCATTTTGCCTGAAAAATGACGGTAAGAGATGCAGTGTGCCCGTGCTTGAAGGGCCGCAGGTGGAGGCTGATCATGATGAATGCAGGGTTCTAAGCCTGCCGTCACGTTTGGAACAGCTTGTGCAAAAAGAGGAGCACACTCTTCGCGCTGCCCGCAGGCCGATGCCATGGTAAGGGACGGTAGCTATCCTCCGGGAAGCGCGAAGGGCTGCATCTCAACAAACCGAAATTCACTATGAAAACAATTATACTACCCATCGTCGTGGCCACCGGAGCATTGTTCCCGTTCAGCCCATTGAAAGCAGAGACTTTCGGAGGATTCGGCGTCGGCAAAAAATTCACCCTCACGGTGACCGACCGCAAATCCACGATGACAAAGGGCGTCAAAGTAACCAAAAACGTTCCCATTCCCAACGGAGTCCCCGACTTTGCCGAAGGGGAAAAAGTCAACTTCCGCATCGGACTGAAAGGTAAGTTGGTTGGCCCCGACTTCAAGATCGTTTTCCGCAGGGAAACGGGCGACGTTGTCATTTACTCGAACAATCCAACCTTCAGCAAACCGCATGGCGATGCCGCCACAGTCACCAAGAACTCGAACGGCAAACCCGTGGAGGCCACGCTGACATTCTATCGCTTCCACTTCTCCGGATTCATCCCCGTCACCAACACGGTGAATTACGTTTTCGAGCGCTAAAACGCGCGGCAATTTAAATAGCAAAGGAGAGCCATGCGCTCTCCTTTGTGACGTCAGGCTCCTGCTAGGGTTTCGCTTTATTAAAGCGCTTCGATTGCTGCCATGATGCGTTTGGCGATGCGATCGTAGTTTTGCTTTGCGTCGCCTGTGGTGTCTTCATCGGTCAAGCGGATCGGCTTGCCGACGGCGACGGTAATGCGAGCGAAGCGGATTTTCGCGGAACCGCGTGGAAGTGCTTCGTAGGCACCGGAGATTCTAACTGGCTGGATGACAGCTCCGGATTTCACGGCGACAAGCCCGATGCCGGGTGCCGCCTTGCCGATTTTCCCATCCAGCGTGCGTTCGCCTTCGGGAAAGACTAGGACCCGCTCGCCTTCCTTGAGTCTGCGGATGATCGTTTTCAAACTACCCATGTCCGGGCGGTCCTGATCGACGGGAATGGCGTTCCAACGGGGATAGACCCACGCGCCTAGGCCGACAAACAGCGTCTTGCGGGCGAGATAGGCCATCTCCGTTTTATAGAGGTTTCCGATCAGCGGCGGATCGAGAAAACTCTGGTGATTCGAGGCGACGAGCACCGGTCCTTCGGTGATGAGGTTCTCCTCGCCGGTGATTTTCAGACCGAAGATGGTTCTGAACGCCGCACCGAATGCCATCCAGCCGAGCCAGTAAACCCAGCGCATTTGAGTTGGTTCCTTAAAGTTCAAAGTGGGATGGGAATGGAAGATTGAGAAACCGCGAAATAGGCGCGAACAAAGAAAACTGGATTCTGACCATCAATCATTCTCAAATCGTGAGTCTTAGTTGTTTGAGAATTTCGCTGGCTGCGACCACTTCGCTTTTGATGCCGGTATTTTCCGCTGCCGCTCACCCCCAAGGCAACCGCAATCTTTGGTTTTTCAAGTGTCCCGGCGTGATTCAGGCATTCCTTCCTGTTCTTCTTGGGGTGGTGCGGTGGCTTGTGAAAGAAAACCCCCGCAATGTCTGGATCACGCCGCCTCGGGCAGCACCCGGCTCTCCGCCAAAAAAGGTAGGGCGTGTCCGCCGCAGCCCGCCCACTTCACCATCTCACGCCGGAGGCTCTTCTCACGCTCCCTCGTATAGGCCATCGGCTCGAGCTTCAGAATGATTTGCCCAGTCTTTTTCTGTGCGCCGCGAGGAAATTCTGATCCGGCTGAATGCCATCTTCGGGGAGGGAAGTAATTCTGACCGCGCCTTTGTTTTACGGTTCTGAGAATTTCGGTTTCACTGGAGCGAGGACGTGTGAACCGGCGGATACCTATATTAGGAACAACTTCGGTGGTTTCTTCCTCGGACCCGATAAACAATGAATCGAATCGTTCCTGGCTGAGGGGCACGAGTTCTGCGGGATTTGCGTGAAATTCCTCCCACATTGCTCGGTCCAGAATACTCGCTCCCGCGAGCCCCTTGATTCCACGGAGTTTCAATGCCGGATCCAGCGAGGCGAGGTTGCTTAGTTTCATTGCAACAGCACTGGGAGTTCGACCTATGCACATCGCTGATAGGAAAACTTATGCGGAAGCACGATGCTTGGCGCGGAAGCTCGCGCCCGGCTTGTTGCTCCCCGTAATGCCGATTAGATGTTCACCCTACTCCAGCAGTTCCTCGATAGCGAAAGGGATTTTGAAGACGCCGTGACGGTGGAGGAATACATCGTCGAAGTGGACGTTTTCCCAGACGGCACGATGGTGGAAGCGGAAGGAAATGTTGTCGCGATGGAGGGATCAGGAGTCGCCTCACAGAACCAACCCGGCTTTAGTCAATGCCGAGCGGATGCCGTCCGGATTGTATGCCCATGAAACTGGCATGCGCAGGAGGGCGACTTGTTTTGAAGCAAAGAGATCGTTGATGAAGCGCTCGCTTTTGAGACGCTCGGTGCAGGCGCGGGTGGACTCGTCCAAGGCGATGGCACATAGAATCTGAGTGGAGGTGTGGCTGGTGATGATGAAGTCGATGTGTGCGTCGGAACTCGGAACCATCAGGGCATTTTGGGCGGCAGAATGGGTGGAATCGAGCAAATCGCACAGGCGGGCTTTCGGCGTAATCCGGCAAGATGAACCGACCACGAGTTGGAGCATTTTGAAGAAAGATCGTTCTTCTGGATTCATCAGGTTGCTCAGTGTTGGGGAGAGCGCGTCAGAAGTACTTGCATCGGGAATAGAAGCGAAAGCGGGTTTGGGAAAAGCGGCTGGAGCTTGCGTTTGCCGGATGGGCTGTTTGTCATTTTTCGCCTTCATCCAAAAGTAACCGAGTCCTGCGGAGACCACGATCGTCATGAGAGTGAGTAGGACGATGCCGCCGAATGAATGCTTTGATTCACCGGAGAAGATCACAGGTGGGGATGAAGCGGGCGCGGAAGTGGTGAGCGTGGAAGGGGGAGGTCCAAAATAGGGATTGGATGGAGCTGATGGAAGCGGTGGCATTGGCGCTCTCATTGCCGGGGCGGGAGCGGGCACAGGGACGGGTACCGCAGCTTGGGGCGTCATTTGTTGCAATTGGCCATTTGGCATCATTCGAAAGATCCCCCGGCCCGAAGAAATTGCCGCATCCTCGGCAGTAGATTGTCTTTCCGGTGTTGGTCCAGTGGTGAATGGGGTTTGCCGAACAGTGGATCTGCTGGAGTTACCCAGCGCGGTGGTGTCCAGGTGCCGATTCACCTCGCCTTGCGATGGCGCGGTTCTGCCTTCAAAAAAATATACATGATCATTCCATGATGCCTTAACCCCACTTAACAAAAGCTCGACCCGAATGGAGCCAATTCTCAAGTTGCCGGCTTCAGGGGAGGGGTTATTCCATCTCTGCCAGCCGATATCCTCGGCGTTGCGCCAGCGGCGGCAAAAAATTTCTATCTGCCAGTTTTTGCCATCACGCGTGTAGGTTTTCTCTGGCAGTTCGAATTGCGCCAGCCGTCCATCAGCACCTTTGCTGAATCCGTCCCTGCCGGGAGTGAAGAGCGCATTCTTCGCAATAAGTTCGTCCACCGCGCTTCTGACAGCCCAACTCGGGTCATCCTGAGCTCCCACAGCCGGACTGAAAATGATCATCAGGACGGCCAAAAAGTGGGAAAGTCGAATCACAGACAAAAGCTAACAATGACCAATCCTAATAACAACAGTGAAGGAGCTAACTACGCGATATCGTAGTGAAGCTGCGCCCGGTTCTGGAAGATGGCGCGTGGTTGGTGCGGAGGGGAAGAGATTTGATTGATGAATGACGACTGAGGATTCTGGATTGTTGCTGGGGAGAAGAAGAGCCTCCGGCGGGAGAAGGTGAAGTGGGCGCGCCCGGCGGATCACGCCTTACCGGGTGGGCATTGGCGGAACCATGACCCTGCATTCGCAGTGCGGCGGGACGCCACAGTCACTTTGGGCGGACGCCGAAGGAGGATACTGCCGCGCATCATGAATTGGGGAAATGAGAAAATCGATTGCGAATGGAGCGCTGGCTTCAGCCGGCCTGAATCCCTTTCCGTGAGCAAATCATTGGACAGGCCGACTAAAGTCAGCGCTCCATTTCGCGCGGCGAAATTCACAAATTCTAGCGCCCGCCAGGATCAGCCTGAAGTCCCTGCTCACGCAGGATCTCGATGGCGGCAATTACGCCACTTTCGATGGTGTGATGCGAAGTATCGAGCACCACCGCGCCTTCGGCGATGATGAGCGGTGCGTGGGTGCGTTCGCTATCGGCGGCATCGCGCTTGGCGACGGAATCGACTTCACCGACGTGCGTGCGGCGGGCTGCGCGGACTTCTTCGTCGGCATCGACGTAGATTTTATAAGGCGTATCAGGAAATACCACGGAGCCGATGTCGCGGCCTTCCATGACGATGCTGGTGTGGTCGAGGTAACCGCGCTGGAGTTCTACCAGTTTATCGCGCACTTCCGGGATGGCGGAAATGGCGGAGACGTTTGCGTTGATCACCTCGCTGCGAAGATCGGGCGTGGGGTCCATGCCGTCGATGGTGATGGTGGAGGTCATGCCGATTTCACCGCAGTGAATTTCGATGCGGCGCATCATGGCGACGACGGAGGCTTCGTCAGATGGGTCGATTTTTTCCTTCAGTGCCTTCCAAGTGACGGCGCGATACATGGCACCCGAATTTACCATGACGAGGCCGAGACGTTTCGCGAGTTCGCGGGCGAGCGTGCTTTTTCCCGAGGCGGCGGGTCCATCGATGGCGATGGCAAATCGTTGGGGATAAGCTGGCTCGGGAGGGGTCACGGTGGGAGTAGGATGAAGAACAGGCAGGAATGCCCGTGTCACGGTTTAGAAAGAGTCGGCAGGGTGAAATCCGAGGCGTGCGAACGTTCTTTGAGAATCGCATCGAGGTGATGGGAGAATCCCGGATAGGAGGTATTCACGCACTCGGTGTTTTTGATGACTGTCTCGCCCTCGGCGAAAAGGCCAGCGATGGCGAAGGCCATGGCAATCCGGTGGTCGCCGCAACTATCGATGACAGCGGCGTGGAGCGGCTTCCCCCCGTGGATTTCCATGCCGTCTTCAAATTCCTCGACGTCGGCCCCCATCGCACGGAGTCCGTTTACCACGGTGGTGATGCGGTCGGTTTCCTTGACGCGAAGTTCCTTGGCGTTGCGGATGACTGTGGTGCCTTCCGCGAGCGCGGCGGCGACGGCGATGACGGGGATTTCATCAATGAGGTTCGGCACTTCTTCGATGAGAATCGTGGTCCCGGTGAGTGGTGCGCCGTGGATTTCAATATTGCCGATCGGCTCGCCAGTGGAGCTGTGTTCTATCTCGGTCATGTGCGCGCCCATGCGGCTGAGCACCCTGAGAATGGCGGTGCGCGTCGGGTTCAGGCCCACGTCCTTGATCAGCAAACGCGAGCCCGGCAGCGCGGCCGCGGCGACGAGCCAGAAGGCGGCGCTGGAAATGTCTCCGGGGACAGTGAAATCGCATGCTTCCGGCATTTGTCCGCCTTGGAGGGAAATCGCGTTACCCTCGGTGCGAGTGCTGATTCGGAACGAAGCGAACATGCGCTCCGTGTGATCGCGCGTTTCCGCTGGCTGGATGACGGTGGTTATTCCCTCGGCAAACATGCCTGCGAGAAGCACCGCGCTTTTCACCTGCGCGCTGGCGACGGGCATGTCGTAGGTGATCGGAGTCAGCTTGGCCGGGTGGATGAAAAGGGGTGCGCAGCCGGGTTTCGCACCGCGGGTCTCGATGTTCGCACCCATCTGGCCGAGCGGCACGGTGATGCGGCCCATCGGACGCGAGGAGAGCGAGGCATCGCCGAAAAGCTCGGAGGAAAATTCCTGCCCGGCGAGCAAGCCTGCCAACAGACGCATGCCGGTGCCTGCGTTTCCACAATCGATCGGCGCGCTCGATGCTGTTAGTTTCATCGACTGCCCATGGATGCGCAAATTGATCGGGCCGTAGCCTTCGAGTTCGTCGAGCACCTCATACCGCGCGCCGAGCGCCCTCATTGCGTTGAGCGTGTTCACACAATCCTCGCTCGGCAGGAAATTGCGGACCGTGCAGGTGCCATTGGAAAGCCCGCCGAGAATGGCGGCGCGGTGGGACATGCTTTTATCGCCGGGAACGCTGAACTCCGCTTGGAGCTTTGAAATGGCTGTGACTCGAAATTCCGACATGTGAAGTGAGAAAATGGGCTAACGGGAAGGGTTGAGTGGGCTGCGGCGTTGCTTGGCGGTTTCCAGCCATTGGCGGGCTTGTTCTTGGTTGCCGCTCTCGAGGCTGGCAAGGATTTCGCGCAGGTCCGCGATGCTTTCCCGCAGTGGGCCGATGAGCGCCTCGCGGTTTTCAATCACGATCTCCGCCCACATCGTTGGATTTCCGCCGGCGACGCGGGTGGTGTCGCGCAAGCCGCCACCACCGAAGCGGCCTTCGGATGGATCTTTGAGGCAAACCCTCGCAGCACTGGCGGCAACGATGTGCGGCAGGTGGCTGATGCGGGCGACGAGTTCATCATGGATCGCCGCGCTCATCCACGAGGTGCGGCAGCCGATGGATTTCCAAAAACGCTCCAACGCCGCGGCCTGATCGGCGGGCGCTTGGTCGTCGTTGGTGAGCAGGCAGGCAGCGTCGTAAAACAAATTCGCCGTGACCGCCGAGAGGCCATTGCGCTCGGAGCCGGCCATCGGGTGGCTGCCGATAAAATGCATCCCGCGCCCGGCAAGCAGCGGCGTGATTTTCCGGTGCGGCGTGCGCTTCACGCTGCCGACGTCGGTGACGAGACACTTGTCCGGCATTCCGGCGTCCAGGGCGGCGGAAATCAGCGCCGGCATGGCACCCACCGGCACGGCGAGGATGACGAGATCCGCGTCCACCAGTGCTTCCGCGAGATCGGAGGTGACGTTGGTAATTCCCAGTTGGTGAGCTTCCTCCACCGATTTTTCTTTGCGAGCCCAAAGACGGACCATGGGCGGATTCGGCAAGTTGCCGAGGGCAAGTGCGAGCGAACCGCCGAGCAGCCCGCCGCCGAGGATGGAGATATTTGGGAAATCTGGGTTCATTAAAACAAGAAGACCGGGTCCAGTGTGCCGGACCCGGTCAGGTTTCCTGGGAAAGGTTTACCGGGAATCGAAAAATGCTCAAGGCACGCGGAAATACTTCTTGTCGGCAGCAGGGTAGGTCGGGTCCTGCACGAGAGTGCCACTCGGGATGTCACGAACGTCCACGACCTTGTTGTTGTAAGGGCTGAAAACGAAGCCTTCTTTGCCAGGAACCTTGTTGGCGAAAGCGAAATCACGCTTTTCGGTTGGCGGCTTCGGTCCTTCCGTGCCGGGAGTCGTCGGCGGAGTGGTGGTGCCTGCGCCAGCTTCGGGAGTTGCCGGTGGGTTGTTCTTCAGGTCCTCCTGCTTCTTGAGGTCCGCTTCCTTTTTCGCAAGTTCGCGCTGCTCCTTGACCTTCTGCTGCTCAGCGGCAGTCAGTGTTTTTTCAGGTGGCTTACTGGCCGGCTTCTTTCCTTGATGTTCGTCGTAAGGATAGCAGGAAGCGAGTAAAACACAGCCGAGAGCGGCGAATCCGGTGGAAAAACGAAAGGTCATGGCAGTGAAGATAGAGGAGTTTGGTTTCAATCCCCGAAGTGATCGTGGGAAGACTCCGGCGATCATGCGTGTCTCCCGCCTCCCGTCAAGCAAGGTCGTTGATTTGGCAGGCGGAATTTCTAAAATCACCCGCATTTGAAATCTCCTCGCGGCGTGCTTGTCCGTCAGTGCAAACTCGGATGAGACTCCGCGCACGCCATGCCAGACGCCACCATCCACACCGTCGGAAAAGTCCTGCAAAACCTTGCCCCGATTCTCTATCGAGTGGAGCTGCCGAACGGCAAAATCATCATGGCCCATCTCTCGAAACCGCTAACGGTGGCGAAGGCAGAATTCACCATCGACGACCGCGTGGTGCTGGAACTCACGCCCTACGATTTCGATAACGCGAGGATTCTGGGCCTCGAAGAATGAGGCGTGATACAGACACATTCCTGTCTGTTCATTCACAAGCCACAGCCAATCGAAGAACAGACAGGAATGTCTGTATCACGCCTTACTTCCCGATACAAAAACTGCTGAAAATCACTCCCAGCAGATCCTCGGTATCCACCCGCCCTGGAATCTCGCCGAGCGCATCCAAGGCCTCGCGGAGATCGATCGCGGCCAACTCGGCGTCAGAATTCTCGTCATCCAACAGCTCCAGCGCTGCCAGCAATCCAGTCCGTGCTTGAGCGAGACTCGCCTGATGGCGCGCATTGATCGCCACCGCGTGCTCGCCCCAGTCCGCCTCGCTGAAATGAAGTGCATCGTGGATCGATTCAGACAATGTCTCGAAGCCCTCACCGCTGTTGCAGGAAAGGCGGATCGCCTCCACTTCGCACCACGACGGATGCTCGCCTAGGTCCGTCTTGTTGAGCACCAGCAAATGTTTCGCCGCCGTCGCTGGAAGCACGCCGGCGGTCGGCCTGGGCTGGCTTCCATCAGAAATTTCTAGCAAAAGATCCGCCGCTTCGATCTGCCTAACAGTCCGCTGGATACCCTCCGCCTCAATGCGGTCAGAAGCTTCACGCACGCCGGCCGTATCGACGAGGCGCAGCGGGATGCCATTCAGGTTGATTGTTTCCTCAATGGTGTCACGCGTGGTTCCAGCGACGTCGCTGACGATGGCACGCTCGAATCCTAACAATCGATTGAGCAGGCTGGATTTCCCCACGTTCGGCTCGCCGAAGATCACAGTTCTAACGCCCTCGCGAAGGATGCGTCCTTGATCCGCCGTTGCGAGAAGCGAATCGACCACTGTCAGCACCGCATGGATTCGGCCGCGCAGCAGCACGCCGGTTTGCGGATCGATATCCTCTTCGGGAAAATCGATCCAAGCTTCGAGATGCGCGAGCGTTTCCAACAATTGGTCACGTGCTTCTGTCGTCCGGCGGCCGAGTGTTCCTTCCAGTTGGCTGCGTGCGGCGCGCAGGGAAAGCCGTGTTTGTGCAGAAATCAAATCCATCACGCCCTCGGCCTGCGTCAGGTCGAGCTTACCATTGAGAAAGGCGCGCTGCGTAAACTCGCCCGGTCCGGCGGCGGTGGCACCGCAGGCAAGGAATCGCCCTAACACCTCACGCGTCACAAGGATGCCGCCATGCCCGGTGAACTCCACGCTGTCCTCACCCGTATAGCTGTTAGGCGCACGGAAAACGGTCATTAGCCCGTCATCAATCACGTGACCGCCAGCGTCCATCAGCTCGCAGTAGCGCGTGGTCCGCGGCATGACAGTCGAGGCTTTGCCCTTAGTTGCCAGATCCGCGACGGCGATGGCGTCCGGCCCAGAAATCCTAACCAAAGACACGGCGCCGACACCGGGGGCCGTGGCAATCGCTGCGATGGTGGTGCGCTCGGGCACTGGGAGCGCTTGCATCTGGGTGATCACTTCGTCGATGCGGTGGCAGGTGTTTCCAGTCCGCCGAGGCCGAGAAATTCCCAACAGATGAAGTGGCTGATTTCCAACTCAGGCGCATTGCTCTCGCCCGCCCACTTGAGTTCCACGGTGGCGGTGCGGGTGATCGGATGATTTTCCTTGCTGCCGCGCCAGTTGATGATGGAGAGCGCGCGACCAGTTTCCGAGTCGATCTTCACGTTGACCCTTGCGATGTCACCCGTGTTCGCTGGATCGGCGAGGCGGTAGGTGCGCGTGCCAGCGACGGCGCGGCCTTTTTCCGGCACGTCCTCGACGACGAAGGCCCGGAAAACGCCGGCCTGACCGACTTCAGGCAGCTCGACGAAATTCTGGAACGTCCGGTATTTCGTCTGGGCGAAAATTTCCCAATCGAGCTTCAATCCTTCCGGCGTCCGTTTGAAAAACGCATGCACACGCAGCGGTTCCATCGCGAAGTTTCCGACGCGGGCGAGCGTGCTGAGCAGCAAGTCCGCCTCCTCGACGCCATATTGGACTTCGAGGCTGGCCAGGGGCCGAAAGAACTCTTTCATGTCAAACTGCGGCGGTTGGTCGTAAATCATCATGAAAAGCCCCCGCTTGCGGTCTTCCTCCGAAAGCTCATAGATCGAGAACGCGTCCGCCGGAGTATCCGAATCAAGAATTGCGCCGCCGCCGTAAAAGTCCTCGATCCGCGACTTGAGGCGGTCGGCGTTGAGGACGAACGGTAGTTTTTCATCGCTGGTTTTCGCCGCCATGTAACCGCGCAGGACCTGATAGGCATCCTTCTGCCAGCCGATCCGGATAAAATTCGCCTCACTGATGGCCGGGTCCACGGTGGTTACGTTCACGGTCGGTGGCTCGACGTTGCGCCCTAAATCCTTGGAAACAAAGTAAACTGCGGCACCGCCACCGAGTAGCAAAAGTAACAGCACCAGCATCACCGGGATCAGACCACTGCGGTGGTTTTTTTCTGATTTCGCCGCAGATTTCTTTTTCGGCTGGTTGCCCTGAGAATTTGCCTTTTTCGGCGGAATCTCGACCGGATGCGGTTTTTCATCCACCGCTTCCGGAGGCGCGAGTGCGGTCGGCACTTCTGCCGCCACCGGTGCTATCGGAGGTTTTGGGAGCTCCACGGGGGGGGCGATGACCTCCGGAATTGATGCCACCGGCGGCTTTTCGATCGGAGCTTTTTCGATGGGCACGGCCTCTGGCACAGGTCTTACCGGCGCGGGCTCGACCGGTGCCGGTGGAGCCTGAAACGTTGCGACTGGAGCTGGAGCCTCAAGTGCCGGCGAAGTGATCACCCCACTGCAGTGCGGGCACGGTCCAGTCGTAGGAGGCAACTCCTTGGGAATGAGAATCTTCCCGGTGCAATGGATGCACCGGAACTCCCTTTGGTGATTTGGAATCTCAGTATTTTCCATGCTCAAAACTTTTCCCAAACAGAAAGTTAAGAAATCAAAAGCGTCATGTCAAATGCAGGCCCGGAAACTTCACACTGCGGCCGTGGCGACCAGCACAGAATCCAGCACTTCGATGCAGCGTTCGTTCTGTGCCTGAGTGCCGATAGAAATGCGAACCCAGTCTGGCAGTTTGTAGCTGCTCATGGCGCGGATAATCACCCCCTGCTTGAGCATATCGCGAAAGACACGGTCACCGTCGCCCACCTTTACGAGGAGGAAATTGGCGTAGCTCGGGACGAATTCGAGGCCGCGCTCCTGGAAGGCGGTTTCATAAAACGCCATCCCGGCTGAGTTCACCTCGCGGGTTTTCGCGATGTGCGCCTCGTCCTTCAGTGCGGCAAGTGCGCCGGCCTGGGCGATGGAGTTCACGTTGAATGGCTGGCGAGCTTTCTGCAGCAGCATGGCGACGTTTTTTGATGCGAGTCCGTAGCCGACGCGCAGGGCGGCGAGACCGTGGATTTTCGAAAACGTCCGCAACACGCAAACATTGCGGCCTTCGCGGACATACCGAAGCGCGTCCGGCGGTGAGTCCGGAAATTCGAAGTAGGCCTCGTCGAACACGACGATGACATGCTCAGGAACGCGCGCCATGAAGCGGTCGATGGCGGCCTGGTCCACCATGGTTCCTGTTGGATTGTTAGGATTTGCGATGAAGACGAGACGGGTCTTTTCAGTGATTGCGTCCGCCATCGCATCAAGATCGTGAACGAAGCCGGGATCCGGCACTTCTACGTATTTCGCGCCGAAAAGCGTGGCCATCAGTTTGTAAACGACGAAGGCGTGCTCGGCGGCGATGAGCTCGGCATCGCGGTTGAGGAAGGTGTGGCAGAGCAGTTCGATGATCTCGTTAGAGCCGTTCCCTAGCACGACATTGGAGATCTCCATACCGAACGAATCCGCGATGGCGCTGCGCAACCGGTAACCACCGCCGTCCGGATAGATGTGGGCTTCCTCGAGTGCTTCGCGCATGGCCACCTTGGCCAATGGGGACGGCCCCAAGGGGTTTTCGTTTGAAGCAACTTTAACGATCTGTGAGGGATCCAGCCCGAGCTCGCGGGCGGTTTCATCAATCGGCTTTCCCGGCTCGTAAGCCACGAGGTCACACACAAATCGGTTCGCGTATTGGTCAATCATCATCTCGGTGAAATTCTAGGATCGGGCGTGCGGTTGGTCAAATTTTTGTCTCAGCGGTTGGCATCGAGCAGGGCCTTGAAGCGACCGAGCGCAGCATGATAGATCGGAGCGAGCGCCACATCCGGATGGATAAATGATCCCGGCGAGGCCTTGCAGAAAACCTCCTGCAGCGCGGGTAAATCATGACCATCCGCCGCCGCAGCGATGAGAGCGGCACCGAGGGCGGCGGAGTTCGAGACATCAAGACGCTCGACTGGGGATTGGAAGACATCGGCCACGAGCTGTGCGATGCCGTCGTTTTTCGAAGCCCCGCCCGTGAGCCGGATGCGTTCGGTTTTCACCTCCATCCATTCCGAATGAAGGCGCATGTTGAGAAACTGGCCTTCTAGCAGCGCGCGGACCTGAAGTGCGGGTTCCACGCCGGATTCGAACGCGGGCGAGCCCTTGAGAACAGGACCGCTGAAGTCGTGGCGCGGGGTGATTTCGGGGCCGAAGAATGGCAGCATCAGGTTCTCTCCCGCGCTATCCAACGTGGTGGTGAGGGCCTCGCGATCGAAAGCGCTCCAATCGAGGCCGAGCAGGTCGCGCAGGGCTTCGCGGGCCAGTGAGCCATTGCGGAAACAGATCAGCGACATGTAGCCGCCCGCCGGATTTCCGAAGACATGGCCGAAGCCGTTCGGGTCGGTTTTCGGACCGGGCATGGCGGCGAAAAACGTGTCGCTGGTCCCGAGGGAAATGACGACATTGCCGGGAGTCGTGGCACCCATGCCGACGAGCGAGGCGGGGTTATCACCCGTGAAAAGCGCGGTCCGGCATTCGGCAGATAGACCGAATTTTTCAACGAAATACGGGGAAACTGTGCCTTGGACGGTCGTCGCCAGCGCTGGCGGCAGCAGCCTCGTGACGAGATCCGGTGCGGTGGCGGCCATCAGGTCGGTGTCCCAGTTCTGAGTCGCAAGATTGAGTAGGTTCATCCCCGCGCCGTCGCCGAAATCGATGGGAACGGATTTTCCGGCGATTACCGAGGCGAGGAAGGAACTCACGAGATGAATCCGCGCCGTGCGTTCGTAGACGGCGGGATCGGATTTGAAAAAGCGCCGAATCTGAGGGCCGCTGAAGCGCTCAATGGCAGTCGATCCACTGCGTTTGCACACTTCGGCAGCACCACCCAGAGCAGCGGTGATTTCCGCGCACTCGGCACCAGTGGAGGTGTCCATCCAGATCGGAGAGGTCGCGCGGGTGAAGGTGGCGGAAAGTTGCGCCACTAGGGATTGGGAAGGATCCAAGTTGCCGACGCGCGCGTCAAAGGTGGAGTCGAGATACACCGAGCCGTGCTGTTGGCCGGATCCGGCGATCATTTTCACTTTCGACAGGTCAGTCTTCTCTGAAAGCCGGGTAAAAAGCAGGTCAAGCGCCTCAAGCCACATCAGGGGATTGGCATGAACTTCGCCGTCCCTGCCGCCGGGGATAAAACCACTCGGCGAGCCGTATCGGGGGAGATCCACACCGAAATTGACGGAAAGCTGGCAGGTGATTCCTCCCGACGCCGGATCGATGATGACGGCAGTGAGGGATTGGGTTGACGAATCGAGACCGAGGAACATGTGCGGAGTTTTCGCAAGGTTGGCTCGATTTCCAAGCGGGAAAGTCAGAGAAATCTCAGATGGAAAATCAGACAAAAAAAGAGCGGCCACTTTCGTGACCGCTCTTTGAATTGTTGATCAGGCCCGACGGACCCGATGGTCGGCTCAGAAGCTGACGCTCAGCATGGTGCCGGCAGAATACTCGTTGTTGGTTTCACGCCAAGCGCTGCCGTTTCCACCTTCGCCGAGGGCGATGGAGGAAGAGACGAACGGCGACAACTTTGCAGTTCCGGCGAAGCCCCAATCGAGGGAAACACGGTTGGTCCACGAAGTGAAGTCACCTTCTTCGACGAGGTAGCCAACAGAGCTCTTCACATTGAGAGCAAGGCAAGGGCTGAGCTCGAAGCTGCGGCTGAGCGCAAGTTCGGTGTAGCCATCGTTGCTTGGGCCATCAACGCTCCAGTAATAGGTGAGCGATGCGGTGGCGAAGCCGAAGTCACGGGAAGCGGAGAAGTAAACTTCTTGTGCGTCCAGACCAAGGTTTCCGAGGTTCCAGTAGTAGATGTAACCAATGCCGCCGGTCATGAAACCGAAGTCGTAGGTTGCTTCGGTGTACCAATCGACTTCGTTGTCCACTTGGTTGCCAGTGGTGGCTTCGGCATCAAAAGCAGCGGCCCAGACTCCGGCGCTGAGGCCGAATTTGTCCCACTTGCCAGCGACGTCGGCACCGACTTCGACCATGTTCTGACCGAGGTTAAGACCACGGAAGATATACTCGGAGGAGTAACCGGTGTGGAGTTCGTATTCGACTTCCGCCTGAGCGTTGCCGGCCACAAGGGCGGAGGCAGCGGCCAAGGCGCCAATTGTTTTGCAGTAGTTGTGCATCTTTATTTGTTGGTTTTCGGTTGCTGCTTGCGTCCTTGGCTGAACCGCTAGGCGATACAGAAAGGAGCGAGTCGGAATATGCGTTCCACAGGCCTGATTAGCGTAGGAAAGCTCTCCGTTGGGTGAATACTTCACTTTTCCGTAAGATCTGTCCAGACTTTTTTGGCTCGGGTTTGCGCTCCGCAGGACGCTGGGATAGTTGCGCTACTCGTTGATGGCAAGCGAGAATCTAATATTTTCCGAAATAGCCTCAGAATTTTTTCCCCACTGGGTATGAACGGGTTGGTGCAAGATCTTGGCACGGCGTTTGCTTAAACTGCTCCGCGTTCTCGGAGATTTGGAATCATCGGGACAAAGCACTCAATCATCAGATCAACCCTGACCACCATGACCAGCCGATATCTCACCAAAGTGCGTGCTCTCACAGCCGCTGCCATCGCGTTAATCGCAATTCCCCTGTCGATGCCTGCCCATGCGCAGGATGCCGCGACACCACCACCAACCGAGGCTGCCGCAGCACCTGCTCCCACGGAAGCAACGGTTGATCAACGGTTGTCTGACTTGGAAAGCTACTTCGGCAACGTCGGAGTGGGTGGTCCAGCGACCGCGCCTTGGACGTCCAAGGTGGCGGGTGCGCCCGGTCCTGGTCACAACGCGTGGCTGATGACTTCCGCTGCGCTCGTGCTTTTCATGACCCTCCCCGGCCTCGCCTTATTCTATGGTGGCCTAGTCAGAAAAAAGAACATCCTGAGTGTCATGGCCCAGTGTCTTGGCTGTGCGGGAATGGTGACAGTCCTCTGGTGGGCTTTCGGATACAGCCTCGTGTTCGGCAAGAGTTTCACCGGAACGGCGCTTGAGCCATTCCTCGGCGGAACCGAATTTTTCTTCCTCAAAGGAGTGACCGGCGCGCCAAACACGGATTACTGCTACTGGGTTTCCCAGAACGTCTTCTGCATGTATCAGCTCATGTTCGCGATCATCACCCCTGCGCTGATTATCGGCGCTATCGCCGAGCGCATGAAATTCAGCGCGATCATGGCGTTCATCTTCATTTGGATGTTTGTCATCTATTTCCCAATGGCCCACATGATCTGGGGCGTCTCCGGTCTCATGAACGGTGTCTGGAATGGTGCTGCTAAAATCTCCGCAATCGATTTCGCAGGTGGAACGGTGGTTCACATGACTTCCGGTTGGAGCGCCCTTGTTCTCTGCATCATCCTTGGCAAGCGCCTTGGCTTCGGCAAAGACAAGATGTCCCCACACAGCATGGTGCTTTGTATGGTTGGCACCGGGATGCTCTGGGTCGGCTGGTATGGATTCAACGCTGGCTCCGCTCTCGCTGCTGACGGCATTGCCGGTAATGCTTTCCTCACCACCACACTCGCTGCTGCCACCGCAGGCACGGTCTGGGGATTCATGGAAAAAATTCTCAAAGGTCAACCGTCCATCCTCGGCATCTGCTCCGGTATTGTCGCGGGCCTTGTGGTCATCACGCCTGCCGCTGGTTTCGTGAATGCCACCGGCGCGATGATCATCGGCGTTCTCGCCGCAATCGTTCCCTACATCTTCGTGATGTATATCAAGGGAGCCGTTGGTTATGACGATGCCCTTGATACCTTCGGCGTCCACGCCGTCGGTGGAACCATGGGTGCGATTCTCACCGGCCTACTCGCCACCAGCGAAGTCAATGGCAACCTCACCAGCGCGAACACCTATGCGGCCACCAACGGTCTCGATAAATTGGTCGCTGGCGGTGGCCTCGTCGGACAACAGCTCATGGCGATCGGTGTTACTCTTGCTATCTCGATCATTGGAACGATTGTCATCGCCTTCGTTCTCAAAGCAATTATGGGACTCCGTCCAACCGCTGAAGTGGAAACAATGGGACTCGATATCACCGAACACGGCGAAGAAGGTTACGAACATTAATTTCAGCTAAACTTGATCTGTCAGCGGGCGGGCCGGAAACGGTCCGCCCGTTTTCGTTTGCAGCGGGCGCTGATGCAGGTTCCTCTGTGCGCGTGAGATTTCAAAAATTGCGGATCTTTCTCTGGCTAGCCTTGGTGGTTTCGCTGGCTTTCGCTGTTTGGAGTTGGTTCCGGCCCTACGAGTGGAATCCTGATCCCTCCGCCCGCTGCACGGTTGAAGGCGTCCAGGTGACACCCGACCGCGGATTTTTCTGGGTGGAAACCCATCTCAAGGTGGTCCCTCGTCAGAATCACGATCTCCAAAAACCCGTTTTCCTCGAAGTCGCTGGTGGCCGTAAACTCGAACCCGCCGACACCACCTTCGTCGGCTCCGAAGGCACAGGCACCACCGAAATCTGGTTGAAGTTCTGGCTTGAAAAAAACGACATCACTGGCCCCCTAACGCTTCACTTGAACGACGGGAAACTCAGCCTCAAAGCGGGCGACGGTGTTCCCGCGAAATCCCGCTACTACGTCTCCAATCATTGGTAATCCATGGCCTGGCTCCTCGTCGATAACTCCAATACCCGCACCAAATTCGCCCTCGGAGACGCCACCTCCCTGCTCGCTTGGCGGGGTGTCATTCCCACCACGGACCTCTCGCCAGAAAGCTTGAGCGAGCTACTAACCCGTGTCGCTTTTGATGCCGTGATGGTCTGCTCCGTCGTCCCCGCCAAGGCGGAAATGTTAGTTGCGTGGTTTGGCCACCGCTGCCCGGTGCATTTCCTCAGCCACGAGAGCCCGCTCGGAATGGGCATCGACTACCCGAACCCCGCGCAGATCGGCGCGGACCGCCTCGCCAATGCCGCCGGCGTCCTCACCCGCCACGGGGTGCCAGCGATCATCATCGATTTCGGCACCGCCGTCACCTTCGACGTGATTTCCGCCCAGCCCGCCTACTGCGGCGGAGTGATCGCTCCCGGCCTCGGCGCGATGTCCGGCTACCTCACTCGCAAAACGGCGCTGCTGCCCGAAATCGAACTGATAGAGCCACCCTCCGCCATCGGAAAATCCACCGTCCATGCCATGCAGGTCGGCGCAGTGACCGGCTATCGCGGCCTAGTGAAAGAAATCCTCGCACGCATTTGTGACGAACTCCCCGGCACGCCCTCCATCATCGCCACCGGTGGCGATGCCGCATTGATCGCCCGTGGCGTCCCGGAAATCCAAACGGTCGATCCGGACATCACGCTTGATGGTCTCAGGCAGGTGGCAGCAAGGGTCTTTTTTGGAATGCGGTGAGAAAAAAACGTGCCATCCGGGGGCGTTTCAATAGTTTTTGCACCAATGAGCGACAGTCCCCTTGGTATAGGCATCGATTTCGGAGGAACGACAGTCAAAATTGCAGTGGTCTATCAGAGCCACATCATCGATCAAGCCCCACCGATCACGACGCTCGATTTCCAAGGCCCGGACGAACTGATCGACGCCATGGTGCGCACGGTCGAGGACCTGCGCGCAAGGCATGATGGCATCGCCTCCATCGGCGTCGGCATGCCGGGGTTCGTGAACTTTGAAAAAGGCCTCGTTTACGGCCTCACCAACGTTCCCGGTTGGGAAGCCATTCCACTCCGGAGACTCCTCGAAGCAAAAATCGGCCTGCCTGTCGCCGTTGATAACGATGCCAACTGCATGGCCTTCGCCGAATGGCGCTGCGGTGCCGGTCGTGGATTCCAAAACGTTGTTTTCATGTCGCTCGGCACCGGTGTCGGCGGTGCCATCATCGCCAACGGCCACATGATCCGCGGCATGCGCCATGGCGCGGGGGAAATCGGCCAGACCTCCATCGACTACCAGGGCCGCGTCGGCCACTATGGCAACCGCGGCGCGCTTGAAGATTACGTCGGGAACAACGAGATCACCGCCAGGGCCCGCGAGGCTTACACCGCCGCCGGCATCCAGAAGCCGCTAGAGGAATGCTCCCCCGCCGCACTCGCCGCCGCCGCGCATCATGGCGACAAGATCGCCTTCGAGCAATGGAACCTCGTCGGACAAATGCTCGCCACTGCCGCCATGAATTGCTGCTGGCTGCTCAATCCGGAAGCCATCGTCATCGGCGGCGGCGTCGCCCGCGCCGGTGAGCTGCTATTTCATCCATTCCGCGAGCATCTCTTCGCCCAGCTCTCCGGCCCCTTCAAGGACGGCCTGATGATCCTGCCCGCCGCGTTTGGCCACGAGGCTGGGATCATCGGCGCATCCGCCCTCGCCCGCGAGCATGCGGGCGGCGGCAGACAACTCGTTTGATTTCCCGCCGATCCGCCGTAACAGACCTCTGCCATGAAAAAAATATCCAGTCTCGACCGCCGTGAATTCGTAAAACTCGGCACCCTCGCAGCCACCGCCGCCCTGATGCCCGGCACCGCCCGCGCGGCGGAAACCACCGCGCTCACCTTGCCGCCGCTTCCCTTCGCGTTCGACGCCCTCGCACCCCACATCGATGCGAAAACGATGGAAATCCATCACGACAAACATCACGCCGCCTACATCAAGAATTTCAACACCGCCCTGGAAGCCAAGCCGGATCTCGCCAAACAACCTCTCGACCAGCTCCTCTCCAGCCTCCCCGCCATCCCGGACGAAGCCCTGCGCAACACCCTCCGCAACAACGGCGGCGGCCACTGGAACCACGATTTCTTCTGGAAAACCCTCTGCCCCGCCGACAAGTCCGGAAAACCATCCGAAAAGCTCGCCGCCGCCATCCAGTCCACCTTCACGTCCGACGAGGCCTTCAAAAAAGCCTTCGGCGAGGCCGCCACCAAACGCTTCGGCTCGGGCTGGGCTTGGCTCATCGTCAAGGACGGTAAACTCAAAGTCACCAGCACCCCGAACCAAGACAACCCCGCCATGAAAGGCATCGTCCCAGATGCCGACCTCGGCACCCCCATCCTCGCCCTCGACGTCTGGGAGCACGCCTACTACCTCCACTATCAGAACCGCCGCCCCGACTACATCGCCGCCTGGTGGAACGTTGTGAACTGGCCCGTCGTCTCGGAGCGCTACGCCGCCGCCCTTGTCTGATCGACCTATCTAAACGGACCGCGAAATTCATTTCGCCCGCACAGTGGCATAGCACTGAATCAGTTCCGGTAAAATAACTGGGTTCGATAACAGGAAGGGTCCTTCGCAAGCTCCGTCTTTCAAACATGGCTGCCGCGTCTCGCGGCAGAGCCAATGTGATGAGAATAAAACAGCACCGCGCCCTCTCCACCCGGCACCGTCGCTTTCTCTTACTCCTCAATCCAGCCTCTCAGATTTTCCGCGTTTCAGCTTTTACCGTGCCGCAAGGGACGTGTCATGGACTTCTCAAAATCCGGAATAACCCATCTCGCAATGTCTGTTATTTGGGACTGACCCCGACGCAATGTCTGTTATTTGGGACTGACCCCGACGCACGATGGAGAACGCCCGAGTGATTTATTCTGGCGGTAGGCCGCATGATGTCTTAAAGTCTCCGCAGTTGAATGAACCAACCCGCCTACCTCAACCGGATCGAGACCGCCCGCTCGGCGAGGCCCATCACGACCTCGCGGGACGCATACGCCCAAGTGGACCGGATGGCGAAATCGACGAATGGTCAATTTATGACGAAAGCCTCCGAAGGCTCGTCCGATGGGCAGAAGAAGCAGGATGTTTCTTCGAAGGCCTCCAGCCGCTGAAAGAGGGCGGCAGGGAACACGATTTGACTTTCGACGACGAAGGCGCGTTCTGGCTCAAGTTCACCAAGCCCGCAATGGCGGGATACGTCGTTTCATTTGATTCCGGCGCCCCAGCCTTAGAACCTGCTCTGGCTTTGGAATACTTGGAGCGGATGATTCTCCAAAACGAACTTTTTGCGGATTCGGTTTCCTTTGTCGGTGTAGCTGGTGACCGCAGGCAACCGCGGATCGTGACCCGCCAACCGCATATTGCGGGGGAAGCGGCGACCCGAGAGGAAATCGTTTCGATGATGGTCGATGAGCTCGGCTTCAAACCGCTGCCCGCAAGGTTCTCGGTCGGCTACGCGGACTCGCTCGCCTTTTTCCGTGACGATGTGGCAGTTTTCGACCTCCGGCCCGCAAACGTGGTTCGCACACCAGAGGGGCTGATTGCGCCAATCGACGCGATTCCTGCTCGGTTGGATGCCGTTGCGCGGTCAATTCTCGGCGGAACCACCATTTAGGTTCACACGACTGCCGTAACTATCCCGATTCTTCAGAGTGATTTTTCTGGCTCGAGATCAAAGTGTTTTCCGCCTCCCTCAAAATGCTTCTCAATCTTGCGAATGAATTCATCGAACACACATTCCGCACCTAGCAGCAGTTGTTTTTTGCCTAATTCGGGAGCGGTGTGTCTGCTAGGGGCGTCTTTGGGTTTTGCTGGGTGAGGGAGGGGTGGTGTAGATGCTTTGGTCAAATCCCAGTGCTGCCAAGTAG
>JBBRYQ010000008.1:0-98739 GCA_038237425.1 Verrucomicrobiales bacterium
ACTCGTAGCATGATGGAGTCATCGACGAATTGCTGCGCAGTGGAGTTGCTCATGAAAAGGAATGAGCAATAAAGCGTTTACAATGTACAGACTGTTAGTTTTTTCGTGCGCTTATTCTATTCGCAACACGTTTACAGTTACTTGATTACAAATAGAAAATATTTTCATTCAATGGGTGCGGAATGCGTGCTGCAAAGGTCGTGACGGGTGTGCTGGCTTAAGAAAGCACTGATAGAAAAATTTACGGAGGAATCAAATCGTCTTGGCCTCCCAGTTCCACAAAAAGCTACCAGCCGTCAGCGTTGCGTAGATCTTTGAGCTCTTCGCTATAGATGTTGAACTCGATCCTGCTGAATGATTCGAGTTTGAATCTAGCGGTGCCAAAATTCTGATTATTCCCAACTAAGGTGCCATCCGCACCGACTTCCTCGAGGCGAAAAACGATGGATGAGCCATCGGAAAACCAACCGCGGACATCACCGTTCTCCCGCTTGCAGCGTTCAAGCTCGGCGGACTTGAGTGCGATGGACTTCAGCATCTCAACGGGCAGCCGGACTTCCTTTAACGGAGTCTTGATCGTGATCATATCGCCGTCGATCGCGACGACCTCGCCCGCAAGGCTATCACCGTTACGGAGCATCATGCGGCCTTTTTTCGGCTTCTCTTCGACGAGTGGCTTCGGATCATCCTGAAGGTCCAGCCCACCGAACTGACGGATGCCGGCGGCGGGTTGTATTTCAGGCGTTTCGTCAACCACGCCGTCCCAAGCAGCAACAATAATGTTAGAAACCCTCATCGGTGATGAATTGAGCGTAATGAAATGAATGCCACGACCGATCTTGTTGGCTGCGACGTCTGGGTCCTTCCAGAGCCCCATGCATTTGCCGTCAATGAACACGCTGATCTGTCCGGACTTCGCGCTGGCGCGTACTTCAATCTTCGCCTTCTCATTTTCCTGGAGGGCGAACGCGTTCGCCACACGGCCAAGTGCCAGTTGGTTCTTTCCGCTCTGAAGGAAAATGGAGCGCTGTTGGAAAGTCATAGAGTAACCGCTCTCCGGTGAATCCTGATGGAGGTCGTCCGAAAAGAAATTCAGTTTCAGCGCAAAAGTCCCACGCCAGCCAGCGACGAACGAAATAGAGCACTCATCCGGCAGGGCGACATCCTTGGCAATTCCGCCCGCCGTCACCGAGCGGAACGACGAATCTCGAAAAGACCACGCAGGCGGCTCCTCGGTCTGCGTCCAACCGTCGAGCCCCACAGGTCCCTGATAGAGAAGCGTGGGGCGCTCTTCCACCTGGATGTCCGAAATCATGACACGGCGAAATTTCATGCGTCCGGCATACCAGGTGTCGAGTTCCACAGCGTCGTCACCGATAGATGCGAGCTGGCCGCGGACACTATCGCCATTGGTCAGCGAGATGGTAGCCTCGTGCTTGGCCTCGGACTTCGGCTGGGTGGCAGTGAGCTTCAGATCGAGCACGCTCTTTAGGAAAAAAGGCGTCGGTTTCTCAAGGATGGGAGAGTTCCAAACAAGACGCTCGGTGGTGAGTGAGTCCATCGAGCCGGAAAGCTGGTCGCCATTGGCGAAACGCACCACAGAACTCACCTCGTCGGCCGTCGTGCGGACAATCGATACAGTTAGAAGGATAATAGTTAGAAAGGATTTCATTTTTCACTTACCTCCTTGGATTTCGGATCGAAGCGGTCGAGCTCGGTAATGCCGGACCTGCGAATAAGCAGCTGGCCTAACAACGAATGAGTGGCGGAAACAGAATTTCCGGTGAATGAGCATGAAGACACCCGCAGCGATCCGTTGGCCTGCAGGCGAAGGACGAAGGGATGTGATACTTCGGGCTCTTTCGACTGATCCGGATTGGCGAAGAATACCGTGGAAACATCCGAGGCGAGAAGCTCCAGTGGGGAGTCTTGGAAATCACTCTTGAATGAGAAGACCAGACCGTCTCCAGTTTTACGGATGTCGCCAAGGTGTCCGCCCCAGCGGTCATCATCGCGGCTGATCAGGCTGTCTGTCTTAGGATCACCACGCTCTTCCGTTCGGTGGCGACCGCGCGATTCGTCGAGTTCGAGAATCTCGATGCCGTGAATTTCCTGCTCTGTTCCGTTAGGAGCATTGCTGACCAGCGTCACCCCACCGGCTTCCGGCACGCCCTTTACTGGATCGATGCCTGCGCCTTCCGGTTCTCCGTTGAGAAACAGATGGAGGCGGGCCGTCTTGCGGTCCACGCGGATTTCTACCTCGAGAGTGTTGTCTGGAAACTGCTCGGGCGTGCGGTTGGACAGGATGACTGTGGTGTAGCGGTTGCCCTTGGTGGACTCGCGTTTCAATTCCATACCAGCCCCGGCGAACTGCAAATAATAGCGGTCCGACACCTCGCCCCTCTGTTTGAGTGGATCGGCAAAGTAGATCTGGAAATTGGGATTGCCTTGCCACTTCAGAGAGAAGCGGAAAACAAACTGTGAAGGCGTGTCGAAATCCTTCGCTGCATAGGCAGGACCGCTGGCGACGAGTCCGTTATTTTCAAAGTGCCAGTTCCGTGAACCCTCGGCATCGCCCTTCCATTCCTCGATGTTTCTAGGTCCAGAATAAACCATCTTCCGCTTGTGCACGCCCAACTGAACGGACTTCAAGGCGGTGCGAGGGATCACCAGTCGCCCGGCATCCATCGTCGTGACAGTTAGACTCTTATCATCCAGACCTTCGATCGTGACTGGAAGAAGATCGCCATTGACCAGTTCCGCAATGGCACCCGGAGCGTCCGGACTGTCTTGTGGCGGGCTGAAAACGACCTTTCGGACTGCCTCCGCCTTGAGCAAGACAGGATCCGGCGAGATGGGAGTAGAGAGTTCCACCACACCCGTGTCGTTGATCGAGCGGATCGTCCCACTAAGACTGGCATCGCCCGTCAGCAGGATCTCGTCCGCATGCGCCGGAACGGCCGCGGCTAAGGCGAGGACTGCGCATGACCGCACCCCTAACTTAAAAGTCCGAATTCCAATCATCGATAATGTTGTTAGAGGGTTGAAAATCGAGCATCACGGCAGATTCCAGATTGACATCAATCTCGCCGGCCGACGAGTGAAGCATGCGGATCGAAGATCCGTCCCCCGCCAGTGGGCGACCGGTCACCTGCCCGAGCGGACTGAGGCGGACGATCACGCTGTCTGCCGGCGATTCCGTTTCCTTGGCCAGACGATTGCGGGCGAAACGGATCTCGGCGACCTCCTCCAACGGGAAGCTGAACTCACCGTGTTTCGCGTCCAACAGAATTTTCCCGCCACTGAGAGATTTCACATTTCCCGAAAAACGGTCGGTGCCATTGGCGAGAAGCACGATGTCCTGATCATCCACCTGAAGGCTGCGCGCGGAGTCCGGCATGCCGTTCCACTCAGCGACCATCACATCCGAAAGTCTGACCGCGCTGTTTTCCGCCTGCACGACGAAGCCAAAGCCAGATCCTTTCTCATTGCGCTCCAGACTATCCAACTTCCCATCGCCTGCCTCGCTCCACTGCGCTGCGAATTCATCGTCGATGAAAAGTGTGATTTGTCCCGTGTCACGGTTACTGCGGATCTCGAAAGTTGCATTGCCGGTATCGCCGAGCCGGACATTGTTCGCGTTCACCTGTACGCGGCCGATGCTCGCCACGCCATCGCCGTTGACGGATGTGCGGTAGAGCATCAAATGGCTGGCGAAAACATGCAGGACGTAGCTATTTCCGAAAAGCATCGGCAGCGACGCAGAATCACCAGGCACGAATCTAATAGGCCTGGCGACACCGTCGTTTTCATGATCGCCCGCTTTATCAGGCTTTGAACGGGCGAAGTCGGAATGGAATCCGATGGCGATGGAGAGTCGGTTTTTCCAAGCGAGGTCGAATCGCAGGATCGCCTTGTCCGGCATGGCATCTTTCCGCACAAGAGCGGTGCCTGAAAGTTTGTTCTGCCAATACCACGCGGAACCAGAAAACGACCAGCGCCCGGGCCCCTCCCTCGCCTCCTTGTCCTTGCCCACCTGATCCTCAGGTGCTGGCGGTAGGCCGTCGGGAAACGAAGCGTGGGCCATCGACCATTCGTCTTCCACAAAAGGGCCGTGATAGTAAATGCGCCCGCCTAACGGACTCGGCGCAAGCATCTCCACCTGATTGCGAGGAATCCTAACTACACCGGCGTAGGTGGTCCGCAGCGTGACCGCTCCCTCATCGAGGCCGGTGATGGTACCGGGGATACGGTCGCCATTGACGAGCGCCACGTGAGAAAGAGAGGTGAGTGATTTTAACGGACGACCGCCGTGAAGGATGATGTGACGAATCTGCGAGGCTTTGAAATCGACAGGTGCCGCCAGATCCTCGCGCTGCCAGATCGCCTGCGGACCTTGCTTGATACCCAGATAGGTTCCGTGAAGCTGATCTCCGTTAGTGAAACGCAACAAATCCGTCGGCTCGGCAGCGGTCAGAGCCATCATGCCTGCTAGCCAAGATATGGTGAGTTTGCAGATCATTTTTCGTAGATGGGGAGATAGCGGTAGTTCAACGCGAGGGAGAGTAGCGCACCGGCCGTATTGAATGACGTCCCCTGGTTTCCGGGAAAGGAACCGTCCGAAGATTGGATGGTGGAAAGGTATCGGATATTGCGCGCGTTCCATTCCTTCCACGTGGCCTCATCCGCGTGGAAGAGGGCTTGAGACATGTAGTATTCGTAATAGTAGGGATAATAACGATCACGGTAGTCTAGGCTCTTCTTCAAGAATGCGAGACTCGCCTGATAACCTTTGGAATCCCGCTCTTTAGCCAGCGACAAGCAGAGCGAGCCAACTGCAGTTAGAGTCGGCTTACCGCCAGAAGAGGAAGTGTAGCCGTAGGAACCATCGGTGCCGCGGCAGGTGGCAAGAAACGCGAGGCCCTTCTTGATCGCCTCATCCGGCACCGCCATCCCGGCATTTCTAGCAGCAAACAAGGTAACCATTTGACAACCGGTCACCGTGGTGTCCGCGTCACGGCTGTCTGGCGTGTAGCGCCACGCGCCGAAGCGGTTTTTCTTCTGTGAGCTCAGGATCAGCTCCACCGCCTGCTTCAGCGCGGGAGCGATTTTCGGATTATCCAGCACACCGTATGACTCGGCGAGCGCCTTGGTGGCGAACGCGTGGTTATACATGCTGGAGCCGATATAGCCGTTGGTGGTGTTCTGTTGGGAAATGATGTAGCCGATGCCATTGCGGATCGCCTTCGCATACGGACCATTGTTAGGATCTTCGCCGTGCGCGAGGATCGAGGCGACACACAGCCCGACCACGCCTGGTTCCGCGCCGACGCTGTCGTTCCAACAACCTTTTTCATTCTGAGTCCGTGCGAGGAACTGGATTCCACGGTCGTAGATCAGCTCGGCCTGCGCGGGAATCACATCGTCCTGCCGGCCAGGCACCTCCTGGGCGAGCGCTGGTCCGACTAACAAACCGGTGACGGCGGACAAGCGGCAGATGAAAAATCCAAATGACGAGGAGCGGTTCATGTGAGTTTGGATTTCCATTACTTGACCTTTTGCTCGGCCGCGCGGTTATAGGCATCGAGCGCTTTTCTGAATTCTTCGGGCAGCGCATGACCGGCGGTTCCGGCTGCTTTCGGGACGCGGCGGGCCTCGCTCTTGCCGCCTGCTAGGCCACCGGTAGGATCGTTTCCGGTATCGGACAATCCGGAAACACCGTTACCGCCCTTATCACTGGGTTTACCGTCCTTGCCTTTACCGGGTTCCTCGCCTTCCGGCTTCTTTCCCATCATGCGCTCCATCATGTCCATCATGGCACTGCCAGAATCCCCGCCACCGCTCTTCTTTTTCTTCTCCTTCGCAGCATCATGGATCTTCTCGATGATCTCGGTTTGCGCAGCGATGGTGTCGCCACCTGTGTCCTGTTCGGAAAGGCGGTCGGTGGCCTCATCCATGATCTTTTCGACATCGTTGAGAAGCGCGATCACTTCCGGAACACTCTGCTCGATGGTGAGCTGTTGGACATCGGCGGAAAGCTCGTCCTGTTTATCTGCTACCTTGGTGGAGCCTTCCTTGTGCTTCGCTAGCTTGTCGACCCCCGCCTCTTCCTCTGCCATCAGAAATACGGGAAAAAGCAGGAGAAACCCCGCGGTTAGAATCTGTAATTTCATGGCACTTCCTTGATTTCCGGGGTTAGCTCGAAACTGCGGTGAAGTTGTTCAAGCGCGCGGGTCTGGGCGCGGAGGTCCTGCTCCTGCTGGATGAGTTTCATCACTCGCAGCATGAATTCGAAATCCTCGTCTTCCGGGCTCGGTCCGCCGCCTTCGCCGCCGCCACCGCCGCCGTTCTTATCTTTGTCACCCTCGAGTTTCTTCGCCCACTCGGTGAGCTTGTCCGCCCATTTTTTCGCACCTTCCGTAGCGGTGTAAGATTTGTTAGCAGCGAGCAGCAGTCGGATTTCCTCCAGCTCGATGTCGATGCGGGACTCTTTCATCTCGTCCAATATTTCCTTAAAAGAGTCCGTCTTGGTTCGGGCGAAATAATGGGCGAGGTCTTCTTGAATCCAGCGCACGTCGGATGCCGTGTTCATCTGCTGGCTGGTCGCCTCGTTCAGGCGACGGGCGTCCGATGGATCAAGCTTCGCGCTGCGCGAGCCGAGAATGCGGTCGAATGCATCAATGAGCGAACTGGCGATCCCGTTCTGCTCGTTGGCCGCTTTTTTCAATCGGTTGACGAAAGTTCCCGCTTCAAACTGTTTGTTCGCCTCGTTCGCCTTGTCGATGGCCTTCTGCATCTTCTCTACGACTTTCTTCTGCTCTTCAACAGCTTCTGCGACATCCTTCTTCGATTGTTCCTGAGTGCTCGCCTGGTCTTGTGAATCGCCGAGCTTCTCCTTTACTTTCGGCACGTCCTTCTGGCTGAGTTCCTGCATCGACTTGAGGGACTCCGCCATTTTCTTGAGCGTGTTCTTCTCAATGTCGCCGTTGCGAGCGGCGTCCTTCATGAGATCTTCCATGCGCTTGGTGAGATCCTCCATCCGGCGCTTCGTTTCGGCCTCAGCTTGTTCCTGGTTTTGGAGGCGGGTCTTGTTCTCGTCCTTCTGAAGCTCCTCGCCGTTGAGTTTTTCCAAACGCTGGTTCTCGTCCAAAAGCTCCAGCTCCCGGCGGGCGAGGTCCTCGAACTCGGTGATATTTCTATCAAACTTGCTCTTGAGCATCTGCGCGTGCTCATCACGTGTGAGCACGTAAAGAATCACCGGCTCGGAATAAATGCGGCCCCGGTTCGGATAGAAATCTTCGGTATAACCGCGAAGCGTGATTTTCTGCGGCGCGATCCCGAATGCTGCCGGAGAAAACGACGCGGCCGTGAGAATCCGGCCTTGCTCAGCGGAGCCATCGCCGAGTTTCATCTCGCCCTTTGCCGGACTTTCATCGGTGGGCCGGGTGAATTCACCGCTCCACTCGATACCGCTTTGTCTGACTCCGAAATCATCCTCGGCGAGCAATTCAAAATCGACGGTCTCCTCGGGAAGCATCACCTTCTGGCGGTCGATCCCCTGTAGATAACAGGTCGGTGCTGCGTCGCGCAGCGCGTCCACCCGCACGCGGAATCCACTATCACCGGTGAGCCCTAACTTGTCCGTCCACTCGAAGGGAATTTCAAACGGCACCGCACCCACTTCGATCGCCGGGGTCTTCGCGACGAGGCCGGAAATTTCGAGAGCCCCATCGACCGCTTCGTATTTCGCGGCATCCTTGGCTTCCTCGATCACCTGCCTGCGAGTGGGGCCAAAAGTCGCCTTGTCGAGCGGGCGATTCGTCGTTAGAGCAAGACGCACCTTGCTACCCTCCACCACGCCAAGCACGCCCGTGTTGAGGTCGATGGTCTTTTCCGGAATGCCCAGATAGGCGGGAGGCGTCACGATAGCAGCAACAGAATCGATGCTCGGCCGCGGCACTGGCTCGACTCGAATTTCATGGCGGAGGTCGCCGATCTTGAAGACCAACGTTCCCGGATCCTGCTGACCCGGAAACATGAAACGATAGCTACCGTTTTCCAACCGTGTGCCCACCTCGGGCTGCAAGCCATATCGGCCACTCGCCGTCGCCGGACGTTGCTCGGATTCCTTCGCGAGACGCAGGACGATTTCAAAAGCCTCGCCATACGCCACAGCCCGATAGATGGGCGGGTGATCGAGCTTGGTGAAGGTGTAGCGTTCCGTGGAGGAAAGTGGCATCAGCCAGCGTTGCAGCGCGTTGAGCCCCGCTCTTGGTGTTAGAAAAAACGCCACTACCACGACTACTGATAGAGCCAGTGCTGTGAGCGTCCATTTGCGATGCATTGCCGGCGGCAGCGCTTCGTCGAGCTTCCTACGCCCCGCCTCGGCAGCCACTGCTTCCATCGCCGCCTCGCGCAGGCGGGGTGAAAGCGAATCGGCATTTCCCTGCTGATCTTGGAGTTCGATGACGCCGAGCAAGCGGTCTCCCAGACCCGGATAACGTTTCGCGATCAGCCTTGCGAGCTGAGTTTCCCGCCGCTGCTGCCAGACCCAGCGGTGCAACCAGTAAGGTGCAAAAACAGCGAACAACGATATCCCTCCCAGCAGGATCGCCAGCCGGACAATGCCAGGCGTTTGAAAAACCCGGTCCAAGCCGTAAACCAGAAGGAATGATAGCAGCAAACCGATGAACCCGGCTGCAATAGCCTCCATGATTTTCACCCGCCATAAATGACGCCGGAAGTCGTCCAACTGAAGCCGGAGGGCTTCGGGAATGGGGGCTTTGGCAGGCGGTGGAAGCGGCGACGAAGACATGGGTGAAATGACCAGGATTCGAACCCGGCGGCGAATGAGGAAACCTTCCAGAAGGCGTTTCATTCTTCCAGCGTATTCTCGCCGAAAAAGGAGGTTCCGACAAGGGACTTTGTCCGGCCAAGTGGGAATTCAGGATCGGGCGTCTCACTTGATGCCGCCATGCGCAAAGCCCGGTCCGGCGGTGAAATGCAACGACCGGTCCGACTCGCCGCTCCGTCGCTTCCTGCCGCGCACCGAATTCCGACGATGATGGGTATCAATCCCCCGCCATCCTGGCCGATTCAGCCGATACGGCACATCTGCTGCACAAGTTCTCCCGCCCAGCTCCTTCACCCGGACTTGTGACCCTGAGATGAAAATACACCCTAACACAATTACGGCAGGTTCGATTCCTGTCCCCACCCCTTATAAATCCGAATTAAAATCCGTACGACGAAGCCTCATGGCTCTGGTCCTCGGCGCGGGTTTCATCATCCCGCAAGCATCCGTGCTCGCAGCTGGACCACCGCCGGTTTATCTCGGCGCGGCGGGAAATTTCGCCATCCTCGCCGGTGCCGCAGTTACCACCACCGGCGGCGGCATCATCAATGGCGACGTCGGTGCCAGCCCGATCTCAGGATCCGCCATCCATCTGACCCAAGCTCAGGTGAACGGCACGATCTACACCGTGGATGCGGCGGGCCCGGCGGGCGCGGTGATTTCCCCTACCCTGTTGTCCGAGGCAATGGGTGACCTCACCATCGCCTTCAACGACGCCGCCGGACGCTCGCCTATTCCTTCCGGTCCATTTCTCAATCCGGGAGCAGGTAATCTCGGTGGCCTGAATCTCGCCGCAGGTCTTTATAAATTCACCGGAACAGCGCTGATCACCGGATCGAACCTCACCCTCACCGGCGGCCCGGACGATGTCTGGATTTTCCAAATCGCCGCGGACCTCCAGGTCGGCAGCAACATCCACATCATCCTCGCGGGTGGTGCATTGCCACGAAATATTTTCTGGCAGGTCGGCACCTCGGCGGTGATCGACACGTTCGCCGTCTTCAAAGGGACCATCCTCGCCGATCAGGCCATTACAATGAAAACCAGCAGCAGCATGGACGGCAAGGCCCTCGCGTCGATCGCTGGAGTGACCTTCAACGGTGATGTCGGCGGCAATCAGACAACGCCGGAGCCTCCCGTCTTCACGTCCATTTCACGCTCCACCGCCGGTGCAGTCACACTCGTCCTCCGGACCACGCCGTTTTTCCTTCTAACCCTACAAACCAGCACCACCCTGCTGCCCGGAAGTTGGAAGACGATCGCCTCGGACACGCCGGTATCCAGCCCATGGACCTACGCACACAACGCCACGCTGGCCACAGGCCCCAAGCGATTCTATCGGGCTTTCATCACACTCTAGCAGAATTCCCCGGAAGTGTCCGGAAAATCCTAGCGCTCTTCCAGCCGCTCGCGGATGCGCCCGAGGAGCGCTTCCGTGCGCGGCATCGCCACTCCGGCAGCCTTCGCACGGCGCAGCGGCTCTTCCCAGATCGGGGTCACCTCCACCTCGCGGCCTTCCACAAAATCGATCATGCTCGACGTCCGGTAAGGCCCCATCGGCCGGGTGCGAGCGATGTTCGATTCGATCAGCTCATCTCCAAGGTCGAGCCCCTGCGCCCTTGCCGCTGCCACCACCTCGGTCATCACCGCGCGGATCTCGTTTTCCATGCCGTTTTCGCCCAGCAGAACATCTGTGGTCACGCCACCTTCCGCGACGGAAAGTCCGTTGAAAGGAATGTTCCAAATGAGTTTTTCCCACTGCGACTTGCGCAGGTTTTCCACGGCGAATCCTTGGATTTTCGCTACTTGGAAGTGTTTTGCGATCTCTTCAGCACGGCCGGGCTCCCCATCATGCCACTCGCCGATGGAAATTCTTCCGCCGCCGGAATGGCTGACAAGTCCGGGTGAAAGCCGGTTGATGCAGACGAAACACAAGCCGCCTAGCACGTTCTGCGGCCCGGCGATTTCTGCGATGCCCTCGCAGTTTCCCAATCCGTTCTGCAGCGTAAGCACCTGCGTTCTTTCGTGCAGTAGCGGCGGCAGCACCTTGGCGAGTTGATCGTTCGCCGTTGCCTTCCATGCTACAATCACTAAATCCACAGGGCCGATTTCCTCCGCCGTCTGGAATGTTTGGACGTCCGTTAGTTCGAAATCGCCGTGGATGCTCTGGACCTTCAGCCCGTTTTTCGAAATCGCTTCGAAATCTGAGCGCATCAGAAATTTCACGTCCTCACCCGCCGCCGCGAGTCGGCTGCCGTAGTAGAGCCCGATCGCCCCGGACCCGACGATGGCCACGCTTTGAAATGTCCAGCTCACGCGAAAGAATCAATCCTCCTTGAAGCCCTCAGCGCGGCGGCCGTCGATGCAGCGCGTCAGCCACAGCACGAGTTTTTCGGCCTCTTCGGATTCGTTGCGCATCGAGGTGAGCGCCGTCCAATCCAAATGCGGGCGGGACTGCGGCGCGGCGATGCGGTTGAAATCCAGTTTCGCCATGATCGCCTCCGTTTCGCGCGGATGAGCGTTCAAAATGTTCGCAGGACGCGGCAGTTCTTCCAAGACTTCCGCTGTCAGACCGAACGAAGTCACGCCCACTCCAAACGTCGCGCTCAGGCGGCGGAGACCATCCGCCAGCGCCTCATCCTCGATGGGTGCGGCGTAGATCAGCTCCCCGCCCTGCGCCCACATGGAAACAGCGAGCGTCTGGAAAAAATCCTCCCGATAGGTCTGAAGCGACGGCTGGATCCGCAACCGCGCCGCGTGCAGGCGAAACGGGGCGATCCCCAACCGCTGCTTGAAGGCGAGCATCGTTTCATCCAGCGACATCTCCTCGTCGGGCGAGCCGCCGGTTTCCCAATCGACCAACACCAGTTCGGGATACTTCCACAGGTTGCTGATCGGCGAGTCCTTGCCGAAAGCCTGACGGAAAGCGAAGGGAAAACGGCCGTTGATTTCGAAATAACGTGTCACCACCGCGCGGAACTTGCGGATCCGCAGCATCGTACTGTCCACAGTTTCCGGGTCCGCGTTCGTGAGATCATCGAGACGGCCTTGCGTGAGTGCCATCAGTTCCTGCGCACCTGATAGAGCGGGCAACGGCGCACTCCGCCGATAGTAGCCCTGGCCCTTTTCCACCTTCGCGATCGGCGAGGCTGGATCGCAGGACATGATGGAGAAATGATAGCGCAGCGACGCATCCGAGTAATTCCCAGTCAGTTGCAGGCGCGTCAGGCGTATCAACTCGGTTCCTTTGATCGAATCCGCAGGATTACCCGGGAGAAGGGTGGGGAGAATGTCTGTTAGCTGCTTTCTGAGACTCATGGGGGCGGGAACGACTCTTGCGTTGTGCCCATCCAATTCGCCCGCCGCCGGATCATCAAGCCCCAAAAAAACGGATTTTAAAAATTAACCGCGAGCTCCGACGCTTTTTTGAAGGAAATCTCCGCAAAGCTTGTCCAATCCGCCGATTCCACCATCCTCACCCCATGAATTTCAAATCAGTCATCCTCGTCGCCTCACTCGTTTCCAGCGCCCACGCCCAACAGCCCGACGCCAACGCCATCCTCCAAGGAGCCCGCATTTCCGCCACCCTCACTCAGCTCGACAAGACCGAACCGCTCAAGGGCAACCTCTCCAAAGATGGCAAAAAAAGCCCCATCGCCCTCTTCCTCGACGGTAAGAACATCCAGTTCCAGTTCAACGAAAACAACACCTGGCGCATTTTCCATATGCGGCTTTCCGATGAGAAATACGACCTATTCGAGATGATCGACGGCAAGACGCAAGACTTCCCTGCCGGAAAAATCACCCAGCCCATCGCCGGCACCGATCTCACCTACGAGGATCTCGCCCTCCGCTTCTTCTACTGGCCGAATCCGAAATTCGAAGGCAACGAGGAAGTCGGCGGCCAGCCTTGTTATAAACTCCGTATCGACAAACCGAAAGGCAGTTCCGGCAAATATGAAGTCGTCTATGTCTGGGTCCACACCAAATTTGGAGCCTTCATGAAAATCACCGGACACGACAAAAACGGCGGCAAGGTGAAGGAATTCCAAGTCGAGGATGTCATGAAAGTCGCCGACAACGTCTGGACCCTGCGGAAAATGCAGGTTGCCACCTGCGATCCTAACAAAGACGGCCGCCGGATTTCCATCACTGATGTCACCTTCGACGCCCCAAAAAAACTCGCCCCCCGCGGCCTCCACTGACTTCCCGCATCACCCATCAGTCGCCTAAGCGAAAAACCAGCGACCCGGATTGCTTGCCCGCGACCTTCGCCGGTTGGCTGGATGGACCGGTTTTCTCAGGTGTGAGAAACTTCGATCCGATCGCCGGAATCGCACCGAGGAATGATAGATCTCCTGCCGGAAACGCCACCGTCGTCAACGGATGGCTGATGCGCGGAGTGCCGATGCGAAGATATGTGTCCGGACTTGAGCTTCTCACAGACAAGAGCCCGGAAGCAGTTTCGAAACGCGCCCAGCGAACGCCCGCGAAGCAACCTTGGAACTCGGGAAATCCCCAATTCTCGCCAGGCTGGATGTCGTTTCGGACAATCTCATGCACCCCCAGCGAGCTGCCACGCAGGCGGTTCTGCCAGACCCTGAACGGCCCGCCGCCGAGCCAGCGCATGGATTTGAATTTTTCTTCAGGATGATCGAACGTGATGCCGTGATAGGTGAAATCGCCACTGAGCGAATAATGATAGTCCAACCGCAGATCGCCACTCGAAGACAGCGTCCAGCGGAACCCGAGCGAGCCATCATCACCCGTGCTTTCCAGCCAAGCGGAGCCATCAGCTTCATTTCCGCTACTCACTTTGTTCCCAACGTCATCGGAAGGAAACCGATCAGCCTGATAGGCAAAACGCATGCGCTTCACCCCAGCAGACTTACTGTCCACCTGACGGAAATCGGATAGCCGCACGGCAGCCACCCTTTGAGGCGGGAATTCATAAACATTTCCGTCTTTGGTCCGGCGGGTTGCATCGTAGAGAGTTTTCCAAACATTCCCGTCCAGAGAAATTTCCAGCTTAAATCCGGCCCAATTTACATTCGCGGGAGATTCCAGTTCGATTTCGAAAACATTCAGCATTCGCGGTGACTCCAGTTTCCAAATGCGGGGGCCACCAAGAGCCGCGGGTGTGCTCAATTCCGCATCTGCCCAGGGGATTTCGCCTACCGCAGGGCGGGCGAAAACCAGATGTGGGCCATTCGTTAGCGAGGAAACCTGATCACCACGGCGCAGAGATCGGAGCATACCGGTCTTCGCATCGAAGCCCGCAGTCACATCTCCGGCATGCAACACGATCGCATCGCCAGCCGCCTTCACTTCAGGCACGCTGCTCGTTTTCGGTGAAACCGGCGCAGCCATTCGTTTTCCGAGAGAAGAAGTCGGCCACGTCCAAGTCCACAGATCCTGCCCACGGGCATCGACAGCGGTGAGCTCCAGCGCATCGGCGTCCAGCCAGTCCGCCGGAAGGGATAGATTTAACTCGCCACTTTCGCCCGGCTGCGTGGCTGGTGCGATGGCGGCACCCTTCGCCATCACCCCCTCGGCACCGTTTCCGGTGACAGATGGAAAGAGTTTCAGTTGCCAGTTAAATTCACAGCCTGTTAGCGATGCGAAGTCGTAGCGGTTGTGAACAGTCAGTTTTCCCGTGAATTTACTATCGAGCACGGGCGCATCAATCTGCACCGGTGAGAAAAGATCGCGCACGGTGAAATAGCTCCCCTCTTTTTCATGATGCGGCCCCACAATTCCATCCGGCGCGTAGGTGCTGTAAACATCGATCCGCCCGTTCTGATCTGTGCGCTTGATTCCTTCATCAGCGAGCACCCAGATGAATCCGCCCGCGCCGAAGGGGGAATGGGAAATCGCATTCCAATAATCCTCCAATCCCGCGCCAGCGCCACCGTCGTAGAGCCCGTGGATCATCTCCGTGGGCATCACGAGATTCGGTCCGGCAAGGCGTTTTGTCAGATCAGCAAATGACGGATAGTGCTTCGTATCCACGCCATTGAAGGCCTCCCAAGGATGCAGCACCGTGCGGTTCTGCGGATCATACAATGCATACTCACCATCCAGTTCCCGGTTCCAGCCACCCTCGTTTCCATTGTCCCAAAACAGGATGCTCGGATGATTCACATCTCGCGCCACCATTTCCCGAACTAACTTGCGACCGACTTCCGTATCATGCGCATGCTGCCAGCCGCTGAGTTCATCGAGCACGTAGAGTCCCTGCTCGTCGCACAGCTCCAGAAACCTAACATCCGGCGGGTAGTGCGTCATCCGCACGGCGTTCATGTTCATCGACTTGATCAAACGGATATCCTCTTCACAATCCGCCGCGTCCAGCGCCCGCCCCGTCTCAGGCCGGAAACTGTGGCGGCATACGCCCTTGAGCCGTATCCGTTTACCATTGAGAAACATCCCTTCGCCCTTCCGCACCTCGATCGTGCGGAAGCCGAATTTCTGGGTTACCGTGTGAATTTCCTGCCCACTTTTCGACAAAGTGAAACGCACGGAATACAGATTCGGAGTCTCGGCAGTCCATAGTCGTGGGCTGTTGATTTTCGTCTCTAACCGCATCCGGCTACATCCACCACCGGGAACCTCCGCGAAAAACCGTTCACCCACCGGCTTCCCATCGTCTGCCAGAATTTGCGCATCCACCCGATCAGCATCGCGCACGTCTCCGAAACCTAGATCTGCCGTGAAATTTCCATCCGCCGCTGCCTTCACAGCGACTTGTTCGATGGATTGGGCAGGCACGGATTCTAGGAAAACCGGACGGAAAATTCCGCCAAACACCCAGTAGTCACCAGCGCGTTCGGCTCGCTCCGTTTCTGCATCTGCCGAAACTTTCGAGACATCCACCTCGAGCAGATTTTCCTGCCCCGGCTTCAGCAGATTGGTGATTTCGTATCTAAATCGATAGAATCCACCCTGATGCACCGGCCCAGCGGACTTGCCATTCACCTTCACCTCGGCGTCCGTCATTACCCCGTCGAAAACAATCCGGATACGCCGCCCTTGCCATTCCTCCGGCACGGAAAACTTCACTTGATAGAGCCCGTGCTCATCCGCCTTGGCTACGGCACTTTGCCCGTAGTCATAAGAACCGAAACCTTGCTGCTCCCAATTTGATGGCACGGGAATAGTCGTCCGCTCACCCGCCCTGCGGCCTTTAGTGACGGAAAACTCCCATGACACCGCATCTTTTGGACCTCGCCCGGATAGGTATCGCACCTCCGTTTCAGAAGCACTAACGCCGGAGAGTCCGGCCAAAATCACTCCAAGAGTGAGAGGAATAAACGATAGACGACTTGGTTTCGGATCCATGCGAAGGGCAAAATGAGTTTTAGGGTGCGACAGCACAAAGTCGGATTGTCGCGTCGCAAATACGATTCAATCAAATCACTTCATACACGACCACCATCTGATTGAGTAAATTGGATTGGCCTTTGCCCGCTATTCGCAGTTGCTCCCGCCCCTCCTCCAGCGCAGTTTCACTAAGAATCTCATGCTCCACTGGACCGACTCCCACAATCATCTCCAAGACCCACGACTGGGAGATTCAGGACCAGTTGTCGCGGCGATGAAACGCTTAGGCATCACCCGTTGCATCGTAAATGCCACCCGAGAATCCGACTGGGGGTTGGTGGAAAATTTGGCAGGCACCTATTCCGATTTCATCCTCCCCGCCTTCGGCATCCATCCGTGGCACGCCCACACCGCCCGTCCCGGCTGGCAGGAAAAACTCCGCAATTTACTAGAAAACCACCCACAAGCCTCCATCGGCGAGTGCGGGCTGGACACTTGGGTTTCCGAACCATCCCTGGACATCCAACGCCCCATTTTCCTCGATCAACTCCGCCTCGCCCACGAGCTCGGCCGCCCAGTTACCATCCACTGCCTCAAGGCTTGGGGCGCGTTGTTCGATGTCTTCACCGAGACTCCCCCGCCCCCGCGATTTCTCATGCACTCCTTCGGTGGTTCCATCGAAACCGCCCGCCGCCTGATCCCACTCGGAGCGTATTTTTCCTTCTCCGGCCACTTCCTCCATCCGCGCAAATCCGCCCTGATCGAAGTCTTCCGCCAGCTCCCGCCCGACCGGATTCTGCTGGAAACCGATGCGCCAGACATGCTCCCTCCAACGGAATTCATCACCCATCCCCTGCCAGAAAATCAAAACCACCCAGCCAATCTCTCCTCCATCGGGAATGCTCTAGCAGCAGCCCTAGAAATAACTCCCGATGCCCTCGCCACGCTCACCCGAGAGAACGCCAAGACCTGTTTCGGAAACCCACTCTGACGGACCGCGAAATTCATTTCGCCTGTCCCACTGGATCGCTTACAACGGTGTCCAAAATCGGTCTCATGAGGTGGCATAGATTTTTGCAAGACGGGCTAGGGCCTGGGTCCAAGTGCGCTTCACACGTGATCAGCACGCCGGGATGTTTGGTGGTGCGGAGCGAGATTCTTCGGGGAGGGATTTTCGCCGGTGGCGCAGAAGCAGATAGGTCTAACATGTTAATCCGAGAGGCCTGACCCTATTCACCGCAGGCTAGCAGAACGCGTGATCAGCACGCCGGGATGTTTGGTGGTGCGGAGCCACGATCTTCGGGTAATTGGTGGATGCAAGCTGATTTTGATATAAAGCCTGTCTTGTTGTCATTGGTGTGTTTCATGACCCCACGACAGACCCCACGACATTTCCTGACCCCATTTACCAATATAAATGTGAATCCGTGTAATCTGACCCCATTTACTGACCCTATTCATACAAATTTTTCTGGATAGATCGTGAGCAAAATCAGCTAAACTGTCACTATTTACTTTTAATACGGCTATTTCTATAAAAATTAATGACAGCACCTGAGTATATATGATAGTCACACCATTCTTCTTTGTTTATATTGAGACTTCCTTCAGCATTGCTATTAACGTCGAGAACTTTATTGAAAGGAACAACGGCCTGATTTATGTTAATATCTAAATTAGATGCGTTAGCTAAAAAGTCTAATCTTACAAAATTGCTTTTACTTTGACAATTTACGATCTTTCCGTTGACCACATATTGACAATCAATTTGTGTTTCTTTAGATAAGTTGTCTTTCTCATAGCATCCATTAATGCCAAGAATAATTAAAATCACAAAATTCAACTTAATATATTTCATTGTTTTAGTCGAAATAAAGTCAAAATTTATTAAGATTGCCTTCACTGAAGCCTAGTAATATGACTGAAAAGCATTCTACTTTCGGCTCATTTATGTAGATTTATCCTAAGCTAAATTACTCCATGATTCTGAATCGTCACATTTTTGACCTGCTGGAACATTTTTGTTAGTTGTTTCGCCGTCCTTGTAGGGAACTTCACCATTTTTACAGCCACAAGACGAGCAATCATATACTTTGTATTTGCAAACTTTTCGTCCATACTTTGGATTCTTTGGTTTATATGGGTAATCTTTATCGTTAGGTAATATTTCTGCGATTAGCTTGCCCCTGCATTGCCAAAGGCATTCATGACCAAGCAAATCGGTGTCGTTGATAGAATCATTCCCAACGAACCCATACAAGTTCAATCCACCCTCTTCCTCAATCGGATCCCTGGATGGCCACCTCCCGGTGACTGGGTCGTAGTATCTGTAACCGTAGTAATAAAGCGGCGCGTTAGTCACTTCACCATCAAGCGGCTTGGTGCTGAAGCGGTAGCGGTTTTGGGTGGCATACGTGCCGGTAGCAACGAGGGTGTTTCCAAAAGCGTCATAACGGTAACTGGCGGCGGTTGCTCCGGATAGGTCGGTGATCTGAGTCACGTTGCCATTGCCATCATAATGGAAGTGATAGGCGGTGGTGGTCGTCCCGCTGATTTCTTCGGTGAGTAGCAGACCACCCACTCCGCCTGCACCTTGCAGATTTTTCGCGCCACCCAAATCTTGTCCCCAAGTGAGGGTGCGGGAGAGAACGCTATTCACTGGATTGAGGGCGTATTCCTCTACCACGTTCCAGCCGTCATAAACAAACTGGGTGGTTTCGGTGTTCTGCCAGCCGCTGGTGGTCCATTGGCGGATGGCGCGGGTGACACGGCGGTGTTGGCCGTCGTAGGTGTGGACGAGGGATTTGTCACCGAGAGAGGGCGTGTTCGGTGTGACGCTCAGGAGGCGGTTTTCGCTGTCCCAGGTGTAGGTGACGTTGTTTTGTTGCAACAAGTTGCCGTTCGCATCGTGGCTGATGGGAGTCAGGCCGGTGATGGTGGTGTATTGGTTGGCGTTGTTGGTGGTGTAATTCGTGGTGGTGCCGCCGAGGCTGGCGACGCTGGCGGTGGTGCGGTTCCCCATGGCATCGTAGGCGTAGGCATCCGTGAGGGAACTTCCATAATCCGCGCTGATGACTTGGCTAGCAGCATCGTAACCGTAGCTGCGGGTCGGGGTGGTGCCATCGGAGAAGGTTTCTCCGGTCCGGCGTCCGGTGCTGTCCAGCGTGTAGTTGTGACCATCCACGGTGCTGGTGCCTAGCAGGTGGAGATTGGAAAGCAGCTCTCCCGCCGCATTATAGCTTTTGCTTTCGACGATTCCATTCTCGTGGGCGGTGGCGGTGTTTCTGCCGGCCTTGTCATAGGTATAGATAGCGAGCGGTGGCGGACCGTCGGTAGAGACGGACTGGAGCTGGAACCGCGAGGTCCATGCCATGGCCACCGTCTTGGTACTCGGATAGGTGACGCCGCCGCGCAGGCCGTCTGCATCGTACCTGTAGCTGACGGTGCGGGCCGGGCGTCCAGCGAGGGTTTGAATTTCCGAGGTCAATTCGTTGCGGTTGTTGTAGGCATAGTCACTTTTCGAAACGCCGTTGTCGATGGATTTTAGCAGGCCGTCCGCCCAATAAGTTTTCGCGGTGTCCGGGGTGATGGTGTTCCAATCGGCGAGGGTCTGGCGGTCGCGCAGATCGTAGCTGTAGGTGCAGGTCTCGTTTTTAGGAGTGGCATAGGTGGCAACCCGGCCGAGTGCATCGTAGGTGTAGGTGTGGGTGTCGCTATTCGGGTAGGCCTTGGTGAGGAGTTGGCCGCGCAGGTTATAAGTCCAGGCCGTGGTCTGGTTTTTGAATCCGTGGTGACGGGGTCAGTCCTAGATTTATTAAATTCTTGAATTGAACATTCTGATTTCGTCTAGCTGGTGACGGGGTCAGTCCTAGATTTATTAAATTCTTGAATTGAACATTCTGATTTCGTCTAGCTGCCATGTGCCGATAATGAAAAAATCGTGATTTCAATTTGAATAATCTAGGACTGACCCCGTCGCATGTGCCGATAATGAAAAAATCGTGATTTCAATTTGAATAATCTAGGACTGACCCCGTCGCATGAATTGAACATTCTGATTTCGTCTAGCTGCCATGTGCCGATAATGAAACAATCGTGATTTCAATTTGAATAATCTAGGACTGCCCCCGTCGCATGACCCCGTCGCAGATTGCAGGTGGAATCAGAGAGTCTCTCGAGAAAAATCATTTATGTTATTGCTCATCTCCCCAAGCCACAACTGGTGAGTTATTTTGATTAACAACTGAATTGATTGAAGTGCAAATAGTCTGCTGATTATTTTTGGGATATAGTAAGACAAATTTTAACTCTACTTTCGCATAAAATTTTCGCTCAGAATTTCTGATGTAAAATCTTAGTATTTCATCCGTGCTTCCGTTGTTGTTCCGG
This sequence comes from Verrucomicrobiales bacterium, assembly GCA_038237425.1. Taxonomy (GTDB): domain Bacteria; phylum Verrucomicrobiota; class Verrucomicrobiia; order Verrucomicrobiales; family Akkermansiaceae; genus Luteolibacter. The sequence goes on from JBBRYQ010000008.1 coordinate 20,567, forward strand.
AAAGTTTTTGTAATGCTTTTCACATAGCCATTGTCTGGTGCACTCATCATCAGTTCTTCATCGCTTTCACTAAATTCTGCGGAACCTATACTTCGGACATCAATCGAACCATTGAAAATATTTGCATTTCCGGGGAGAGACTCTCGAGAAACTTTGATCGTGAAGTCGCCTTGGCTTGGTGAAAATCCATTTTGGCTGAGTAAGTCAATATACATAATCGTTGATGGTAGTTCAAAGACTCGGTATCCAATTACTTTGACAGACTCCCTCGGCACTCTTTTAATTAAATGAAAAATCACAGGATTTTCGCGGTCTGGCTCAATGAAATTCGGTTCCCAAAATCCCGCGTATTCAAAATCATTATTAGGAATTTTATGACTCGTGAAATAGCCTTTTTTGGATACACGAACTGACATGCATTTTCCTTTAAGACCTGTAATCGTGATCTTACCATTAATGTCTGAACTTAGCTTCTTCTTACCTACACCATCTCTAGTTTCTTCTAGTCCAACCCATTGTGCTTCAACCGCGGCATTGGCGACGGGTTTATTGTTTTCATCAATGACTTTACCGAAAAACTCAATCGGAGTTTTCCACTCATAGGTTCGGTCTTTTGCGTATTCCTCATTATATTTTTTCCATCTTGGGTCTTTGAGTCCTAATAGTTTCGTCTTTGCATAGGGTTGGATGATCTCGGGTGTCTCATCAGATAATACTTCTATTCTATTAGTGTTAGGATGAGTGACTTTTATTTTATTTGAGCTGGCCTGCCGCATAAAATTTTTGCCGTTCATAATATTTATTATGAATATTATGATTAATAACAAGCTACCTATAGTCACCAAATATTTAGCCTTATTGTTCATTGGTTTGTTCTTCGGTTCAGCTATTGTATTGCAACTTCATTTTATCGATAAGCGTTTCATAGAAGTAATGAGTTTTCTGAATCTGCCGCTGATATTGCCCGCTATGCTCTGTACGCTCTGTGCTAAAAGGATAGCGTGGAATTGTTCGTAAATTCACCTCCGAAAACCCAGCAACCGCTGCATCCTGTGCCCCTAGCGCTTCAGATCTCGGGCGAGCAATGAGGGACATGATTTCGTGTGAGTCGGTGACATTTCTGCCTGTCGGAGGAAAAATTGAGAATCCAGTGGTCTCTAAGCGAAATTTTGCCGAGCCGCTCAGGGTCAGGAAAACTCATTTCAAGATCCCAGACAAATTGAATTGCACCAGACAAATTGAAATGCTTTCCCACTGCCGCTGGGGCGGAACCTGGATTTGCGGCGATGGGTTGACCGGGCCTTGCGGCATTGATTTTCCAGAAGACGAGCGCCACAGCCAAGACACTCAGCGTGATGCCGAGAAGCATCTGCCGTTGTGAGGACTTGTGGGAGGTATTCATGGGGAGAATGTTGCGGATGATCCCGTTTGATTCGATGCGGTGGCATCGCCACACAGGTGTTATTTCAATTTATCCGTAGACAAGAAATAGAAATCATCTCGATGGCGCTACAAAAATGACTAGGGATAAAGTGACAAAATGAGATTGCCTTCGGAAGGCCCTGAGAGGGCGGGTTAAAAAATTCGGAGTGTTGCAATTTTCCGGCAGAGTCGGGCCGACATTGTGCTGGCCGTGACCGTAACGGCGGACAGGATGTCCGCTGGACCCAGCGTTCAGAATGAACGCGCTCCCTTGCCGATTTTTCAGACAGCGATTGGACGCGAGACGGTTTCTCGGGGCCTAGCCGACATTTCGATATCCCGTTGATCTGGAATATTCCAGTGTGGCATAGCGAGAGGGTGAGACACCGACTAATTTCTTGAATTCACGAGTGAAGTCGGAGGCGTGTGGGAAGCCAAGTGTCTCGGCTACTCCCTCAATTTTACCTTCCTCCCGCAGGAGATGGCAGGCGCTGATGATCCTGATTTCCCGGAGCCAGCGCTTGCTGCTGATACCCAAACTCTCCTCTATCAAACGCGTGAAGGTACGTTTCCCAATGCCAAGGCTTTGGCACAATCTACCGACATTCCAGCCGCATTGCACGATTTTCGAGTCTAGCTGTAGGTTGCTGTCTCGACTAGGATCGAATAGCCACCAGTAGCCTCTGGAGAAATAAATCCGCTGGCGCTTCCGGACTGGCTCAAGGGCGGTCATTCGATAGTCTGAGAGGGTATGTGATGGGCTCGAAAAGCCATTTGATCGGTAGGCTTGCATCCACCTATCCTGAAACCCGGCCATCCGTTATCGGATGGCTGGATCATTGAACGAATCACGCAGGATTCACTACAGGGGTGGGAGTTTTCGCAGGGCGTGGGGCGCGCTGGACGTGGCTGGCCGTTTTCCAGGCGGTGAGGACCTGGATATTGCGTTTATAAATGCGGCGGAAGATGGCGTTGAGGGTTTTGACGGCGGCTTTTCCGCTGCGGAGGGTTTCCGGGATCGAGGCGGTGGTGCCGGTGCGGGTGGATAGTGCGGTGCCTTGGTCGCCCTCGCTGCCATCAAATTCATCCGCCATGTCTTCGAGATCGGTGGCGGTATCGGCAGGATGGCCGTGGGCTTCGAACTCGTCGTTGAGGCTGAGCTCGCGAATGGCGGCGGCCATGGCGCGGGCGCTGGCGGCGAGCTTGGAGTCGCTGACGCCGTGGGGAATGCGGAAGCGCTCCATCATGGCGGGGTTTTCGGTTTCCTCGGCGATGGAGATGGCGGTGGCATTGATATCGGCGATTTCCTCCTCAAGATCTGAACGAAGCATGCCCTGCTTGCCGGTTTCTTCACCGTAGGCGCCGCCGGCTTGAATGGCGGCCTGGCCACCGAGGTCTGTGATGCATTTGGCGAGCTTCTCGCGGGCGGAGGTGAATTTCAGATCCACCTTATTGGGAGGCTGATGGGTAAAATCCGCCAGCAAGGTGGTGGTGAATTCATTGGCGTGGAGGAATGAGAGGGCTTCGTGTTGTTGTCTTTTTGTCATGATGTTCGGGGAGGTATTGTTTTAGTTAGCCTTATCTATCAAGGCGATGCAGCATCTATCACAGCGGGAGTATTTACGCTAGGGAAAACCTGTTAAAGAATCGCCCGAATCCGCAGTATGCGCCCAAGTGACTGATTTTCTATAAGTTATGCGAGTGAATTCCGGGCACTGCCTCTACCAGAGAGGGATCCGGCGCATGCGAAAACCCATCTGATAGGCGCGGGAAGCCGTCTGACAAGTCCGAGGACGATGCTGACAAAACGAGGATACCGTCTGGTGCGCCCGAGGAAGTATCTGGCGGCCCTGGGAATCAGACTGTCACGCCCGAGGATGGAAGTGGCGCGCCCGAGGAACGGTCTGAGACAACCGAGGAGCGGTCTGACATGCCCGAGGAACGGTCTGACATGCCCGGGGAACGATCCTACACGCTCGGGGAACGGACTGATATCCCTAGGACACGCGGCTGATACGCCCGAGGATCGTGCTCAACGGCGTTCCTAGCAGAATTACACGCCCGTGCTGGTGATGAACATCCCGGCAGAAATGCTGCTACCGCTCACGGAGAGACTGCCAGGCGCTCGCTGGTGACTTCGCGCTCGAAGAGGAAACCGTTTTCCTTGTAGGTCTTGAGGCGGAAGTGAGTGGCGGTGGAAATGACGCCATCGAGAGAACTGAGTTTTTCCGAAACAAAGCGGGCGACTTCGCGAAGATCGCCACCCTCGACGACGACCATTAGATCGTAGCCGCCGCTGGCGAGATAACAGGAAACCACCTGATCAAAACGGGAAATGCGCATGGCGAGGCGATCAAAGCCGCCGCCGCGCTCGGGGGTGACTTTCACCTCGATGAAGGCGGAAACGGAGTTATCGCCGAAGGACTCGGGATTCACCACGGCGTGGTAGCCGAGGATGGTGCCGTCCTTTTCCCACTCGGCGACGCGGGCGGCGACGGTGGCCTTGTCCGAGGAAAGGAGATCGGCGAGTTCCTGATCGGTGAAACGGGCCTTGCGACGGAGAAGCTGGAGGAGTGGATCGGAGGACATTTGGAGAAGTTGAGAGTTGAGAGTTGAGAGTTGGGAGTGAAGAACAAGAGTTGATGAACCAAGGCGAGTCTGACCTCTGACTCTCAAGTCTCAACTCTCAACTTCTTCAATCTCCCAAGCAAATGCCCACGGCTTTGGCGGCCTGGACGAGTTCGCTGTCCGGCTGGACGAGGCGGAGTTGGTGGACGGCTTCCTCGATGGGCACGGAATCGACGTGGTAGGATTGATAGCTGACCATGCGGCCAAACGCGCCTTCTTCGGCGAGATTTGCGGCCATGACGCCGAACCGGACGCCGAGAATCCGGTCGAGCGAAGTAGGAGCACCGCCGCGCTGGAGGTGGCCGAGCACGCAGGCGCGGGTGTCCTTGCCGGTCATTTTTTCGAGTGCCATGCAGACTTGCTCGCCGATGCCGCCGAGGCGGACTTCACCGCCTTCGTTGGCGTGGCTGGTGACAATCTCGCCGTCCGGCATCTTCGCACCCTCGGCGACGACGACGAGTGTGCTGTGCTGCCCTTGGGCGTCGCGGGTTTTGATGAATTCGGCGACTTTTTCCAGACTGAAGGGAATTTCCGGCAGGAGGATGACGTGCGCCCCCCCGGCGATGCCACCCCAGAGGGCGATCCATCCGGCGTGACGGCCCATGACTTCGAGGACCATGACGCGCTTGTGACTTTCTCCGGTGGTGTGAAGGCGGTCCAGCCCATCGACGACGGTGGAAACGGCGCTGTCGAAGCCGAAGGTGAAAGCGGTGGCGCTGAGGTCGTTATCGATGGTTTTCGGCACGCCGATGATCGGCCAGCCTTCGCGGTAGAGCTGGAGTCCGGTGGTGAGCGAGCCGTCACCACCGACGATGATGAGGGCGGAAATCCCCAACTGGTCCATCGTCTTTTTCGCCTTGGCGACGATTTCCGGCGGGACTTCGGCGATGTCGCCCTTGCCGACTTTCGCGGCGAAATGGCCTTTGTTAGTGGTGCCGAGAATGGTGCCGCCGAGCTTGAGAATGCCAATGGTGTCCTTCGGCTTGAGGACGGAATAATCGCCCGGCGGCAGCAATCCTTCGAAACCGTCGCGGAAACCGATGACCTCCCAGCCAAGCTGATCCGCTGCGCCAACGACGCCGTGGATGACTGCATTCAGACCGGGGCAATCGCCGCCGCTATTCAAGATTCCGATTCGTTTCATAATACTGTGATGTGCGGGATTGGAAAGCGGCGGGTGGGAGGGTGAATCAATGTGGGTCAGGCACGCTGATCATTTCCCGGTTCCGATCCTGGACCGGCGCTCCGGAGTCCAGCCAAGGATCGTAAACGCCCCAGCCTTGTCTGATCAGGCTGCGGGCGCGATTGAAGCGGTCCGGGTTGTTGAGGACGACCACGACCAAACGCCGCGGGGTGGCTCCTTTCGAGCCATCGGGCTTTTGACGGACAAGCGGGTCACGATCCATACACACGGAAACACAAGGTCCGGCAGCATTTGTCGTGCCCGTTTTCACTCCGAGAATGCCGGGCTCGCCGATCAACTCGTTGGTGTTCTTCACGCGGTAGCTGCGTTTCCCGGCGGCACCGGTGACGCTGACCTGACGCTCGGACTGGCGGACGATGAAATTGAACGCATTCTTGCGCATGGCGTAAATTGACATGCGGGCGACGTCTGCGGCGGTGGAGTAGGCCTTCGCGCCCTCACGCTCAAGGCCGTGTGGGTTGGCGTAGCGAGTTTGCGTGGCCCCGATGGCTTTCGCGAGACGATTCATTTCCGCGACGAATTCGCCAACAGGCTCGCCGGTTTTCCCACGCCGAGTGAGCAACTCGCGGCCGATGTGATCGGCGATGGTGAGTGCGGCGAGGTTATCCGAGCCGAGGAGCGCGGAGTAGAGTGCATCGCGGAGGCTTAGCTGGTCACCCGGCTGGAGGTTCATCGGATTCGGGCCACCCACGAGGGTGATCGTTTGCGGCACGGTGAGGGTGACCGCGCCGATGTCTGAGCCGGTGGCGATGGCCCAATCAACGGCGACCGCGCCGGTGGCGATTTTTGTCAGGCTGGCGATAGGACGCTTCACGGAGGCGTTCGAAGCGACGAGGACTTTTCCGGAGTAGGCCTCCAGGACCATGACGCTCTCGGCATCCTGGGCGCGAAGAAATGCGGGGAGCACGGCAGCCAGAAGGGTGACGGTTTTGAGGATGGTGAAATACTTCATGTGGGGCAACGGGCGGAGATTACCCGGACGACCCGGCAACTCAACTCCAAAGGAAATTTCACGCTCCATACAACGGCCGCATCCTGCCGCTGCGGACGCGGGCTTGTCACTCAATCACGGTGATCTGCGGATCAAATGCGAAAATCCGCGCCGCCGCCCAGCTCTGATAGATTGCGAGTCTGTTGGATTGCGTGTAGGAAATGCCGCATGTGGGAGGCGATTCTATCGAGCACCGTCTGGGGCGGCGTGGGCACCGGAGCGGCGTGGTTTGTGACGGCTTGCCTGCTGGCCGCCGGAGCGGTGGGCTGCGTGCTGCCGATTCTGCCGGGGCATTTGATTATATTGATCGCGGCAGTGGCGCACCGGCTGATGCTGGGCGAAGCTTCTGGGCTGAAATGGTGGTCGTTTGTCATCCTCGGGCTGCTGATGGCGATTTCCCAAACATTCGAAACACTCAGCGGCGCGGCGGGCTCGAAGTGGTTCGGCGGCACGCGCTGGGGTGCCGTCGGCGCGCTGGTCGGCAGCATCGTCGGCATGTTTTTCCTGCCGTTCGGACTGCTGCTAGGGCCGCTGATTGGCGCGTTCGTTTGTGAGGTAGCGTTCGCGAAAAAGCAGACTCACCATGCGGCCTATTCCGGCGTCGGCTCGGTAGTGGGGGTGGTGGCGGGGATGGGATTTAAAATCGCGATCGGGCTGGCGATGATCGTCTGGTTTTTTCTGGATGTGTTTTTGATTGGAAAATGAGCGAGGCTCCCCCACGGTGCGCCCGCCGCTCCCCGGACGGTCGCAGTTTCCGCGCAAGCGGGAGGTGAGGAAAGTCCGGACACCACAGGGCAACGCGCCTCATGAAAGTGAGGGACGGGCGACGAGAGAAACCCGGACAGACAGTGCAGCAGAAAGATACCGCCGATGGCCCGCAAGGGCACAGGCAAGGGTGAAATGGTGGAGTAAGAGCCCACCGCGAATCCGGGTAACCGGACGGCACGGCAAACCTCGCGTGGTGCAAGACAGAACAGGGGAAGGGCGGCCCGCCCGTTAATCTCCGGGTATTAGTCGCACTCTGCGCAAGCAGGGCGCTCCGCCTCGGCGGGGTGAGAGAAATGGCCGTCCAGCCTCGCAAGAGGGGGACAGAATCCGGCTTACAGGGGAGCGGCACTTCCCTTCGCCTCGCCACGCCGGCGGCGGGGTGCAACTTGCACTCGGGCAGCGGTGGATTGCACGGAAACGAACCGTTTTCCGCTTCCGACGCGATGCTTCAACCCGTTGATTGTGAACATAATAAGCCCGAATAATCGATCAGGCATACGGACTGCGAGAGTGAGGGATGAGCTTCGCGGCACCAATTCCGCGAGCATCAACACAACCTAACCGCATTATGAAAACCAAAAATCTGAGCCATTTCGCGCTTCTGATGTCATTCGCCGCCTGTTCCGTATCCTACGCCGAGGAAGTCGCGGTGGATAAACCCAAGATGAACGAACCCGAAATGACCGAGCCCGCGAAACCTGCCGTCATCGCACCGGGCACTCTCACGGCCACCATCGGGGACAGCGTTTCATTTTCCACGCTGAAAAAGGCACTCATCGCCTCTGGACTCGACGTCACACTCGCCGATAAAAAAGGCGTTTACACCATCTTTGCGCCCACCGACGAAGCGTTCGACAAGCTTTCCCCCGGCACACTCGGCAAGCTAATGCTGCCACAGAATAAGGAAAAGCTCCGCTCGCTTCTACTCTATCACGTCGTCGCCGGGAAAGTCCTTGCGTCCGATTTGAAGGATGGCGAGGTCACCACCATGAATGGCGAAAAGGTGAAAATCGAAGTGGATGGTCCGAAAATCGAAGTCGGCTCGACCAAGGTATTCAGCACTGACGTCATGGCCAGCAACGGCGTGATGCATTCGATCGGCGAGGTCATCGTACCGAAGTCCCTCGAAGGCTTCTCCGGCCTGAAAGACTGAGATTTCCGATATTTCCAAGGCACCTGTGGCATCCGCCGCAGGTGCTTTTTCTTGGCGTTCGCCCCACTCTCAGGTTTATCCTTGCACGAAATACCCGCACGGAAAGAATCCGCGCCCCGCATCGCGGTTCTAGCCCATGAGCGAATCACTCACACCCGAAAATGCCAGCTTCGACCAAATCGGCGAAGTGCTGCGCAATCACCAGTCGTTCGTCCTGCTCAGCCACGTCCGCCCGGATGGCGATGCGATCGGATCGCAGCTTGCTCTCGGCTACGCGCTGATGGCAGCAGGAAAAAGCGTGCGCCTCATCAATGAGGACGGCCTGCCGGAAAATCTCGCCTTCATGGCCGGATCCGAGAAAATCGAAACCCCGCCCGCCGATCCGCTCGACGTGGAGGTGGCCATCGCCCTCGACACCGCCACCAAGCCGCGCCTCGGCGAGAAGGCGCTCAACGCCGCCTCTAATGCAAAAATCTGGCTCAACATCGATCACCACATTTCCAACCCGAAATACGGCGACCTGAACCTGATCGATTCCACCAGCCCGGCGACCGGACAAATTCTCTATCAACTCATCATCGCACTCGGCCTGCCGATGCCCGCCGAAAGCCGCGATGCGATCTACGTCGCTGTTTCGACCGATACCGGCTCCTTCCAATACCCATCCACCACGGCGGTCACCTACGATCTAGCAGCCGACCTCATTCGGCGCGGGTTGGACGTCGGCACGATCAATTCGCAAACTTACGACAACCACCCTTACCGCCGCGTCGAGCTGATGCGCGCGCTGCTCAACACACTGGAGCGCTCGGACGATGGACTGGTCGCAAGCTGGGAAATGCGTGACCAACTGCGCATCGACCTCGCTCTAACACCGGACGACAGCGAGGGCCTCATCGACATCATCCGCGCCATCCGCGGCGTGCAGGTGGCGGTGTTTTTCGAAGAACTGCCTGACGGAAAAATCCGCGTTTCCATGCGCTCGAAGGACCGGCGTTTCAATGTGTGCGAGATCGCCACGGAATTCGGCGGTGGCGGCCACGCGCTGGCCGCCGGCATCCGTATGAAGGGACCGATGAAGGACGCGAAGCCACTCGTGCTCACCGCCATCCGCCGCCGCATCGATGCTGCGGGACTTTAATTTTAAAACCACTTTTATGAGAGACAATCCCAAGGATTTTGACGGCCCGAGCGGCGTTCTTCTAATCGACAAAGCCGAGGACATGACCTCGCACGATGTCGTCGCCATCGCCCGCCGTGCGCTGAACACCAAGAAAATCGGCCACTGCGGCACGCTCGATCCGATGGCTACCGGCCTCCTGATGCTCGTCATCGGCCGCGCGACGAAGATCCAGGATCTGCTGATGAGCGAGGACAAACAATACGTCGGCACCCTGACGCTCGGCTACACGACCAGCACGCAGGACCGCCAGGGCGAGACGCTGGTGACCAAGGACGTCCCCGATCTATCTAAAGAGCAAGTCACCGCAGCCTTCGATGGCTTCATGGGTGATTTCGAACAGATTCCGCCGATGGTTTCCGCGATCAAGAAGGACGGCGTGCCGCTTTATAAACTTGCTAGAAAAGGCATCGAAATTGTCCGCGAGCCGCGCAAGGTTCACATCACCGGCTACGAAGTGACACGCGTCGAGCTGCCGGAGGTGGACTTCATCGTGAATTGCTCGAAAGGCTTCTACGTCCGCACCTACGCGAATGACATCGGCGAGAAACTCGGCTGCGGCGCGCACCTCAGCGCCCTCCGCCGCACGCGTTCCGGGAAGTTCACACTGGACCGTGCCGTCACCGTTGCGGACCTGAAGACCGCCCCGCGCGAGGATCTTTTCAAAGCGCTGATTTCCCTAGCGGAAATCTCGCTGATGCGCGGAGCGTAAACTTAGTTATACTGTCGCTTATCAGGATTTGTGGATCTTGGCGTTAATGAAGTGCGCAGCACTGGGGGAGCGTAAGCGCCCTCGCTTGCAATTTCTGGCGCCCTCGCCGGAAATGGGCGGGAGTGGCCACTAGTGTCGGGTAAAATTTACATGGGTGGATAGTGGGCGTAAACGTGGTTGCGGCGTCTCGCCGCAACGATTCTTCTTCAGGGGCGTTGCTGCGAGACGCCGCAACTACGTTCAGTCACTGTCATCCGCCAAACTAAGGTTTACGGACCATTAGGTATCGGTTTCTGGTGATGCGATGCAGGTCCTGTTGCCACGCAGTCATCGGCGAGGGCGCCGAGGAACACACGCGAGGGCGCGTGTGCTCCCCATTCACTTGCCACCGCCCAGCGCGGGGAATTTACAAATTCTGATGTGCACCAGCTACTCCGCCTCCGCGCGGATTGCTTCCAGCTCTTCCCAGCGCGTGTAAAGTGCGGCAGCTCTTGCCTTCACGGCATCGAGCTTTGCTGCCATTTCGGGAATTTCAGCAAATCGCTTTGCTTGGAATTCCGGATCATGCAGCAGTGCTTCGATCGCCTCGGCCTCCTGCTCCACTTCCAGAATCGCGGTTTCCATGCCTTCGAGTTCGCTCTTCTCCTTGAAGCTGAGCTTGCGTCCATGCTTCGCCTTCGGAGCCGCCGCAGCGGATTTATAACGGGCCGCGGCCTCTCTTGCAGCGGCTTGCGCCTGGATGCGTTCGGCAGCTTCGCGGGCCTGGCGTTTTTCTAAATAGTAAGAATAATTTCCCTCCTGCACGTTCACTCCACCGTCTTCGAAGGCAATGATCTGATCGCAGATCCGGTCGAGGAAATAGCGATCATGGGAAACCACGATCACTGAGCCATCGAACGCTGCGAGCGCCTCTTCTAACATCCGCAGCGAGGGTAGGTCGAGGTCGTTAGTCGGCTCGTCGAGCACGATTAGATTGCCGCCGTTTTTCAAGACCTTCGCCAACATCAGCCGCGCGCGTTCACCGCCTGATAGAAGATCGACTCGCTCATTGATGCGCTTATCGTCGAAGAGGAAACGCCGGAGGTAGTTCCGCGCACCGAGTGGTTGGTTGCCGAACATCAGCTTTTCGTTGCCGTCGGAAATTTCATCCAGCAGCGAGCCCGTGCCATCGAGCACCATCCGCGTCTGGTCGATGTAGTTTACCTTCACCCGCTTGCCGGTGACGGCGGCTCCTTCGGTCGGCTCGATCTGGCCGAGACAGAGTTTCAGCAAGGTCGTTTTTCCCACGCCGTTTCTGCCGACGATACCGGTGCATTGGCCCGGGCGCAGCTTGTAGGTTAGATTTCGGAACAACCACCGCGGCGAGGCTTCGGAGCCGACGTTCACGCCTGCGCCTTCCAGCTCGACGACGATGTTCCCCAAGTCCGGAGCCGGTGGGATGAGCAGGTCCATCTCGCGCTCTTCGGGCGGCGCTTCGAGGCCTTCGATTTCGTAATATTTGTCGAGACGCGTGCGCTGCTTAGTGCCGCGCGCCTTGACACCGGATCTAACCCATTCGAGTTCCTCTCGCAGAAACCGCTGGCGGCGGCGCTCAGTCTGGCCAGCGATTTGCTGGCGGATCGCCTTCGATTCGAGAAACGCCGTGTAATTTCCCGGATGCGAAAACGCGCGGCCTTGGTCGATTTCGATGATCCGCGTGGCGATCACATCGAGGAAGTAGCGATCATGCGTCACGAAAATAACAGCACCGGGAAATCCTTTTAAATAGTCCTCCAGCCAGCGGATGGACTCGGCGTCGAGATGGTTCGTCGGCTCGTCGAGCAGTAACAAATCCGGCTGGCAGGCGAGCGCGCGGCATAGTGCGACCCGGCGTTTTTCACCACCGGATAGAGGCCCGACCGTCGCGTCTAACGGCGGCGTGCCGAGTGCGGTGGAAGTTGCTTTGATCCGCGCGTCGAGGTTCCAGCCATCCGCGTGATCGATCAAATGCAGCAGGTCGGAAAGTTCCGCATCGCTGCCCTCGCCATTTTCATAACGGCGGATCGCCTCGACGATGTCCGCCGCGCCGGATGCGATGTTTTCCTGCACGCTGAGGTCTGGATCGAGCTCGAATTCCTGCGGCAGATACCCGACGCGGAGTGCGCGGCGCAGCGAGATTTCCCCGGAATCCGCCATCTGCTGGCCGGTGAGGATTTTCAGCAGCGAGGTTTTCCCGCAGCCGTTGCGGCCGACCATGCCGGTTTTTTCCCCGGCCGAAACGGCGAGGGTCACGCCGTCGAGCAGCGTTTGATAACCGTAAGTCAGGCGGATTTCGTTGGCGGAGAGGAGAGCAGACATGAAGCGGCGCGGATGTTGCCCATCTCCGGCCAAACGTCCATCGCGGATGCCAAATTTTTCGCCGTGCCTAAGAAGCCCGGCCCGCCGTTCGTTTCCAGCGTTGTCAGCGCTGGCTGACGTCCCTAGTTTTTCGCACCTCCCGCTCATGAAATCCTTCTTCCACGCGCTGAATATCGGCACGCTCGCCGCTTGGCTGAGTGTCGTCGGCTTCGGCACCGTGGGAGGGCTTTTGCCCGGTTGGCGGCCTATTCTGAGGCGAGACGAGCCGGAAAAATTGACACTGCTCGACGTCAGTCCGGAGGTCATAACCCGCGAGGAATCCCTTGCTCCTCCGCCTGACGCGCCTGCTCCAACGTCCACCGAAACCCTGCCCGCACCCCCTGCTCTGCCGGAAATCGCCAGCGAGTCCCCCCTGCCGGATATTCCCAATCTGCCGTCATTTTCCCCAGTGCCTCAAGCCGTCCCCGGCCGACTCAAAACCTCCACCGCTCCCGGAAATAGCAGGAAAACTAGCGGAATATCCGCGAAACAACGCTTCGGCGCTGGCCACATGCCCACTGCTGATTTTCCGGCTTACTCCCGCCGCAATCACCAGGAAGGCAGCGTCGTCGTCGAATTCTGCGTAAATCCCAGCGGGCGTGTCACTGCTGCGCTTGCCAAGTATCCATGCCAGTGGCCGTTGCTCAACCAGACGGCGATTCAGACCGTCATGAGATGGAGTTTTCCTCCCGGCGGCTACGACACATTTGCCACTCGCATGACTTTCAAATTGAACTAACTCCACCGTGCTCGCCAACATCGTCACCGAAACATTCATCAAGGGCGGCTGGGTCATGTGGCCGATCCTCGCGACCTTTTTTCTCGCCGTCTGCGTTCTGCTAGACCGCGCCGTCTGGTGGCTGCGTTTCAGATCTCTCTTGCAAACGAGCAAACAAGAACAGGCGCGCACCTCTATCGGCAACGGGGATTTTCCCAGCGCATGGAAACTCAGCCAAGGCGCGTCCGATCCCTATCTGAAAAATCTGGCAGAAGGCATGACCCACGCGCACACCTCCATGCTCGCCGCCATGCAGCTCCATGCCACCCATCTCATCGAAAAATCCGAAGCTCGCATGTGGGTCATTAGCACGCTCATCACCCTCGCACCACTGTTAGGACTGTTCGGCACCGTCGTCGGCATCATGGGTTCGTTCTCCTCCATCGGCGATGACCAGCTCGCCGCCTCCAGGGTTTCCGGTGGCATTGCAGAGGCTCTCATCGCCACCGCCTGCGGCATTTCCATCGCCATTCTCTGCCTGCTGCCATATAACTTTTTCCGCAAGCGCGTCTCCGTCCTCCGCGCCTCCTTCGAGCGCTGGATCAACCACACCGAGCTGCTCGTGAAATCCGCTAGGGAACACGGCCATGATTTGGAGGCCTTCGCTTCCAACATCCAGGACCGCTCCGTTTCAAGATATAAGACTCAAGACTAGAATTCACTCTCTTCCTCTTATGACTTGCGTCTTACCCTCTTAAGTCTTTCACAAAATGCCCGTCCAACTGAAAAGCCACTCCGCCGACGACGAAGGCGACGAAGCGCGGATCGAGATCATCCCGCTCATCGACATCATGTTTTTCCTGCTCGCATCTTTCATGTTAGTCAGTCTGAGCATGACGCAGCTCCACCGTGTGCCCATCGCGCTTCCCGTTGCCTCCACCGGGATCGCGGATTCCAAAACACCGCCATTTCTAATCGCCATCGATGCCAGCGGCCTCACCACCTGGGACAAAAAAATCGTCACTCTATCTGAAATCACCGCCCGACTGAAAGCCGGGGCCACGAAGGAATCCCGCGTGCTCATTTCCGCCGATGAAAACTCGCGCCACAAGCAGGTGCTCGCCGTGCTCAACGCCGTGCGCGATGCAGGGATCGATAAAGTCAGCTTCGAGTCGAAAAACCCCCACCCCTGAAGCGTGAAATCCCGCGTTCTGCCCCTCCTCAATGCCATCGGCTGCCTCGCCCTCATCGGCTTAGTTGTCAGCCAGTGGCAGAAGGAACGCACTTATTTGCAGGAAAAAATCGTGCTCCAGGCAGAAATCACCGACGCGAAGGACCGGGTGGAAAACGAAGTAAAACGCTCCGCCACCCTGGAACGCGACATCGCCTCACTCAAGGATACCCTCGATATCACCCGCAAGGCCACCGAGGAGTCCACCCGCATTCTGGCCGAACAGAACAACCAGACCGGCAATCTCCAATCCGAGCTCAGCGCCGCCCGCGATCAAATCAAAATATGGGAAGTTTCCATCGCAGACCGCGATGCGAAACTCCGCAGCCTCGACGAATCCCTCACCGCCACCCGCGCCCGCCTCAGCGAAGCCATCGCGAAACTCAAGGCCGCCGGAGCTAGGTGATAGATCAAAATACTTTTTTCCATTGCGTCGGACCCGCGCAGCCCTGTATGAGGCCGCGGACCGCGGCAGTCCCCCTGCCACACGACTCAACCACGAAAAAGGATTCAACCATGGCCGTCACACCAAGCAAAGATTACAAGCGCCGGGAGCGCGAGCAGAGGAAATTGGACAAGCGCATGGCCCGCGATGCCGCGAAAGACCAGGAGTTTGCCGCTCAGCAAATCGCCGCCGAAGCCGCAGCAGTGGAAGCGGTGAAGCAGGCCGAGGTGGACGCGCAAGCCAAGCTGGAGGCCGAGTTTGAAGCAGAACTCGAGGCTGAACGCGAGGCCCAGAAAGTGGCTTGATCACTGGGTTTTTCGGGCACCTTATTTCCCATAGGAGAGCGATTTGAAAAAATGGGTCTGTGATTCACAAGCCTGAGGACGCACGTTCAGTCATGACCACCTACGTGTATGAGACCATTCCGCAATGCGCCGGGGAGGTTCCCGTCCGTTTCGAGTTCAAGCAAGGGATGAACGACCCCAAGCTCACCGAACAACCAGGGACGGGAAAACCGGTGCGGCGGCTGGTTTCGGGCGGTTTCACCCTGTTGCGGGGCGATCTGCCAACCGCCGGTTCGGTAACCGATCCTTCATGGCATCAGAAGGATTGATTCCCCACCCGGCAACCGCAATCCTTCCGCCATGCCACGTCTCGCACTTCTCCAATCCGGCACGTTCCCCAGCAAAGCCGAATCCTTCGATCACCACGAAAAACTCATCCGCGAGGCCGCAGCCAGCGGTGCGAACATCGTCGTCACCCAGGAACTTTTCCTCACCCCCTATTTTTGCACCGTCGAGGACCCCGCGCTTTTCGACCTCGCAGATCCCCTGCCCGGCCCAGTCAGCGACCGCCTTGGCAAGCTCGCCGGCGAGCTCGGCATTGTTCTGATTTCCTCCCTTTTCGAACACCGCGGCCCCGGCCTCTATCACAATACCGCTGCCATCCACGATGCCGACGGCTCACTGATGGGCCTCTATCGGAAAAGTCACATCCCGCAGGACCCCGGCTTTGAGGAAAAATTCTACTTCACCCCCGGCGATAGCGGTTGGCCGGTGTGGAATACGAAGTTTGGAAAAATCGGCGTGCTCATCTGTTGGGATCAATGGTATCCGGAGGCCGCCCGCCTAATGGCTCTCGGCGGTGCGCAGGTCCTCGTCTATCCGACTGCTATCGGCTGGCTGCCCGAGGAAAAGCCCACGCTCGGCGATGCCCAGCACTGCGCCTGGGAAACCGTCCAGCGCGGTCACGCCGTCGCTAACGGTTGTTATCTCGCCGCCGTCAACCGCACCGGTACTCAGGACGACACCGAGTTCTGGGGCCGCTCCTTCGTCGCCAATCCCTACGGCGAACTTGTCGCCAAGGCCTCCACCGACAAGGAAGAAATCCTCTATCACGACCTCGATTTCCAAGCCGTAGAAGACTTCCGCCGCATCTGGCCGTTCTTCCGCGACCGGCGGATCGATGCGTATGGAGATCTAACGAAGCGTTGGCGGGCCTGAATTAAGAACGACGAGTCATTTTCAGCCGCAAAAGAACGCAGAGAACACAAAAATACTGGAGCTCGGACCTTCCCCTTTGCGCTCTTTGCGTTCTCTTGCGGCTGAAATTCCCCAACCCACCTCCATGCGCCTCCTCCTCATCGAAGACAACGCCGCTCTGCGCAACGCCATCTGCCAATACCTGCGCGAGGCTGGCTATCTGGTGGACACGGCGGCCACCGGTGACGAGGGACTTTGGGCAGCGGAGGGGAATGGCTACGATCTCGTAATGCTGGACTTGATGCTTCCTAACATCGATGGCATGGAAATCCTGCGGAAACTGCGGGCGAAGGAAAATCCGGTGCACATCCTGGTGATCAGCGCGCGGGACGGACTTGAAGACCGACTGGAGGCGCTGGACGCGGGGGCAGATGATTATTTGGTAAAACCATTTCCGTTAGCCGAGGCACTGGCGCGGGTGCGTGCTCTGCTGCGGCGGAGTTACGTAAAAAAAAGCCCGCTGATGCAGGTGGCGGATGTCGTGCTGGATCCACTGCGGCGCACGGTACGGCGCGGCGGGCGAGCGATCGAGCTAACGGCTCTGGAATACCGGCTGTTGGAGTACCTTTTCTATCGAACCGGCGAGGTCGTTTCACGGACGGACATCTGGGAGCGCGTATTCGAGGACGGCATGGGAGGTAGCAGCAACGCGGTGGATGTTTACATCGGCTACCTCAGGAAAAAACTTAATACCGACGGCCAGCCGGACCTCATCCAGACGCGCCGTGGCCAAGGCTATATTCTGGAGGAGCCCGCATGAGTGCGCCATCGCTCCGCAAGGCGCTGCTGATCCGCTGTGGCACGGGCGTGGGCGTCCTTTTGTGCGTTTTGTGCACCGGGATCTATCTGTCAGTGAAACAGAACATGTACCAGGAACTCGACAATTCGATCGAGCAGACAGCCGCACTGCTGGCGAACCAGGTAGAGTTAGAAAACGGAGCGATTACCTTCGAGTGGCAGGAAGGTCTGGGCACGAATCCGGCTTTGAGCGAGGACGGGATTTTCCAGTTCTGGAAGGAAGGCACCGCTGAAACGACCCGCTCGCCTGCGTTGGGGACGATGAACCTAAAAAAATTCTGTGGGACGGAAGAAAATCCCAAGCGGCGCAGCATCCACCTGCCCAGCGGCAACCGTGCGCGGGCGATCGGCCTGCGGATTCATCCGTTTGTGATGCCGGAGGAACTGGAACGGATGAAAGCGCGGGGCCATGTCATCGACCCGAAGAGCATTTCCTACGTGCTAGTGGTGGCGCGGGATTCCGAACACATCCATCGTACGCTGAAGTGGCTGCGGCTGATCCTCGCGGGCGGCACACTGCTCACTCTCGGCGCCGGTTTCTTGCTCATTGACCACGGCATCCGCGCCTCGTTACTGCCGATCGACGAACTCACACGGCAGGTCAGGAATCGTGCTGAGCATCAATTGGATTCAGCGCTGGAGGTGCCGGGTGCCACGCCTGCCGAACTGGTGGGGCTAACAAAAAACTTGGAGACCCTGCTGGCCCGCCTCGCTTCAATCCGTCAGCGCGAGCGCGACTTCATTCGCCACGCCGCCCACGAACTCCGCACCCCCATCGCGGGGCTGCGGGCCACCACCGAACTCGCCCTTTCGCAGGACCGCACCGCAGAAGAATACCGCGGGCACCTGGCCGCCTGCCAGAGTACGGCGATGGAACTGGGCGAGCTGATCAAACGGCTTTCCGCTCTCGCCCGTATCGGCCAGACTGTCGAACCGCAGGCGCTGGAGAGCTTCGACATCGTGGAAAAGCTTGGCACCTGCCTGGAGCCGTTCCGTCGGCTTTTCCACGAACACGGGTTGAGTTTGGAAACAGACGCCGGCAGCGAAAACATACCAGTCACCGGCGATCCGTCACTCACCCGGATCATTTTCAACAACCTCTTTGACAACGCACTCTGTTATACCCTCCCCGGTGGAGCCATCCGGATCAAGGCCATTGAAACCGTTGGTGCGGTGGAAATCCGCATTTCTAACCCCACCGACACCCCACTAGGGACACTGGAGCAGTGGTTCGAGCCGCTGTTCCGGAAAAATCCCTCCCGTGATGATGCTGAATCGCATCTCGGCATTGGCCTAACACTCAGTCTGAACGCCGCGAACGCAATGGGCTGGACCCTGCACGCGGAAACGCCGCAAGAGGAATGGATTGAGTTCGTGCTGAGGATGCCCCGATTGGAGCACGAAGTTCACACCGCCTGAACTGCACTAGACGAAAAGCATTGTTCAAAGCGACGCGCGCGGCTTCAACCGTTGCACGTATGGCTTCTCGCCTTCCGCATAGACGAGATCATTTTTCGGATTGAAGAGCGCATCGTCAGCCGGGCCGGGCAGCGCGACTTCCCCTATCTTTTCCAGCGTCTTCGCATCGTTCGTGACCAGCTTCTTTTCCTTGCTCACGCCGACGTAATACTTGCCGCCCTTTTCATCCACGCCCACCCCTTGCGCCGCGCCAGTCGGGCAGAGCTTGAGCAGCTTGCCTGAGTCGAGATCGAAAATATCAAACGTCCCATTGCGGGTGTGGTTGGCAAGCAGATGGCGACCGACCGCATCCACCTCGATAAAATCGAATCCACCCTTCGTTCCGGGAACAACCAGTGGCGCATCAGTCGTTAGGACAAGAAATTCGGCATGGCAGGGCGGGATGCAGAAGAGTAGCGCGGCGGCGGTCAAACGGGCGGGGCTTGGCTTCATGACGGAATTTGAGTTTCGGTTTTTCTATCTGGTGAAAAGAGACGCAGCAGTGCCGGTAGGACGATGAGCGTGAGCGGAAGTTGGGCGACGAGGCCGGAAATGATCGCGATCGCCAGCGGCTGCTGCATGGCACTTCCCTGGCCGATGCCCAGCGCCAGCGGCATAAGCGCGAGGATCGCGGCGAAGGTGGTCATCGCGATGGGACGCATGCGGTTCCTGCCTGCCAAAGCGAGACGTTCTGCGAGCGACAGATCCTTTCCCTCGTCGTCCGATTCCAGTTCCGTGACTTCGGAAACATAGAAAATGGCGACTTCACCAACGATGCCAACCACCATTGTCATGCCCATGATTGAAGTGATGTTCAGCTCGGTATCAGTGAGCCAGAGTCCGAGAAACACTGCGGGCAGGGCGAGCAGGGGCGTAGCCAGCATGGCGATCGCAACACGGAAACTTTCATACAGGAATAACAGGAGCAGGAAAATCAGGACCACCGCGCCGATCATCACCACTAACATCCCGTGGAATGCGATGCGCTGCTGCTCGTAAAGACCGCCGAGGCTGTAGTAAACGCCCTCCGGGAGCAGCCCTTTTTTATCCAGCACCTGCTTCACCTCATCGACAGTGGATCCCAAGTCACGCCCTGCAATGCGGGCAGTCACGGCGACCATGCGCTTGAGATCCTCACGATTGATTTCCGGCTGGCCGGTGACGGTCCTGATGGTGGCCACGCGGCTCAATGGGACGAGATGTCCATCGGTCGCACGGAGCTGGATATCCCTCAGGTCGCGTTCGGTGTGGCGGGCATTTTTAGGAGTCCACACGCGGACGCCTATCAGCTTCGGTCCAAGTTGGACATTGGTTGTGACATTTCCGCTCAGGGAATCCTCTAGCAATTTACTGATCGCTTCGCTATCCAGACCTTCGAGCGCGGCTTTTGTGCGGTCCACCTCGACGACGAGAGCGTCCCCTGCGGGAACGATACCATCCTTCACTTCGACGACGCCGCTGATCCCGGTGATCGCCTCCGCCACTTTGGGTGCGATCTCCGCCAGAACCTTCTCATCATCCGTGAAAAGCTTGATTTCGATCGGCTGCGGCACCGCAGTCAAGTCACCAATTAGATCCTCCATCAACTGCATCGTCTCGATTTCCAGTCCCGGGACGGACTCCTCTACCTTGCCGCGGATGTCGTCCATCACTTCGGAAAGCGGACGACGCGGGAGCGGTTTTAAGCGGATAAAAATGTCGCCGATGTTCGACTCGCTCAATCCCCCGCCGAGCTGAAGACCGGTGCGGCGCGAGTAGGTGGCGACTTCCGGAGTTTCTTGTAAAATCGCCTCGAGGTGCTGGAGCATCCGGTCGGTCTCGGAGAGCGAGGTTCCGGGCTCGGCCACGTAGTCGAGGATGAATCCCCCTTCATCCATGGATGGCATAAAACCGGAACCCACCTGCGTGGAGGCGAACCAACCACCGCCGCCTAGCAGCAGGACGACAAACAGGATCAACCATGGCTTCGCAAGCACTCCGCGCATCACGCGGTCGTAACAACGGTGCATGAAGTGGGTGATTCTACCGCCCTCTTCTTGATCAGCGTCCTTCTTACCCAACAATTTCCCAGCGAGAATCGGCACCGCGAGCCAGGCGATGAGGAATGACAAGATGAGGCTGGCCGCCATGGTCAGCGAGAGCGCTTTGAAAAACGCACCTGTCACTCCGGTTAGAAACGCAAGCGGCAGGAAGACGATGATCGTCGAAGCGGACGAGCCGACTAACGGCCGTGTGAACTCCGCAGTGGCGCGCATGATGCGCTCACGCTCGTGGCCCGCACCTTTGCGCAACCGGCGGACGATGTGCTCCACCATGACGATCGAGTCGTCGATGATGAGCCCCACGGCAGCCGCCATGCCACCGAGGGTCATGATGTTGAAACTCATGCCCAGCACTTTGAGTAACAGGATCGTGGCAGCGAGCGAGGCAGGCAGCGCCAGCAGTGCGATCAGCGTGATTTTCCAGTTCCGCAGGAAAGCGAAGAGAACGAACGCAGCGAGCGCGGCACCGATGAGCACGGCATCGCTCACGCTTTCCGCCGAGGCAACGATAAGATCGCTCTGGTCATACCATTGGGAAATTTTCACGCCTTCCGGCAGTTTCCTACCGAGGCTGGCGAGCTTTTTCTTCGCCTCTGCAGCGATGCTCACGGTATTGGCCCCGGGCTGTTGATAGATCTGGAACAGCACCGCGTCGTGGCCGTCTGCCGTCACCCGGACGAACTCAGGCTCGGTATCATCGCGCACTTCGGCCACGTCCGCGACACGCACCACACCGTTCGCCCCGGAACGCAGAATGCTCTGCCCGATTTCCTCCATGTTCTTGAAGCGCGTGTCCGAAACGAGCAGATAGAGTTTGTCGTGATCCTCCATCTTGCCGACTGCATTGAGGACGTTAGAAGCGGAAAGCGCCGTCGCCACCTCACTGATGCTCAGGCCGAAAGATTGGAGTTTCGCCGGATCCACGACCACGCGGTATTCCTCGGTCGCGCCGCCCTGCACCACAATTTTCGCGACACCGGGGATGGTGGAGAGGATCGGCCGGAGTTGATAGAGCGCGAGATCTCTGAGCTCCACCAGCGATTTGGAATTTGAGGTCAGGCTGTAGGCGACCACCGGGAAAACCGTGGGGTCCATCCGCTCCACCTCGAAGGTGGAGCCCGGCGGCAGGCTCGGCAGGATCCGGTTCAACTCGCTCTGGGCCTGGAGCATCGCCTGCACCATGTCTTCGCCCCAGTCGAAGTTCACGGAAATCTCGTTGCTGCCGCGGCTGGTGGTCGAGCGGATGTGGCGCACTCCAGGGATGGCGCGCAACGCCTCCTCCACCGGATAGGTCACCTCCACCGCCATGCGCTCGGCCGGCCGGTCGCCCGCATCCACGCTCACCCGGACGCGCGGGAAATCGACATGTGGGAAAAGCGCAACGGGCAGATTCCACCCGCTCATCGCACCACCGATGGCGAGCACGATGATGAGGAAAACAATCGAACGTGCGTGAGACTGCGCCCAGCGGGTGAAGTTCATAGTGACGGAAATTTCATCGTTCGGATTTCTCGACAGCCATTCCGTCTTCGAGCTGATAGTTTCCTGAAATGACCACCTCGTCACCCTCGTGCAGGGTATCGTCCGTCACCTCGGTTTGTGTGTCTGTTTCCAAACCGGTCACCACCTTGTGGGCCACGGCGTGCCCATCGATTACCGTAAAAAGCACCGGACCATCTTCGCCGGGAAGCACCGCATCGCGCGGCACGACGAAGGCGTCCTTTTGCTCCACGGGGATCTCGCCGCGCACGTAGCCGTCGAGCAGCAGCGGCAAATCGGACGGCACGCTCACGAACGTGTCCACGAGCCGCGTCTCCGGATTCACCCGGCGGGTGACCAGGCGGATGCTGCCCTCTCCTTCCACACCGTCCTGATTGACCGAGGCGATGTGGACTTTCTTCCCCTCCTCTAGCCGCGCAGCCGTGGTGGGCTCCACTCCTAACATGATTTCGATCTTCTTGGAAGGAACGAGCGAAAGCAACGGACCACCCGCCGGGACGATCTGCCCGATCCTAACATCGACGGATGCCAGCAAGCCTTCGAGGTCCGACTTAAGGATGGTTCGATCCCCAGCGCCCCGGGCCTTCAGGCTGGCAAGCGTGGCAGCCGCATCCCGTGCCTCCTGCTGCGCCGCTTGGAGATCCTGGTTCACGGCCAGTTTCATTTCAAACCGCCGCTGCGTCTGCTCAAGCTGGAGCTGCGTGGTTTCCGCAGCGGACTCCGCCTGCGCGAGCTGGAGCTTGGTATCCGGACTCGGCTCGATTTCTATCAGCTCATGATCCTCCTTCACCGGCTCCCCTGCGGAAACCAGGAGGCGCACCACCTTGCATTCGTATTGGACCGAGACGCCTTCGAGTTCGCCGGACTGTGCCACCACCGTGCCGTAGGCGGTGACGGTCTCGGTAATGGTGCCTTTTGCCAGCTTCTCGGTCTCTACCGTAGCGGTGGCTTTCACCTTTTCCTCCTCCTTCTCCTCACTGGAGCCGGATGGATGGCAGGCGGTCGTCGCGAGGGCGAGGGCGAGGAGAATCGATGGATTTCGGTTCATGATCAAAGGTGCCAAGCGGCGGCGGTTTCCAGCGCGATGCGGGCTTGGGCGAGCTGTTGTTTGAGTGCGAGGATCGCGAGGGATTTCTGGCTGAGATCGTTGAGCAGACCGTGGTAGCCGAGAATCTCGGCGTTGCCCTCATCGACCGCCTTGCCGGAAGTTTCCACAACGTGACGGAACGCGGGCAGCGCGGTTTCCGCGTGGGAAATCTGGGCGTTGAGCGAGTGGATGTCCGCCAGCGCTGCGGCGATGTCGGAGCGGGCCTCGAAGACGCGGTTCGTGTATTCGTCGAACAAGCGCTTCCGGGTGGCGTTTTCGAGCGCAATACTTCCCTGGTTGCGGTCGAAAAGCGGCAGATCGATCGTGATGGCCGGGCCGATGGAATGCACGTTGCCGGTATCACTGGCTCGGCTGAATCCGATGTTAATGTTAGGAAACTGCGAGAGGATCGCAGCGCGCAATTTCGCATCCTCGCTCTCGTAGCCGCGCTTCAGGGCGAGCATGTCCAGACGGCGTTCCTCCAGCCCATGCAGCAGGGTGGACTCGGACGGAGGATCCACGTGCGAGGGCAGCGAGGCGCCACCCTGGAGCCGCAGTTGGGTGGAGGCAGGGTAACCGATGGCCCGGTTGAGCGCGATCCGCCGCTGCTCGCATTCCTGTTGGAGACCCAGCAAGGTGCCGCGTGCGTCATCTGCGGAGACCGCGACGGTGGAGGAATCTAGCAAACTCATCTCATGCGCGTCCCCGGCTTTTTCTACCAGAGCTGCATTGCCTGCTAGGCGGTCTGAAATTTCTCCTGCTAGCGCGACCTGGGCTTTCAGCGCGATGAGATCATAGACCGCAGACTTCGCTTCCACGGCCGTCTGCCATTCCTCCCACGCCACATCCAGCCTAACGGCCTTCACGTCCGCGCGGGCGCTGGCGACGTCTTGGCCATGCGTGATCAGCGAGCGCAGATCCATGCCCAGCCCGTAGCCGCTGCCCGTCTGCGTGCCGGCCGTCGCTCCGCCGGTGACAAAATCGAGGTTTCCGGAGAGCTGGGGATTCGGAAGGATGCCAGCTTTGAGAAGCTGTGCCTCCGCTTCCGCGCATTGGTCGCGCGTCGCCCGCAGCGCGGGATTGAGCACCACCGCGAGCACGGCGGCCTCATCCGGTGAAAGTCCGTCGCTCGAATCCAGCCGCACCGGGCGCAGCAGCGGGTGTTTGAGATCATGGACGGCAACCTCAAGCGCCTTCCCTTCCTCGGGACGCAATGCCTTTTCCACAGCGGCGGAATTGAGAAGCAATGCCTGATAGCTCGCGCAGCCGTTGAGCAACAGCAGGCTAGCGGCGATGGCGCAGCCCGCAGCCGGGCCGCTTCGGATTTGTCGGAATGAATTTCTCTTGGTTTTTTGCATCGTTCAGTCGCGGTAAGACGAATAGCGGCCGAAGCATGAGAATTCGGTGAGAGCATCCCTCAATAAAACAGCGGCAAGTCCTCTCCATCGGATGGACCAGATGTCTTTGAACACGCGGTTCACGCCCAGTCACCAGAACTGGCATGACAGCAGGGACATCACAGCAGAGACCGGCCTTTTGTCTTGGAAATGGAAACGGGGGCATCGCTGCCCCCGTTTTGGATTCTGAATCACCGGCAGGAATGCCTGTCTCACGTTTTAGTTGGGCGTGCTTGTGGCAGGGGGGGCTTCGGCGCTGCCGCCGGCTTCGTTGGTGAGCGATGATGGTGACGGTGAGCACGACGCCGAGCGGCAGGCCGGTGATGGTGGTTTGGAAAATCAATTGGAACGCGTTCATTCTGAACGCTATTTGCCGTGGACATCCTGTCCGCCGGCGCATCCCAAGCTTGCCCGACAGGATGTCGGGCTCAAACAGTCGATAAAATATCGACGCTCCGTATTTTTCAGACGGCTCTTACAAACTGGTGGCCGCGCTCTGATTTTTCCTGTTGGTATATCCGACCAATCCCACTAACAGGCATGCAAGGATCGAAGAAGGACCGATGATTCCGAAGCAGAGTCCGCCGTGCGCAACCGGCCGTTCGCACAGATCACCTAACATCGCGCCGAAGGTCCCGGTGAGGACAAACGCGCTCCAGAAGAGGACCGCCCGGCTCCAGCGGGTGAAAAAGAACATGAGAGCGATGACGGCAAGTGATCCCGCCACCCATGCGGCAATTCCGGCGAAACCCGATTGGGAACCAGCCGCCAGCGCGCTTCCCATGGCGCAGGAAACAAGTACGGCCGCCCAGTAGAAAACCTCAGCCCGGCGGCGGTGCATCCGCCTCAGCGAGAGGGTTTTCTCGCTGGCCCGCCAGACTGCCAGCACGCTCACAAGCGCGGCCGATAGGATCCACACCGCCCGGTCATGGCCTGGCTTCTGGACGCGGATTAGGAAATCCGAGACCGCCGCTCCGGCCGCACCCGCAGTCAGCACGGCAGTCCAGAAAAGCGCGGGGCGGAAGCTCTTCGCCCGGATCTGCACGACCACGGAAACGATGCAAACGACCAACGGAATCAGCAATCTCAGGACCAGCCCGGTATTCACGGCCGCAGACAAATAATGCCCCATCGTGCCACCAAGGACAGTGGCACAGATTTTCATGACCCAGAAAACGAGGTCCACTCTGGCGAATTTTCTCATGGGTGCGATGGCATGATGTTGCCCCGCCGGGCTATCAGAACTCGATGTTGAAACCGGAGCGGAGGGTAATGACATCGTCGCTATCATAGCCGATGCTGGTGAACGCGTTGAAGTGCTCGTTGAACTTGTATTCACCCGCGATCGCTCCGGCGAAGGTTCCGCTTTCACCTTTGGCAGGGGAAGAGTTACTAAAAATCTCGGCATAAAGGGTGAGTTTTTCCGTAACGTTTCGTTGTACTGAAAGATCCCATATAAGCTGGTTCCTCAGCGATTCGTCCTTCGTAGAGGTGACGAAGTCGTAACCGAGGTTCGCGTTCCATGTCCACGGGCCGATGTTTTTCCCGAGGATGATGTAGGGCTGATAGTCGAACTCACCGGTGCCGATGTCCCGGTTGGTGGCGGTGGGGACTTTCAGTTTGAAAGCGGCGACGGCGGCGGGAATCCATGAATGAGGATCATCCAGCACCATCATGTAGGAGGGGGTGACTTCGAGATCACCCACGCCGCTGTAGGAAGGGCCGTCCTTGGGATGGTCCCACTCGTAGAAGAAGGGCTCGATAAGGATTTCCGCGCGGTCGGTGACGCCGTATTCGAACTGGTTGAGGGTGAAATAGGCGGTGCCGCCGTCCTTATCCCGCTCAAACTGGAGTGCGGCGCTGAAGAGGCCGTCACCTTGTTTACCGAGCTCGGCGGTTTCGGTTTCGAGAACGAGGTCCGCGTGTAGCAGACCTGCGGAGGATATTAGAATTCCGGCGCTGCAGGTGATTTGTCGCAAGGCGGTCATGATGGGGAATGTTGTTTGTTTCATGCTTTCCGGGGCATGGCATAGTGCTTCGATGATGAGGAGAGCATGAGCCTTTCAGAAATGCACCGGTCCGGGGACGCCGGGAGGGAACATTGAACGTCGAACATCGAAGGGAAGAGGATGAATGAATGAAGGCCGGGATGAATCCTGCGGTCCCGGGGGCGGGTGAGGATTGGGTTGATTTTAGGAGGCGAATCCCCAAGAGTGCGCCTTCAGCCCCTTGTGGCGGGCGTCTCATGATGCTCTCACCTTACCGCTGGCAATCTCTAACTATGAACCCGACCACCGACAAGCCCCGCAAGAAAGCCACCGACAAGGGGCCGATCGAAAAACTGCGCAAGCCGATTTCCTTCCTGATGGCGTCGATTCTGATTTTCCTGCTGGTGTTCGTGCAGCCGCGCGAGGCGGACACGCTGGTGAAGGAGATTCTGAAGATGGCGGGGCTGTTCCTCGTTTTTGCCGGGGCGCTGGGGAGGATCCTCTGTACTCTCTACATCGGTGGCCGGAAAAACCGCGAGCTGTGCCAGAGCGGGATCTATGGCATGTGCCGTAATCCGCTGTATTTCTTTTCGTTCCTCGGCTTCGTCGGGATCTGCCTGGTTTCGAAAAACCTGACGCTTGCAGCCGGTGCAGCCGGGCTTTTCCTGATCCTCTACCGCGCGGTGATCCGCAGTGAGGAGAAGAAATTGTTGGGAATTTTCCCCGAGGAATTCCCGGTTTATGAACGCAACGTGCCGCGCTTCTGGCCGCGCCGGTTTTCCTTCAAGGACACGCAGGTCTTGCAGGTGAAAACGGAGATTTTCATCAGCTCGCTGTCCGAGGTGCTGTGGTTTCTGATGGCGCTCATCGTGCTGGAAGGCCTCGCGATCCTGCGGGCGCATGGCATGATCCATCACTTCTTTTCTTGGTATTGAACGGCCTTTTTTCCTCCCGATGAAATGAACTGGATCACGTGGTCACTGCTCTCGGCATTCTTCGCCGGCCTGACTGCGGTGCTGGCGAAAATGGGTGTGGGTGGCGTGAATCCGAATCTGGCGACGGCGATCCGGACGACGGTGGTGCTGGTCTTCACGTGGGGCATCGCGTTCGCCACGACGAAGCCGGCGGAAGCGCTGGATTTCCCGAAGCGCGTGTGGCTTTTCCTCGTTCTATCCGGCATCGCGACCGGGCTTTCGTGGCTGTGTTATTTCCGCGCCTTGCAGCTCGGCGAGGTGTCGCGGGTGGCACCGGTGGACAAGCTGAGCGTGGTGTTCGCCATTGCCATTTCCGCATTCGTCCTGAAGGAGAAACTGAGCCTGCAAACAGCGGTCGGCGGCGTGCTGATCGTGGCCGGGGCGCTGGTGCTGGCGTGGCAGCCGAAGTGAGTTTTCGGGCTCCCTCATCGATTTATCATATTCCCGCGTGGAGGGTGATAATTGTCTCGCCAGCGGATGGCATCCCTAGCCCAATTCGGTTGGTTTAGCCCATTTATGCAGTTTCCATTCCGCTCCGCGCCGTCACGCCTTCCCTTCATCGCATTCGCGGTGTTTTTCGCTCTCTCGCTGATCTCGCGTCTGGCCCTGCTGGTGGCGGCCCGCCATTTCCTGACGTGGGATCTGTCGCTCGCCGGAGTGTTCGGCTGCGGGGTGTTTTTCGACGTGATGTCCGGGCTGTTCGCTGTGGTGCCGTGGGTGATTTATGGCGCGCTGGCTCCTGACCGATTCCTGAGATCCAAGGCCGGGCGGATCGTGACGGCACTGGGGATGGCGCTTTTTTCCAGCATCCTGATTTTCATCACGGTCTCGGAATGGTTCTTCTGGGACGAGTTCGGCGTGCGTTTCAACTTCATCGCCGTGGACTATCTGATCTGGACGCAGGAGGTGCTGGGAAACATCACTGAGTCCTATCCGATGGTGCCGATCATGTCCGGCATCTTCCTGCTAGGTGCCGGAGTGGTCTGGCTGCTCCATCGCAGGGGCTTACTGAAATGGGCGGTGAAGGACGATTCCTCGTTGGTGGGACGCGGAGTGGCGCTGGTCGTCGGGCTGGCATTGCCGACACTCGCGGCGTTGTTGGTTTCGCAGTCGTCGATGCCCGCTTTCACTAACCAATACCATGGCGAGCTGGCGAAAAACGGCTGCTGGTCGTTCCTCGCGGCGTTTAAGCAGATGGAGCTAAATTACGACGAATGGTATCCGAAACTGCCGCAGGAAGAGGCACTGGCTTCCACCAAAAAACTGCTGACGACCGAAAACGAAAAGCCCACCTCCGCCGCTCCCGAAGATTTCCATCGCACCATCAAAGGCCGTGGCGAAGAGCGCCGCTGGAACGTGGTCCTCATCTGCATGGAAAGCTACAGCGCGGAATACATGCATTACGCCGTGGGCAAGAAGAAGGGACTTTCCCCGAACCTGGACCGCCTCGCCACCCAGTCGCTTTTCTTCGATCACCTCTACGCCACCGGCACCCGCACCGTCCGCGGGATGGAGGCGCTGACGCTCAACCTGCCGCCGACGCCCGGGCAGTCGATCATCTATCGGCCGGAAGGAAAAGATCTGGTCACCACCTTCCGTCCTTTCCTGAAACGCGGCTATGACTGCGCATTCTTCTACGGCGGCGATGGCAAGTTCGACTACATGAACCGCTTCTTCTCGACTGCCGGCGCCCGCGTCATGGACGTGAATGCCTGGGACAAGAAGGACGTCACTTTCAAAACCTCATGGGGCGCGTGCGACGAGGACCTTTTCAACAAAACCATCGCCGATGCGGATAGAAACTACGCTTCAGGCACGCCTTTCCACTACTTCTGCATGACCACCAGCAACCACCGCCCGTATGATTTCCCGGACGGCCGGATCGACAAGAAGTCCCACTCTGGCAGAGGTCCCGCTGTAAAATATTCGGACTGGGCAGTCGGAAATTTCATCGAAAACGCCAGCAAGAAACCTTGGTTCAAGGACACGCTGCTCATCTTCGTCGCCGACCACTGCGCCAGCAGCGCGGGCAAGTCGGATCTCGACGTCACGAAATTCCACATCCCGGCGATGATCTACAATCCCGGGCTGATCCAGCCGCAGACGTATTCCAGAGTGTGCAGCCAGGTGGACCTGATGCCCACCGTCTTCGGCCTGCTGAACTGGAACTACAACACGCTCAGCTACGGCCACGACCTGCTCGCACCATCGGCCTCCTCGCTGACGGAGCGCGCTTTCATCAGCAACTATCAGAAGATCGCGATGCTGGAGAAAGACTCGCTGGTGATCCTCAAGCCGAAACGCGAGAGTTCGATTTATTCCTGCGATCTGAAAACCGGCGACCTCTCGCCACCCGTCGGCGACGAGAGCGACATGCTCCACAGGGCCACCTCGTTTTATCAAAGTGCGTCATGGCTCTTCGGCTCCGGCAAACTGAAGGATCCCGACGCAAATGCTTCGAAAAAGTAACATCCCGAGTTCTCACGATCTCCTCATGTCGGATGACTAGGATCGGCGGTGAAACACTCCACCAGCCCAGCCACCGATCATGCCACAAAATCATCCCGCCACCCGTAGCCGTGACACACAGTGGTGGCTTACCCGCTTGCTGGGTTTCCTCATCATCAGCCGCTTTCTGCTGCTGATCATTACACCGCATTACGATCCTTCGGAGTCGCGCTATGCGGAAATTTCAAGGAAGATGGTGGAGACGGGAAACTGGCTAACACCGCAATTTGACTACGGCGTGCCCTTCTGGGCGAAGCCACCGCTGAGCATGTGGATGTCGGCGTTGGGGATTCAGCTTTTTGGGGCGAATGAGTTCGGCTCGCGGATCTTCATTTTCCTCGCCGCCATGATCGTGCTGGCACTGGTGGCGAAGGCCGCGCGCCGCGAGTATGGAGAGAAATACGGAGTGGTGGCGGCAGCGATGCTGATGGGTATGCCGCTGTTCTTCTATTGCTCAGCAGCGGTGATGACGGATCTGGCGCTGGCGCTGGGAACGACGCTGGCGATGGTGGCATTCCGACAGGCGATGCTCTCGCCCTCGAAGGGATGGGGCTACGGATTTTTCATCGGACTGGCCATCGGGCTGCTGGCGAAGGGACCACTCGCATTGGTCTTGTCCGTGCCGCCCATCGTGGGATGGATCGTCCTAACGGGCCATTGGCGGCGGGCGTGGACGAACATCCCGTGGATTTCCGGGAGTTTCCTGATGCTGCTGATCGCGGTGCCTTGGTATGTGATGGCGGAGAAAAGCACGCCCGGTTTCCTCGACTACTTCATCGTCGGAGAGCACTGGAAACGCTTCACGGTAAAGGGCTGGAAGGGAGATCTCTATGGCAGCGGACACCCCATTGCGCCGGGTGCGATCTGGTTTTTTGCCTTGGTTACCACGCTGCCGTGGTGTCTCGGCCTGTGGGCTGTGCCATTCCGCAAATGGAAAAGCCTGCGTGCCTGGGCACTGGAAGGCGAAGGGCGCGGCGCGTATTGGCTGCTATGGACTTTATGTCCTCTGGTATTCTTCACCCCGGCCCGCAATGTCATTTTACCCTATCCGCTGCCGGCACTTCCCGCCTTGGTTTTGATCTTGGTGGATATCTCATGGCGGCGTAAAAACGCAGGAAAGCAAATGGGATTTCATCCGCTCCATCCTTGCATCCTATGGGTGAGCGCCGGACTCACCGGGATGGTAGTTTTCGCGATTCTTCTGATGCCAAGTGCTTCGTTCCAAGTATCCCAACGGGATTTGGTCAAGCGCTTCACCCGCGACAAACAGCCCGGTGACCAGTTGACCATTTATCAAAGCCGCAGATATTCAGCGGAGTTTTACACCCAGGGCAAAGTGCTTCTCACCAAGACGGCGGATGATTTGCGCAACCAGCTCGATGCTCCCGGCCGCTTGTTTTTACAAATCAACCCCAAGCGTCTCAAGAAACTCCCCGTAGAAACACAAGCAAGACTCACGGAGGTCGAGACGTTCTCCAAAGAATCAACCCTCTACGTGGAGCAAAATGCCGCGTCTGCGGGCAAGTGATTCACCCTCCACACAGGATTCCACCACAGGCACTCATGAGAGAAATTTCCCAACCCTGGATCACCTGCGTGGTGCCGGCTTTCAACGAAGGCGAGGGCATCGCGGATTTTCTGCGAGATCTCTGCGCCCATCTGTCCGGTCTGACCGACCGCTACGACGTGATCGTAGTGGACGATGGCAGCCGGGATGACACGAAGGTGAAGGTGATCGCAATGACCAAAGTGCTGCCGGTGCGGCTGATCAGTTTCTCGCGGAATTTCGGTAAGGAAGCAGCCATCGGTGCGGGGCTCGATGTGGCTAACGGCGAGGTCACGGTGATCATCGATGCAGATTTCCAACAGCCGATTTCTCTCATCACGGAATTCGTCGGAAAATGGCAGGAGGGCTTCGACATGGTTTACGGTTTGCGGAATGATCGGCAGACCGATCCGCCGATCCGCCGGTTCCTGAGTCGCACGTTTTATAAAATCCTCAGCCGCGGCTCGAATATCGATATTCCGCCGGACGCCGGAGATTTCCGGCTGATGGACCGCCGGGTAGTGGAGGCGCTACGGCAGCTTCCCGAGCGGGGGAAATTCATGAAGGGGCTCTACAACTGGGTTGGTTTTTCCCAGACATCGGTGCCCTTTGATTACGGCTTCCGCCGCGAGGGAACTTCTAAATTTAAGTGGGGCAGCCTGTTTGATTTGGCGATCACGGGCCTCACGTCGTTCTCGACATTTCCGCTCCGCGTGTGGGTCGGTGTGGGATCAATCATTTCCGGGCTGTCGATCCTGTATGCCATTTTCATCATCTGCCGCACTTTGTTTTCAGGGACGGATGTTCCGGGCTGGGCAACGCTTTCCGTAGCAATCACTTTTCTGGGTGGAGTGCAGCTGCTCTCCGTCGGTATTCTCGGTGAGTATATTTCCTGCATCTATAATGAGGTAAAAATGCGCCCGAACTATCTGGTGGCGGAGCGGCATGGGTTTCCAGATGAGAAAACCCCGGAGTGAGTTCGGTGGACGCTTGCCGACTCGGCTCGATCGCAACATGCTTACCGTCATGGTCCGCTACATCGCATTTCTAACCACTCTCGCACTAACTGCCATCGCTTCCGCGCAGTCCTACGCGCCGGTGAACGAGCGCCCGCCCGCCATCGCCCGCGAGTTCCGCGCCGCATGGGTGGCCTCCGTTTACAATCTCGACTGGCCAAGCTCCTCCGGCCTCAGCGCGGACAGCCAGCAGGCGGAAATGCGCACGATCCTCGATAAGCTGGTCACCCTGAAAATGAACGCTGTCGTTTTCCAGGTCCGCTCGCAGTGCGACACGATTTACCCCTCGACCATCGAGCCATGGAGTCCGTTTCTCACCGGCACGATGGGGCGCTCGCCCGGCTATGATCCCCTCGCCTACTGCATCCAGCAGGCACACGCCCGAGGCATCGAGGTGCATGCGTGGTTCAATCCGTTCCGCGCCCTAACCAACAATTCCCAGCCCGTCGCCGGTAACCACGTCACCCGAGTCGCCCCTCAGATCACCAAAAAGTTCGGCACGATGACTTGGTGCGATCCCGCCCAGCCTGACACCCGCGCGCGGGCGCTGAATGTGATCCTCGACGTCGTCCGCCGTTACGACATCGATGGCGTCCACATGGATGACTATTTCTATCCGTATCCTTCCGGTAGCCTCACCTTCGCCGATGGAAAAAGCCCCGCTGAGCGCCGCGCCTTCGTCGATGGTTTCGTTAGCAATCTCTACGCCGCCGTGAAGCGCCAGAAGTCGTGGGTGCGCGTCGGCATCAGCCCGTTCGGCATCTGGCGGCCGGGCGTGCCAGCGGGCATCGAGGCAGGATTGGATAGCTACGAGCAACTCGCCGGAGACTCACGGAAATGGCTGAAAAACGGTTGGGTGGATTACCTCGCGCCGCAGCTTTACTGGCCGATTTCGCCGCAAAAGCAGAGTTTCACCGCACTCCTAAGCTGGTGGCGGCAGCAGGGATCGCGCCCGGTCTGGCCCGGCATCGCCACCGAGCGCATCGGCGGAAAAGAGGACCATCGCTCGGCCTCGGAAATCACCAACCAGATCGATGCCTCCCGAAAAATCGGCGACAACTGGAACGGCCACATCCACTGGAGCGCAAAAAGCCTCGTCACCAACCGCGGCGGCATATCCACCAAACTCGCCAGCACCTACACCCAGCCCGCCGCCGTCCCGCCGATGCCGTGGGTCAGCAGCAAGGCACCCGCCGCCCCCGGAGTCAGCGCCGGCATCAGCAAGGAAGGCACATTCGTCCGCTGGGAACCCGATGGCAGCACCGCAAAAATCGCCGTCCAGGCCCGCATCGACGGCACCTGGCGCACCGTCAGAATCGGCCCGAGCGGCTCGAAAGGCACCACCATCCCGCGCGCCGATACCATTGCTGTCACCGCTTTTGATCGCTTCGGAAACGCCAGCCCGCCGAAGGTTCTTGGCCTGAAATGAAACTTGAAGAAAGGTCGCGAAACACGAACTCGACAAGCCCGGCCTCGCCGACTTGCTGCGCAAAATTTTCTCGTAGGAAAATCGCCCGAAAACCCGGAAATCCGGTCTCGCGCTTTTTCCCTTCTCCGCCCTTGCCACATGCCGGACGAGCGCATTGACTTCCCGCCACTCGAAAATTTCCACACCGTGAAAGCCCACGAACTCTACACCGCCGTTGACCCCGCCATTGTCACTCAAATCCTCGATTGGTTCCGTGCCAACGACAAGAATGTGTACCGATCCGCCGTCGCCACCCTTGCCGGAAACCGCAAGCTCCGCCCCGTCTTCATTGAGAAAAAATCCATGGCGGATCAATACGCCTGGATTAACAAAACTCTGAAACTCAAAGCCTGTGACACCATCGGCGAGCACCTTCTGCAAGCCTACCTCATGGCCGGCCAGCAATCGCTCCTCGCCATGTTCTGCGACGGCATGGGCATCCCCCACGATGGCAAAGGCTCCGTCGTCGGCGATCTCCCGAAAAAACTCGATACCGCCCGCCTCGACACCACCATCGACCGCCTCGTGGACATCTTCGATCCCAAGCTCCTCACCGTTTACCTCCACTGCTTCAACATGCAGCTTGCCGGCGGCTGGCCCGAACTCAGCGCCAAGCTCGAGTCCGACGAACGGCTGGTGCTCGCTTGAGAGAGTGGATAGTTGAGAGTTAGACAAAGATTCTTTCTCTTCCAACTCTCAACTCTCAACCAACAACTCTCAACATCTTCAATGCCCAAAGTTTACGTCAAGACCTACGGCTGCCAGATGAACGAGCGCGACTCCGAACAGGTCGCGAAAATGTTCTCGGAAGGCGGCTACACGGTCACGGCTGACGAAAACGAGGCCGATGCCATCCTGATCAACACTTGCTCGGTTAGAGATCAAGCGGAGCAGAAGGCACTCGGCAAGATGGGCACCATGATGCACAAGGGCCGCGACCGGAAACACGTCGTTTACGGTTTCATGGGCTGCATGGCCCAGTCGCGCGGCGAGGAGCTTTTCAAATCGGTCCCGAGCCTCGATGTGGTCGTCGGCACGCAGAAATACCATAAGGTTTTCGAATACGTGGACACCATCCTCCAGCGCCGCTTGGAGGCACGGATGGACGATCCCACCTACTCCCTGCGCGGCACCAACGTTTGCGATACCGCCGAGGAGGAAGGCTCGCAAAACACCATCCGCGACCACGTTCCGAAGCCGCATGAAGCCAGCGCATTCGTCTCGATCATGCAGGGCTGTAACATGCGCTGCTCATTCTGCATCGTCCCGGACACCCGCGGAAAAGAACGCGGCCGCCCCATCGCCGAAATCGTTGGTGAAGTCCGCCACCTCGCCGCACATGGCGTCAAGGAAATCACGCTGCTAGGCCAGATCGTCAATCTCTACGGCCGCACCGAGTTTCCGAAAATCGACGGCAAGTCCCCTTTCGTCCAACTGTTGGAAGCCGTGCACGAAGTCGAAGGCATCGAACGCATCCGCTTCACCTCGCCGCATCCCATCGGCTACCGGGACGACCTGATCGCCGCCTTCACTTACTTGCCGAAACTCTGCTCGCACATCCATTTCCCGATGCAAAGCGGCTCGGACACCATCCTCAAGGTGATGCGCCGCCCATACAAGAACGAGAAGTTCGTCGAGATCTGTGAGAAAATGAAAGCTGCCCGCCCCGGCATCGCCATCACCACCGACATCATCGTCGGCTTCCCCGGCGAGACAGAAGAAGACTTCCAAGCCACCATCGACACCGTCGAGCGCCTCAAATTCGACAACGCCTTCGTCTTCCGCTACTCGAAACGCCGGAACACTCCCGCTGCCGAAATGGAAGGCCAACTCGACGAATCTGTGAAAGAAGAGCGCAACCAACGGCTCCTAGCAGTCGTCGATCGCCTCGCCATCGCCAGCAACGCCACCCTCATCGGCACCCGCCAGCAAGTCCTTTGCGAAGGCCCGTCGAAAAACAATGCGGCAAGACTCACCGGTCGAACGACGCAAAACAAGATCGTCATCTTCGACGGCGATCCCGACCGCCTCACCGGCCAAATCCTGGACATCCAGATCGAGCAATCGACGGGTTTCACGTTGTTTGGGACTGCGTGTTTGGAGGGGTGATTTCTTCGCATATAGTCCAGCCCTTGGTGTCGCGTAAAATCCGAGTTACCTGGTGGAGTGATAGACTTGGTTGCGGCCCCTCACAGCAACGAGTCATACGGGTTTTGGGGCAAAAAATCGCGGACATCATCGCCGCTTGTGGCAAGACGAATAAGCGAGTCCGCGATTTACCTGCGGCGCTGATGGATTATTACGCGATCGCTCGGAACCTTTTCCCGGAGTGGCTTATCAGAGTGTGCTGCGGTGGCTCCTCAGCGGCTTACCGTGGCTCGGGAAGGATCAATTCCGGGTCCCGGTGAGGAAGCGCGGCAACAAGCCAACCGTAAGATTACGTCAGACAACCATCATGATCATCCAAACTGAAAGTATTGGGGGTCTCGCCAAAACCACTGCTCCACCAGCACCTACCCACGCAATCAAAGGCGGGCTGGTAAAAAAGTGGCTGCCGCGTTTCGCCGCAGGTCGTTGTGGAGGCGACTCGCCTCCCGTCCGATCTTTTAATTTGCGCAGGCGGCTTTCCTCGCGGATGGAGCGCCCACGGGAGGAAATTCTACAGGTCCCTCTCACCAAACATCCACTAACAAAATCATGTCAGCCAAAGATCTCTCCAAGCAAGCCCCCACCAGTCCGCGCGTCCGCACCAGCGGCTACGCCATCCTCGCCCGTGCGCTCGACAAAGGCCGCGCCGATATCGCAGGAACCGTTGGCGACTATCACTTCGACTGCCCGCTCGACAATTACCTCTTCGGTTTCAAAGGCATCGCCGGAGCCGATGTGAGGAAACTCCTCGAAAACAACGCCACCAACGATGACATTGCCACCTGGCTCGATGCGAACGGCACTCCGAAATCCGCTGAAGAAGTCACCGCTTGGTCCGATACTGTCGAAGCAGCCCGCCCTTACGACGTCCCCGACAAAAAGGACTGGTTCATCGGCGTCTGCGCGGAAGCCGGTGTCGATCCCGCCACCAGCACTCTGTTTGACTACCTCGAAGCTGACGACAAGGTAAGCTTCGCAGGCTGATCCGCCACTGCATCCGTGCATATCAAATCACCAACTCCCGCCCTGCGACTGGCAGCCAGGAAACGTCCTAACGGCTTTCCTGTCATGCGCCAGCGCTGGGCGGGTTTACTCTTCCTGCACTGGCCAGTCGATCCGGCAATCATCCAAGCGCGCCTACCTGAAGGCTTGTTCGTCGATACTTACGAAGGCCAAGCATGGTTAGGAGTCGTGCCGTTTTACATGGAGCAGATACGGCCGGTGATGCTGCCGCCCATCCCGCGGCTGTCGTGGTTTCTCGAACTCAACGTCCGCACCTACGTGCATGACGCTGCCGGAAACCCCGGCGTGTGGTTCTTCTCGCTGGACTGCAATCAGCCAGTCGCCGTCGAAATCGCCCGCTATTTTTTCCACCTGCCCTACGAGCACGCCTCGATGCAATCGGTTTGGCGGGGAAATGAAATCGATTACCGCTGCCGCAGGAAAACCCAGTTTGCCAGACCGGCCGCCTATCGCTATCAGACGCCCGACTCCACCGCACCCGCCGAAGAAGGATCGTTGGAATGGTTTCTAGTAGAACGCTATTTGTTATTTTCAACAA
Source organism: Verrucomicrobiales bacterium (assembly GCA_038237425.1). GTDB lineage: Bacteria > Verrucomicrobiota > Verrucomicrobiia > Verrucomicrobiales > Akkermansiaceae > Luteolibacter. The sequence continues at coordinate 58,427 of JBBRYQ010000008.1, forward strand.
AACGCGATGGCAGCCTCCACAGCGGGCGAGTGCATCACACACCCTATCAGATCGCTCCAGCGGTTTGTCATGAGTGGTCCGCAGAACCGCTGCGGCTCAATGGTTTCGACCGGCCGAAGTGCCCACCACCGTCGATGCTCGTCGCCGAGCCGGTGGACGTGCTGGTTTTCCCCCTGAAACAACAACTAAAGTCGGCGCCAGCCATGGAAGGCTAACTTTTTTCGGCGAATCTCCCTGCAATTAGCCGGCTGAAGCCAGCGGTCCATTATTTCCCGAAGGGGGCACTCTCTTCCACGGATCATTGACAGGCGGAACAAATTCCGCGCTCCCGGTCGGCTAAGCCTTCGGCGGCTTTTCACGCGATTGTGCGACGTCCTGCATCGCCTCCAGCTGGATCTGTTGGACCTCCATCAGCCGGGTCGCCTGCTGATGGAGGAGGTAGTCGATCTTCTCATGCAGGTGCCGGATTTCTAACTCCGCTTTGAGGTTCACCTTGTAGTCGCTCTCCGCACGGCGGCGGTCGCGGATTTCCTGCCGATTCTGGCTCATCATGATCACCGGCGCCTGCATGGCGGCGAGACACGACAAGAGCAGATTGAGCAGGATAAACGGATAGGGATCGAAGCCCTTGTTCGCGAGGAAAACGACATTGCAAAAAATCCATATCGCCATCACCGATGCGAAGGTGATGATGAAAGTCCAGCTCCCGCCGAACTCGGCGATCTTGTCGGACAAACGTTCGCCGAAAGTCGCGCTTGAGTCCTCCTCTTCCTCGTCGGGCAGGTCGCTAACAATTTCGTGGTTGTGGAGGCTTTTGATGACTTCCTCATCGAGCTTCGTGAGCTCGCCGAGCTGCCCGGTAAGAAGCGTGCGCACGTATTCCAGCCTAGCGGCGTTCACCACATCAGGCCCGACAAGCGCGTTGGCGGAAAGATCCGGATAGAGTTTCCGGATGACCTCCGCGACGTTAGGGCGGATGGAAATGAGCGGCACCAGTTTTCTTGCCGGATGTTGTTTTCCGGTGGCCGCGCAGGCTTTGGTAAGGGATTGGGTGGACATGGCGGTTTGTTTCAAAGCCACTTCATCCGCCGGAACAGGTAGAGCTGACCGACGGCGATGACGAGCATCACGATCATGAGCACGATGTAGCCGTGCGGTTGATAGAGTTCCGGCATGTTGAGCGGCAGTGGTTTCCCATCCTTGGTTTCAGGCGCGAAATTCATGCCATAGACGCCGACGAGAAAGGTGAGCGGGATGAAGACGGAGGTGATGACGGTAAGCACGCGCATGACCTCGTTGGTGCGCAGGCCGACGCTGGAGTGATAGAGTTCCATCAGTCCGGCGCTGACCTCGCGATAGCTTTCGACAAGGTCCATGAGCTGGACGGTGTGGTCGTAGCAGTCGCGCAGATAGATCTTGGTGGTCTTGGCGATGAAGATGCTGTTATCGTGCAGCAGCGAGTTCACCACATCGCGCATGGGCCAGACGAAGCGGCGGAGCTGGGTGAGGCCGCGTTTATGTTCGTGGAGGGTGTGCACCATGTCGCGGGTGGGATTTTTAAGCAGGCGGTTTTCCAGTTCATCGATGTCCGCTCCGATCTTTTCGAGCACGGGGTAGTAGTGGTCGATGATCGAGTCTAGCAGCGCGTAGGCCAGATAGTCCGCCTTGGACTTGCGGATGTTCCCGCGGCCGGAGCGGATGCGGTCCCGCACGTGCTCGAAGACGTCGTATTCGGGTTCCTGCTGGATGGTGATCAGGAAATTTTTTCCCAGAAACATGCTCACCTGCTCGCCACAAAGATCGAGTTCCACATCATGATAGACCATCTGCGAGACAATGAAGAGATAGTCCTCTCCCTCCTCGGACTTGGGACGTTGCCCGGTATTGAGGACGTCCTCCAGTGCGAGCGGGTGGATTTTGAACTGCGTGGCCAATGCCTCCAGCGTCTCAAGGTCCCCCAATCCGTCCACGTTGATCCAAGTGACCTTCCGGCTGTCCATTTGGGCAAAAACCTCCGCAATGTTCGAGTATGCCTGCTCCTCGAAATGATTCAAATCGTAGGAAATCACATGGATCTTCGCCTTCTGTGCCTTTCCTTCCACCAGATGCGGAACGAGCGTGGCCGGCGAGGATCCCGGAGCGGAGGTACGCTTCTTAAACATGTGTGGATGAAACAGGAACGGCGCTGGTGTGGCCATTCAAATATCGGTAAGCCCAGAAAGGAAAATGAAACCGCCGACACAGATTCAAACTACCACCACAACCGATAGCGCCTTTTAGTTAGCGACGGTCGCAGACGCGCCGCTACATTTCCATCCAGTTGTTGAGAATCTCCACGGCGGCGGCCTGATCGATGATGGACTTCTGCTGCTTCGCGTTCCGGCCCGCTTCGCGGAGTTTGTTAGCGGCGGTGGAGGTGGTCAGCGTTTCATCCACAAAAACGAGCGGGATGGTCGGGATGCGTTCACGGAGCAAATTCGCGAAGGCCCTGACTTTCGCCGCCGATTTTCCTTCGCTGCCGTCCATGCGGATCGGCAGGCCGACGACGAGGGTTTGAATTTTCCGAAACTCGACGAGCACCGCAATGCGTCCGATGGCGTCGCCCTTGCTTTGATCGATGGTCTCGACTGGATGCGCGAGGATGCCGAAGTCATCAGTCGCGGCGATGCCGATCCGGGCGTCACCATGATCGATGCCGAGGGCGGGGTGCCGAGAAGTTGAGAGTTGAGAGTTGATGGTTGAGAGAAAGTGAATGGATGAGAACCTGGATAAATTTGCCGAGGGGCCAGTCGGTCAGGGCATCGCCATTTTTGGAATGTCTGCTATCGCAAACTCTGGATTCGCAGTCCGTTTTTGCTATCTTGATTTTTCCATCAGCTATCAACTCTCAAGCTCTTCAAAGCAGCTCCGGTGGGAGGATGTCGCCGAGTTTCTTGATGGCGTCGGCCTGGTGGCGGTTGGCGATGAGAATGGCGTCGCCGGTTTGGACGATGATGAGGTCGTTCACACCTAACAAGGCAATGCGTGAGCCGGGTCGGGCGTTGAAAATAATGTTGTTAGTGGAGTCGATCTCACTGATCGGTTCGTTGGACCGATTGTCGATGCCGGTTTTTTCGAGATATTTGGCGACGGAGATCCATGAACCGACATCGTCCCAATCGAATGTGGCCTCGATGTTAAGGACACGGTCGGCGGTTTCCATCAGCGCGTAGTCGATAGAAATGGGTGTGAGCTTGGGAAACTGTGCAGCGACGGTAGCAGGCAGATCGTTGGATTTGCGCAGCTCGGAGACGAAATGAGAAAGCTGTGGGGCGTGGCTGGTGAGCTGCTTGATGACCGTGGGCAGGGACCAGACGAACATGCCTGCGTTCCAGGAGAAGTTCCCTTGGGAAATGAATTTTTCGGCGAGTTCCGGATTGGGTTTTTCGCGGAAGCGGGTCACTTCGACAGGAGGATGCTCGCAGTGGAGGCCGGGGATATTTGCACGTCCACCGCGCTCGATGTAGCCGTAGGAGGGGCAGGCCCAAGTGGGCTTGATGCCGATGGTGATGAGGCCATCGGATTTCTCAGCAGTGGCGAGGGCATCCCGCATGACAGCGTGATAGGCGGCGGTGTCTTGGATGAGTTGGTCAGCCGGGAGGACCATCATCAGTGCATCGGGATTCCGCGCGGCGATGAGGCCGATGCCGAGGGCGACGGCCGGTGCCGTATCGCGTTTGGCGGGCTCGGCGAAGATGTTTTCCGGCGGTAGCATGGAAGCCACCTGGCGGACGGATTCCACCTGCTGATCGTTAGTGAGGATGATGATATTTTCCAGCGGAACGAGGCCTTGGAGACGCTGGATCGTCTGCTCCAGGAGAGTTCCGTTACCGAAAAGATCGAGAAGCTGCTTCGGGCGGGCGTTGCGGCTGAGTGGCCAGAAGCGGGCGCCGGAGCCACCGGCCAGAATCAGAGCGTAGGTATTTTCGATCGAAGGCATGCGCGGCACGTTGCTCGAAACGGGGCGCTTGGAAAAGCCGGAAACTGCAACATTTCGATTTTCCAGTGTTGTCGTTAGTTGGGAAAAGGTTTTAGTTTCTCACATGGCTGACGAGTATTATGAACCGACCACTCCAGCGTGGATGGAAACAAGCGCTCTCACCGCACCGGCGCTGCTGGGTGCGGCGGCGGGGCTTTTACTGGGAGATCTGATGCACCGTGGCGCGCGCCGTGGCGTAGGAATCGGCCTTGGTGCCCTAGGCGTCGCGGCATTGCTGCCGTTTGTCGTCGGCGGCGTCACAGGCTTGGTGACGGGACCGCGCAGCAAATTCGGCGTCAAAAAGAACATCCAACGCATCCGCGACGCAGGCATCGTTTCGCGGGAATACGATGGCGACTACGACGAAGTGGACCAAGAACTCCGCGAGCAAGGCCTGCTCTGAGAACATGCGCGTGGCTGTCACAGGGACCACCGGTCGTGTGGGAGCTGCACTCGCCCGTCATTTGGTGGCACGTCATGAAATCATCGCCCTGCCGCGTTGCGTTTGTGATCTGGCCGACTCCGAATCACTGGATTGTGCTCTCAAAAACCTCGATTGCGACGTTTTCATCAATCCCGCTGGTCTTACAAGCCTTGAAGCCTGTGAGGATGATCCGCGCCTTGCGATGCGGATCAACTCCGCGGCCCCAGGAAAAATCGCACTCTGGGCAGCAAGCCGTGGTGTGCGAATGATCCATTTCAGCACGGATTACGTTTTTGGTGGAGAAAACACCGCGCTGCTTACTGAACAGGCCGCGCCGCATCCGCTCAGCGTTTATGGCCGCAGCAAGCTCGCTGGCGAAAAGGCGGTGCTCGCCCATCCGGGAAATCTGGTGGTGCGCGTTTCCTGGGTTTTCGGACCGGAAAAACCTTCGTTTATCGACCAAACATTCGACAACGCTCTCGCCGGAAAACTCCTCGCCGCCATTGCAGATAAATACTCACTTCCCGCTTTCACCACCGACCTTGCCGAATGGGTGGACGGGCTGATCGGACGAAAAACGGAAGGCATCCTCCACGCTTGTAACCCCGGCAATCCGGTAAGCTGGCACGGCATGGCTGAAGTCGTCATACAGGAAATGAAAGCCTGTGGAGTCATCAACCACGATCCACAGATCGCCGAGCAGAAGCTCGATGAAATGGCAGCATTCCGCGCCGTCCGGCCACGATTCACGGCGATGAGCACCGAGCGCCTTCGCAAAGAGCTGGGCATTCCGCTCCGTTCGTGGCCGGAGGCGGTTAGACATTATGTGAGAGACCGCTGCGCGGAAATGCAGAAGATCTGAGGGCGCTGCAATAAATGCGGCATCTCGCTCGTATCGGAAAATTCAACTTTATGAAATCCACATCCACCATCGACCGCCGGAGTGTTCTCAAGCTGCTCGCTGCCTCCACGGCGGCTCCGCTCATCCTTCCCGGCCGCCTCTTCGGCGCGGATGCTCCATCCAACAAAATCACCCTCGGTTGCATCGGCGTCGGTTGGCAGGGCGGCGGAAATCTCGGCAATTTCCTCGCACAAGAGGATTGCCAAGTCGTCGCCATCTGTGATGTGGACGAGACCCATCTTCAGGAGGCCATCGACAAGGTAAACGCCCACTACGGCAACAAAGACTGCAAAGGCTACAAGGATTTCCGTGAGCTGCTAGCGCGCAAGGACATCGATGCCGTATGCATCTCCACGCCAGACCACTGGCACGCCATTCACGCCATTTCCGCAGCGAACGCCGGCAAGGACATTTTCTGTGAGAAGCCCCTTTCTCACACTCTCGGCGAGGGTATAGCGATGGTAAACGCCGTGGAGAAAAACAACCGCATTTGGCAAACAGGCTCATGGCAGCGCAGCGTGGCATCCTTCCGCTGGGCGGTGGAGCTCGTTCAGAATGGCTACATCGGGAAAGTCTCGCATGTGGAGGTGGGCCTCCCCTCCGGTCACTCGGATTTCAACAAAACGGGCAATGACAAACCCGACGGGCCAGTGCCTCCCGGAGTGGATTTCGAAATGTGGACCGGACCCGCCCAGATGAAGCCCTTCAACCCCTGCCGTTTCCACAAAAACTGGCGCTGGGACTACAACACCGGCGGCGGCCAGCTCATGGACTGGATTGGCCATCATTGCGATATCGCCCACTGGGGTCTCGCAAATCCCAAATTCGGCTGCGGCCCAGATGATGCCATCGGCCCCATCGAGCTTTCCGCCACCGCTGAATTTCCACCGAAGGACGCGATCTGGAACACCGCGACGAAGTTCCACATCGATTGCAAATACCCCAACGACGTCGATGTCGTCATCGCCGGTGGAGACCCTACGATCCAGAGTGGGGCCAAATGGATCGGCCCGGATGGCTGGGTCAGCGTGGACCGTGGGAAATTCACGGCATCTAACGAACAATGGATTCGCGATATCCAAGTCCTCGACAAAAAGGGCGAACTTGAAATCGCGCTCTACCGCAGTCCCGGCCATTTCCGTGAATTCCTTGATTCCATCAAATCCCGCAAGCGCACGACCACTCCGGTGCAAATCGCCCATCGCTCCCAGACTCCCGGCCACCTTGGCTACATCTCGTCCGTCACCGGTCGCAAGATCAAGTGGGATGCCACGAAACAGGAAATCATCGGCGACGATGAAGCGAGCAAAATGATGGCACCAAGGTCACGCGGCGAGTGGCACATCTGAGCGATCAGGGGAAAATCACCCGTGACATGACGGGAAAATGATCAGAAATCATCGGCTCGCCCTTTGACAGAATCTCCGCATCCTTGATGGCCGCGCCACGGCTCACGAAAACGTGGTCCACCTTGACGTTGCCCTGCGTGGTGTTAGTCCAGAAGTGCAGCGTGCGGCGGTCTTTCTGATCCACATGGAGGGCTTGAAATGTATCCACCAGCGCATTTTTCCAAGTGCGCTCGACTCCGGCCACGGACACTCGCTTTCCGACCAGATAGGAAATCCCGGGATTCGATTCGAGAGAATTGAAATCACCTATCAGAGCCACCGGTTCGTCCGCGTGTTTTCTCACATCAATTCTATCAGCGATGAGCACCGCGGCTTTTTCACGCGACGGCTGGTTCTTGTGATCCCAGTGCGTGTTGAACAGATAGAATCCGCGCCCGGTCGCGCGATCCACCAAGCGGATCCACGCGGCGACCCGCGGAATTTCATTTCCCCAGGTGTGCGAGCCCGCGACTTCCGGCGTGTCGGACAGCCAAAATGTGCCGCAATCCGTGGAGTCCGGCTCGAACCGATCACGATGATAGAAAATCCCAGAACACTCCCCCACCCGCTTCCCGTCGTCGCGGCCAACGCCGAAGAACTCGTAATCTGGCAATGACGCCCACAAATCCGCCGCCTGTCCGTGCAGCGCTTCCTGCACGCCAATCACGTCCGGCGCTTCCTCCCGGATCATGCGCACCGCACCCATCACCCGCTGCCGCCAGGCACGCGAGTCCGTGTCACCGTCGTTTTCATAGCGCACATTGAAACTCATCAACCTCAGTTCCAGCGCGCCGTCCGCCCGCACCGGGACCGCCTTGGGTTGTCCTAGATCCCGGCTTTTCTGGCAGTTCGTTAGAACGACCCAGCTCAGACAGATGACAATCCATTTCATAAATAACAGGTGGCATAAAAAAAGGCTGCCTCCAAAACGGAAGCAGCCTTCTTAAAATTCGTTGCGAGCGTGATCAGTTCGCGGCGGCGACCTCTTGAGTCACCACGTTCACGCGGCGGCCTTCGCGGTCGAACTTCACGCGTCCGTCCACCAGGGCAAACAGTGTGTGATCCTTGCCGATTCCGACGCCGAGGCCCGGATGCACTTTCGTGCCGCGCTGGCGGATGATGATATTCCCTGCAATGACGGCTTGGCTGCCGAATTTTTTCACGCCGAGGCGCTTGCTGCGGGAATCGCGACCGTTCTTGACGGAGCCTTGTCCTTTTTTATGGGCCATGGAAGTAGGTAGGTGGGTGGTTCAAATTAGCCAGCGATCGAGGTGATCTCGAGCGTGGTGAGAGCACGGCGGAAACCGATGGTCTTGTGGAAGCCCTTGCGGCGCTTGAACTTGAAGGCAACGCCCTTGGGTCCGCGGTATTGGTTGATGACCTTGGCAGTCACGGATGCACCTTCGACGAGAGGAGCACCGATTTTCACGGAATCTCCTTCTCCGACGATGAGCACGTCGAATGTGACTACTGAATCGACTTCGGCGTCGAGCTTCTCGACGTCGAATTTGTCGCCTTCTTGGATGCGGTATTGTTTACCGCCGGTTTTGATCACTGCGTAGGCCATGGCCGTATTGGGAAATAAATGAATCCACCCCGATGGGCGGGCGGGGAGAACACCACGACCCACCCCCCTGCGCAAGATTTTTTTCCGTGCTTTCTCATTTTTGGCAAACGGCGCGGAAAGAACTCAGTTTTCTTTTGTATTTTGCCCTCCGCCCCCCAATCTCCCGGCCGTCTGACGAATGAGCACGGTTCTGGAAACAATCGATGGCGGCACACGCTATCTCGAAAAACGCGGAATCGAGGACGCCCGGCGCAACATGCAGATGCTCGTCGCCCACCAACTCGGCTGCACGCGGATGGATCTTTATCTGCAATTCGACCGCATGATCGAGGAAAACGACCTCGTCCCGCTGCGCGAAAGCCTGAAAAAACGTGGTGACGGCATCCCGCTCCAGCATTTACTCGGCACGGTTTATTTCTACAAATACGAATTCAAGACCGACGCGCGCGCGCTGATTCCCCGCCCGGAGACGGAGGAACTCGCGGAATGGATCTTAAAATGGGAACTGCCCGCCGATTCGCAGATCCTCGACATGGGCTGCGGCTCCGGCGTGCTTGGACTGACGCTCGCCAGCGAACGCCCCGGCTGGAAAGTCACACTCGCCGATGTTTCTCCGGACGCACTTTCACTTGCCCGGGAAAATGCAGGCACTCTCGAAGTTGCATCCGCGAATTTCATCGAAAGTGACCTATTTTCCGCAGTTGCCGGTCCATTCGATGGCATCGTCGCGAATCTCCCCTACGTCCCGGATTCCGAGCGGGCGAGGATTTCCAAGGAAGTCTCGCATGATCCAGAGCTTGCCCTTTTCTCCGGTGCCGACGGCCTCGATCTGATCCGGCGTTTTATTCCAGAAGCCTTCGAGCGGCTGAAACCCGGCGGCTGGCTGGTTTTGGAAATTGGTCACGATCAGGCTTCACAAGTCGCTGAAATTCTCAAAACTTCCGCCTTCACGGACATCGAAGTCAAAACCGATCTCTCCGGAATCCCCCGTTTCCCCTTCGCTAGGCGTCCTTGACGCCAATTTCAAATCTCAGATCTCAAATTTCAAATTCCTCATGGACAAACTCGTAGTTCACGGCGGCTCCACCCTGCGCGGCACCATCAATATTTCCGGCTCGAAAAACGCCTCACTGCCCATCCTCGCCGCTGCTCTCCTGACCGAGGACGACTGCATCATCCGCCGCGTGCCGGATGTTTCGGACACGAATTACATGATTCAGATCCTCAGCGCCCTCGGGGCTGACGTCGAGCGCTCCTCCGGCACCGTCCGCATCACTTGCGCGGATATTTCCGATGAAGCTCCTTACGAACTGGTCCGCCGGATGCGTGCTTCGATCTGTGTGATGGGCCCGCTGCTGGCGAGAAAAGGCCGCTGCGTCGTCTCGCTGCCCGGCGGCTGCGTCATCGGCGATCGCCCGATTGATTTGCATTTGCGCGGATTCGAGGCACTCGGCGCGAAAGTCGAATTTGAAGGAGGAAACATCACCCTCACTGCTCCGGACGGCTTGAAGGGCGCGGAAATCGACCTCCGCGGCACCCACGGCCCGACGGTCCTGGGCACCGACAACGTGATGATGGCCGCCACCCTCGCGGAAGGCATCACCGTCATCGAGTCCGCCGCTGCCGAGCCTGAAGTGCTCGATCTCGCGAATTTCCTCAACTCCATGGGCGCGAAAATCACCGGCGCCGGCACCCGCCGCATCGTGATCGAAGGCGTGAAGGTATTGCACGGCGTCGAGCACACCGTCATTCCGGATCGCATCGAGGCAGGCACCTTCATGGCCGCCGCCGCCCTAGCAGGTGAAGGCGTGACGTTGCGTCGCGTTTGTCGCGAGCATCTCAAGGCGATCACCGCCGCCATCGAGGAGTCCGGCCACCGCGTCGATTTCAATGAAGCGGGCGACGTCTGCACCGTCCATCGCGGCGAGGGAGTTCTCCAAGGCGTGGAAATCAGCACCGCCCCCTATCCATCCTACCCCACCGACATGCAGGCCCAGATGACTGCCCTGCTCGTCACCACGCCGGGCCTCAGCGTGATCAAGGACACCATTTTCCCGCAGCGCTTCATGCACTGCGCTGAGCTCAAGCGCATGGGTGCCGACATCAAAGTGGACAACGGCACAGCCGTCGTCCGTGGCGTCGCACAGCTATCCGCAGCGCCAGTCATGGCATCAGACCTCCGCGCTTCCGCCGCGCTCGTGCTCGCCGCCCTAACGGCAAAGGGCTCAACCGAAATTTCCCGCCTCTATCACATTGATCGCGGCTACGAGCACATCGATGAAAAGCTCCTCATGTTAGGAGCGAATGTCGAGCGGGTGAAGGACCGGTGAGTGTGACACAGGCATTCCTGCCGCTGCTTGCGAAAGAACAGACAGGAGTGTCTGTATCACGTTATCAAAGCGGCAGGTCGTAGCTGCGGCCACCGACGCCTTCGTACCAGCGGAGGTAAGCCAGGTTGACCATGGCGTAGCCCCCGGCTGTCGGGTAGTTTCCGGTGAAATACCAGTCTCCACAAGGGCCTTTGATCGAGGCGTGGAGGTTGTCGATGTTTTGGAAAATCACCTGCACCTCGCCGTGCCAATCGATGCCTTCCGGATAGACCATGCGGCTGACCTCGGCGGAGATTTCCTCGTCGGTGAATGCTTCATAAACGGCTTTCACGCGATTCTGTCGCTCACTGGCCGGTTTTTCTAACTCGGCACGGCAGTCGTCATAAATCCGATCCAACAATGACTGCCTACCCGCCTTGCGATGCAGCGCGACGGCAGCGGCGAAAGCGATGAACTTGCCGAGCTCCGACATGTCGATGCCATAACAGTCTGGATAACGGATCTGTGGCGCTGTCGAACAAACGACGATCTTCGACGGCTTCGTGCGGGCGAGGATTTTGAGAATCGACTGCTTGAGCGTAGTGCCGCGGACAATCGAGTCATCGAGTGCCACCAGATAGCCGCCGGGTTTCACGACGCCGTAGGTGATGTCATAAACGTGGGACACCATCTGGTCGCGGCCCTTTTCCTGGGAGATGAAGGTCCGCATCTTGATGTCCTTGTGGGCGATCTTCTCGCCCTGCGGCCAGTTGCGCAGGATCAAGTCGTCCACTAGATCGGGAGTTAGATTTCCCGAGGCAGAGGCTTCCAGTATCGAAGAGCGGACTTCCTGCCGGCGGAACAAACGCAGCCCATCCATCAGGCCGTAGTAGGCGGTTTCCGCCGTGTTGGGGATGAAGGAGAAGATCGTTTTTTCAAACGCACCACCGATGGCATCCACCACCTGCGGCACGAGTGCGGCACCCATCGCCTTGCGCTCCCGATAGATCTGTGGATCGTTGCCACGCGAAAAGTAGATTTTTTCAAACGAACACGGCGTGAATTTCTGAGGCGGTGCGAAGGCGGTGTCCGTCATCGTGCCATCGGACTTGATGGTGATCATCGAGCCGGGATCGACCGCTTTCACGTCAGAGGCTTCTGCTTCGAAAACCGTCATCAGCGGCACCCGCTCCGAGGCGAAGGCGATGACTTCATCCGTGATGAGCATGTGGCAAGGCCGGATGCCGCGTGGATCGCGCATGACGAACATATCACCATTGCCGATGACGCCGCAGATGGAATAGCCGCCGTCCCAAGAGGCGGCGGATTCGGCTACAAGTTTCGGCACGTCCAGCGCGGCGGAAATCCGGGCCGGAATTTCAGAGCCGGGGACACCGGCGTCGCGAAGCTGCCGATAGAGGTCGGTGTGGGCCTCATCGAGGTGATAACCGATTTCCTCTAACACCGTCTGCGTATCGGTGCCGAAAACCGGGTGCTGGCCGCGGTCGATGAGCACTTCGTTGAGCTCAGCAGCGTTGGTCATGTTGAAATTTCCCATCACCATCAGGGTGCGAGTCGGCCAGTTGCTGCGGCGCAGATAGGGATGGCAGCAGCCGACATCGAACTCACCGGAAGTGCCGTAGCGTAGATGGCCGATGAGGATTTCACCGCCGAAATCGAAGTTCTTTTTGACGCTCTCCGGGTCCTTGTGGTTCATCAGCCCCTTGCGGGACATTTTGTAGAAATTTTTCGTTTCTTTGCGGAAAATCTCGGAAAGCGCGTCCTTTTCCACGCCACGGCGGCGGTTGACGTAGGGTTGGCCGATCGGCATGTCGAGTTTCACACAGCCGATGCCGGTGCCGTCTTGGCCACGGTTTCGCTGTTTTTCCATGAGGAGGAACAGCTTGTTCAGTCCCCAGAGGTTCGTGCCGTAACGATCATAATAATAAGCCAGCGGTTTGCGGAGTCGCACCGCGGCGATCCCACATTCGTGTTTGAGAGAGTCGCTCATGCGTGGTGGGAGATTAACATCATTCGCCAGCAACGCGAACGCGGACCCCTTCTTCGGGAACCATGCGGCCCAAGACGGTGCCGCCATCGCCCGCCTTCAGGGCAGTTTCGACATCGGTCTCGGCGACGATCGCCACCCAGCCGATTCCCATATTGAAGGTGTGGAAGCGGTCTTCCGCATCGACGTGCGAGAGAAGTTTCTCGATTCCGGGCAGGTTCCACTTAGGAATTTCCAGATCGGCACCCATTCCGCGGAAAAGACGCTCGAGATTTTCCGGGAGGCCGCCGCCAGTGATGTGGGACATTGCTTTTGGCTTCACTCCAGATTTTTTCAGATCACGGGTGACGTCGTGGTAGAGGCGGGTTGGTTTGAGCCAAGCGTGGAGTTCCTCTTCGGTGACTTCACCGGGGAACTCGTTGAGCACGCGGCGGACGAGCGACCAGCCATTGGCGTGGATGCTGTCAGAGGCGTAGCCGATGAGCACGTCGCCGATGGCCACGGTGGTCGGATCGATGAGATCGGGCTTTTCCGCGCAGCCGATGCAAAATCCGGAAAGCTCGATCACGTCCGCAGGGACGATTCCCGGCATTTCGGCAGTTTCGCCGCCGGCGAGAATGCAATCGCAGGCTTCGAGATAATCAGCCATGCCGGAAATGAGACGGGTGATTTTCTCCTCATGCAGTGCTGCGATGCCGATGTAATCGAGGAAAAGCAACGCATCGCCTCCCGTGGTGAGAATGTCGTTCACGCTCATCGCGACGAGATCCTTGCCCGCCGTTTCGAGTAAATCATGCTCCAGCAGCAGTTCCAGTTTCGTCCCGACGCCGTCGCAACCGGTCATCATGACGGGCTCCTTGTAGCTACTCAGGTCGTAGCACGCTGCAAAAAGCCCGAAAGCCCCCCACAACTTGCGTGTCTGTTGAGTTCTGCGCACGTGAGTGCCGATGTCGCCCACAAGAGCAGCCGCCTTACGCGTATCCACTCCAGCCTGTTGGTAAGTTAACTTGCCCGCCATATTCCGCTGCGGGAGTTCTACAAGCCAACCTCTTCGCGTCACGAAGAAAAAAATTTGGGTTTCGCCGCCGCCCCGATTTTGGCCCCAAACCCTTGGAAATATCAGGAATCAATCGACTCGATTTTAAAATTTCAAAAAAACTGACACTTGAATCTTGAAAATGTTCAAAAAAAGATTGCCAACTTAAAAAGATTATCTTAGTTGTCAGAAAGGTTAGCGAAACGGATATTTAAGACATCTTGACAATACGCCGAATTCTCCTAGAACCAAATCGAAATCACAAATCACGACGATGACAAAGCAAGCCCCATCCATCCATCTCGACCCAGGTCTTGAGATTGGCTACGGCAGCCCCCTCGCCCGCTTCGGGGAAGAGGTGACGCTTACCGGAGGCACTCATTTCCTGCTCGCACGCAACGGCCGCGGCAAGACCACTCTGCTCCGCACCCTCGCCAAAACGCTGAAGCCCCTATCCGGAAAATTCCGGGTAGAAGGTTTTGTCCAATACCTTCCCGAGGATCTTCGATTTGATCCCGAAATCACTCCTGCCATGGTTTTCCGGATGCTCCTGCCAAAAGGCAAAGTGGCGGAAGCACTCGAACTGGCAAAACGCATCGAACTCGACGCGAAAAAGCCCTATGGCCGCCTTTCCACTGGTAACCGTCGCAAGACCAATCTGATCATGGCAGAACTTTCCGTGAAATCAGACACCGGCAACATTCTGTTGCTCGATGAACCATTCAGCGGACTCGACGCCTTTGCTCGTCAGGCATTCGAGGAAATTTGGAAACAATCCTCCACCAATGTGCTGCGTCTCGTGAGCTGCCATCCGGACTATGATTCGATGGAAATGCCGAGCGCCGTCATGATTGAGGGCCAGAACGTCCGTCATTTCCATGGAGAAGGCCAAACATGGAGTGGTCTTAAAAATCTGATGAACTGAAAGCCATGAGACTTTTCCGACTTACAATTGCTACCATCTTCCAGCGCAAAGCCTGGGTGATCTGCGCTTTTGCAGTGCTGGTCCTGCCTTTCGCGCTGCCGATGATTTCGAGTGCGACAGAAAATCCAATTCTCGTTCAACCGGCTCGGATTCAAACCGCCTGGGGCACACTTTGGATTTGCACCCTGCTATGGGGACTGTTTACCGCAGCCCACGAAGGTGAAACCAACGCAAAAACTGGCGTAGGTGAGTATTTCCAAACGACTGGCCTATCCCCCACACGCCAACTTTTTGAAATTTGGCTCGCTGTGTTTTGTTTCGTAGCTCCGTTGGCAATCATCACGGCTGCCATCTGTCATTTTGCAGCCGGCCCTGCCGACCCTGCAGAGCGCATGATGTGGCTGGTATTGAACTCACAATACACCGCGCTATTCCTACTGGTCATCGCACCGCTCCTGGCATTGGCGACTGCCGTTGCCTCTCGCTTCGGCGGGATCACAGGATTCGCGGTCACTCTGCTCATCACGCTCTACGGCCTCTATGGCATCGGCTATCTCGACAATATGTTAAAGCTCGAGGCAAATCCGATCCTGCACGGCATCTGGCTCTTCTCGCCCCACTACAATTTCGCGGACTTGACGCAGCGCCTCTACTTCAAGAGCGGAGCGCTTCCGACACCCACCTTCTGGAGTATGACCCTCTATTTCACAGGAATACTCTCTGTCTATGCCGGACTATCCCGTCTCTGCTTCCGCACCAAACTTTCCGCCTGATCCCTAGCAATTTCATACGATCTCCGCTCATGTCACGCAACTTCACCAACGCAATTTCCGCAGGCCTCATTGGCACTGGCGCGCTTGCTTGGGCGTTTGCCGGACGCCCGCTGGTAGCGAACCCGGACCTGAAAACCCCATTGAATCCGCTAGGGATCAATCACAGCCCTTACGGACAAGTGTTCGCCATGGCAATGCAAGGTCCGATCGATACCTATTTTTCTGGATCTCAGAATCCCGGTGTTCATCGACATGATGACGCTGCTCA
This sequence comes from Verrucomicrobiales bacterium, assembly GCA_038237425.1. Taxonomy (GTDB): domain Bacteria; phylum Verrucomicrobiota; class Verrucomicrobiia; order Verrucomicrobiales; family Akkermansiaceae; genus Luteolibacter. The sequence goes on from JBBRYQ010000008.1 coordinate 74,044, forward strand.
GAAAGCGCCCGAGCTTACTCAGGAAAAAAACACAAAACCAGTGGATGTTCCACTAGGAATCCGTCTTCAGAAACTGATTACATCTCTCGATAACGCTTCTACCGAGCGCACCAATCCGAAACCCGCCAGTGATGCTCAGCGCCTATATCTGCGCCGCCAGGTGGAAGATAAGCTGCGCTTTGCCTATCAGCTCGATCCTTCCCACTACGGAAACTATAACTCTCTTCACTTTTTCCTCACGGAACCACAGATGGGGACACGCCCGGAACTCACGCCTTCCGCGCTCCAGCTTGCCGACGAGACTATTCAATATTGCCTTAGCCAGAAGAACGATCCCCGTCCGATCCTGACCGCCGCCGGTGCCTGCACCAATGTCCTGCAGCTGATGTTTGCAGACCGTCAGAATCGCTTGCAAAAATACAATACTACGCAAATGCGTAGCTATCTAAATTTGTTGGATCAGTGCATCCATCTCTACGAAACCGCAGCGGAAGATTGGAAACAATCCAAAAACTGGGAATTACTATCACCTATGCGCATCACCGAATGCAACGAGCGCTACGATTTCATCTGCAAGATCCGCGACGCTTCGGAAAAAGCCATTCTCATCTTTGAATCTAAACAGAATTCGCAGGCTTCCAACTAACCAACTTTAAGATCCCATGTCCGTCTTCTCCTCAGTCATCGAGCCGCCACCGCTTCCGGGTCATTCCCCGGCAGCCGCTCCGGCGCGTTTCGCTGCGGGCATGCGAGGATCGGATTTGTTGGGGATCATCTTCCGCGTCTGCCGTGAACTACGTGTTTCGGACATCCAGATGCGGGCCGAGCGTCCGGTTTACATCCATACGAACAAGGGTATGGAGAAACTCGATTTCTTGGGAATCCTCTCCGCAGGTAACATGGATGAGATTCTCAAGGAACTCATCACCAACCGGGAAAGCGGTAGCCATGGCTTTGGCAACAATCAGAACATGGAGCAGCGCGTGGATGAGAAAATCCGCCTCGCTATTTCCAAATTTGCCGAAACCCGTGTGGCTGATTTCTCTTGCGACGGCGTGCCAATGGGCGATAGCGGCGAACGCTCGGGAAGACTCCGGATCCAGGCCCACCTTAGTTCGTCGGGCCTCGGCGTCACTTGCCGGATTCTCAACGATTTCATTCCAGAACTGGAATCTCTCGGCATTGATCCCGATACCACGGACACGCTCCGTCACGGGGTTTTAAAGCGTGCCGGACTTTGCCTCGTCACAGGTCCCACTGGCTCAGGAAAATCCACTACCCTCGCGTCGTTGATTGACTGGCTGCGCCGGAATCACCCGAAGCACATCGTCACCGTCGAGGATCCAATCGAATATCAATATCCGGATGACATGGACGACCCGGACTATCCCGGACATCGGCTACCTTCGCCCAGCATCGTCACCCAACAGGAAGTTGGCCGCGACCTTCATTCCTATCGCCAGGGTCTCAAGGACGTTTTGCGGAAAGCGCCCCACGTCATCCTTCTCGGAGAAATCCGGGATCGCGAGGCCATGGAGACCTGCATGGAAGCCGCGCAGACCGGTCACCTTGTTCTTTCCACTCTCCACACCACCGGAGCGGTCAAGACTATCGGCCGTATCCTTGAACTCTATCCAAAGGAAAACCATTCCTCCGTCCTCAGCCGCCTCGCGGAAATTCTCATTTTCATCCACTCCCAAGGTCTCCTCAACGGAGTCCAGCGCCGGGTGCTCACCTACGAATTCCTCCAGAACAGTGACGATGCCGTGGCCAGCGCCATCTCCAACTACGATGGCGGCGCACGCTCCCTCGAAGACGTCATCCGGCGCGCCGGAAACATCGAGTGGGACTCCAATCTCCGCCGCCTCCTCAACCAGGGGGTCATCACCCGCGACACGTTTGAAAACGTGAAAATGAACCGAAATGATGATGAGGAAGACTGAAAACTACGCGATCACGTAATAGCATTCCGATCAATATTAGTTAATTATCAATACAGCTCCAACAAAAACCCTTCCAAACAAATTCGCTTTCCCACTTTCCGAGAATATCCCGAGAAGACCGAAGAACTCAGAAATCTTCATTTCGTAAAGATATTCTCTCTCTGACAAAACAAATAACACACCCGAATAAAAAATAGAAAATAACACACTATGAAACTGACCAACACCCAAAACATGAAGTCCAAGTCCGGTATGACCCTGCTCGAATTGACAGTCGTCATCCTCGTCTTGCTCTCCCTCATCTCCATCCTCTTCATCGGCGCACGCGCTTGGAAGAAGGGTTCGGATCGTTCCGCGAACATCCTTAATGTCCGCAACGTGCAACAAGCCGTCCGCGGCCAACAAAACTCCAAGGAGAAAAAGGATTCCGACGCTGTCGATACCGCCGCTCTTTGGGTTACTGCTACTAACGCAAGTGGCTACCTCAAGGAGCCAATTCCACCAGTGGCATCTGGTGTTGCCGCATACGCATTCGGAACCGCCTATGGTGTTCCTGGTGTGATCTTCACTACGAATGCCCAACTGACCACCACCATCGGTGAATACTACTATGATACTACCGAAATCGCCGCTAAAACGAGCGATTGGTGATCATCAGGCGGCATTCGAATATTGAGTGCCACCGACTTATTCACGGCCTGCCTGCCTAGGTGGGCAGGCCGTCTCTTTCACAAGGTGATCACGCTGAGCGTCTCACCTCTTTTTACGAGAAAGTAATAGATCCTCTGAGTCCCGTCCAAGTTCATGACTGCTTTCTCCTCCCGACAATAGACAACACACCAAGATATAGATAGAAATAGTTACACACCATGAAAACGACAACCAGCCCCACCCTGAAGCGCAAGTCCGGTATGACCATCCTCGAATTGACGGTCGTCATCCTCGTCTTGCTCGCCCTCATCTCCATTCTCTTCGTCGGCGCGACCGCGTGGAAAAAAGGAGCCGATCGTGCTGCCAACCTCATGAACATCCGCAATTGCCAACAGGCGATGCGCGGTGCTCAGAATACGGCGCTTGATACCACCCTCACCGCCTTCACGGCCACCGACTTGGCGACCTACATGAAAATGCCCACCACCATCGGCGGCACCAACGCACTCGGCATGTCCTACACCGCCGGCACCGTTTACACGGCGAAGGGCGTGCTCTGGCTCACCGTTGCCTACGGCACCGACTACCCAAGCGCCACCTACGCGCCGCCAGCCGCCCTCTACACCGAGTGGTGAACTCATTCGTCTCCCTTTGAGGAGATCCAATTCCACGGTCCGCCTGCCTCTGGCGGGCGGGCCGTCTTCCATCATTTCCTGCTCCACCGGACCGCCCCCCAATCCGCCATGTCACACTCACTCATTCCAGTCCCTTGGCCACTTTTCAACATCCGGCGTCCCTCAATCCTCTGCGGCGGTTCGCACAGGCTTGTTCCATCCTAAAATTAACCACCCGTGCGGTCAATCCGGGGTGGTATCAGGAAGCGCTTGAACTGGATTTCCAACTCCATATCCGGAAGGATGGGGCCAGCATCTCCACCTTCTACCTGAACCGTCCGAAAAACCAGTGGACTCCGGGCCCGACCCTTCAAGAGGAAGTTTTCCAAAATCCCGCGAAAGCCGCAGCCCTCGCCACCGAGTCTCTGGCAGTGGCCCGCTCGTTCGGAGCCAATGCACTCGGGGTGATCCTCCACATCGCGGATGAATTCGCCACCACCGAGCTAAAACCCGAACTCGACAATCCTTCCGCTCTTTTCGAACTGCGGGATGCCGCCATTTCCAACCCGGGATCCATCCTCGACGATAACTCCATCCAGGCGGATCTCTCGTCCTGGCGGGTTCTGCCCTACCCCGCTGCTGGCAGCGAAGTCATCGGTACGACGGCGACGCTGAGCCGCCAATACGCACCCTTCATCGAAGCTCTCCGGCAAGCGGGCGAAGTAGCGAATTTCCCCATCCTCTCCCATGCTCTGAGCGCGCCGCTGGTTGCGATCCTGGGACTTAGCCAGCGAGTGGTGCCAACACCGGGGAAACCCTTCGTGGCCATCCTCCAATACCCGTGGCTCACCGCCATGGCGTTTTTCAACGAGCACGCCGATCTTCGCCTCATCCGGACACTGCAACACCGCGGCATGCGCCGTGCGACGAATTTCCGGAATGCCCTGACCACGACCAACGCCTCGCTGGAGTTCATCGATCCGGACCTCTTCATCCTCCCGCTCGGGCAGAACGTGGACCAGACGCTGGACGCCGATTTGCGAATCTCCTTCAGCACCAGCCGCGTGGAGATCGTCAATCAACCCTTGATCGAGGGGATTCCCTTCTGGTGTCCGGAGCCGGCCATCTCGACTCTGCCGCCGGAGCAGAGTCCTTCATTGGTATCCAGTCACACCTTTAGCGTGTTGCGCGAGGAAAAGTGGGCGCTTCAGAACTTCCTGTCCACTCCCAAGGAGATCGTCGAAATCTATCCGGATCGTTCGGAAATGCGCTTGCTTCGCCTGCTGCGTCTGGGCCAGGTTGCCATTCTTGCCTTGGCCATCCTGTCGCTGGCGTATTCCGGCTACGGCATCTACGGCATCATCAGCCGCCCGGAATGGTCTTTCGACCAAAGCCAGGCGGACGCGTCCAAGGGCAGGCTCGGGAAACTCACCACCGAGACCCAAAAAGCCGAACATTGGAATAACCTGTTGGAAGACCGATCCAAGGCCTGGACCTCCATGGAATCGCTGGCGCGTCTGTTCCCTGCCAACTGTGGAATGCTGGTGGAAACCTATTCGCATTCGGCCAAGCCGGATGCTGCTCCGGGGAAAGCCAAGGTCGGCTTCGTCAAGGAATGGAAAATCACCGGATCCGCCCAGGATCAGGCCCTCGACTATCTCAATACCATCAACACCCGCGAGGGAGTCGCTGCCCATTTCAGCGAGATTGCTCGAATCACCGGAAATACCTCTTTCAGCTCAAACGCGGGAAACCGCAATCTGGTGGTGAACGTCCGCACCCAGGAGAACCCCAGCTACAAGCCCGCGCCACTGGAAGAAGGCACGCCTTCAGATCGCACCAGCTATCCATTCACCTTTGATATGACCATTATCCAACGTTTTGAAGCGACCGATCCGATGGCCATCAACGTCGCGAAAGCGCCCTAATTTAACGAACCATGCACCACTATCGCCAAGCGATCATTCTCTTTGGAATCGTCCTTCCCGCCCTCGCGGGAGCCGGCCTGGTAGGCATTGGATTTTACGCGAAGTCCACGATGGAAACGACCCTGAATTCCAAAACGACGAACTACACGACCTACGAGCAAAGCCGCCATGCGGGTCTGGAAATCGAAGCAACCGTCAACCGCCAGCGCCCGCATGTCGAACGCTGGACCAAACAACTGGCGGAAGAAACATCGAGTGTGGTCACGTCCAATCTCAGGGAAATCTCCGAACATCTCCCGCCAAAGGAAATCCAAATGACGGCATTCGAGCGTCCCAGTGGCGCAGGTGGTTTCGGGGCGATTTCCGCTCAGCGCTCGTCCCAGATCCGCATCGCGTTCCGGGGGACCTATCGAACTCTGCAACGCAATTTCCTCGAACTGGAAACCCGGATGCCACAACTCCAGCTTCAGGAATTGAAAATCGATCCCAGCACCGGCATCTCGCCCCTGCTCAACTGCCAAGTCACCTACACCGCATGGGAAAACTAATTTACATCAGCCTAGCATGGGTAATGGCGACCGCCGCCTTCGCGCAGTCGGCAGCGAACTTCAACACCCATCAGGAGGCACCGGTCGTTCCTCCTTCGAAAGCGGACAAACCCGCCCCTGCAAAGGCCAACGACAACAATGCCACAGGCTCGCTTCCTTCCCGCTTCGTCGGTGCTGCGGAACTCGATGGTTACGTGGCTACCATTACATCGGCGTTATCCATGCACGATCGCGAGACCGATCCCTTCGGGCAACCGCAGGATCCCAACGCCAAGCCCGTGATCAAAAACACCGTCGCCAAGGCGACCCAGCGTGTTTCACAACCCCAGGTGGTGCCCCTCACGGAGATCGTCCGGCTGATCGTGGTGACGACCATCATGCCGGGAGAAAAGCGCTTTCTCATCGGAACGCGCTCGTTCGCCAAGGGGGATCACATACCCTTGGTATTCCGCAACAAGCAGATCCGTGTCCAAGTGACCGAAGTGAATTCCCAGGAAATCACCTTCAAGAATCTGGAGAGCGGCGAGACCGCCTCGCGCAAACTGGACATGCTCCCCGTGGGTATGACGCCGGGACTCCATGGAATTACCGCCCCAGGCATGGTCGCTGACCGGCCGAACGCACCGATCGAACTCGAAGCCGCAGAACCCACTGCCGAAATCTCCCCAAACCGCTAAACTGATCCATTCATGAAAGCTGCAATCCTCTTCAACCTCACCACCTCCATTCTGGCGGCAGGAATCCTCCACGCGCAAACCCCGGCGAATCCGATGATCGAACCCGTGGTGACCGCCGGACAGGAGCAGCCGCCTTCACTCCCCGCCGTCGGTGAACCTTCACCCGAAGCGTCCCCACCTTCCAACGATCTGGTTGCTCCGCCACCCTCATCGGATATCCCGGCAACGCCGCCACCCAATCCCGCAGGCAATGGCACAGCCGCGCCGGCTCCGTTCGGCCCGCTCGAGCAGCAGAAGCAGGAAATGACGAAGTCCGATGAAGGGTTCATCATCAAAGACGCCGCGCTGAACGACATCTTTCAGTTCCTCGCGAAATCCGCAGGCCGCCAATATTTCCACAATACCAAGATCGCCGGGCCCGACTTCCTCGTCACCGGCCACCTCAACGACGGCAACCCGCTCCAACAGATGGAGGAGCTTGCTTTCATGTACGGCCTCTCGCTGCACGTGAAGGGCAATACGATCTACGCCCTTACCCAGGCCCAGCTCGCCCAACTGCCAAGCGTGGAGTTCCACTATCAGCTCCGCTACCTCCGCCCCACCGACATGGAGCAGATCAAGGAGCTGATCAAACCGCTGCTCAGCCCCGGGACCGGCATTGTGAACTTCGAACCAAAGACGAGCACGATCATCATCATTGACTCTGCCCACCGCATCGAACAAGCACGGGATCTTTTGCATGGCATCGACAAAGCCAAGGGTCAGATCATCGTTGAAACAAAGATTCTCAGGGTAAACAGCAACGCGGCCGAACGAACCGGCGTCAATTGGGCCACCTCACTCGGCAAGGACGGCACCACCATCAATCTGGCACGAGACCTCAATTCCGTTTTCGGACTCCCGTCCTCTGTCAGATCACAAATTCTTGGAGGCGAGGGCACGAATCTTGTCCTCAGTCCGGTCCAGATTTCGGGCGTCCTGCGCGCGCTGGCGGAAGGTGGACTTGCGAGCCAGGTTTCCAACCCGACGCTCATCACCGAAGATAACGAACAAGCAGCCATTTCCATCATCGACCGCATCCCGATCATCACCACCCAGAGCACCGCAGCCACCTCCGGCGGCAATCCCACCGTCACCGAAGAAGTTCGTTACAAAATCGACTCCGCCGACAAATCCATCGACACCGATCCGGAAAAACACCGGGAAATCGGCATCTCGCTGGTGGTCACCCCGACCCTGCTCCCCGATGGCACCGTCCGTATGAAATTGCGGCCCCGTTCCGCACAGATCGTTGAGCAAATCACCAGCCTTTCCGGCAATAAATATCCACGGGTGACGGAATCCATGGTCGAGACCCTCGCCCGCGTCCCGGATGGCTACTCACTGGTGGTCGGTGGATTTTACGGCGAAGCCGAAGTGGGAGCGAAAACGAAAGTGCCACTGCTCGGAGATGTGCCGGTGCTCAATTTTTTCTTCAAAAGCAAGGATGCCACCAAAGAGAAGACCAGTCTTGTCTTCATCGTTACTCCAAAATCCTACGACCCCTCTAACCGAAGCGCAAATCAAAGCGCCAGTAACCGACTCCGCAGCGGCACGACACTCAACTGCGATCACGACTGGATCGACGCGGACAATCCGGGACCGGCGCACGAACCTAACATGAAGCGCACCATCCGTGGCCTCCAACCCGAACAAGCCCCCTACTACCCTCGCGCAGAAGAACTGGCACCGCGCGTAAACACGGCCCCCGCCTCATCGCCAAAATCCCAACCAGCGTTCAGCCGGGCCTCGAAGCACTGATTTTAATAACACCGGTTCCTCAACAGATCCAACCATTCCCCCTGCCATGTCGTCACCCTTCCAAGCCGTTCTGGAACCACCAGCACAACCCAAGCAGGGGGACATCTGGGATTTCGCGGAAGAATGCCTCCAGCGGACGGCCGATGCCCTGCACGAGAGCCGCTCGGCCTCGCCTTCGGAGATCTCGCAAGCCATGGCCGCCGCCCGCGAGGCCCACGCCGTTGGTAAACCCTCGGATCTGCTGGAAGCGCTCGCCCGTGTTCAGGGCCATGGCGAGGAACATCTCGGGGCGGCCATCCTGGATTTGGGCAACCGGACCGCAAATACTCTGACGCCCTACGCGCCGTTGATCCCGTTCGCCGGGAAACTCATCGCGCCCTCCGCATTTTACGAATCCTTCGATCACATCCACAAAGTTGCTAGAGCACTGCTGTCTCCAGTGATCTACGTGGAGGACACAGACGCGATCGGCACGGCCTCCGCAAATCCGATCGCTTCGGCGATTCTCGCAGATGAGATCCGCAGTGTGGTCTTCAAACGTTTCGGCATCCGCCCCTTCGTCACCATCGCCCGCCTTGATTACGAGAGCTGGACATTCCTCACCCGCAAGCACTTCGAACAATGATCGAGTTTGATGGCATTTCCTTCAATGAACTGGTCAGCCGCCGCATCATGAGCGAGCTGGCAGGGCATGATCCGAGCTATTCGGAACTCGCGCAGGACCAGGTTCCCAACCGGGTGACGCGTTATAGCTTCATGGCCGCGGTCGCCAAGATCAACGGTCTGCCGTTCTTCCCGAAAGTGGCGGAGTTCTGCGATGGCACGCTGCATGCCATGTGTGACTCCACCGTGATGACGCGCGGCTTTTTTGCACCTCTGTGCCTGTCCGGCCCTGACAAGCTGATTGTAGCCATCGCCAACCCTTGGAGCCCGCTGGCGGAAGAGTATCTGGCACCACGGTTCCCCCAGTTCGAGATCGTCAAGATCGTCACGCTGGCGACTGAAATCAGCAGAGCCATCGAGTCCGTCGCCACCAACAACGGCCCAAGCCGCTCCGAACTCGAAGCAATCGACGTGGAGGATATGGATGATGGAATCCATGACTTCGACGTCACCACGGACTATACGGAGCCCATGGCACAGCTCATTGCCACCATCATGGCAGATGCCGTTAGAACCCGCACCTCCGACGTCCACTTCAAGGTTGAAAAGGAGACCTTCTACTATGCCTTCCGGACCGATGGCGATATCGGGGACAAGGTTGAGATTCCGATGAAGCTCAAGGATCGGCTCGACGCCTTCCTGCTCAATCTGATGAAACTGCCGACTGAAATCCGGAATACCGCACCCGGAATCTCAGGACGATTCACTATTTCCTATTTCCACCGCCCCATCGACATCCGTTACGAGCGCCACCGCACCTATCGCGGCTATCACATCACCATGCGTCTGCTCGACAAGAGCAACATCAACGTGACCCTCGGCAAGGGCACACTCGCCTTCGACGACGAAACGATGTTCGCCCTGAACAAGGTGATGAAAATCCCAGCCGGCATCATCGTCATGTCCGGTCCCACGGGTTCCGGCAAATCGACCACGCTCAACGCAATCCTGCGCGAACTCAACCGGCCAGAGGTGAACATCCTGACGCTGGAAAACCCGGTGGAAGATGAAGTCCCCGGCATCACCCATTGCGACTTGAAGAGCCCGAAGGAATTCAAGCCGATGATCGCCTCGTTCATGCGGTCCGACCCGGATATCATTCTAATGGGTGAGGTTCGCGACATCGAGTCCGCCGAGCTCGCCATCGAAGCCGCCGTCACGGGGCACAAGGTCCTGACCACCATCCACACCGCCCGCGCCTCCCAGATCATCGAACGTTTCGAACAACTCGGACTGGAGCGCTGGAAAATCGCCCAGACGCTCAAGGCAGCATGTGCGCAAAGATTGGTGAAACTGTTGTGCGCCTACTGCAAGGAGCCGTCCCCCGGCATTAATGAGCTGGACCGCAAGACCTACAGCCTCGACGATTCGTGGGCTAACAGCCCGGTATTCAACGCAAAAAGCGGCGGCTGCCAGGAATGCCGAAACACCGGCTACAGCGGCCGGACCGCTATTTTGGAAATCATCCCGATCACCCCGAAAATCTCCGACATGTTGTCCAAGGGAGAAATGAGTCCGTATGATTTGGAAATGAAAGTCGCCTCGGAAGGCGTTCTGCCCAGCCTCCGCCGCAGCGGATTACGGCTGCTCCGCGAAGGAAAAACCGACCTTGCCGCCGTCAGCAAGGTCATCGACATGACCTACACCGAATGACAACTGCAGCCACTACTCCAAAAGCTCTCGATTCGGTGTCGTCCACACCAAATCCAAAGGGTGCCGTTGCGACCGCAAAGCCGAAAAAAATCAAAGAATTCGGCAAAAAGGAACTGGTGGATATGTTCCGCGGGATCGGTTCCATGTTGAAGGCTCAGATCAACACCGCTGATGCGCTGAAATACTACGCCCACGGCCTACCTAACAAGGCAATCGTTGACGCCCTCATGCACATCCGCGAGGACCTTAACCGGGGAATCAATGTCCATGAGGCATTCCGGCGCACCGGGCGATTCAGCGAGACGATCATCGGTCTCATTCAGGCGGGTTCGGATGCGGGACAGCTTCACCATGCATTCCAATCCCTAGCCACACGCCTCAAGAGTGATCTTACATTCCAAAAACAAATCAAAAAGGCTACGATCACTCCTTGCGCTATCATCTGTGTTTTAACGGGAGCATTCATCGTCTCTCAGGTAAAAATCGTCCCTCAGGTGGAAGGCATGCTCAACGGCGTAGGAGCCAAGCCGGACGGGATGACCGCCATCTCATTTAAAGTTAGCCATTTCACTCAAGCGGTGTGGCCGATCTTCGTCGGTATTGTGGTGACTACCGCCGTGGTGATTGCGCGCTCGGGCCATGTCCGAAATCTGATCCTTGGATTCGTGATGTCGAAATGGCGACTGCTTCGCCTGCTAGTCATGAGCCTGCGCCAGATGACTTTCATCTCGACCATCCGGCTACTCCACTCGAACGGAATCAATCTCGCAAAATCCATCCGCGTCTCGGCTAACAGCGTTCGCAACACACCATTCTACAACGAACTCCGCACCGCCGCGGACAAGTATGAGCATTCGGGAGTTCCGCTTTCCACCGCATTTGCGAAATACACCTCGGTGGATGCCCAAGTCACCCACATGCTAGCGATCGGTGAAAAATCCGCATCTCTCGACGCCCAATTGGAAATGCTATCGGACATGTATGAAGAGGATCTGCAGAACCACATGAACACGTTCGCGGCCGTCCTCAGCTTCCTCGTCCTGCTGATTGCGGTGGCTCTGATCGCCGCGGTGTTTATCGGCACTTTCCTTCCCATTTTCCTGATGGGTCCGAAGATGATGCAAGCCGGGTGAAAATCCAAACCACAATCAACACACTCCTATGCAACTCACACGACTCGACCGCTGGCTGCGTGAGAAATATGTCTATGAGACGCACATTCGCACACTCAGGCCACCGGAGTCGATCCCGGCCGGCATCCGTGCCGTGGAGCTGCCTGATGTCCCCGGCAAACGCTACCGGCATCTCTTCGTGGCGAAAGAAAGCCGGACGGCCGACCAATTGATTTCGCAGCTCAAGGAGGCAGGTCAGATGTACACGACGCAAATCGTGGATTGCGATGCTTGGTATGTGCCGTTCATCGCTCCCAAGGACAAGTCTCTCACCTGGTGGCTTATTACGGTATTTCTCATCACCATCTCTTCCTTTTTCGCTCTGCTTTACCTGAAGGGGCTGGTCGAGGATCCCGAATTCCGCAAGAATTTCATGGAAGCTGTGAAGTTGTTCAAAAGCTGATGTTTCGTGATTTCCAGCTATGCAAGAAATTCAGAAGATGCTAAATGAATCCAGTCATGAGAACGACATGCCCACCCCCAGTCTTCAAAAAAGCTTTCACGCTTTTGGAAATGACACTCGTGATGATGGTTCTCCTTCTCTTGATGAAATCGGGAACTTTCGTGTTCTCGAGCATGAATACTTGGAAGCTCGGCCGTGATGCCTCCGAAACTCTACGCACGGTTTATTCCGCTCAACGCATGTATTTGGCGGACAATCCCACCGTTGCGGTAACCGATCTCACCGGCACGCTGCTCATTCCCTTTCTGCCTAACGGCGCGACTGCAATGCCGACGGTCAAGTCGTTGACCGGCACCACTCTGAGCATTCTCGTAAACGTTTCTCCCCCTGTCATCAATGCCGGATCGGGTACGACGTATGACCCCTCCAGCAGCAACAAGGACTCCCTCTGGGATGTGGGCGAATGATGCGTTTTTTTTTCCTCCTTTCATTTATCAGCCTCGTCTCGACGGCGTTCGCCTCGGAGTTCAGACACGTGGGCGATTTCCTGCTCCAGTCGCATTTCAAACTCATCGGTCAGCAGGTCACTCCCATCCCGATGAAACCCATCGCTTTCAGGGTCTATACGGACGGAGTAAAAATTCGCGTATCGGCGGAAGGTGACGAGGAATCGCACACGACGTTCGAGATCTATCGGTCTGATGGAATCGGCCGCCAGCGCCAAGGTGCAGGCGCGCTCGAAGTCATTCCCGGGCTTCAGGCGACAAGTAATACCGGTGGCACACTCAGACATCTACGGCTTTCGCGCGAGTCAATGACCATCACCACCTTTCCAGGAGTATCCGATCAAACCATCGTGAGCTACGCCGTCGCTGCCGAACCGGCGCAGTCGGACGCCATTCCTCCCACTGACAAGCATTTGCCGAAGCCATGAACCCGCTGCCAGCCCAATTTAACGACATCAGTAAGACTAGCGGCACAGCGATGCCGGCCCTGCCCACCCTCATCGCCCCCGCCGCCGGTTCCTATTCGAAATCGAACCGCAAGGTGGCTGTCTCCACCTCGCAAAGACTCTACCCTTGGCTGCTCTGCGCCAGCACAGGTATCGCCGCCACGTTTTGCATAATGTATATTACCAAGCCAGTCATCGTCGCTGCGCCGGAGGCCAGTAGCGTGAGTCCGGTCACCGCACCGATGGAAAAACAGGTGCCCCCACCCTCGTCCGCATCGACTCCTAAAAACAGCCTGATGCCCAGCGGCAGCCAGCTTCCCGGAGAAAAAGTAACGCCTCCCACAGATTCCCTGCAGCATACCACCCACCCTCGCCCACTGCCGTCCACATCAGCTCCAAATGCCGCGTTCGAAGAAACGAACCTCCGCATCCAACATATCCTCACCGCCGAAGCTCCAGGTGGTAGGCTTGCCCGGATCGACATCGAAGTGCCTGTTCTCTATCAGAGTCGCAATCTCCGCTGGACCTCCTCCGAGGTCGCTGAAGCCCGCTTGCTGCTGATCCAACTTTCCCACTATCAGGAAAAATCCCGCATGCTCCGCGCCGAGGGAATCCAACTGTTGGATTCGTGGAACCACCTCGTAGATCGCTCGATCCCCAGCGGCGAACTCCGCGCAGACAGCCCCACGCTTCCCATCAACCAGCAGGACGCCGCGGACGATCCCCGCCCCGCAGGCTTAAGTTCTACGGAATCAATCCAGATCCAACCCGCAGGAAAATGAACGCACGCCTCGCCATCACCATCATTTCGGCACTCGGTTCGCTTTTCGCAAGTGCTCAAAACGTCGTAGAAGACCCGAAGGCAGACCCGGTCCTCGACGCGATCAGTGAGTTCAACAACCGCGACAAGGAGAAGCCCAATGAGGTAATCGTCGTGCTAGACCCCATCGGTCAGCCGCCGGCACCAGTCGCGAAAGAAGAGCCAAAGCCCACACCGCCGCCAGCGGAAAAGGACACACCTGCGGAACCTGTGTTAGTCAGCGGAAAGCCACCAGAAGAAGCGGCGATCATTGCCAATGTGTCTGCAAACCCCGAGCCGGCGCCCGCACCCTTAGCGGCTGCGGCAGAAGAGGTGCCCAAACCACAACCGGGGCTTGCGGTCAGAATCGAGAAAATGCAGACCGGAAATAGCTTGGTCGATCCCAAGCAGATCAAATTGTTAGCACCATTCCCCGCCAAGCCGCTTTCGCAACCTCCGGCCGGTTGGCACCTTGTCGCTTCGGAAAACGTTCCCCCGTTCACCCGAAAGGTCGAGGTCGCACCGGGATCCGAGGTGACCCTCACCATCCGTCCCCACCTGCTGGTGCCGGATGCCGATGGCGCGGGGGTTTTCAGCATCTCGGAACCCGGCTACGAACGCTCGCTCGGCTACGAACAAACCGCCACAGTCGGTGCAATCCTCTCCAATTCGATTCGACAGTTAGATGACGAGTCCAAACAACTCGGAACCGCTATTGACAATCTCCAGCAGCTCCTCGTCTCATTGCCAAAACCGGAACCCCAACCGGTCGAACCGCTCAAACCCGCACCCGTTCGCAAGAAATGAAAACCTCGACCGTGCCCATTCTCTGCGGAACAGCACTCGCCGCCATCTCCGCTGCGGGAGTTAGCCATTGGTGGTCTGTGCGCCAGTTCGCCACAGCGTTTCATTCCGGGTTCCCCGTGGAGCAAACCAAGGTTTCGCCACTTCCCGCGCCTCCCGTCCCAAAACCTGCCGCCGTGCCGGATGTGATCGCCGTCACTCAACCGCAGGGCAAGCCACCCATAACGGTCACCGGCCCGCAGAAGGAGTTTTTCGAGGCCCTCGTTGCCGAGGTGAAAAACCTCCGCACACAAAACCTCAATCTGGTAGACCAGATGGCGGAAACTAACCGAGATCTCATGAAACTTGAGTTCCGCGTGGACACCCACTCGGAATCCTTCCGTCCGATGCCCACCAGCGAGGATCGGCCCGACACCACTCTGGACACCTCCGGCATCGATGACGGACCCGGTGTTCTCCCACCGCGCGCGCAGCCGGTTTTCCCGGTTTCCGGTGAATAAGACCCGCGCAACCGCCGTCCGAACGACCATGAAAAAATGGTACCTCGCGGTTCTCCTACCCGCCCTTTCCACCACTCAGTTGCTCGCTGAAGATCCTGCTTGGAAAAGCGAACTCACCTCGCCCGCGGTCGGCCCGCATGCCAATCTCGCACCCACCATTCTCGACATGGAGTTGAGCTGGAATGGGACCATCGACTCCGGAAAACTGCGTATCGAATTCGCCCCAGCCGATGCGAAAAAACCGGATACCTACGTGGTCCGCTCCTCCGCCTCTAGCCTCGGTGCCGCCGCCGCACTCTTCCCCTACAAGTGCAACTTCTGGTCCGAGCTCGATCCCACCACCTTCCGGCCCAAATTATTTCACTCAGTGGAAATCGACCGGTCGGAACATGTCACCAATGATGTCCGCTATTTCCCGGACCGCGTTGAGTGCAGGGAAACCACCAAGATCCTCAAAACCGGCGTCGCCAAAACTTCCGACAAGGTTTCCAATTTTTCGCCCATCTTCGATATCTTCTCCGCCATGCTGCACATCCGCAGCCAGAAGCTCGATGAAGGCGACAAGATCGCCCTCGTCGTCTGCCCTTTCACTGCTCCCTATCTTCTCCGCGTCACCGTGAAAGGCCGCGAGGTCCACAACGGCCGCGACGCCATCCGCATGACCCTTGGCATGCGGAAAATTGATCGCAAGACCTTGGAGCTCCTGCCCTATAAGAAGCTCAAACAAGATGCCACTCTCTGGCTCAGCGACGATGCAGACCGCGTGCCCATCGAGCTCCGCGCCGCCGCCTTCATCGGCGACGTCCGTGCCACGCTCACGGGCAATCAGAAACTCTGAACCGGCATTTGCCAGCCAAGGCAAAAGCAGTTTCAGTTTCCTGCGTGAAACAGACATTCTTGTCAGTCATTCACAAGCTCCAGCCCATCCATCACCCTGCCATGCACCTCAAGTCACTTCTCTTCACCTTCCTAACGATCATTCCAGTGTCAGCCTTTGAGCTTCCCGCGACTTCAAGCCAATGCTTGTTAGGCATCGCTGACGACTGGGACTCATCAAACGTTACCCTCTGTTTCTACGAAAAATCCGGCACTGCATGGAAACCTGCCGCACCCGCATGGAAGGCCCGGCTGGGCAAAAGTGGACTCGTCTGGGGACTCGGAATGAATCCAGTTCCATCGGGCTCCACCACGAAAAAGGAAGGCGACTGGCGTTCGCCCGCCGGTGTCTTTTCCATCGGCGGCGCATGGGGTAACGACAGCTCGATCAAAAAGAATCCGCAGCAATTCTATCACAAAGTCACCCCGCGCGACCTCTGGGTCGAGGACCCCGCCTCACCGAAATACAACCAGAACATCCAGCTCGACCACGACCCCGCCACCGAGTGGGAGAAAAAGCAGCAGATGAAACAGAACGATCCGGCCCACGCCCTCAAACTTTTCATCGCGCACAACGCCCCGCCAAAAGCGGTGCCTAACGCCGGCTCCTCCATCTTCTTCCACATCTGGCGTGGCGGCGGATCCAAGCCCACCGCTGGCTGCACCACGATGGATGAAGGAAAACTGCGCTGGGTCATTTCCCGGATCGATCCCGCCAAACGCCCGCTTTACGTCCTTCTGCCAAAAGCCGAATACGAAAAATATCGCGCTGCCTGGAAACTGCCGTAAACCACCAATATTCTCCCCTTGAATCCCTGCGCATCCCGCAGGACACTCCGGCGTCCCATGGCTACCGAAACTCCAGCAATGCCCGTTACTCCAGACGCCACCGGCCACTTCGGCCAGTTCGGCGGCATGTTCGTCCCGGAAACCCTGATGGCTCCGCTGCAGGAGCTCGCCACCGCTTACGCCGCCGCCAAGGCGGACCCGTCGTTCCAGGCAGAGCTCGACGATCTGCTCCACAACTACTGCGGCCGCCCGACCCCACTCTATTTCGCCGAGCGCTGGACCGAGCTGCTCGGCGGCGCGAAAATCTATCTAAAACGCGAGGACCTGCTGCACACCGGAGCTCACAAAATCAACAACGCCATCGGCCAGATCCTGCTGGCAAAGCGCCTCGGGAAAAAGCGCATCATCGCGGAAACCGGAGCCGGCCAACACGGTGTGGCCACCGCAACGGTCTGCGCTCGATTCGGAATGGAGTGTGTCGTTTACATGGGAAAAGTGGACATGGAACGGCAGGCACTCAACGTCGCCCGCATGCGGTTGATGGGGGCTGAAGTCCGCGCCGTGACCGCCGGACAAGCGACGTTGAAAGAAGCGGTGAACGAAGCCATGCGCGATTGGGTTAGTACAGTGGAAAATACACACTACATTCTCGGCTCCGCGCTCGGCTCACATCCGTTTCCAATGATCGTCCGCGATTTTCACCGCGTGATCGGGGTGGAGGCACGCCAGCAGATTTTGGAAAAAGAAGGACGTCTGCCAGATTTGTTAGTTGCCTGCGTCGGCGGCGGTTCGAATGCGATTGGCTTGTTCCATCCGTTTTTAAATGATGAGAACGTCCGCATGGTCGGCGTGGAAGCCGGTGGCGATGGCATCATCCCAGAACGCCACGCCGCCCGATTCCAAGGTGGAAAACTCGGCGTGCTGCAAGGGACGAAAACCTGGCTGCTGGCGAATGCAGACGGTCAAATCGAGCTCACCCACTCCGTTTCCGCCGGTCTCGACTACGCCGCCGTCGGCCCCGAGCATGCGTATCTTCAGGACATCGGCCGCGTGGAATACACCTACGCCACGGATGCCGAGGCGCTCGCCGCATTCAAGGAACTCGCCCACAGCGAAGGCATCATCCCCGCGCTCGAAAGCGCGCACGCGATGGCCTACATTTCGAAAATCGCTCCGAGCCTGCCGAAGGATTGCATTCTTATCGCAAACCTCTCCGGCCGGGGTGACAAGGACGTGGAGCAGGCGTCCAAATATCTTCTGGATTGATGCCGCCGCGCGTGGATCATCTGGGGAAACCCGGTCACCCGCACCCATGAAGAAAGTTTTCCTAGCCGCAGGAGCCCATCTCATATGCCTAGCGCCCTCCCACGCGCTGAATATCAATCTCAGTGCCCCGGTCGGCATTGACCCTGGCGCACTTTTGGGCTTCCAACTCGCGGCAAACTACTGGCAGTCCCAACTGGCGGACAATGTCACGGTGAATATCAACGTGGACTTTTCCGCACTCGGTCCTGGCATCCTCGGCAGCACCGGATCGAGCCAGCTCGGCTTCGCGGCGTCAGACGTGATGACCGCATTGGCCTTCGACGCGACTTCAGCCAACGACCTGCTCGCCGTGTCCAACTTCCCAAACCTATCAGCCCTCGGCAATCTGAGCTTTCTCACCCAGCGGAACACGGAAGGCGGCAGCGCATTGGTCAGCCTCGACAACGATGATTTGGCCAATGCGAATCTGGGAAACGCTGCGACTAACAACCACTACCTCGCCCTCAACAGCGCTAACGCGCGGGCGCTCGGTTGGGATCCGGGAAACTCCACCTATGTCGATGCGTCCATCAGCTTCAGCTCGTCATTCGCCTGGGATTTCGATCCGTCTGATGGAGTCGGTGCCGGGCTCCAGGATTTCGTCGGCGTGACGATTCATGAAATGGGCCACGCCCTCGGCTTCGTTAGTGGAGTGGACGATGTGGACTACTTCATTTCCCATCCCTTCGATATCGATCCATACGCGGTTTTCAGCTCGCTTGATCTTTTCCGCTATAGTGCACCCGGCACTCTGGATCTAGCAGTCGGTCATGCCTCGTATTTTTCACTCGATGGAGGGGTAACCTCACTCGGCGCGTTTTCCACCGGCTCATCCGTCAATGGCGGCGACGGCAGACAGGCCAGCCACTGGAAGGACAATCTCGGCCTCGGCATCATGGACCCCACCGCAAATCCGGCGGGCCAGGCAAACACACCGACCGCGCTGGACCTAACCGCCTTCGATGTGATCGGCTGGGATCTGGTTCCAGAACCGTCCGTTGCCATGCTTGCCATCGCGGGTGCGGTCATCGGCTTCGCTCGCAGAAGGCGCTGACCCATGGATGCGGGAAATCCAGATGGCGGATCCGCCCAACAGCCGCGTCTCGAAACATGGATCACCGCGACACTCATTCTAATCGCCCTGATCATCGCCCTAGCGCTCACTATCGGGGAAGGCTTGATCCACCGGAATCGGAAACCACCGGCAGTCGCTCCTGCATCAACCATCGCTCCTCCCAGCCCGATGGAAGCACCTGCGCTTGCCGCTTTGGAGAAATACTTCGAAGCACCCGACACCACTTCAAAATCCCTGCTCGTCCGTGATTCCACGCGGGTCCGGCCGCTGATGGAGGACTACCACGAAAAACGCAACCACCCCTATCAGACGCTCGGCCGCGTGTCACCCGGACACGTCACCGAACTCGGCGGCACACCCGCAGTGCTGTTTCAGGTAGAGCCATTTTCCGGCCCCCGCTTCCCCGTAGCCATGGTCTGGGACGGCACGCATTTCGCCGTCGATTGGGAAAGCCTGACCGCCTACGGCACCATCGACTGGAGCGAGTTCACCGAACGCCACCCCACCACCCCGCAAACACTGCGCGTGTTCATTTCAAAAGCAGCCGACGAACAGAAAATCCCCGGGCTGCCTGCCGGAACCGGACAGTTCCAAATCGAACACCGCGATGATCCGCAACCCATCGTCGTCACCGCCGAAGCAAGCATAGCCGACCAACTCACCCCGCTAACCGATGGCTTGCGCACTCCGGTCACCGTCGAAATGACATGGAAACCCATCGGCCCCGGCGGCGCACCCATCGCCAGCATCACACGCCTGATCACCGCCAACTGGAGCTTCTAACGATTTCTCAACTCTCAACTCTCTGCCTCGGTGAGATTTTTCTTGTTCATTCGGAGGCTCGGGCAAGCGTAAACCGCATTTTGCGATTCCACACTAACGGGAATGCAGTGAGAGGGAAGGGAAAAATCTAGGGGAGAACGAAGGTGGAGGAAGGAAATCACTCATGCACTCTGCGGCGAGACGCCACAGCCACTTTGGGAGAGAGGCTCCGGCGGATCACGCCTTAACGGTGAGGGAACCACGGGCAGTGAGGCTGAAAGCCCGTCATCAAGAAGAGCCGCACAGGGGACTGTGCGGACTACGTTTTCAGTTACGGATCACGCGACCGCGACGGCGACGTCGATCTGTTTGTCCACGTCGTCGCGGAGGTTTTCGATGATGTAGTCTTGGCGATCCGGGGTGTTCTTACCCATGTAGAAGGCTAACAATTCCTTCACACCTTTACCTTCCTCATACTCGACGTGGTCGAGCCGCATATCGGGGCCGATCATGAAGCTGAACTCGTCAGGCGAGATTTCTCCGAGTCCCTTGAAGCGGGTGATCTCGGCGGCTTTGCCAAGCTTGGCCATGGCTTTTTTCCGCTCATCGTCGTCGTAACAGTAGATGGTTTCCTTCTTGTTGCGGACGCGGAAGAGCGGGGTTTGCAGAATCCACAAGTGACCATCGCGGATCATTTCCGGGAAGAACTGGAGGAAGAAGGTGAGCAATAACAGACGAATGTGCATGCCGTCCACGTCAGCATCGGTGGCGATGACGACTTTGTTATAACGCAGGTATTCAATGCCGTCCTCGATATTGAGCGCTGCTTGGAGCAGGGCGAATTCCTCGTTTTCGTAAACGATCTTGCGCGGCAGGCTGTAGGTGTTGAGCGGCTTACCACGGAGCGAAAAGACGGCCTGCGTTTCCACGTCGCGGCTCTTGGTGATAGAGCCGGAGGCGGAGTCGCCCTCGGTGATGAAGAGGGTGGATTCCTCGCGGCGCTTGTGCTTGCTATCAAAGCGGACGCGGCAGTCGCGGAGTTTTTTGTTATGGACCTTCGCCTGCTTGGAGCGTTCTCTAGCAAGTTTCTGGATGCCTTTGAGGTCCTTGCGTTCGCGCTCTGCGGCGAGGATGCGCTTGAGAATTGCCTCGGCAGTTTTGGGATTCTTGTGGAGGTAGTTATCGAGATTGGTCTTGAGGAAATTCCCGATGAAGGTGCGCAGCGATTCGCCGTCTGGCGCGATGCCGGCAGAGCCTAGCTTGGTCTTGGTCTGGGACTCGAAGACAGGCTCCATGATCCGCACACAAATCGCAGCTTCGATACCTGCCCGGATATCGGATGGCTCGTATTGCTTTTTAAAGAAACCACGAATCACCGCTACCAACGCCTCGCGGAATGCGACGAGGTGGGTGCCGCCTTGCGAGGTATTCTGGCCGTTGACGAAGGTGTAATATTCCTCACCGCTCTCGGGTGTGTGGGTGAAGGCGATCTCGATGTCCTTGCCGACGAGATGGATCGGCGGATAGAGTGCCTCATTTTCCATTTCCTCGCGGAGGAGATCGAGCAGGCCGTCCTTTGAGCGGAACTTCTTGCCATTGAAATTGAGGGTGAGCGCCGGATTCAGATAGGAATAGTAGCGGCACATCTTCTCGACGAACGCCTCCTTGTATTTGGCCTTGGCGGGGAAAATCGTGCGGTCCAGCTCGAAGGCGAGACGGGTGCCGTTCACGCCATCGTCGCGGCGCGGGTTTTTCATATCTACGGTGAGCAGGCCTTTCGAAAACTCGAGGGCTTTCGTTTCACCTTCGCGCCAGGCCTGGATTTCAAAGAAGGTGGAAAGCGCGTTCACTGCCTTGATGCCGACGCCATTCAGGCCGACGGATTTCTTGAACGCCTCGCTGTCATACTTCGCGCCGGTGTTGATCTGGGCGGCGCAATCGAAGAGTTTTCCTAACGGAATCCCGCGACCGAAGTCGCGCACTTCCACGCGGCCTTCCTCGTCTATTTCCACGCGCACTTCCTTGCCGTAGCCCATGATGTGCTCGTCGATTGAGTTATCGACCGCTTCCTTGAGCAGGATGTAAAGGCCGTCGTCCGGTGAGGATCCATCGCCGAGTTTCCCAATATACATGCCGGGGCGCATGCGGATGTGCTCGCGCCAATCGAGTGATTTGATGTCGTCTTCGGTGTAGTTCGCAGCCATGGGGAAATTTGTTTTGGAGTTCCTAAACGGTTCCTCGGCCGGGCGCAAGAGCGACGACAAATCGGGAATAATTCCCGCCAACCGCCCTCCTATGGTCATGAAATTCCCCTTCCCCATGCCTTTTGCCGTAATGCTTTGCGCCATTTCCACCGCCGGATGCGAGCCGCAGGCACGGACGGGAAATCCCGAAGCAGTGGGCACGGTGAAATGGGGGCGCGACTACGATGCGGCGGTGGCGGCGGCGAAAACGACGGGCAAGCCGGTCTTCGCGTTGTTCCAGGAAGTCCCTGGCTGTGCGGGCTGCCGGCAGTTCGGCCGCGATGTGCTCAGTGATCCGTCCGTGGTGAAGATGATCCAGGAAAATTTCATCCCGCTGCTGATCCATAACAACAAGCCTGGCATGGATGCGGAAATCCTTGCGCGCTTCGACGAACCGGCGTGGAACTATCAGGTGGTGCGTTTCCTCGATGCCGTCGGCCACGACATCATCCCGCGGAAGGACCGCGTGTGGGAAGCGCCGGAGCTGAAACAACGCATGACGCTGGCCCTTAAGATGAAGCCCACTGGCATCAAGCGCGTGGCGATCGCGCAATCGTGCTTCTGGGCCGGAGAGATGAAAATCGGAGCGATCGACGGTGTGAAGTGTACTGAAGCCGGATTCATCGATGGGAATGAAGTCACGCTCGTCGATTTCGACTCCACGAAAATCTCAGCGGACGATCTCACGAAAAAGGCAAAAGCAGCCGGAGTGGCCACGCGCGTTTTCACCTCGCTCGATGGCTACGCGAAAGCTCCGGACGCCGATCAGAAGCGGCAGATTCAAGGAACGAAATACTCCCGGCTCGACCTCACGCCGGAACAGGCGACGAAGGTGAACGCCTTCGCACGAACTGATCCTGCTAGAGCGGATGCGCTGTTGGCAAAATGAGCGAATTCTAACAGCCGTATGCGTGCGAATGCCAGAAGCGCAGGTCTTGAAAGGAACTCGGCAAAAAACAAGCCAATCGAGCGGGTGCGAATCACCTTGAAATGCGGAAGCCTGCAGTGGGGGTGATAAGAGGGAAGCATCGCCGACAGCGGGCTGCTGAGGCAATTGCCCAATAAGAAGCTGAATGCATTCCATGGACTACGTTTCCAATGCGAGTTCATTTTTGGCAGAGTCCCTGAGACCCATCTCTCCCCGCTCGCTTCCGCAATGGAGGAAGCCACCGCAGATATGGATCAGTGGCCCAGCATTTTCTTGAACGGCCAGAGCAACCCGGCGATCAGTCTGCTAGAAACTTTCGCGTAGAGGATCATCGGCACGTTCGCCATCGGAAATAACGGCCGGATCAGTTTCTGTAGCGCAGGACTCCGCGAATACCAGAGCGCCAGGCCCATGATGATCACCACGCCGATGAATTTCTGCCCGGCCCCGATGTGCAGAGAGATGTGGAAAACCCGTGCCGCCGTCATTTCCGCGAGCAGCAGGAAACCGACGTAGCCAATGAGCAAAAACGCCGCGTGTTGGAGGATCGGGAATTTCTCCACTAATTTCAGACTGACCGAAGCGAACATCCACAACGTTAGCAGCCCGAGGCAGACGCCCGTCACCACCACCCGAATGTCTGGGCTCATCGCCACCGCTGCCACCACGTTATCGACGCTCAGGCTCAGGTCCATGAGCTGGATCGCGATCACCACCGACCAAAACGTCCTCGCCTTGTGCGGCTTCGTTTCCGGATCCCCGTCGTTTTCCGCAGCAAAATCGCTGAAATGCTCGGCCATCAGGTGGATCAGATAAAACGCACCCGCGAACTTGATCCATTCATTCGCCATGATGAAGCCCACGAAAAACAAGGCCACCCCGCGGAAAACATAGGCACCCGCCAACCCCGTGCGAAGGGCCAGCTTCTTCTGATTTTCGGGAAGTTGGGATGCCAGCGTGGCGATCGCCAGGATGTTGTCCACCGAGAGCAGCCCCTCGATAATGATGAGGGAAAAAATGACCGGCGCGGCCTCGCGGAGTTGTGGGAGAATTTCAGCAAGCAAGTTCAAATCGCCGCGACTTTGGGGATACGATGCGCATCATGCAAGAAAACCCAGCCTTTTCACCAACCCTCAGCGGATCAGGAAATAAAACGCCACGGCGAAAAAGCCGAACCACACGCTCGACACCTGGGTCACGTTTAACGCCCTTGCCCCAGAGGACTCCGCCGGATCATCCTTGTGAAAGCCGAAAAGTTGATCGTATTTCACCAACATCCACAGACCCAGAACGGACCAGGCGATGAGAAAAAGCGCAAGAAACAGCTTTACGAGAATGAGCATCATTGGAAATGAGGGTATCGGTTGAAATTCCCGAACCCATTACCGCGCTCGTTTCACCCAAACGCAAACCCATATTCCACACATTCCGCACCTAGCAGCGGTTGTTTTTTGCCTAATTCGGGAGCGGCGTGTCTGCTAGGGGCGTCTTTGGGTTTTGCTGGGTGAGGGAGGGGTGGTGTAGATGCTTTGGTCAAATCCCAGTGCTGCCAAGTAGTTCTGACCTTGCGGTTTGATGCCGTTGCGCGTCAGATGACGGGTGTTCCCATTC
>JBBRYQ010000009.1:0-93784 GCA_038237425.1 Verrucomicrobiales bacterium
GAACTACTTGGCAGCACTGGGATTTGACCAAAGCATCTACACCACCCCTCCCTCACCCAGCAAAACCCAAAGACGCCCCTAGCAGACACACCGCTCCCGAATTAGGCAAAAAACAACTGCTGCTAGGTGCGGAATGTGTGTTCCAAGGTTCGAAGGGTTGGTCCGTCACCGTGGAGTCGCCTAGCAGATAGACGGTGGTGGCGTCCGGTGCGGGCGTGATTTCCAAAGCCGCCACACACGGACGCGGGCCGTTGAATTCGAGGGTGAGCTTGTTGTCCCAGTGGAGATAGGGTTTCTCCCGGTCTTTCAGTCCGACGCTCCCGCCGGGAAATGCCGCCTGGCGGATGTTGACGGTGAATTTCCTGCTGACCTGCTCTTTCTCCGAGGTCACGACGTTTTCCAACATCAGCCGGCGCGACTCCGCCTTCACGGTGGTGTCGGATTTTCCAGTAGGATCACCTAGCAGAACTGTGACATCATAATTTCCCTGTGGCAGCGCGACTGAGAAATAGAAACCACCTACGCCCGTCACGAAATCACCGGTTACCGCGTTGCCGCCGCGGCTTTCAGCTTTCACAGGGAAGCCCAGATCAAAGCCGTATCCTTTTTCGGGAGTGAAAACATCCTCTGGAGTCACCGCCGTGAAACCGGGGCTGGTCGCGGATGTGCCGAAATCGAATTTCAGAGCTTTGGCGGCTTCGCTTTGCGCGAGGCTGGAGAGCAAAATGGGAATCAGAAGGAATTGAGATGTCTTGAGCACGCGGATACGATGACAGCTTCTCGGTGCTTTCCAACATCCCCCGTTTGGAGCAAAGGGCGGCGCCGATTGTGACTGGTTGGCAATGGAATCCCCGGGGCTGATGTCCCGCTGATCTTTACCGGACGAAGGCTCTGAGAAACACCTTCCACGTCTCCACCGAATTTCCCAACAGCTTGTTGCGTTCAGTGTCGCTGAGGTCGCCGCTTTGCTTGGCGCGTTCTTCGTCGGTGAGCAGGGTTTCGAGGCGCTTGACGAGGGAGGCGACGCGGGTTTGGGAGAGCGAGGTATCGGCACCGAAGTGCACAAGCTCGTCCATCAGCCATTCGCGGCGATCGAGATCCGGGGTGAGGATTGCGCCGTTCACTTTTTCTAGCAGTGCTAGATCGATGTTTTTCGAGAGTTCTTCCAGATTGTCTTGCAGTGCTTTTTTCGTCTCGTCGTTCGCGGTCCCGCCGTCTTGGCGGATGGCGGCGTTGTCGTGGGCGATTTCCAACAGACTGGCGGTGAAGCTGCGGGCCTGGGGGACGGTGAGGCGTTCGCTGAGGGTGTTGGCGCGGATCTTTTGATAGATCACGGTGTGCAGGAGGCGCTGGGTTTCCTCGGATTTCACGTAATAACGGAAACCTTCGAATGTGAGCTTGCGGTAGGTATCGAACTTGTCGCGTGCGGTGCCAAGTTCCTCCTCGGTGACGGCGGGCTGAGGTTTCGGTTGTTCGGGTTCGGCCGAGCTGCCGCCGTTGGAGAAGGCCATCGGTGGTGGCGGACCGCCAGGAGGGCCGGGGCGGGCGGCGGCGGGGGAGATGGCGGCGAGGCTGAGAATCGCGCCGAGGAGTGTTGAGTGGGACCAGGTTTTCATCTTCGTATTTATTGTTAGGAAAGGCGCGGCCAGATCACCGGATCTGTCAGTGCACCATTTCATACAACTGGAAGCTGAACCCGTTGTGTAAAGAGATGATTAAGAATGAGGATTTTTTTTCGTCGTGACGAAATTTTTCACGGTGGAGCCGATTCTGTAGGGGAAGCGGGTTGGTTTTCTTGGCGTTCGAGTTCTTCGACCATGGTGGGAAGCTTGAGGTGCTCGACGGCATCGGTGATGGCCTTCTGTTCGTGAAGATCGCGGGTCTCGCGGGCGATCATTTCCAGATAGGGAATGGACTCGCGGCTGCTGAAGGCAAGCGTGGCGGCGAGGGCGGCGGTGCGGATTTCCGGTAGGGGATTGCGCAGCTCGGCGAGGATTTTGAGGAGTGAATCCGTATCATCGAACCAAGCGAGGCGATCAAGCTCGGTGGTGCGTGTGGCGATCCATTCCTCGTTGCCTGCGGATCCGGTTTGAAACGGCGATTCCACGGCTGGCGGAAGTTCCGGCAGGTTGTTCCGCGTCGTGGGGAGCGGGCGGTGCGGAGATTTTGAGACGGGGCCTTCCCGCAGGCGGGCGGTTTTTTCAGAAGCGGAGATGACTCCTGGCAGACTCTTGGCGGCGGGTGTTCCTGCCTGGCGTGCGAGGATCAAGATGGCAGTGGTTAGAATCACCGCGCCAGTTAGGAAGGTGCCATGGCTCCGTTTCATGGCAGGGGGCGGATTACTTGTTGATCGTCGCCTTGCGGCCGTCGAGAGCGAGCTTGCCATTGTAGTGGGCGAGGGCTCCGTTGAAAGAACCAGTGCCGTTCACGTCGGCGTCGGTGTGGCCAATGGTGAGCTGGAGCCCGTCGCCGGTGGGCGGTGTGATTTTGAAAAGTTCGTTGGCCATGCCGTAAACCGTGCCTTTGACGGCCGGGAGATCCATGGTGAAGGAAACGGGGAAGTAGTTGCGGGTGGTTTCCTGATTGGTCTGGTTATTGTGGAATCCGTCATACACCCGGCTCTGGGTATCGAGATTCGCCTGCAAATATTTGCTGACGTTGCCGAGGCGGGTGCCGCTGGAGTCGGTGATGAAGACCTGGCCGTTGACGGCGACTTCAAGCTGCGAGCCACCGGGATATTTGACGCCGGCCTGTTTGCTAAGAAGCACGATGAGTTGTTTCGAATCGAGCCGCACGACTTTGGCGGTGCCGATGGATTTCACTCCGGAGACGGAGGTCTTGAGCTGATAGTAGCACTTGATGCTGAGTCTCAGCGTGGAGTTTACGCTGGCTTGCGCGGAAAGGGCCGGAAGGAGGAAAAGGCCGCTGGCGACGAGGAGTTTGAAGGCGATCGATTTCATGGTTGAACGGTGTGGTGGTGAAAGTAGTTTGGTGCTAACAAAAACGCGGGTGCTGCGTTTGAGATTTCGATTTGCAGGCCCTCAGACTAGTTTCGAACGACGCAAATTCAAACGAAAGTTATTAAGTTTTGTGAAATACCGAGCTAATTGGCTGGCGTGGGCATTGCAATTCGCCTTCGGAGCGATCGTGGGATTGGTTCTGGGATTCGGAGCACTTCACCGGCGCTATGCTGCGGTGTGGCTGGACCGAGAGCAGGTTCCCGGCTTTCTTTTTGGTTTTTCCCTGCTGCTGGCGGGCCTTGCGAGCCTTTACGGTGACCAACTTTGGATGGGCGAATCCTACCGTATCATTCCGCCGGACGGGGTGGAGCACAGCCGGACCAGCAGGTGGATTTCCCAAATCACGATTTTCGCCGGAACGGTGCTGATCGCGGTGGCGGTTGGCCGGAATTATGGGATTTTCTGAAATGAGGATGCCGAAGTGGCGGCCCGTTTTTTAAAGGCGATTCCGGCGGCGGCCGCTGTTCCGAGGGCGATCAACTGGTATCCCGACAGCCCGAAGAACGGTTTTGGCGTGGCGCGCATGAATTCGTGGAAAAACCGGAACAGCCCGTAGGCGATGAGGAATAAGTGGAAATGTTGGCCCATCTGCCACTTGTTCCGCCGAAGTAGCAGGAGAACCGCCAGCGCGGCGATTTGGAAACTGATCTCCACCGCGACCGATGGCCATGGTCCGAATGAGCAAACAATTCCGCCGCAGCAACCGGCGTTGAGGCAGCCGATGCGGCCGAGGATGAGCGGCACAGGAAGCAAGAGGGCGAAGCGGTCGCCCGTCGTTTCGCGGTAGGCGAGTGATTTTTTCGCCAACTCCACGGCGATCCAGCCGCCGGGCAGGGCACCCATCACGGATTTTCCAGAAAGCCAGACCAGCCAGCGGTCCGGATCTTGGAAATGCAGCCAGCCCTCCGCAAATAAGAACGCCAGTTTCGCGCCGATGAATGCGCCGAGTAATCCGATGGCATAGATAAACGCCACTCGACTGTCTTTTTTCGACTCGCGGAACCAATACACCGCGCCCCAAGCGATGCCGGTTAACAGCATGAGCGCGTAGATTGGGGAGCCGGTGGGTGTGAGCGGGAGGTTCAAAATTGGATCAGGCCGGAAAGATACATGAAGGTTATTACAGGGGGAAAGACCACGGTGATTCCGGATCCAATGACGCAAGTTGCAGGAGCCAACCCACCCCAAACGCGCTCATTTGGTTTTAGCGGTGTCTCGGATTGAGCGGTGCGGGCATTGAAGATCGGCGGGAAAATGTTGAACATCGAAATGCTCAGGAAAAACAAAACGCCCGGCTGCAACGTGGCAGACGGGCGTTTTGGTGAAATTTGGGAAATTGACTGGATCAGTCGAGTTTCGGCTTCCCAACGCGGCGGACGGCACCGAAGCGTTTTTGGAATTTGTCGATGCGTCCTTCGGTGTCCACGAACTGGGCGAGGCCGGTGAAGAACGGATGCGAATCGGAGGTGATGCCGATCGAGATGAGGCTGTGTTCCACGCCATCGATGACTTCCTTTTTCTCGGAGGTCTTGGTCGAACGGCTGATGAAACGCTTGCCGGTGGTCATGTCAACGAAGACGACCGGATTGTATTTCGGATGAAGGTCCTTTTTCATGGGAAGTTTGGGTCCACCACGTTTCCGACGCGGCGGGATGGGGAGAGTGGACAAATGTGCCAACCTGTCAAGCCAGCATCGATACGGATTTCACAAGTTCATCATGCAGGTTGAAAATTAGGACTTGCATAATAATTATATTGATTCGGTATAAGTCGCTACTTTTTTGAGTCGCTTTTGTCACCAAGGGGTGTATCTTCACGTCGTTATGGCAATTACTACGAAACGTACCCGATTCTCACGTCGCCTTCCTGATCATGTGACTGATGAGCTCTGTAGTGTCCTTTCTGAAAAGAAAGTGTTTGGTTTCAACGACTTGTTCGAGCGAGTTTTTGCAAATCTCAAAGTTCGCAATGCAGTGAGCGGTGGAGAAGAAATGCTCCGCCTGCGCGCTTATGAAAAGCTGCAAAACTTGGTCACTCGTGGCCTCGTTGAAAAGCTTGGCAAGGAATACAAGGGAACCGCCCGCGTTCACGAAGCATCGAGCGCTTATGCAGCAGCCCAAGAAGCTGCCGCACAAGAAGACGCCTGATACTGATTGATTCTTTTGGAAAAAACCCGCGTCCGTTGAGGACGCGGGTTTTTTTTCTACCCATGACCCGTGTGGATCTCTAAGACAGCCGCGTCAGCCCATCGAAACGTCATGCCAGTAGATTACCTCCCCGTTCTTTTTCAAGTGCTCATCGCTGTGGGATTCGCGGTTACCGTGTTGAGTTCCAGCATCATTTTCGGCCGTTCCGGCAAGACTAACAAGATCAAGGACAGCGCTTATGAGTGCGGCATGCTGCCGATCGGCGAGGGCTCTCCCAGATTTTCAGTGAAGTTCTATCTAGTGGCGATGCTGTTCGTCATTTTCGACATCGAGGTCGTTTTCATGTATCCATGGGCCGTGCAATTCCGGGATCTCATCACTGAGGGCCCGATTGCGTTGGTCAGCATGGCGGGATTCGCTGGTATTTTGGTTTTCGCTTACGTTTATGCTCTGAAAAAAGGTGCGCTGAACTGGAAGTCCTGAGCGAGTCGTGCGCAAAGTGTTCCGGCTGTCTCAGCCGGATCTACTTCCCGGCTGAGACAGTCGAGACACATTTTCCCCATTCTTCACTGCTCGAAAACCTGGAGTAATCATGAGTGAATCTCATGATATTGGCATGAATCAGGCTTGATTGGATCACCGACCGCACACAGGTTTCGCCGCCCGACAGCGGTTGGGTCTTTTTGTCCCTTTCAGAGCAATGGTCTTTCCGATTCAACTTCCCGATGACGCTCCTTTCACTCCGGAGCAACGCGCCTGGCTTAACGATTTTCTCACCAAGGCGCTGGCTCAGGGAAATGCCGCGGCAGCAGCTTCGGGCCCGCCCGTCCCGGTCACTGTGATCTATGGTTCGCAGACAGGAACCGCCGAGGGCTTGGCCAAGAAACTCGTAAAAAACCTCAAGAAAGGAAATTTCGAAACCGCGCTTCATGATATGGCTGCCTACGACCGCAGCCGCCTGCAGAAGGAAAAGAATCTGCTCATCATCACTTCAACCTACGGCGACGGCGAACCTCCCGACACGGCTACTGAGCTGCATGGCTGGCTAATGAGTGATGCCGCGCCGCGCTTGGAAGGCGTTTCGTATTCTGTGTTGGCGCTCGGCGATAGCAGCTACCCGGATTTCTGCAAATGTGGTATTGAGTTCGACACCCGGCTCGCTGCACTTGGTGCTAACCGCATCTATTCTCGTGTGGACGTGGATGTCGAAGCGGATGCGCCTTTTGCCGAATGGTCGGGCGGCGTCGTGGCCACGCTCGCGCCATCTGGAGCGGCGATTCCTGCAGGAGAAATCGCCACCGTGGATCCCGCCGACGAGGGGTATTCCAAGGCAAATCCTTTCCCCTCCGCTGTTGTTCAGAATTTCAACCTGAACGGTGCTGGCGACAAGCAGACGCACCATGTCGCGCTCTCTCTGGAAGACTCCGGCCTTGAGTATGAAGTCGGCGACGCACTCGGCGTCTATCCACTCAACCCCGCCGATGTGGTGGATGAAATCATCGCCAACTTGCCCTTCAAGTCTGGCCCGGTGCCCGCCCCGGACGGTAGCGAGGTTCCGCTCCGCGAGGCGCTGATCCGTTATTACGACATCGGCTCGCTGAACAAATCACTCATCCAGAAGTGGCAGGTGAAAAGCGGCTCTCCTTTCCTCCGTTCGCTCGTCGCGGCTGACGATAAGAAGGCGTGGGACGATTTCTGTTGGGGCCGCGATCTGATCGATCTCGTCGTCGATCATCCGGCGGATTTCTCTGATGGTGAGGAGTTCGTCTCTGTCCTGAAAAAACTCCAGCCGCGGCTTTATTCGATCGCTTCCAGCCCGCGCGCGCATCCGGGCGAGGTCCATCTTTGCGTCGGGATCGTCCGCTATAACAGCTATGGCCGCAGACGTGGTGGGATTTGTTCTACTTTCCTCGCGGATCGCTCGGGCGGCAGGGTGATGCCCGGGGTTTATGTCCATAGCAACAGCGCGTTCCGCCTTCCTGCAAATGGTGAGACACCGGTCATCATGGTGGGTCCTGGCACCGGCATCGCTCCTTTCCGCGCTTTTCTCGAAGAGCGCAAGGCAACGGGCTCGAAGGGCAGAAACTGGCTGTTTTTCGGGAATCCCCACAGTGCCACCGACTTTCTCTATCAAGATGAGCTTGAGGCCTATCAGGCCGATGGCACGCTTTCGAAATTCGACCTCGCTTGGTCCCGTGACCAGAAGGAGAAGGTCTATGTGCAGAACCTGATGGAGCAAAAAGGAGCCGAGCTTTGGTCATGGCTTCAGGACGGCGCGGCGTTCTATGTCTGCGGCGATGCTTCCCGGATGGCGAAGGATGTGGATCAGGCGCTGCTGAAAGTAGCTGAAACCCACGGGAAGCTGACTCCTGAGGAAGCCACCGCCTATGTCGCGCAGATGAAGAAGGAGAAGCGCTACTTGCGCGACGTCTATTGATGCCCGCAAAAGTGATACCGGCATTCTTGCCTGTGCTGCGGCTGGACGGGGGCTTGTGAAAGAACAGACAAGAGTGTCTGTATCACAAAAAAAAGGCCGCCGGGGCACCCACCCCGACGGCCAAGCTGAACAACTTCAACACACCCGCAGTATTACCCGCGAACCGTATGAGGCTGACAACTGCTGTTCACCCTTACATGAAAACGCGAACTTGCGTGCGGTCTTCAGTGGGCTTGGACATCGGGGTAAACGCGGTGTTCAAAAAAATCCGAATTTTTTTCCTAGAGCCATCACTTGCGGTGGATCGGACGGATCGAGGGTTTCATCGTTGGTGGAACCGGATCTTCGAGCGGGGGAAGTGGGGCTGCCACGTGCCTGCTGCCGCCCTTATCGGTTGTGGGAATGGAATCGAGCGGAGGGAGCACGCCTGCGCCGTCGGCGAAAGTGCGGGTTCTGCCGGAAACATCGTAGCGGGCATCCATGTCAGCTTGCACGGAGTTGAGCGAACGGTCGTTTTTCACAACGGAGGGCTGGATGAAAACCATAAGCTCGCTGCGGTCCTTACCATCGACGGTGGTCGAGAACAAGCGGCCGAGAAGTGGGATATCGCAAAGAATCGGAATGCCACTATTGCTCTTGGCGTTTTTCTTGGTGATGAGACCGCCGAGCACGATGGTCTGCTCGTTGGGGACGGTAACGGTGGTGAGGATCTCGCGGGTGGAAATCCGGGGAACGGTAAGGTCGCCGCCATTGCCGCCGCCGCCTTGGATGGTCTGGGTGCCGTTTTGCTCGTCGTTTAACAGGGCAATCTGCATGGTGATCTCGTTTTCAGAATTCACCAGCGGGATCACTTCGAGTTTGAGCACGACATCCTGATACTCGATCTGCGTAGAGGAGTTGTTACTGCTGCCGTAGTTGGTGCTACCTGTCGGGATGGCGATGCGCTCGCCACTTGAGATCGTGCCTTTCTGGTTGTTTGCGGTGAAAATGCTGGGTCTGGAGAGCACGGTGAAGTCGGATTTCGATTGGAGTGCTTTCACTGCGATGCTGAGGTCACCGATGGTGCCGTAAGCACGGAGGCCCGTGCCGGTCAGCAGGGTTTTGTCAAAATTGGCAATTCGGTTGGCAGTGGTGGTAGCAGTTGCAGCGGGTTTGAAGCCAGGGAATCCACCGCCGCCACCACCAATGACGTCCTCGCCATTGAACAGATAGGCAGCTCCAGTTTCAGAGCTGTTGTTGAGAGTGAGTTGGCCGATGACCGTGGAAATCATGACCTGCTCGGGTTTCACGTCGATCTGATCGAGCAGGCGTTCGATGATTTCGAGCCCGGAAGGTGGTCCTTGGACGACGATGGAGTTGGTGATGTTGTCCGCGACAAGAAGGGTGCGGCCGACAAGGACCGATTGCGGAGCGGAGCTCACCGACGGATCACTGAGGCCGCTGCCACCGCCGCCGCCACCGGAACTGCCGCCGCTGCCGCCGCCGAATCCGCTGCTGCTGCCGCCGCCGAATCCACTGCTGGAGCCGTTGCTGCCGCTGCTGCGGCTGGAGCTGGAAGTGCTGTTGGCTTGGCGGCTGCTGCCGGTGCTGCGGTTGCTCTGCTGAGGGGCACCACCGGAGGCACCACCCTGAGTGGCACCGGAGCCTGAGCCACCGCCAGATGAACCCGTGCCGCTGAAGGCACGGGTGAGGGCGTCTCCAGCCACGGGAAGGAATTCCGACACAGTGAGGAACTTGAGTTTCCGGCGGAGGAAGTTTTTCTCGCTGGTTTCCACGTCAAACTCGCGGACGAGGCCCTCGACAAAAAGCAGGTCCACTGGACGGCCCATCGCGAAAATCCGGTTGGTGCGCGGGTCTGGGATGATCTGGACAGGAGTGCTCTCGCCACCGCCACCGCCGCCGGCTGGGGTTGCACCGGGGATGCCTGGAGGTAATCCGGCTGCGGCTGCGGCTGCTGCGGCACCGTTGTCGGATCGCTGAATGCCGGCGGTGGTCTGGGCGGATTGTTGGGCGGTGAGAAGCTCGGTGAGCGTGGCGGCGATCTCGGTGACGTCCGCGTATTGGACCTTGATGAAACGGGTGCCGACTTGGGAGGAGGGCTTGTCGATTTCCTTTTTCAGGTCGATGAGCTTGCGGATGAGGGTGGTGTTTTCCGTAATAACGATGGCGGAGGCGTTGGCCACTGGTGCGATGGAACCGTAGGCCCCGAACTGACCGATGATCTGGGTGAAGGTGTTTACTGCCTCGGCTGGCTTGATGTAGCTGAGGTTCATCACATAAGAAACGACCTGATCACCCTCGGGCAGCGTGTCGTTTTCATTGTAGATGGCCACACCGACACCGGTGGGGCGGACGCCGCCGTTGGCGGTGAGAATGTCGAGATTCGGGTCTGAGCCGTGGGGGACAAAGACGAATCCTTCGAGAGTGGCGGCGACTTTAAGAAGCTCCGCAGCTTGGGCGTAGGTGAGGGGATCCTTCGGGCTGGCGTCCTGGACAAAGCGGAACTCTGCGATGGAAGCCGCGCTGGTCGGGATCACGCGGCGGCCGGTGTATTTCCGGTAAAGGCCGGCAAGCGCATCACCACTGAGCTTCGGCTCCTCGATGGGCTCGGTGATTGGCGTTTCTCCAAGGGTCAATGCAGGCTTTGCAAGCTGGGCGCCGGGAGGCTGGGCGGCCGGTGCGCCGACGGCTGGATCCGGAACATTTCCGGGAACCGGGACGCCTGGAGGTGCAGGGGCAGGTTGCTGAGCGGACGCCACGGAAACGATGCCGAGGAGAAGGAGGGTGATGGAGCGTGGAACGGACATGGAGAATGAATGGGAAATCAGATTGGAGAATCAGTTGCGGCGGTGCGACGGGCGAATTTCGGATTGCTGGGCAGGTTGTCCTTGCTGGACTTGGGGAATTTGCTGCGGTTGCGGTTGTGCCTGAGGCGCGCCCGGGACGCCCTGTGGCGCGGGCGGCGGCACGACTCGCGGACGCGGTTGGCGCATCGCATTATTTGGGTTCTGGGGTTGGCCGGGGATGGCACCGGGCTGAGGCGGCTGGCCGGGCTGCGGGACGGGCGTTTTAGGAGCAGCGGCTGCCAAGGTGAGGAGTTTATCGTCGTAGGTGACGGTCCCGGTCACGGAGCCGGAACTCAGACGGACGACGGTGCCGAGCGGATCGCCAGGTTTGCGGGTGACATTGAGAATCTTGAATTTGGAGGCCGGGTTGTCTGTATCTACCAAGAGCCGCTCCTCCGGCTTTTTCTTGTTGATCAATGAGACCCGGTAGCCACCGGCGATCGGTGAAACTCCGATGAGGGCATAATCCTCCAATGGATTTCCCTCGACCATCGGCTGCGGCGGTGGCGGCTTCGACGTGAATGGCGAACTCATCCAAAGTCCGGAGTAGCGGCCGATGGGCATTTTCTTCGGCACATCTGCGGCGGCCCAGCCGGTGAGGAGGGCGGCGCAGGCGAGAAAAGTGAGGTGAGATTTCATTTTCATGATCGCGGATTTCAGGCGGATGGCGCGGCGGGCACGAACCATTGCTCGATGGTGGCGGTGCAGTCGATCTTGGTGTCGTCCTGCTGGTTAGGAGAAAGCCGGATTTGCGAGGAAATGCGGAACTGGTCCGGCATGTTGAGTTTGTCGAACCAGCGGTAGAGTGCCTCCTCGGTGCCGCTGACGGTGATCTGGATCTTGGCGCGGTGGTAGAAGCGGCCGGTGGCATCCGTGGGTAGCGGCTTTTGGGTCTTGATGGTGAGACCGACGGCTTGGGCTTCCTTTTCGGTGAGTTTCTGGAGTTGTGTCTGGACGTCCTGATTGGCGATGGGCTTGGGCTCATGCTCGGCGAGCCAGTCCATTTCGTCGGTCACTTGCTCGCGGCTGGCGCTGAAGTTCCGGGCGATTTCCAGCTTCTGGCGTGCCTGCTCGCGCTGGTTGGTGACTTCGAGACGCTTTTTGTTATAAAAGCCGATGCCTAGGAAATTGACCACGGCGAAGCCCGCAACGGCGAAGAAGATGAGAAGTTTTTTTTCGCGGGGAGACATTGAGAAATTCGGGAGTGTGCTGGGAAAGACGTGGGTAGCTGACCTTTAAATGCCGTGGCGGTTGGGTTTTGTCGGTGAGCGGAAAAATCAGGGTGCGCCCTCGACTGCCGGAATGTCCGCACTGAAGACGAACTCCCAGCCGCGGGTGGATTGGTTAGGTTCAGGGGTTTGCCAGTCGAACTGGGCGAGGTCGGTGTTTTTCGAAAGCTTGAGGCTGAAACCGTTGACGGCCTCGAGTTGTGGTGCCTCGCCCATGAGCTTGAGCTCGGTGGCGCTGATATCGGCGGTGCGGAGGCGTAGGCCGCTGTTGGGCGGGATCGAGTCGGCGACGCGTTTGAGAATGTCCACCGGGGAGTTCTTGATATCGATGGCGTGGGCGAGTTCGTCCCACTTGGCGATGTGCTGGGCGTATGCCTCGCTGTCCGGAGCGGCGGCGGCGGCTTGCTTGAGGAGGTTGTTGGTTTCCTTGTTGTCTTTCCAGAGTCCGTAGCCGAACCAACTGATAATTCCCACATAGAAAAGTGCGACGGCGGCGGCACCGATCATGATGTTTTGGCGCTTGCGGGCCTCGCGGCGGGCGGCGCGGACGTCGGCCGGCAGGAGCTTGCTGAGCGGCGATGGCAGCACCGGCGCTGGGCGCGGCGAAACTTCGACCGGCAGCCGGAATGCTGCGGAAAGCGCGGCGTGGCTGACTTCCGGGGTGCTCGTCCAAAGCACGATGCGGCTGGGCTCCATTTCTAGGCCCTGCATGGAAAGCTGCATGAGCGCGAGGCGGATTTCCCGGGTGAGGTTGTCGTCCGGGCTGCCGGAGCCGACTGAGGTGGCTTGGCAATAAACGAGATTTCCCTGATGGGTGAGGGCAAAAACCCAGCGGCCGAATTCCTTCCAAACGGCGATTGCCTCCCCGACCAGCGGATAGGCCCGCGGGGAAACGTCGAAGCTCTTCGGCCCGCGCGGCGGCATTTCACCTTCGCCTGGAGCACGCAGCAGGATCGAGACGAGCGCGGTGTTTTCCGCCTCGCGGGCGATGACGAAAATATCGGTAAGCTGGCCGGCCATCGGATCTGGGCGGAGGCCAAGGCGCTCTGCGTGAAGAGCGGCGAGATCGGGGAAAAGCGCGTCATCATCGCTGGCCACACGCATCGGCACGGCGGTGATCGATTTCACCGGGAAAAGCAGCAGCAGATCGCCGTTCGGAATATCCGTGAGATCGCCGGCACGCTCGATGGAGGTGACACTGTGGAGGGTGAAATCGGTGGTGCTTTGGCCAGTCCAGATTTCCCAACCGGATTCGCCGGGGACGAGAAGAACGTTTTCAGTAGTTTTGCTCACGGGATGATTTCTTCAGTGCGTTCGAGGAGGGCCGGTTTTCCAGTGCGGTTGCGGACGATGACGGTGATCTTGCGTTTCGAGCCTTCCGCTGTGCCTAGGCTTTCAATACGGGTGGTGGCGTCGTTCACGGTAAACCTCTGGGCAATGTCGGGGCGACCATTTGCATCTACGCCCAAAAGATCAAGCGCGGCGGCGGCATTTTGAAAAGGAACATCATCCGTCGTGTCGCGTTCGCCATCGGTGCCGCGGACGGTTTCCGGGACGATATCGGCCTGATCGACGGGCACTTCCGCCGCTGCGGCGATCAATTCCGCAGATGCTTCATTGAGGTCCAGCTTGCCGCCGCTCCAGACGGTGAACCAGTTCCGCCAATCTGGACGGACGGACTCCACCAGATCCATGCCACGGACGAGGCTCATCTCGCTGATGTCATAAAACGGCCGGTTGAAGGGCTGATTGATGCGGCCTTCTTTTTCGTAATATTTCTCCTCGGCACCGTTGAGCTGCTCACTGTTATCGGCATCCACCCAGTCCACGAGCGAGTCGGTGACGATCTGGGCGTCCTTGATTTCGAGCCCCCAATCGCTGAAAATGGCCTTTAACAACGCCTTGTCGCCGGTGGTGACGATGTAGTTGATATTGAAGCGGCCGCCTTCGGAAACGACTTTCACTTCGTAGCCCTCGCCTGTCGCCTCGTCCATGCGGCGGAGCATGGGGTCTGAGCGTTTCACCACCGGATTCGAGCCGATTGCGATGCCCATTTCCGCCACTTGGCGGGCGCGGGAGCCGTGGATTTTCGAGGAGGCCAGCTCCATGTCGAAGGAAAGAACGCGCAAGGAAACCATGCAGGCCATCGACAGGATCGCGATCAGCCAGAGCACTGCCATCAGCGCGATGCCACGGAATTTCCCGGAGCTGTTGATGGGGATTCTCATGGTTTGGGGATATGAATCGGCGGAGGATCGCCGGGTTTCGGGACACCCGGCGTGGGGCTACCCGGAGTGGGATTCTGGCCGTCGCTGGCGCTTTGTTGAAGTGCCTGACGGATGGCGACTTCAGGATTCTGCTTCGGCGGCACCCAGAAGACCTGGCGGATTTCCTCGCCTTTCGCGCCGATGGCCATGGTGAGTTCAAGCTGCAAGGGAAGCCGGCCCTGGACATCCCAGTCGTATTGCCATTCCATTGATCGTCCGTCGAGCACGCGCCATTCGAAGTAAGCGACGTCTTCTAGCAGCACGATTTCCGCCATCGGTTTTTCATCGCCAGCGGATTTTTTGAAAGTGGATGCCGAGCCTTCGAGAATTTCGTTTTCGTAATACCGCAGGACGATGTCGAGGTAGCCGCTGCGGCGCTTCACAGTGGAAAGCTGGACCGCCTTGGCGATCCGCGGCTGGCCACCCCAAGTGAAGCTGAGCGGGACATTCTGCAGGGTGAGATCTGAGATGTAATGGGAGCCGGAGTCCTGCACTTTAAGATCGAGACGGGTGTTTCCTGGCAACGAAGAAAACCGCTGGCTGAGCAGCTCGAAAAACGCCTGATGGAGCATTTCCTCATTCTGCGTCACGACGATCGTGTTCCCCAATGCCAGCGCAGTGCGGGCGGTGCCGAAGACCATGCCGACGAGCATCGCCAACAATGCCAGCGCGATCACGAGCTCAAGCAGCGTGAATCCAGTGATGCGGGGTCTGGCGGTGTTCGTGATCATGGCTGGTACATGCGGCCGTAGCGCCAGGTATCGACGGTGCGGTCATTCCACGCGCCGTTTTCAAACCACTTTGCCTCGACGGTGATGGAATACATTTCCTGAAGTGCTTGGCCGTCCTCGTTTTCCAGATCGTCCATCAGCTTGATAGTGGTCTCCAGCTCGATGCCGGTCTTGCCGACTTCGCTGGTGGTGACGCCTTCTTCCAGCACGGGAATGGAGAGCGTTTCATTCAGCGCACCATCGAGAATGCGGGTGATGCGCAGCTCGC
The DNA here is from genome assembly GCA_038237425.1 of Verrucomicrobiales bacterium. Classification (GTDB taxonomy): domain Bacteria; phylum Verrucomicrobiota; class Verrucomicrobiia; order Verrucomicrobiales; family Akkermansiaceae; genus Luteolibacter. The sequence goes on from JBBRYQ010000009.1 coordinate 14,946, forward strand.
TCTGGGCCAACGCGGCGACGTTGGCCATCCGCTTGAGTGCGACCGCAAACGCCGTGGCGGCGATGCTGAAAACCGCAAGCGCCAGAATCATCTCAAAGAGAAGAAATCCGCGCTTGGAGTGATGGACGGTGCGGATCATCGGGCTTCGAGCTGGGTATCCCGGATGGTGGCGGTGAGTGGGTGATAGGAATCCTCCATCCAGCTTTTGTTCAACGAGAGGCGGATGGAAACGGGTTCGCAGAGGCCGTCTGGATCGAAGCGCCAGATGTGGATGGAGTCTTTTCCGGTGCTCAGCCACTTGTCGGAATTCCAGCGGAGGATGGAAAGGTTGATGTCCTGCCTCATGTTCACCTGGTGGTCGTCATCAACGGACTGGACGAGGACTTCCTTTTTGCCATATTTTTTATCGCGGATGCCAGCTTCTGCGAGAGGCAGCATCCGGATAATGCCGAGGCGGAATTCCAGGGCATAGGGCGTCTGTTGGAGAATGGAGGTAGTGCGGGCACGCTTGGCGAGGAGCTCGATGCGCCCTGAAACGTCGCGGAGGGCGCGTTCGTCTGAGGAATAGACCATGAGACCCGCCGCCCCTCCCATCACCATGGCGGCGATGGCCAGCACGATGACAATTTCCAGCAACGTGAAGCCGTGCGAGCGATTATTCGTCTTGGCTGCTGAGATCATCTGCGGTGTTTGCTAAGCCGTCTGGACCATTGCTGGTCATTTCAAATTCATTGGCCCGCTTTTTACCGGGGAATTTGTAGCCATAATCGCTGCCCCACGGATCCGGGTTGGTCTTGGTCATCACCTGCACCCAGCGGCGTGGAACCGGGGTGGTGCTGGGCTTATCAACCAGCGCCTTCAGGCCTTGTTGAGTCGTCGGGTAAGTGCCTGCATTGAGCTTGTAGGCGGAGAGTGCGTTCGAGTAGCTGGAGAAATCGGCGTCCACCTGTTTGAGCTTGGCAGCGTCCTGGATGCCTTTCATGGCGAAGATCGCGCCGCCGAGGATCATGGCGATGATCCCGAGCACGATGACCATTTCGAGAAGCGTGAAACCAGCGTTGCGGCGGAGATTGGAGGATGGATTGGTAATTTTCATGAAGAGCGGTTGTTTTTTCGTCTGGCGACAGCCTTTCAGGGATGAAAACGCCGTGCGACAGAAAAGTTGTCGGAAAAATCCCGTAAAGATTCCCGTTCGTCACGGGGAATTTCTTGCCAGCGGGCCGGGATTCTCTCACCCCTTGTGCCTCATATCATCATGAACAAAGTCCTCATCATCGGAGCCGGCGGGGTCGGCAGCGTCGTCGCCCACAAATGCGCCATGGTTCCCGAAGTCTTCGGGGAAATCACCCTCGCCTCCCGCACGCTATCGAAGTGCGACGCCATCGCCGAGGAAGTCAAAAAACGCACAGGCCGCACCATCGCCACCGCCAAGGTGGATGCCGACAATGCCGAGGAAACCGCCGAGTTGATCCGCAAGACCGGGGCGAAGCTGCTCATCAACGTCGCCCTTCCTTACCAAGACCTCAATCTCATGGACGCCTGCCTGCTCGCCGGCTGCGACTACATGGACACGGCAAACTACGAGCCGCTCGACGTCGCGAAATTCGAATACTCGTGGCAATGGGCGTATCAGGAAAAATTTGAAAAAGCCGGCCTCACCGCGCTGCTCGGCTCCGGTTTCGACCCCGGCGTGACCAATGTTTACACCGCATGGGCGCTCAAGCACCATTTCGATGAAATCCACACGCTCGACATCATCGACGTAAACGGCGGCAACCACGGCAAGGCCTTCGCCACGAATTTCAACCCGGAAATCAACATCCGCGAGGTCACCGCCGAGTGCCGCCACTGGGAGGACGGAAAATTCGTCGAAACCGCGCCGATGTCGAAACACCAAGAATTTACCTGCCCGGATGGCGTCGGCACCTACGAGATCTACCGGATGTATCATGAGGAACTCGAATCGCTGGTGAAACACATCCCGACGATCAAGCGCGCGCAATTCTGGATGTCTTTCTCGCTCAACTACTTGAAGCATCTCGAAGTGCTCCAAAACGTCGGCATGACCCGGATCGACCCCGTCATTTACAACGGCATCGAAATCGTCCCGCTTCAGTTTCTCAAGGCCGTCCTGCCGAATCCTGGCGACCTCGGCCAAACGACCAAAGGCAAAACCTGCATTGGCAACGTGATCACCGGAATCAAGAATGGTCAGCCGAAAGCCATCTACATTTACAACATCTGCGACCACGAAGCCTGCTTCGCGGAAGTCGGTTCCCAAGCGATTTCCTACACCACCGGCGTCCCCGCGATGATCGGCGCGAAGCAAATCCTCGCGCAACTTTGGCGCAAAGCTGGAGTTTGGAACATTGAGCAATTGGATCCCGATCAGTTCATGGCGGATCTCAATGTTCACGGGCTGCCTTGGCAGGTCATCGAGCTCACTCCGGAGCAGGCTTCAGCCTTCCACGTCAGCTAATTAATACGTAAATACCAAGTAAACAATTTTTCCCTAAAACCTTTGAAATTCCTCTTGTCAGGTCCATTCACCCATTCCATCGTAAAGCCATGAGTCGCTTCAAAACCCTTTCCGCGCCAATAATTTCGGCCTTGTTGGCCAGTTCTCTACTGCCTGCGTCAGCTCAAGTCTCGTTGGACATCGCTTCCGATAAGGCCTACCGAGCCAGCAAAAAGGCCATGAATTTCTTGGGTGGAACCTTCGATGTGAATATTCGCGACGGCGATGGTGTCTATGTCGGCGGATGCGCGCGGAGTGCTTATTGGCCGCCAAACGTTCCACTGGACCCTTGTCCAGGCGGAGCGACGGCCTTCCTCCTTTTTGGAGATATTGCCGGTGCTGGTTTATCGAACAGCATTAAGTACTATTGGGTTACGACTGTAATTCCGGCGATCATCATTGAGCCACGCCGCCCCGACCTCGTTTATCTATCGGCAGCGCCCGCGTCAGATTTATTGAGACCCTCCAAGGGATTCTCCGATGGAAGTTTCGCTCTTTACTACAATCTTCACACCACGGGTGTCAGCGAATATATCATTTCGCGCTATTCTAACACCCGGATCTATGGCCCGAAACAACGGGGCAAATTTGAGTCGGAGATCGTTCCCGGTGTTTACCACTATACCCTTCCCCGTTTGCACTATCCGAACCTCAAGGCGGCTTTGTCGACTGTCATTTATCCAATGGCCGAGGGTAAACAAGTCATTAACAGGCAGACGGTTGGATTGGATTTCACTTTTGATGATTCGAGGAATTGGACTAAAAATGGCTTCGTCGAACTCAGCTACATCAAGCCGAACATTATCACCTGGACTGGCCTTACCCCATCCAACGTCTTCGCGCAGGTTGACAGCCTTTATTTCTCAATGCGGGTGATGGTGAATCCCAACAATCCGGCTTCCGCGCTGGACCTAATCGACAACGACACCCCCGACCAGAAGCCGCAATCGATTTTTCCGGGATTTGCCACCGGCAACGATCCCCGTGTCCTGTTGGCGAATCCCTATGTCCAGTCGATCACCCTCCCTCCGCTCTTTGCTAGCGGAACACGTGCGATGGTCGAACTGGAGTTGGATCGTAATTTCCAGACAGGTGGTGTCTCGTATGATTTCTCAAGACGCCGGTTTCAGATTCCTGTGATTATCGTCAACCGCTATTCGGAATATGCCGAACTGGCATTCAATAATCTGAAAGGCAACTCCGACATTCTCGCCGATTTCGACAAAGATGGATACAACAACCTCACCGAGTGGATTCTTGATAGCCGCGCGGAAGACTCTACCAGTATCCCTATCCCACCCATCGCCACCGACCACATTGCCGAAATCAATGTCGAAGCTGTCCCGCCTCGGATCACCCGCGATCCCTACTTCGGATTCACTATTAACGAGAAACTGGCGACAGTTCCCGATGTGCAATATACCGTCCAGCGCAGCCGAGATTTCGGAAGAACCTGGCAGGTCATGACTTCCGATGCGAATTGGAGCGTGCAACGAGTGAAAATCGCCGCTGGAGCCGATCCAGGAACCGAGCGTGAGCCGGCCAAGGCACAAATCAGGGTTGAAAGCAAAATACCCAACCCCGTGACGTTTGGATTCATCCAGCCTCCGGGCACCGAGAAAGACCTGTATCGAGTGAAAATCACCGCGAAGTAATATCCGCCAGCAAGATCCTCACGGTCCTACTCTCTCATTTCAATTGGGCAGTTCCCTCATAATTCGAGCTGGCCTACTTGCAACAGCAGACATGATAGATACTACAGAGAGGCTCATTCACTACCTTGATTCCATAAGGCCAGCATCAGGTAAGCCGATTTGTGCGATCGATACAGAGGCCGACAGTCTGCACCGTTACCGGGAGTCGCTCTGCCTCATCCAGTTTGCCGTAAGAGGTCAGTGCGTATTGATTGATCCACTCGCGATCAAGGATCTATCGGCGCTCGGCTCCTATCTTGCGGAAGCGACCGTCTGGATGCACGGGGCCGACTATGACATGACGATGTTCAAGCGGCAGTTTGGAGCTCTGCCTGCAGTCGTCTATGACACCCAGATCGGAGCCCGTTTGTTGGGCGTGCGGCGTTTCGGCCTCGGCGATCTGGTCAGTCAGTATTTTGGAGTTGAGCTTTCAAAATCCTCCCAGAAAGCGGACTGGGGCAAGCGCCCTTTGTCTCCCAAGATGATCGAGTATGCACTCAATGATGTGCACTATCTTTTGGAAATGGGCGATATGATCGTCGCTGCACTCAAGGATAACGGCCGCTACGAATGGTTCGAGGAAAGCTGCTTTGCCGCCCGCCAGAAAGTCTTGGATCGTGATGATTCAAAAGAAGAGAATTGGCGTGTGCAGGGATCCGGCAAACTGGAACCCTACGGTCTAGCCCATCTACGAGCCCTCTGGCAATGGCGTGATGGCGAAGCGAAAGCTTGGGATCGACCGTCCTTCATGGTCGCCCCGAACCGCCAACTCCTCGAATGGAGCATTGATCTTGCTGCCAGAAAAAACATTGCCCTGCCGAATCACTTCCGGCCGGATCGGGTGAAGCGCTTCCGTGCGGCCCTCGCTGGCGTCGAGCAACTCCAGGAGTCGGAATGGCCGGAGCGCCCAATCGGCAAACGCAGAAAGCGTGACCGCGATTTCGAGCGCACGGTGGACCTGCTGATCAAGACCCGCGAGGATGCTGCTGCCGTGCTAGACATCGAGGGTTCCCTGATCGCGCCGCGTGCAGTCTTGGAAAACATCGCCGCCGGAGAATCGCAACCTGCGGACGTTCTTCTCAAATGGCAGCGCGATTGCCTTGGCATGAACTCCTAGGCAGTCGCCACAGGACGATCTTCCGCCTTGAGTTCGCGAGTTTGTGGGCATTCAATCTTTCGTGATTTCCGAATCCGCAAATCTGCCTGACTCAGACCTTTCTCCGATCCTTTTCACCTGCAAAAACTGCGCTCGGAAACTGTCCGTCCCGCGCAAGCTGGCCGGAGTCAGCGGGCCATGCCCCTCCTGTGGAGCAATCCTGAGCGCCCCCGCCCAGACACCCGCAATCGAGGTTGTAATGAAGGAGAGTTTCCCCGTCAAATCTCGTATCCCATCGGGCGCAAGAACCAGCCGATCAGGTTCGCAAAAAGGCCGGATTTCCGCAGACATGATTGTGGACCAAGATCATCTGGAACGAAGGGAAACAGCCAAGAGTTTGGGCGTCATCACGATGTTTATTCTGGCCTTTTCCGCCTGCCTTGCCGTGGCTTGGTTTTTGAAGGATTGGATCGCCAAATAGTTGACATTTAACCCGCTGATTTTCAGCTTGTTACATCGCAATAGAAGCATCGAAAAAAAGATCGTTTTCCGGACGAAGTTCCTTGTCTCCCGGTGCCGGATTTTAGACCCTCCGGTCGCACTATGTCCGAGACTCCGATCGATCCACAAAAAGCTGAAACGCAGGTAGCCGCAGCTCAGGTTTACGACGCCGCACAAATCGACAAGCTGGAAGGCCTCGATGCGGTTCGCAAGCGCCCCGGCATGTATATCGGTGACCCGGATGAGCGCGGTCTCCATCACTGTGTTTTCGAAGTTCTGGACAACTCGATCGATGAGCACCTCGCAGGCTATTGCAGCAAGATCAAGGTCGCCATTCACGTTGATGGCTCGGTTTCCGTCGCCGATAACGGCCGCGGCATCCCGGTGGACATGCACCAAAAATTCGGCATGCCCGCCGTCGAGTTGGTTCTAACCAATCTTCACGCTGGTGGTAAATTCGGCCAAGGAGCCTACAAATATTCCGGCGGTCTCCATGGCGTCGGTGCCAAGTGCGTCAATGCCCTTTCCGACTGGTTCAAAGCGGAGATCATGCGGAATGGCAAAGTCCACCTCATCGGATTCGAACGCGGAAAAACCACCATCCCGCTCCACGTCATCGGCGAGGTCGATCCCGGCAAGACCGGCACGATGATCACCTTCTTCCCGGACGCCACCATCTTCGTCGATACCATCGAATTCAAGTTCGACCGACTTTCCACACGCCTCCGCGAGTTGGCATTCCTTAACCCCGGCCTCACCATCGACCTCGAGGACGAGCGTCCCGAGTCCGCCAAGAAAGCCACGTTCTTCTATCAGAAAGGCATCGAGGAATTTGTCGCCCAGCTTGGCGAAAACAAAACCCTCATCCACGACGAACCCGTCATCCTGCACGGCAAGCGCGCCATCGATCTGGACTACGATGGCAAAAAAACCACGGACGACGTTTTCGCCGACGTCGTCTTCCAATACAACGATTCCTATAACGACCAGATCCTCTGCTTCGCCAACTCTATCCCTAACCGCGACGGCGGCACCCACCTCACCGGCTTCCGGACGGCACTCACCCGCGGCATCAACCAATATGCCAAGGTCAATAAGATCGTAAAGGACAAGGATGCCGCTCTAACCGGTGACGATGTCCGCGAAGGTCTGGTGGCTGTTATTTCCGTAAAAATGCCCAACCCGCGCTTCAATTCGCAGACCAAAGATAAACTGGTCAACGCGGAAATCGAGGGGGTCATCTCGTCCATTGTCTATGAGGGCATCATGCAGTATTTCGAGGAAAATCCAGCCCTGGCCAAGCGCATCATCGAAAAATCCCTCAATGCCGCCCGCGCCCGCGAGGCTGCGAGAAAGGCCCGCGAGACCGTCCGCAAATCCGCCCTATCAGGTGGCGGACTTCCCGGAAAACTCGCCGACTGCTCAGAACGCGATCCCGCGAAATCAGAACTCTATATTGTCGAAGGTGACTCCGCCGGTGGTTCCGCCAAACAAGGCCGCGACCGCCGCACACAGGCAATCCTCCCACTGCGCGGCAAGATCCTCAACGTCGAGAAAGCCCGCCTCCACCGCGCGATGCAGAATCGGGAAATCCAAAACCTCATCACCGCCATCGGCGCAGGTATTGGCGATGGCGAGCAGGAAGGCTCGTTCAACATCGACAAAGTTCGCTACCACAAAATCGTCATCATGACCGATGCCGACGTGGACGGCTCCCACATCCGCACCCTGCTCCTAACATTTTTCTGCCGCCATATGCCGCTCCTCGTGAAACGAGGCTTCCTCTACATTGCCCAGCCACCGCTCTATCTAGTCACCCGCAAGAAGCGCTCGGAGTATGTCCAGGACAACGACCAGCTCAACAAGATCCTCATCGAACTCGGTGCCGGCGAAGTCCTCCTCCGCACCACCGACCACTCACGTAGCTTCACTGCGGAAGAGCTCAAGGTCATCCTCGATAATCTTTCGTCGCTTTCGCGCTTCACCAATTCCATCGAAGGCAACGGTGGCAATTTTAGAAACTATCTCGCCGCCCGCCAAAACGGAACTCTGCCGGAATACATGGTGCGCATCCGCATCGGCAATGACGAGAGCGTGCTCTATTTCCCCACCGAGGTGGCTCTCCGTTCCTATGCAGCCGAGAATCGCGACCTCCGCCTCTTCGATGAAATTCTCACCGAGGAAGAACTCGCCGCACACACCGGACCGTCGCGCCGTGCGAACCTCCACGAGCTTCACGAGTCGCATGCCATCACCAAGATCTTCGCCCGCCTAACGGAATGTGGAGTGGACACTTCGATTTTCTTCAACGACGACGCACCACTCTTCGAAGTCGTCGAAGGCGATGGAGACAAACAAAAAGTCACTCCTGTTTTCGCCGTCCCGGAAATCCTCGCCAAGGTCCTGGAAATCGCCAGCCGCGGCGTCCAGATCAAACGCTTCAAGGGTCTTGGTGAAATGAACGCCAAGCAGCTTTTCGAAACCACCATGGACCCCACCGTCCGCCAGTTTCTTCGCGTCCGCCTCGATGAAGACAACGCGGTAGAGGCCGACAAGATGTTCGACGTGCTCATGGGAGACATCGTCGAGCCGCGCAAGCGCTTCATCGAAGACAACGCCCTCAACGTCCGCAATCTCGACGTCTAACGGAGCGCTGGCTTCAGCCGGCCCGCCTTTCTGACAATCATGTTTCCCGACAAACTCAGCAAAGAGAACATCCTCGCCGCACTGGACAGGCTCAACGAGCTTCTCCACGAAAAAGGCGTGATGGGCGAGCTGTGCATTTTCGGTGGAGCCGCAATGGTCCTCGCTTTCGATGCTCGCGAATCCACTAGGGATGTGGATGGGATCTTTGTACCCAAGACGGAGGTCTTGGCCGCAGCAATACAGGTTGCAGAAGAATTTGGATTTCAACCCGATTGGCTAAATGATGGCGTTAAGGGATTTATTTCCAGCGAAGCCGAGATTACGTCGGACGGAATGCCCGTTTACTCCAACCTCCGCATCATGCGGCCCACCACCGAGTATCTCTTAGCCATGAAATGTCTTGCCAGCCGCGCTGCCGAGTTCGGAGTTGAGGGAGATCGTGCGGACATCATCACCCTTCTCAATGCAACCGGCATGCGTGACCCATCCAAGGTTTGCGACCTTGTCGCAAGCTACTACAAAGAAAGCCTGTTGCACCCGAGGGTTAGATTTTACATTGAAGAACTTGTTTCGGAGCTCAACCCCGACTCCTCACCATGAACCGCTCGCAAGAAACTCTCCGCCAAAGTATGGCAAATGTTCGGATACAATCTGACTTCAGCTATGCGATCAAGAATTTCCTAGATCGTTTTAAGACTAACCCCGACCTCGCTCTTCTCGAAGAGGAGCCCGGGTTGCTTTCCCCGTCCCTTGCGGACGGAGGGTATGCCGATGCTTTTGTTGCCTCTACCGTAGGTTATCTATGCCAAGTCTATAGCCTGTCCGCCCCTAGTTGGATCAACCAGAAATGTCGCATCATGCCGCACCCTTGGTTCGCAGCCAAGTCACCCAACATGAAGGCGATCCTCCTCCAGGAATCCCCCGCCGCTTTCCGCGTCCGCAACCTCTTTGTTTCCGCTAACGCCCTGTCCCGCGCCTAATCATTTTCCCCAATGTCTGAAGAACATATCAAGCCGATCAACGTCGCCGAGGAACTATCCAATTCGTTCCTGGAATACTCGATGTCCGTCATCATCTCGCGCGCCCTGCCCGATGTGCGCGACGGCCTCAAGCCATCCCAACGCCGTGTGCTCTACGCGATGCGTCAGTTAGGCGTCGGCCCCGGAAAAGCCCACGTCAAGTGTGCCAAGATCGTCGGTGAAACGATGGGTAATTTCCACCCGCACGGCGACCAATCGATCTACTCAACACTCGTCAACATGGGCCAACCATGGTCGATGCGTGACATGTTAGTGGATGGTCAGGGTAACTTTGGTTCGGTAGAAGGCGATTCTGCGGCGTCCATGCGTTATACCGAGGCCCGCTTGCATCACCTCGGCATGGCGATGATGGAGGACCTCGACAAGGACACCGTTGATTTCCAACCGAACTATGACGGCTCACAAACCGAGCCCTCCGTTCTTCCCTCGGCATTTCCTAACTTCCTCGTCAATGGCGGCACCGGCATCGCCGTCGGCATGGCCACCAACCTTGCCCCGCACAACCTCGGCGAGGTGATCGACGGCATTTGCGCACAAATCGACAATGCAGAAATCACCCTGCCCGAGTTGATGCAGTTCATCAAGGGACCCGATTTCCCCGTCCCCTGCGAAATCCGCGGCATGCGTGGCATCGAGGAATATTTCCGCACCGGCCGTGGCTCGATGCGTCTGCGCGGAAAAATGGAGATCGTGGAGAACGACAACGGCCGCTCGATGATCATCATCCGCGGCGTCCCGTACGGCGTGAACCGCGCGACGCTTCAGGAACGCATCGCCGAGCTCGTCAACGAAAAGACTCTCACTGGCATCTCCGGCATGCGGGATCTATCCGCCGAGGACACCTGCATCGAGATCGAGTTGAAACGCGATGCCCGCCCGCAAGTGGTGATGGCACAGCTTTTCAAGCTCACCTCGATGGAGACATCCTTCAGCGTGAACATGCTGGCGATTCACAAAAACCGCCCGAAGCAGCTCTCTCTCAAAGAAGCCATCGATGCCTACATCGAGCACCGCCGCGAAGTCATTATCCGCCGCACGCGATATTTGTTAGGGAAAGCCGAAGAACGCGCGGAGTTGCTAGAAGCCTTCCTACTCGCCCTCGGCCACCTCGATGATTTCATTAAAATCATCCGCTCGTCGAAGAACCGTGACGAAGCGCGTGAGCGCCTCGCCGCCTATAGTTTCCCGGTCGCCACCGCCGAGTCACTCGGCATCATGATCCGCTCGCAGCCGTCAATCTCCGGCGATACCTACACGTTCAGCGAGCGTCAGGTGAATGCCATCCTCGAGCTCCGGCTCTATCAGCTCACGGGCATGGAGCAGGACAAGGTGAAGGGCGAATACGACGGCGTCCTCGTCGATATCAAGGACTTCCTCGACATCCTCGCCCGCGAGGAACGCGTGCTGATCATCATCAAGGACGAGCTCCGCATGATCAAAGACAAGTATGCCACGCCGCGCCAGTGCACCATCGTTGCGGAAGCGGGAGAAGTCGCCATGGAAGACCTCATCGCCAACGACGCGATGATCGTCACGCTTTCCCATCGCGGTTATATCAAACGCACTCTTTCCAGCGAATTCCGCGTCCAAGGGCGTGGCGGCAAGGGGCTCAAAGGCATGGAAACCCGAGCCACGAAAAAGGACGAGGCCAACGATTTCATCGAGCACCTCTTCAGCGTTCAGGCTCACGACTATCTGTTATTTTTCACCAACACCGGCCGCGTGTATGTCGAGCGGGTGTATGAACTCCCTGAAGGCTCGCGGACCGCAATGGGCCGCAGCATCCAGAATGTGCTCAACCTAAAGCCTGATGAAAAAATCGCCGCTCTGCTCCGTCTCGAACGCACGGTGGATGAGAATGGCAACGACATCACCTTCCGCGAGGAAGCCGGTTTCGTCTTCTTCGCCACGCGCAACGGCAAGGTGAAGAAGACCGCCGTTAACGATTTCCGCAACTACCGCAAGGACGGGATCATCGCCATCAATCTGGACGAAGGAAATGATCTCATTGGCGTGCACCTGACGAGCGGCGAGGATGAGATCATACTCGTCACTCGCGACGGCATGAGCATCAAGTTCACCGAGGGCGTTTACAAGAAACCGCAGGGCCAACCTGAGGAAGGTGAGGAAACGGAACCTGAAGGAGAAGCCGCCGATGCTGCCGAAGACGAAGGCAAACCACAGATTCGCCCGCAGGGCCGCGCGACTGCGGGAGTCACTGGCATTCGCATGCGGAAAGACGATTACGTCGTCGGAATGGCGATCGTTTCTGCTGACACCATGTTGCTCGTCGCTTCCGAGAACGGCCTTGGGAAACGCACATCGTTCACCAACTATCGCGCGCTTCGTCGCGGTGGCCGCGGGGTGAAGACACTCAATGTCACCGACAAGACCGGCAAGGTCGTCAATGCCGTGGCGGTCACCGAGGCTGACGAACTCATGCTCATGACTTCTACCGGCCAGAGCATCCGCATCCGCGTGAGCGAAATCCGCGAAACCGGCCGAGTTGCTCAAGGAGTGAAACTTCTCACCCTCAAGGATAAGGAAAAACTTCAGGATATCTCCATCGTCATCCCGGATGGCGAGGATTCTCCGGTCGAGGACGGCGAAGACGGAGCGCCGCCTTCAGTCGGCTCTGAGAATGACGTCGTGGAAGATGTGGGCGGCGAGGAAGATGCCGGCTAAAGCCAGCGCTCCGTAAGATCACCAAATGGGGAAGGGAATCTACAATCGGGGGTTCCTTCCCCACTGGGATTTCGATGGCTCTTTGCAGGCAATTACTTTCCGGCTCGCGGATTCTCTGCCGAAGCAGGTCATCGAGAAGTGGAATCTGGAACTGTCTTCGGTGGACGATGAAAAGCTCCGGCAGCAGCAACTCCGTGTGAGGATATCTAACGTTTGCGTCGCCTATATCAGGAACAACCCGGTGAAGGCAGGGCTTTGTGCGGCACCGGAGGACTGGGAATTTTCTTCTGCGGGTTCACAATGGAATGGCGAAGCCGGAGCGCCGCCTTCAGTCGGCCCGGAGGATGAAGATGCCGGCTAAAGCCAGCGCTCCGGCTTAAGAGTTTCTTGCTCGAAATCGCCGCGATCACCCTTGGTGACCATTTTTTCGATTTCATTCCGGACATCGGCTAACAGCGGATTGGATAGCAGCTTTTCCAACAGCTTCTTGTCATGCGGTGTGAGCGGATTCGGCTTGTCGGACGAACGCCACTTCATGCGATACGCGGTGACCGGACGCCCAGCGGCTTCGCGCAGTTTCAACAGGATATGCCAGCCGGATGGATCGGTATCGCCGAAATGATAGAGCGGCAGCTCGGGTGGGAGCTTTTCCAGGAATTCGCGGAAGGCGGGCGTGGGAAACGAGGTGGTCGCAATGAGCATGCGCCGCTGCGGGTTGTCTGCCGCGTATTGGCGAAAAGTGGTTTTGCGGTTCTCGATGCTGAGCAATCGCTCCGCCGTGGTGGTGATCGAAATACAGCGACGAAGATCGGCGGCGGAAAGGATGGGATTGGTTAGGCCGTCGAAGTCGTGTGAACTGCCATCAGCGAAATGCAGGCACACCGGGCCACTCAGCTCGACACTCGCGTCACCCTCGACCAGGCCCAGTGAACGCAGCGTGGTTTCCTCTCCGTGCAAATGTGATAGCCCTGACTCGCAGGTCCGCCGGTGACGTTCCAGCCATTTGGAATCTTGTCCAACATCGACGCTCGCCGAACGGATCAACGTGCCGGGCGACCAGTCGGTTTCGCTGAGACGCGCGACGATTTCCAACAGCTCTGCGAGTGCCTCCGGTTGGTTCCAGTAGAATGGCCGCAGGGCTTTGCCGTCCTTGAAAGCAGCTCCAAGCGCGGCGATGAGCACTGACCATTCTTGGGGAAACCTGGCGTGATCTCGCTGCAAGTTCTGCTCTAACACTACCAATGACTCTGCTCTGACATCTAGCGCGGAAATAGCACCGAATTGATCGATCAACCACTCTTCCCGCTCCAGAGGAAGTGTCAGACGTTCGATCAGATAGGTTCGGTAGCGATGACGCTTCAGCACGAGATGCCCCGCCTTTTCCAATGCCTCGACCTCACGAACTGCGGTGGTGATATCTTCCGCGCGGGTTATGCCCGCCGCATCTAGCAACTTCGACCAGTCTTGTGAAAATCCGCGACTTGCTGGACTCAGCCGCTTGCCGCGCGAGTTTTGCCACCGACGATGGAATTCATCTAACCAGCTCATGGGAAATGGAGCGCCGCCTTTAGTCGGCTCTTGGAATGAAGATGCCGGCTAAAGCCAGCGCTCCGTGAGATCATGATAGCGCTTCTACGAGTTTGTCCCGATCGACCTTCACCACCCAGTTTTCGATGTTTGTGATCTGGCCGCTCTTGTCGTCGTAGGTGCGTTCGACCCGGCATTGCACGACGGTTTCCGCATGCTGGATCATCGTCGGCAGGCGGTCTTCGGGGAATGCCATGATGAGTTGTAGTCCGAAATTTCTAGCAAGATCGAGGCACGCGTCGATGCGGTCGCCGGAGAGTTTGGAGAACGCCTCGTCCATGATGACGATGCCAAGGTTCTTCCGAGATTCGCGCGGGCCGAGATCATAGACGCGTTGGAAAGCGGCAAGCATGGCGACGAAAAACGGTGCTTGGTTCTCACCGCCGCTTTGTTTTTTCGCGTTGCGGTTGAGGGAAATCGCCGCACCCTCGCCCTTGCCGGTCGGCGTGGCTTGGATGTCCCAGTGATGATAGTAGCGATAATCGAGCGCCCGCTGCTGGCGTGGATCTTCGGAGTTTTCGATGGCGGCCATCAACGCGGCTTTCGCCTTCTCGATTTCCTCCTTCGCACCGGAGGCGAAAAGTTCGAGGCCGGGATTCAGGCCTTTTTCCACCAGCGACCAGATCGCGCTGTGGCTGCGGTCCGCCTTCATCGAGAGCTGATAGCGCCAGCCGCCGATGTCGTGGTCCATCGCGCGGTTGAGCTCGCGCTTGGTGCGCTCCGCCTCGTCTAACTTCTCCTTCAGCACATCGAGCACCTGGTGTTGGAGCCGGTCTTCCCACTCCTTGCGCGCGTCTTCCGCAGCGGCGGTGTATTTCTCCAGCTCGTGGGTTTCCAACTCCATCCGCCGGGAATCGTAGCGCGAGTTTTCATCATCGCCGGGATCGAAGGCTTCGGCGGTTTCCGGATGCTTTTCTGCCAGAGCATGGCGCTCTAGGTCGCGTTCGTAGCGGGCTTTTTCGGAATCCGCCTGACGAATGCGTGCCATCTCGGAGGATGCATCGAGCCGTTGCTGCCATTTTGGAAACTGTGATCTGGCGGCAGCGATGAGTTCGGAAATCTCCGTATCACGCACGCCTTCGAGCGACTCACGACTGAGCTGGCGATCGGTAAGCGCCAGCGCTTCGTCTTCCGTTAGCGAGGCCATCCCGTCCTGCAGAAGCCGCTCCTGTTGGGCGATTTTCTCGATGCTGTTTGCCAATCTTCCGGTGCGCTCAATGACCCCTTGAAATGTCTTCTCTAACACTCTGAGCTTTTCCACCGTCGCCTCACGCTCGGGCGTGGCAAGCAGCCGGATCGTCTCATCGAGTTGGGCGAGCTCCTTGCGTAGCCGTGGCAAGTCCCGCAGCTTCGAGCTGCCCGCCGGCGGCTCCGCTTTATCTAACGTCCACTGCTCACCGCGATGCAGAAACGTTCGCCAATCCTCGCGGAGCCGCAGCTGGCGGGTGAGTTCTTCCTTCACTTCGGCGAGTTCATCCTGTCGCAGCGTGCGCAGGCGGCGGAGGCCTTCTTCGCCGATGGTGAACTCCTTGGCGGGCTG
Source organism: Verrucomicrobiales bacterium (assembly GCA_038237425.1). Taxonomy (GTDB): domain Bacteria; phylum Verrucomicrobiota; class Verrucomicrobiia; order Verrucomicrobiales; family Akkermansiaceae; genus Luteolibacter. The sequence goes on from JBBRYQ010000009.1 coordinate 30,253, forward strand.
GAAATGCTGGCGATGCGGCGGATCCTTGAGCCAACCGTCCTTGGAAAACGCTCGGGGATGCGAATCGAGCTGGCTGACTTTTTCGACGGCGATCAGATCACCGTAAAGATGGTGGAGATACGCATTTGCGAGTTCGTGTTTCGTTTCAAAAAACGCGGCGACCGTTCCCTGCTTCGCTTCCTTGGAAGCGGAAATCTCTCCGGGATGAACCAGCGGCTCGTCAATGTGACCGAGCCGGCGGGCCTGGTCCCAAGCGGCTTTGAAATCTTCCGCCAGCACCGCGCCACGCTTGTTTCCTAGCAGCGATTCGAGCAACGGCCACCAAGGCTCGGCATCTGCCTTTACTTCGATCACGCGGCCGAACGCATCGGCGCGCTGGCCTCGGGATTTCAGAGCATCTAGCAGCGGCGATGGGGCGACGCTGCCTTTGTGATCGAGATCATCTAACTCGCGGCGCAGGCGGGAATCGCGGTTTTCCAGCACCTTGATTTCTTCCTCGACCGGCCGCAGCCGCTCGCGGGCATCATTGACGAGTGATTGATAGATCCGTGGCATCCGTTGCGCAGCGTCGAGCGCGGCGGACTCGTCGGCACCCTGCATTTGCTTGAGCCAATCCGCTGCGGGTTCCGGCTCTTCCAGTCCGAACTCTTGGGCGAGGCGCAGCCATTGTTTCCAATACTGCGTGCGATCATGGAGAAACTGGCGTGCGGATTTTTCGGTTTCGCGCAGTGCATCTAACTCACGGGCCACTTCATCCCGGCGGCTGCGATCCTCGGCAAGTCGGGTGATCTGGAGATCGTTTCCCGCAACGAGGCGGATCTTCGCGAGTTGGGAATCCAGTTCATTCCGCTCGGCCAGCGCGGACTCGTAGTCGGAGCGCGATTCGGCGTTTTGAAAACGAATTTGCTCCAGCTCGGACTGGCGTGAAGTTAGATTTTCCAGTTTCTGTTCGTGCCCCAGCGCGATGCGCAAATGGGCATGCAGTCGGGCATCGAGGCGGGCGGTGACGTATTCCTGATGCCGCTCGCTGATGCGGACGAGCCGCGCGTGTTGGTCGTGCATTTTCTCGAGGCGCTCTTGCGCCCGGCGGTGCGCATCCACACTGGCGCGGACGGCCTTCACGTCTGGTAAGCCCGGTTCTAGCAAGTAGTCGCGGATGAATTTTTCAAATGACTCAACCGGCTGGAACGCCATCGAGTTCGGCAGGGTTTTATTCATCTGCACGCGATCAAAACCCAAGTGGCTGCGTGAACCCATTTCATCGAGATATGACGCCTGCCGATCGAACACCTCGCCGCCGAGGTCGCGCTTCACATGGACGCGGAACTCATCCTCGGACATGAAGGCGATGGCCTCCGAATCGAGTTCTGCGCTGAGGAAATCCTCGCGTTCGAGGCGGTTGGGAATGGTGAACCACAGCGTGCGGGCCTTGGCGGTGGGGCCTTCGAATTCGATGCGCGCACCCCAAGTTTCGCGGCGCGGGACATCTTCGCCTTTTACTAACGGCCAGACGAATTCCAGACCTGCTAGTGTCACGCCGGACGGACGCAGATAACGTTCCTGGCCGTCATTTCCCTGGGTGTTCGTGTCGCACAAACAATAGCCACGCAACGAGCGGCCGCTGCCTGCGCCGGCGGCGGCTTTGTTGAAACGGCTGAGCGATTCGCCGAGCATGACAAACTGGATGAGGTCGAGGAGCACACTTTTTCCTGATCCGTTAGCCCCGGTGATGAGCGAGAGTCCGGAGACGTCGATGAAGCGGCGGTAGCCATACCAATTGATGGCGAGGATGCGGCTGAGGTGGATGCGGGTCTTCATTTCAGGCTTCAGCAGCGGGTTGATAGAGGGCGGCACGGGCGAGGCAGGATTCGAGGCTGTCAAATGGGATCACGCGCGGCAGGCTGGGCAGGATTTCAATGAGCGTCTCGCCGAGCTGGAGCGCGCCTTCCGGCTTGTGGGTGCGGATCAAGCGGTGGCGCTTGAGCCGCGCCAGCAGCGAGTCGAGATGGGTTTTTTCCGGTGGCTCGATCTTGTCGAAAGTATTGCGGAAGCGGGTCCACAAATCATCGACGGTGAGAATGACAGCACTGCTAACTTCGTTCGTCCGGTGATCATCCCAGACCCGCCAGAGAACTAACAAAAGTAGCGTTTCATCCTTGGTGAACTGCGCTAACAGATGGCAAGCCTCGGGGCGTGGGCGTGCTTGGAGGATGGAGAAATCGTCATCGATGATCAGCTCCAGTCCAAGTGGCGCGAGATAGTCCTTCAAGTGTTCCTGATAGTGATCGCGAGCTAGCAGAAAATGATCGCGCCCGGCACCGCTGCTGCCGAGCAAGGTGCCGCGGCCGATGAGCTCGGCGAGGATTTCACGAATCACCGGGCGGTCGTCGTCGGGGACATCGGGCCAGAAGCGGGGCCAGTTAGGATCGGACATTTGAAGAAGTTGAGCGAAGGGCTGCGGCCGTGAGTTTTCTCAAGACTGGAGCTGTAGAAATTCGAGCTGAGGGAAGCGGGAGAAATCCGCATCGAAGGAGACAAGGCGGCAGCCGCTTTTGATGGCAAAGGCGGCGAGGTAGGCATCCGTCCAAAGTCGGTGGGAGAAATCAGGAGCCTCAGTTAGAGCGGAGAAGGTAGAATCCAGCCCGGCAGGTTCCTGCAGAAAGCTGACGATAGGCATCGCGAGGTAGGTGTGGTAGATTTCCCAGATTTCTCCCTCAGTAAATGGCTTGCCCTGCATGACGTTCTTGCTGGTGGCTAGGCGTAAAAGCCCGAGCATCGTGACACGACAGAAGGCAATGGAGTCCACGCGGAGCTCGTCCCAGTAGTGCCGCGCAGCCTTATGGTGGGCATGATTTGTATCGGTGAAGGCGACCCATAAGTTTACGTCAGGGAGATCCATCAGGGTTTTGGCGTTGATTGCGCAGAGACTCGGTGGAAATTGGCGATATCCTCCTCATCAAGAATGGCGTAAAGCTCGGCGTTGCTGAGTGCCGGGGTGATCGAGCCATCGGCCTTCCGAAAAATTGGTAGCGGAATCTGGGGACGCACGGCGACTGGCGACGGAGCAGCGGGTGCGTTCATACCGGCTTGGATGTATTGGGCGAGCAGATCCTTGAGCGTCACGCCTTGCTGGACGGCGCGGGTTTTTACTTCACGGAAGAGCAGATCAGGGAGATCGAGGGTCGTTCTCATGCATGAATTTTCGCATAAAAATGCGTTGCTGTAAAGACGTCTATGAGAAGGAAACGATAGGATGCCATCGTTTTCTAGAGTCTTTGAATTTGGAATCGCTCGACGTTCCAGCCGGCGTGGGGATCGGCGGGGATTTTTTCGGGTTCGAGGCCGGTGATTTTTCCGGGGCCGTCGATGGTCCATTTCACGCGCTGGCCATCGGCGGTGATGGCGTGCTCGTAGGCGGCGATGGCGAGGAGATCGAGCATTTCATCGAGGTCGGCGGCGGAGAAATCCGAGGTCAGGGTGACGCTGGATTTCTCCGGCAGCAGGCGGGCGACGAGGCGGGCGGCGCGTTGGGGTGTTAGGGCGAGGCGTTGGCGTTCGCGCAGGGCGGCGAGTGTTTCCTCGGCGGTTTCGTCGCGACCGCCGGAGTCGTTGCCGAAGGTGAGATCCGCCGGTGCTTTTACGCGGCGAGTGCGGGCGAGCGACTCGCTGCCGAAGAAGAATTTCACCTCGGGGACGAGCGGCGTGAAGTCGGGCTCGGCATCGCGCATGGCGGCGAGGCGGGTGTCTTCGTGGGTGGCGTTGATGGCGTCGCAGTAGGCCTTGACGATTTCCGGGCGGCGGCCGCGGAGCTCGGTCTGATAGCGGTAACGTTGTTGGGAAAGCTGGTTGAACGAGGCCATCCTGGCGTCGATGGCATCGGCGACGAGGCGAATGGCGGAGAGCCGGTGTTCGAGATCACGCAGGGCCTTTTCCGCGCGGTGATAGGACTCGTTTTCATCCCAATGGTAGTGAGCGGCGAGGCCCTCTGCTAGACGCTCCTTGACGAGTGGATCATCGCGGCGGTCGGCGATGAAGGACCGCAGAACCTGGAGCCTGGGCAGCAGGCCGTTTCTACGAAGGGCATCGTAGCAAACCATGTGCTGGCCCGCGCCGAACTCGGCGTAGAGCAGCCGCAGGGTTTCCGCAGGGGAGTCGCTGAGGCGCTGGCGGCGGTCGAAAAGCGAGATGAGTTTTTCCACGCCGTGGAGCTGGATGATGGCGCTTTCGAGGCGGGCGTTGCAGTCGGTGACGTTGCTGCGAATCTCGTCGGGTTCCTGCAGGCGTGGGTCGAGAATGTTCGGACGCTCTAGGGTTTCGCAAACGCCGCGGACGGTGTCGGCGAAGGTTTTGAGCTCGGCGATTTCGTCTTCGGCGAGTTCTCGCAGCAGCCGGAGCAGCGGGCGCAGGCCGGGAGAAACGAGCGCCCAGCGTTCGTGCAGGCCGAGTTGCTGGTCCTCTAACCAGCGCGAGTCGCAGAGGCGGTTGAAAAACTGACCGGCGCGCTGGCGGGCATCGCGGAGGGAGGCACCCTCGTCGTCATCGAGCACGATGTCCGGATGGGCGGCGAGGATTTCCCGGATGAGCGCGATGGCCTCGGCATGGGGAATCCGCCCGGCCTCGCCCGCGACGTCAGCGAGGCGCTCGGCGCAATCTACGTAAATCGCTGCCGACGGCCGGGTCAGCGGCCGGAAAAAATCCCGCGAGACCGAGGCGAGGAGTTTTTCACTGAGGTTAGGCGGGGACATCGGTGGATGGCACTCTATCGGGTGGCAACACGGCACCCAAGCGCGAAGTGTGATTGGGCCGGAATGCAAAGAGAATCAGGGAGGTGTAAACCCGGCGATCATGGGAAATTTGCGATGCTGATCCGTGGTGAGTCACATGCCCACTTGCCCGTCACTCTGAAATTTCCCTGACATTCCGGTTTTGGGGATTGCCGGATACTACGCATTTACGTAGTTTTTCGCGAAGGGGTGTCGGAAAGTCTGTCCGCTCGCCCACTTCAGGCTATTTTCACCCCTGCATCCGTGCCGACGCCGTTCAAAATCCTCATCGCCTGTGGTGGCACCGGCGGCCATTTGTTCCCGGGAATCGCCGTGGCGGAAGCTCTCCGCGCGCGTGGTCACGATGTGATGCTCCTGATTTCCGAAAAGAAGGTGGATGCCGAGGCTTCGGCGAAATACCGACATTTGAAATTTGAAACCATGCCCGCAGTCGCGAAACCGCCGACGTTTTCGCCCAGAATGCTGCCGTTTTTGTGGAAACTTTGGGGATCGATCAAGCATTGCAAGGGGGTGATCCGCCGCTTCCGGGCGGACGCGGTGATCGGCATGGGCGGGTTCACCTCGTTGCCGCCGGTTTATGCAGGGCACAAGATGGGGTTGAAAACATTCGTCCATGATTCGAACGCCCGTCCAGGCCGCGCGAATGTGATGACCAGCCGGTTCTGCACGCGGGTGTTCCTCGGGCTCGATGCAGCAAAGGGCTATTTCCCACAGCGAGAAACGGTGACCACCGGCACGCCCGTGCGTCCGGAAATCATTAATCTGCCGACACGTGACGAGGCGGCGGTGCATTTTGAACTGGATCCCACGAGGCCCACGATCGTGGTGACCGGCGGCAGTCAGGGTGCGCGGCGTTTGAACGAGCTGAGCGCGGAAGCGGCGGCGCTTTTACCAAAGGAAACGCAGGTGCTGCACATCGCCGGTGCACTGGATTTCGAGCGGGTTTCGGAAATCACCAAGGGCCGAGAAGGCTACAAGGTGTTGGGATTTTGTGACCAAATGCCGTCCGCGTATGCCATGGCGGATGTGGTCATCGCGCGTTCCGGAGCGTCGAGTCTGACAGAAATTTCCATCGCCGGGCATCCGTCGATCCTCGTGCCATTTCCCTACGCTGCCGACGATCATCAGACGCGCAATGCGGAAGTTTTCTCGGAGGCTGGAGCGTCCATCCTCATTCAGGAAAAGAACCTAGACGCCGCAAAACTCGCGGATTTGGCAACTTCCATCCTGCAAGACTTGCCAACCTACAAACGCATGGCAAAAGCGGCCCGCGCACTTGCCATCCCTGACGCTGCGGATCGGGTGTGCGCCGCCATCGAAGCCACCCTCACTCCCACATGACCGAATTCAGCACACGCCTCACCGACCGGAGCAAACCGCTCCAAATCCACCTCATCGGCGTCGCCGGATCGGGCATGAGCGGGCTGGCGCTGTTGTTGCTAGGCATGGGCCACAAAGTCAGCGGATCGGACCGCGTGACCACGGCGGAAACCGAGCGCATGCAGGGCGTGGGCCTGAATTTCTCGTCCCCCCACAGCGCTGCCGCCGTGAAGGGCGCAGACATCGTGGTCTATTCCTCAGCGATCAAATCCGACAACCCCGCCTACTCTGCCGCGAAGAAAGCGAAGATTCCTCTCCTCCGCCGCGCCGAATGTCTGGCTGCCATCCTTCACACGAAAAAAGGCATCGTCATTTCCGGCACCCACGGAAAAACGACGACCTCCTCGATGACCGCCCACCTCCTGCGCGAGGCCGGGCAAAAGCCGAGCCACTACGTCGGCGCGGAAATTCCTATCCTCGGAGCGAACGCAAAATGGTCGGAAGACGGCGAGCACATGGTGGCGGAAGGCGATGAAAGCGACGGCACGCTCGCTCTCTATCACCCGGAGCACGCGGTGATACTCAACATCGAAGCTGAGCATCTGGATTTCTATCGGGACCTCGAACATATCAAAGAGGTCTTCACGAAACTCGCCGATCAAACGACCGGAAAACTCGTTTACTGCGCGGAAGATCCGGTGGCGCTCGAAGTCTGTTCGGGCCGCGAGAACGCCGTTTCCTATGGCTGGGAAGATGCCGATTACACCGCGACGGACCTGCGCGATCTCAAGGGCTCTTCCGCTTTCACGGTGAAGAAAAACGGCGAGGTGCTGGGCGATGTCGAGCTAGGCATCCCCGGAAACCACAATGTCCTCAACGCACTCGCCGCCATCGCGCTGGCTGATAGCTGTGGCGCGGAATTTACGCACATCGCCCGCGCCCTCTCCACCTTTGCTGGGGCAAAGCGCCGATTCGAAACCAAGTATCTTTCTCCTAACTACCGCATCGTCGATGACTACGGCCACCATCCGTCCGAGCTGGCGGCCACCCTGCAAACGGCTCGCTCGCTGAAGTCCAAGCGCGTCGTCGTGCTTTTCCAGCCACACCGCTACACGCGGACTAAGGCGCTGGCGGATGATTTTGGTAAAGTCCTGCAGGCTGCGGATCTCGTTTTCATCACTGATGTTTACGCCGCCTCGGAAAAGCCGATCAAAGGCATTTCCGGCCAGACACTCGTTGATGCGATGGCAGCCCACGGCGATATTCCAGCCACCTACGTTCCGGATCTATCAATCGCTCATCACGCCATCGGTCACGCGCTGCAAGCCGGCGATTTGTTGATCACCCTCGGTGCCGGAAACGTCCATGAAGCTGGCACCCGTATCGCTAACGACCTGAAAATTCTGGAGGAAATGCGCGGTCTCATGCCTGCTGGTGAGATCGATGGGAAAATCTACGAACCGATGAGCCGCCACACGACCATGCTCGTCGGTGGACCAGCGCAATACTGGATGGAGCCACACAGTTTTTACGGCTTCGCGTTTCTCGTCGATTACTGTCGCGAGCGTGGCATCCCGGTGCGCGTCGTCGGCCGGGGATCGAATTTGTTAGTGCGCGACGGCGGCATTCGCGGCGCGGTGATCCACCCCACTGGTGGTGCCTTTTCCGAAGTGACGGTGGATGGAAAAGGCCACATCACAGCGGGCGCGGGCGTGCGGCTAAAAAAACTCGCGAGCGTCGCCGGAGGCAGTGGCGTCGGCGGCTTCGAGTGGATGGAAGGCATCCCTGGCAACGTCGGCGGCGCGCTGCGCATGAACGCCGGAGCGATGGGTGTGGAGATGTTCGATCAAGTCGTGCGCGTCACTTTCCTCGATGAAGACGGCGTCATCCGCACCCGCGAGCGCGAGGAAATCGCCGCGCAATACCGCAATGTGCAGGAATTGCGCCGGAACTTCGCACTGCAGGCGGTTTTCAAGGGCAAGGCCGACACCACCGCAAATATCAAGGAGCGCTGGGATGCCTCACGCGAAAAGCGCAAGTCCTCGCAACCCGTCGCCGCTTCCGCGGGCTGCACTTTCAGGAACACCGAGAACCTCCCCGCCGGACGGCTCATCGACGTGATGGGCCTCAAAGGCAGCACCTGCGGCCACGCGGCGGTTTCGGAAGTGCACGGAAATTTCGTGGTCAACACGGGCGGCGCTTCCGCGCTGGAAGTTCTCACGCTGATCGAGTTCATTCAGGAAAAGGCACGCGACGAGCACCACATCGAACTCGAAACCGAGATCAAGATCCTCGGCGAGGACGAATCTACTTTCTAATTTCATCACCATGTTGAGCACCAAAAAAATCGCAGTTCTGATGGGCGGGCCGGGATCGGAACGCGAGGTTTCCCTCGCTTCAGGCAAAGCGGTGCTCAATGCCTTGTTAGGTCTCGGTCTGGATGTCGTGGGCGTAGATGTGACCTCCACGGAAATAAACCTGCCGGAAGGCACCGATCTCGCTTTCAACGTGATTCACGGTACCTTCGGCGAGGACGGGCAATTGCAGGATGCGATGGAAAAACTCGGGGTGCCTTATACCGGTGCCGGATCCGCCAGCAGCAAGCTCGCGATCCACAAATCACTCGCTAAGGAAAAATTTCTCGCCGCCGGTGTGCCCACCGCTCGCTCGGAAACGGTCACCCTCAGCCCCGGGCTGCTCCCGAATCTAACTATCAAAGCCCCGCTCGTGATCAAGCCTCCGCTCGAAGGCTCCAGCGTCGGCATCCAGATCGTAAAATCGCAGGATGAAGTTCCGGCAGCGCTGTTGAAAGCCGCTGAAAAATATAACGAAGTGCTCATTGAGGAATTCATCGAGGGCAAAGAACTGACCGTCGGCATCCTTGATGGCAAGGCCCTCCCCATCGTCCAGATCACGCCACCGGAAGGCGTGTATGACATGGCCAGCAAATACCCGTGGCTCAGTGGCGCGAAAGGCAGCGAATACCAATGCCCGGCGGATCTCGATCTGGAGACGACCATCGCCGTGCAAGCCGCCGCCGTGGCCGCGCATCAGTCGCTCGGAGTGGAAATTTACTCCCGCGTCGATGTTCTGTTGGATGCCCAGAACCGCCCGTTCGTGCTAGAGGCTAACACCATTCCCGGCATGACAGAAACGAGCCTGCTGCCCAAGGCCGCCGCCGCCACCGGAATTTCTTTTCCTGAGTTATGTAAGACCATCGCCGAGCTATCACTTCAACTCCGCTCCTAATATGTCAAAACGCCACACCAGCAAAACTCGCAGCCGGACCCGCGCAAATGTGTTGGAAGTCCGTGTGATGTCACCTCGCATTGCTTGGTTCAGCTTTCTGGCACTGGCCGGGAAGCTGACAAAGATCGCTTGTATCCTCGCAGTGATCGCGGGCGTCGGCTGGGGAGTATGGCAGGGGATTCAGCGCGCGTTTTACAAGAACCCGGATTTCCGTTTGCAAGTGATCGATCTTAACCAAAACCCGGTTATCGACGAAGCGCGCCTCGCCGAAGTGACCGAGCTTGATCTAACGGCCAGCATCTTCAGTATCCGGATCGACGACGTGGTTGCCAAACTCAAAGCCCAGCCCGAGATCGCCGATGCGCGTGCCGAACGTCATCTGCCAGGCACGCTCGTCGTTCGCGTGGTGCCGAGAGCGCCGCGCGCTTGGATCTCGAGCATTGAAGCCGGTCTGCCCGAAGCACGCAAGGTTGGCTCGATGCTCGTAGATCGCGACGGCATCGTTTATCCCTGCCCGGAGCTCCAGTTAGAAACCGCAATTAAACTGCCGGTTATCCAACTTCCGGCATCGGAAACCAATCCGATCAAACTGGGCCAGCCGGTGACGCATCCAGAACTGCAACATTGTTTCCATCTGTTGGACGCGGCCTGCAAGGCAGACTCCGAAGCGGTCCATTGGATAGAATCCGTTCGCCAGGCGAACGCATGGTCGCTCGAACTCGTCACCCGCCAAGGTACAACTGCCACCTTCGGCCTTGGCGACCACGAGCGCCAGATCGCCAGCCTGCAGGCCTCCATCGATCACGCCAGCGAAAAGGGGTACTCCATCGGCACCATCAACCTGATCCCTAAATATAACATACCCATCACCGTTAGGAACGAGCCAGCCCCACTTCGCGCGGTTCCCGTTTCCGAGCCCACGCCCGGGGAGGTCAGTAAGGACCGCCGCGCGCGTGATCTCAGCACTCTCCTTAATCGCAATTGATCCAATCCCATGGCACGCCGTACGAAAATTCATGTCGGACTCGAGATCGGCACCAGCAAGACCTGCATGGTTGTTGGAGAGGTGAAGGCTGACAGCGCCGTCAAGATTCTCGGCATCGGCGTCACTAAGACGGCTGGTGTTAGAAAAGGCGAGATCTACGACTTCGCCCAGGCCCGTGCCTGCCTCAAGGACGCTTTGGCGAAAGCCGAGGACGCCAGCGATGTCGAGATCGGCAGCGTTTTCCTTGCCGTCACAGGTTCGCACATCCAGGGCATCAACCATCGCGGCACCTATCGCCTACCGGATGGCGAGCCAACCGTTACTGCCGAGCATGTCGAGGAGGCGCGCACCATCGCCCGCGAAGTGCACATCCCGCAGGACCATGTCTATCTGCATCCGATCATTCGGAACTACTGGCTCGATGGACTCGAACACTCCACCACACCGGTCGGGCTTTTCGGGAAAACCGTGGAAGCGGATTTTCACGTCGTGCACGGCATCGGCACCCGCATTCAAAACAGCATCAAGCTCGTCCGGGAAATGCCGCTGGAAGTGGACGACATTGTTTTTTCACCTATTGCTACCGCACAGATGGCGCTTGATAGAGAACAGCGCGAGCGCGGTGCCCTCGTCATCGACATCGGCGGCGGTACGACCGACTACGCGCTCTATCTGAACGGTGCGATCACTGCGTCCGGCTGCATTCCGGTGGGTGGAGATCACGTCACCAATGACATCCATCTCGTCACCGGCCTACCGTTTTCCAAGGCCGACCGCCTGAAAATCATGGAAGGCGATGCTTCGGCCGATCCTGCAAAATCTGTGGGCATCGCGAAACTAACCGATGATCGTGGTTTCGCCGAAGTAGAAGTGGGCCGCAGCATCCTCAACGAGATCATCCGCCAGCGGCTGGAGGAGACGCTCAAACTCGTCCGCGCACGCCTACCCGCCGGAGCGGTGGAGCAGATCGGCGCTGGAATTTTCCTAACTGGCGGCACCAGTCTGATGCGCGGTTTCGACGGACTCGCCTTCGATGTCTTCGGTCGAGATATCTATCGGCCCGAGCCGCCCGAAATCAGCGGCGTCCAGGCGAGTTTCAAGGACCCGCATTACGCCACGGCCATCGGTCTCATCCGCTACGCACAGATTTTGGAAACTGAGCGCGCTGCACCACCGGGTGTGCTTGGCAAGATCGGCCGCATGTTCTGGCCATTCGGCAAATAGGAATTTTAAATCTAAAACCTCAAATTTCAAATCTACAATGATCCCTTACAACCGCGATCCCCAACAGATGATTCCCACCTCCGCCGTCAAAATTGTCGGCCTTGGTGGTGCCGGAGCCAACATGCTAGAGCGGATCGCGCTCGATGGCCTAGACGGTGCCGAACTGCTTGCCCTGAATACCGACGTCCGCACGTTGGCTGCCTGCATCGCCCGTGAAAAAATTCAGCTCGGTGTAAATCTAACTAAGGGTCTCGGCTCCGGTGGTGATCCAGAACTTGGCCACCAAGCGGTGCTCGAGGCTGAGGAGCAGATCCGTGCGTCGATCAAGGGCCGCCGCATTGTTTTTCTGTGCACCGGTCTCGGCGGTGGAACCGGCTCCGGCGCGGCTCCCATCGTCACCCGCATCGCCCGTGAAGAGGGGGCGTTTGTTGTCGTTTTCGCTACCATGCCCTTCGCCTTCGAAGGCCGCCGCCGACGTGAACAGGCGGAAACCGCGCTCAACGAACTCGCTGTTCTATCAAACGCGCTCGTCACTTTCGATAACAACCGCATGGGAGAGCTCGTGTTGGCCAAACAAGGCATCCACGAAGCCTTCGCCGCCGCAGACCACATGATCTGCGAATCGATCAAAGCAGTCATCCGCTTGGTCATCCGCCCGGGACTGATCAACGTCGGACTCGACGACCTGATGAGCGCGTTGCGCACGAACCGTTCGCGCTGCCTCTTCGGCTCCGGTCTAGCGGACGGCAAAGACCGCGCGTCGAAGGCGTTGAAAAACGCTCTGAACAGCCCGCTGCTCGACCAGGGAGCACTTCTCAAGGACGCGCAGACGGTGCTCGTCCACCTATCAGGCGGCGAAGATCTGACACTTTTTGAAATCGAATTACTGATGCAGCGTTTGCAGAAATTCGTTCCGGAAAAAGCGCACGTGCTCTTCGGCGCGGCGATCGATCCGGCAATGGGCGACTCGCTTTCCATCACACTGATCAGCGCGCTTCCCGAGGATTCGCTCGCCATGGCGCCGCGTGAATCACTCAGCCGCAGTTCTCCGGAAAACCCGCTGCTCGATCCCAGCCAGGGTTTCACTCCTGCGGCGAAGAAAGCACCGGTGTCCGTCGCGCCTGAGCCTGAGGAAATTGAAGAAGAGCCAGCACCCGCGCCCGCGCCTGCCCCGAAACCCGTGGCTGAGGCAATCCTCGCATTCGAGCTGAACCCACCCTCCGAGGCCAAGTCCACGCCGTCCGCTCCGACATCTACTCTGTCCAAATTCCGCAAGGCGGCGACCAGCATCGCAGCCGCCGCAGCTCCCTCGCTGTTCGACAACGAGCGGCCGTTTGCGGAGCCCGACTACTCGGCGAAAGCCAAAGAAGAAGTGCCACCAGAGTCGGATTTGGACGCGTTCACCTTCAGCGAGCCCGTGGCGGCGGAGCCCGAAGGTGCCGAAATGGAGCCTGAAACTGAGGAAGAAGTCGCAATCGTGATCGAAGAAGAATCCTCCAACGATCCCGAACTGCCTAACGAAATCTACGTCGAAGCCGAGGAGGACCCCGAGCCGATCGAAGCGGTAGAGCCCGAGATCACGGCTCCGGGCACCTTCGTTCCGCTGCCGAAGCGCCGGCCTAACATTGTCGCCCGCTGGGGCACGCCGAAGCCGGACGCGGAAGTCGCGGTTATCCCAGACCCTCGCGAGGAAGTTGCAGAAGCGGCCGCCGAACCTGTCAGCCAACCCACACCGCCGGAAGCCGAACCGCCGAAGCTCAAGCTCGGCGTCAAAACTCCCGGCTCGCAGAACGAACTCTCTCTTGACTCCGCTCCACGCGGCCGTTTCGAAGGTGAATCCCCCAACGTTTTCGATGGTGAGGACCTTGATCTGCCACCGTTCCTTCGCAAGAAGAAGTAACGCTGTGAATCCCTAACACTCACTCCAAACCGATTTGAAACAGCACGAAATCCCGGGACACGTCACCCTGACGGAAGGCTGCGGCGGACTGGTGAAAGTCGTCGTGGAGACCGAATGGAGCACGGCGGAAATCTATCTGCATGGCGCCCATGTCACGCATTTTCAAAAAAAGGACGAGGCGCCGCTGCTCTTCATGAGCGATGAAAGCGAGTTTGCGGAAGATAAGCCGATCCGTGGTGGTGTGCCCATCATCTTCCCATGGTTCGGCGGCAGGGAGGGATATCCGGCACACGGCTATGTTAGGACTTCCGTGTGGAGCTTGGAGGAAAGTTCGGTTTTTGCAGGGGGTGAGGTGATGCTGCGCTTCCGTCTGCCGACCATGGATTCGCTTAATGTCGAATACGTCGTCCGCGTCAGCAGGCAGCTCTCACTGGAACTGGTGGTGACGAACGCGGACACCAAGGATGCGACTTTTGAGACTTGCCTGCACACCTATTTCCAAGTCGGAGACATCAACTCCGTTTCTATCAGAGGTCTGGCCGGCTGTTCCTATCTGGACAAGATTTTAGATGGGGAATTCACCGAAACTGCGGACTCAATCCGAATCGCGAGCGAGGTGGACCGCGTTTATTTCGATACCACTGCGGCGGTCGATATCATCGATCCGGAACTGAAGCGAAGGATCCACGTTTCGAAGTCCGGATCTCAATCAACGGTGGTGTGGAACCCGTGGATCGAAAAATCAAAACGCATGCCGGATTTTGGTGACGAGGAATATCCAAGTATGGTCTGCGTGGAATCCGGCAATGTCGGGATGAATCGCATCACTCTTTCGTCCGGCTCGCGGGCTATCCTGAAAGTGGAGTTGGCCAGCGAGAAACTCGACTGATAGTGCCTGCTGCTACTTCAGCTCGCGACGCAGTGCGACGATGCTGTCTCGGATTTCAAATGCCGAACTGCGCACGTGCTCCAAAGCGGCGCGGTGGTCGGGATCTCGCTCGCCGATGATCAGCTCCTGACACGCTCCCACGGCTTCGTTCAGCCAATTCAGACACCGCTTGAGCACGGCCAACACGAATCCAGTTTCCGGCTCGTAGCCGCTGCCACGGCCATTGAGCACTCCAGCGAGTTTCCCGCTGACCTGTAAAAGATTGGTGATTAGAATGTAGGACGGCGTGCCAGGTCCGGCATCGCGTTGGAGAACATCCATCGCTCGCATCGCCAGCTCCTGTGCCTGCGCTTGCAGTGGGTGGTCGTCCTCGTCCCCATAAGGTTCGTCGTCTTCATCCATTTCGCCGAAATCATCCTCGTCGGCTTCGTCGTCGTCGAAATCCTCATTGCTTTCACCTAGCGATCGATAGGCCTTGTCCTGGCCGGGGAAATCTTCTTCGCCTGCTTCATCGCGTTCCGCAAGGGCGTCTAGCAGACCATCCCAGCCCATCACGAAAGCTTCCTTCTGCTCGCTGTCCGAGTCCTCCATGTACTTCTCCAGCACTTCCTGATAGGCGTCCGTCAGTCGATCGGATTCCTTCAAGCGCTCCTCCCAGGCGAACTCGTCGAGTTCCTCGGAAGTTTCCCGCCCGGGGCCATCCGGGTCGCGGCGGCGGATGACTTGTGCCATGAAATCACGCATCGAGTTCAGGTTAGCCAACTTCTGCGCGTCCTCCGCGTCCTCGTCCATTTCCCACTCGTGCGGGGAAATCGTCAGGATGTAGCCTGCGGACTCGATGACCACCCGTCCGTTGATTTCGCTGAACCATTCGAGATAGAGCGTGTTCCGCCATTCGTAGGGGATCTCGCGATCACTCTGATAGAGTTCATGAAATTCCTCCTCGCTCACGGTCGGCACCTTGTTTTTCCGCGAGGCCGTCATGTCACCGACGATGCCTGCCTGATCGATGTCCAGCGCCTGCGCGTCCGGCACCGGCTTGGGCGTGGGGTTTTCAAATTGCAGGCGCGTGCCGGCCAGATCCCGCCAGCAGTCGCCGTCTAGCGAGAGGATCAAAGGCTCGTCCCTTCCGGCCAGCCAGATGCGTCCCGTCGTGCGACCTTCGACGGTATTGTCAATTTCGCCGTGAGCGACGGCTTCATCGATCCTCCATGCCATGGCAAATAGTTTCCACACTGCCGGGGCCAGCCGTCAAGTCACGTCCGCGCGATCAATAATGTTGTTTTCCCGGAAGCCGCGAATATTCGGCGGCCAGTTCCAGCGCTTCCGTCCGGCAAAGCTCCTCAGACGGGATCAACCTCTCCTCCGCCGGAAGGCTCATCTGGCGGTAAAATTCCGTATCATCAAAGCCGATCGCTGCCGCATCTTCGATCCGGAAACCGTAGTAAATCCGCCCGATCCGCGCCCAGTGGATCGCCCCGAGGCACATCGGGCACGGCTGCCCGGTCGTATGGATTTCGCAACCGACGAGGGAAAACGTCCCCAGGCGCTCACAGGCGTCGCGGATCGCTGTGACTTCACCGTGTGCAGTCGGGTCATTGGTGCCGACCACGCGGTTCCAGCCTTCTCCTACAATTTCGCCATCCCGCACTACCACGGCTCCAAATGGTCCGCCGGCACCGGCATTCATTCCTTGTCTCCCCAGTTCGATCGCCCGGTGCATGAAAATTTCACGACTTCCCATGGGTTATAAAGTCTCATCCACCTCAAAAAACCGCGATTCTAATATTTTTTTCAGCCGCAACCCATTGATTTACAAAAGAATTTGGGGTGAGTGCCGAATTGATCACTGGTCATCACCAATGAAATCATGCAATTATTCTTCGATTCTTTATTACCAACATGTCCACCAGAACCGAACTCACCCCAGAAACCAAATCTCGCAAGCATTCGGCCGATGCTATCAACCGCGCGATGGCCCGCTTTCCCCTGATCGTCAACATCCTCGGGGAACTGCGCGAGCCACAAATTCCATTCCCTGGCGATGACGATCTGCACCACGGCTGCGACCGCACCCTCACCACCATGCTGGCCGAGCTCGCACGCATCGAACCCGCCCCATCGGGAAAATCCTCAAGAGCCGAAGATACCGCCCGCGGCTGGCTCAAGGGAGAAAGGGCCGTCCGTTTGGTCGATGCTGACAAACTCGAGCGCATACAACAACTCATTGATAGAATCCTCGGCGGAGAGGCTAATTGATTTCCTCGTGATCGCCGAGTGACGCATGCAGCGTTCCTTTTTTGAATTCCCGGCCGCGTAGCCAGAGGAAGATCACTGGGGTGACGATGAGGATGTGGAGCAGGCTGGAGATCATGCCGCCGATGACGGGTGTGGCTAACGGTTTCATGATTTCCGCGCCTTTCTGCGGCTCTGACGTCATCAGCCGCTTGCGACCCCTCAGGAAATTCACATTTTGGGCTTTGCGCATCCGGCCCTGACCCTAGAACTAGCGGGATAGATACCTACACTGGACTGGATCGGGAAAAACGCGGTGATTCGCCACCATAAGGAAGTGCCATTCCGCTTGCTGGAGCCGGATGTGAATCTTTCCCACGGCGGGGCGGAAACGGGAAACCTCATCGTGCAGGGGGACAATCTCCACGCCCTCAAGGCACTGCTGCCGAAATACGCGGGCAAGGTGAAGTGCATCTACATCGATCCGCCCTACAACACCGGCAACGAGAGCTGGGTTTACAACGACAAGGTGAACTCCCCGGAAATCAATCGCTGGCTCGGCTCCGTCGTCGGCAAGGAGGCGGAAGATCTCTCCCGTCACGACAAGTGGCTTTGCATGATGTATCCGAGGATGGTGTTGCTGAAATAGTTCCTCGCGGAAGATGGCGCGATTTTTATTTCGATCGATGACAATGAAGTGGCGAGTTTGAGACTGCTGATGGATGAAATTTTCGGGAAAGAGAATTTTGTGGCCACCGTGCTGTGGCGGAAGGTTTTTGCACCCAAAAATACGGCGCGGCATTTCTCGGAAGACCACGATTATGTGGTGGTATATGCTTTCAGTGGAGAAACTTGGGTGCCAAACCTCCTAGATAGAAGTGAAGAAGCTATAGCTCGTTATAAAAATCCAGACAATGATTTGCGTGGGCCATGGACTTCTGGAGACATTCAAGCTAGGAATTTCTACTCTGAAGGAACCTATCCGATTACCTGCCCGTCTGGGCGGATAGTTAGCGGACCGGGACGAGGTATGTATTGGCGAGTTTCCAAAACCAAATTCGACCAGCTCAATCAAGAGGGTCGGATTTGGTGGGGAGAAGACGGTAATAACATGCCTCGCTTGAAGCGCTTTATTACTGACGTCAAATCCGGAGTTACGCCCCAAACTCTCTGGTTACACAAAGATGTAGGTCACACTCAAGAAGCTAAGAGGGAATTGCTCGAATCGATTAGCTTTGATAATTCCGAAGACGTTTTTATCACTCCGAAACCCACACGCCTCATCCAACGCATTCTCCAAATCGCGTCAGACAAAGATTCCATCATCCTCGATTCCTTCGCCGGCTCCGGCACCACGGGTCATGCGGTCTTGAAGCAGAACGCGGAGGACGGCGGCAACCGGAAGTTCATCTTGGTAGAGATGGAAGAAAAGATCGCGCAGGACATCACGGCGGTGCGGGTGCGGCGGGTGGCGGGCGGCTACACGAACGCGAAAGGCGAGTCGGTGGAAGGGCTGGGAAGCGGTTTCCAATTCTGCCGCCTGAGTGAAGAGCCGTTGTTCAACGAGTTCGGCGATATCAGGGATGATGTGACCTTCGCGCAGCTTGCCGATTTCGTGTGGTTCGCGGAGACCGGTGTGGGTTATATGGAGAAGGGGATTGCATCCCCTTTCTTAAGCCAAGCGAAGTCCGGAGGCTCTTCAAAGGGGATGCAATCCCCTTCTTCAGACGGGTCCTCCGCCAAGGGCTTGCAAAGCCCTTCTCCCTATTCTCCCTTGCTAGGCACGCACGGCGGAGTGGCGGTCTATTTACTTTTCAACGGCATCCTCGGCGACCGGCGTCCGGCAGGCGGGAACATCCTAACACCTGCGGTGCTAGCAGACCTACCGGAGCATGACGGGCTGCGAGTGATCTACGCAGCGGCGGTGAAGGGAATCGGCCCGGCGGCGCTCGCCCGGGCGAACATCATTTTTAAACAAACCCCTTACGCAATCGAGGTCTAATAGGGAGAAGGGGATTGCATCCCCTTTCTTCGGCATGGCGCAGGCTTGATCGTTCTTGTTGACGACGGGCGACGGTTTTTGAAGAAAGGGGATGCAATCCCCTTCTCCATGTTCCTGGATCCCGAAAAGAAGATCGATAAGCACCGGGTGAATCTGCCACACTGGCAACAAGGGGAGGCTTGGCTTTTCGTCACTTGGCGGCTGGCGGACTCCCTGCCGGAAGCAGTGGTGCGGAAACTCGACGAACACCGGAAGCAATGGGAGGCAGCGCACCCCAAGCCGTGGTCAGACGAAGAGCGGAAAGTGCATAACCGGCTTTTCACCTTGGCCTTCGAGTCTCTGCTAGATGATTCGCACGGGAGTTGTGTGCTGAGAGAGCCCGCCCTGTCCGCCATGGTGGCAGACGCACTGCAGCATTTTCATGGAGAGCGCTATTTGCTAGACGCATTTGTGGTGATGCCAAACCACGTTCACGTGCTTTTCCAGCCTCTCGGGGAGAACAAGCTGGCGGACATCGTGGGATCATGGAAGCGCTTCACGGCTCGAGGGATCAACAAGCAGCTGGGCCGGCAGGGGGCGCTATGGCAGCGGGAATACTGGGATCGACTGGTGCGGGGAGAACGGCACTTCCGATGGGTGCGTGAATACATCGCGAGGAATCCTGAGAAGCTGCCCACCGGAACGTTCCGGCGTTGGGAATATGGAGAAGGGGTTTGAAACCCTTTGCACAGGTCGCGAATTTACATAGCCTTCGCCAAGGGGATGCAATCTCCTTCTCCGTATTCGATGGGGATGCAATTCCCTTCTCCTGATTCATGAAAACCTTCCAAGCAAAAGACTATCAGAGGAGCTGCCTTGAGAGCGTGGAGAAGTATTTCACGAAGTGTCAGGAGCTGGGCGATGCGGATTGGGCATTCCAGAAGACGACGGAAGAACTTTAGGGCGAGAAGAGCCAGTTCGCGCCGCTGAAAGGGGAGTTTCCCGCTGAGATGCCGTATTTCTGCCTGCGAGTGCCGACCGGCGGCGGCAAGACCTGGCTGGCCGCGAAAAGCGTGGCGCTGGTGAACAACATTCTACTCCAGACGGAGCACAGCGTGATCCTGTGGCTAGTACCCTCCAAACCAATCCGCACGCAGACGATCAACGCGCTGAAAGACCGCGATCACCCCTATCATGCCGCACTGCGGGAAGCGGGACCGGTGACCGTGCTCGATCTCTCCGAGGCAAAGAGCCTGAACCGCTCCACTCTGGAGACGGGCACGGTGATCATCGTGGCCACCTCGCAATCATTCAACGTGGGAGATGAAGAGATCCGCAAGGTGTATGAGGACAACGGCGCATTGATGGATCTATTCCGGAATCTGACGGAGGAGCAGGCGGCAGGGCTGGAAAAAATCACTGAGAAGGGCCGGGTGGCTTACTCGCTGGTGAACGCACTGCGGCTGCGGCGTCCGTTCATCATCGTGGATGAGGCGCACAACGGACGGACCGATCTATCCTTCGGCACCTTGGCGAAGTTCCGACCCTCTGGCATCATGGAACTCACGGCGACGCCGGACATGGTGAAGGTGCCGAGCAATGTGCTGCATTCCGTTTCCGCCGTGGAGCTGAAGCGCGAGGAAATGATCAAGCTGCCGATCCTGCTAGAAACGGAGCCGGACGAACAAAAGTGCCTCGCCGAAGCGATCAACAAGCGCGACGAGCTTGCCGAAATGGCGCGGGCGGAGGAGAGAAAAGGCGCGCCCCACATCAGGCCACTGGTATTGATTCAGTCGGAAAAACGATCGAAGCTCAAAGAGACGCGGGACGCGGACTGGGTGAAGGCGGAGCTGATCAAGAACCACAACATCCCGGAGGAGGAGATCATCATTGCGACTGGTGATGAGCGCGGGCTGGAACAGGTGGAGAAGGATTTCCCGAAAGGGATTTTCGATGAGAAGTGCCCGGTGAAGTTCATCATCACCCAGCAGGCTCTAGCAGAAGGCTGGGATTGCGCGTTCGCCTACATCCTCGTGAGCATGGCGGAGCTGAAAAACGAGAAGAGCGTGGAGCAGCTACTCGGTCGCATCCTGCGGCAGCCGCAAGCGAAGTCGCGTGAGACGGCGGCCCTGAACAAGTCTTATGCGTATGTGGTTTCCCGAGAGTTCGGGGAAACGGCAAACATGCTGCGCGATACGCTGGTGGCCTCGGCAGGTTTCGATCAGGCAGATGCGAAGGATTTCGTAGCTGCGGTGAAGAAGGAACAGGGCAGGCTGGACCTTGGTAGAGGCCGGGTGAAATTTATACCGGTGGATGTAAAGCTCCCGGAAACTCTCGATATTTCCAAGGTCTCCAAGGCGCTCAAGGGAAAGGTGAAGTTCTCGAAGGCAAAGGGTGAATTGCAGATCAACCAACCACTGACCGCCGAAGAGGCAGAGGAACTGCAGGCGGTGGCGGTGATGGAGGCCACGAAGGAGACCATCCGCCAAGCCGTAGAGCACAGCCGGAAGGCGGCGGTGATCTTTGAGACACCTGCGGAAAAGGGGCTGGATTTCCGGGTGCCGCAGATGGAGGTGATGCTGCATGGTGAGCTGCGGCTTTTCGACGAGCCGGAGGCGCTGGATTATCCCTGGGCGCTGCCGCTCTATCATGCCGCCCCGACTGACGATGCCCTCAACGAACTGAAGCTGGCTCTGCGGGTCCGTGAGGGAGGTGAGATCGACATCGAGAAACGGGTCACATGACGACGAGGTTTCTGCGGGATTTACAACGGGACCTCAGCCTTTCGTATGCGCCGGAACATTGGACGGAAGCGAAGTTGGCAGCGTGGTTCTGCCGTCAGATTCATGACCCGTCGATCACTCACGCAAGCAAGCGGGCATTCGTCAGTGCTTGGGTTTCATCGTTGCTTGCCAAGGACGGGATGGATCTTGCGAGGGTGAACCGGCAGAAGTTTTTACTGCGGAACCTCATCGCGTGGCAGGTGGACGACCTCCGGAAAACGGCGGTGGCGAAGGAGTGTCAGAGCTTCCTGTTTGGCGCGGGCAAGGAAGACCGGGTAAGGGTCGGGGCAGAATATGAGTTCGAATTTCACCCGGACGCTTATGCCCCGGATCGACTCTATGATCCGGCGGGAAAGTATGGTTCCTACGAGTTTGAGAAGCACTACTATCCGAGGATGGGCGACTTCGACTCGAAGGAGGAATTCGCCTGCGCGTGCTGGCTGGATCGGCAGGCGAAGGTGAAATTCTGGGTGAGGAATCTAGTGCGGAAGAATGGCATGTCGTTTTTCCTGCAAAAAGCGGATGGCAGGTTCTACCCAGACTTCATTTGCAAATTGGAGGACGGCAAAATATTGGCGGTCGAATACAAAGGGAAAGACCGCTGGACGTCTGCGAAGGATGACCGCGAAATCGGCGGGCTTTGGGAGGAGCTGAGCGGTGGGAAGTGTCTTTTCGTCATGGTCACGGAGAAGGACTGGAAGCCGATCGCGGAGAAAATGGCAGAGTGAGCATGAATCCGGTCGGTGAATGGAATCGGTTTTCTCGGGTTTCAACCCTTGCCGTCGATTAACCGGGTGGACGTGGCTTTTCAGCGAGCGGGCGGATCGCAGCGGCCAATTTTGGACGCACCTCGGCGGCGATCCGCTTCAGATCCTTTTCCGCTGAGCGCTCGACAATGACTTCATACATCGGCGTTAAATTCCGAGGTCTACGAGGTGGCCTTGGGCGGAGCGATCAGATCACCATCGACAAAGCCTCCGCCATCAAAAACGACCCCAACGACTGGTGCCGCGAACACGACAACCCGCGTTACATCAGACCTCATCAAACGTGTCACCCGCCTCAGCCTGGAAACGATGAAGATCGTGAACGCGCTACCGGCCTTGAGTGAGCGGTAGAAATCCGGTGTTTTCCACCCTTGTCGTCGATCATCCAAGTGATAAACTCTCACCCATGAGCAGCGCGATCACTCAACCCATTCCCAAGGATCTTCGGCAGCAAATGATCCAGCGCATCCAGTCCGCGCCGGAGCAGGACGTGGTGTTATTGCACGACATCTGGCTCTCAGCCGCGAAGGAACGACTCTGGCAGGAGATTCAGCAGGATGCATCAGCCGAACAAGAAGTAGGCAAGCTCGATCAAGTGCCTGATCTCGTGCGCAGGTATCGCGCTCGCCATGAATCGGCATGATTGTCTGCATCGATACGAACACGCTCATTCAAGGTCGCGTGCCACGGCATCGCTACTTTCCGATCTTGGATGCGGTGGTGGCAGGCAGACTGCATTGGGCCATCTCGAACCGCGTAATTGCGGAATATGAAGAGATCGTCACGGCATCAGCCGGGGCCGCCGCTTGGACCAAGCTAGAAATGTTAATGGAGTTCATTGTCCACGGCAACCATCCAAATTTGTAGCACACATGTCCGCACTGATGATCCAAAATCCGAAGCACTTCACGGACTTCTACTGCACGGTCATTTTGAAATAAGCGTTGGAGGTGGCGGAATGCAGGAGCTTCCGTTCTCAATTCGTTAGTGGTTCCACCGAGAGATTGGAGTCTTAGAGGCAGTGACTTCTCAGCGGGAGGAGTCCTTGCGATGGCGGATTTTGGTGATGCGAACGATGCGGATCTCATCGGCGATTTCGTAAATGACCCGATAGTTGCCAACGCGGATTCGCCAGTCGTTGTCCGAGCCGACGAGCTTGCGGCAACCGGGTGGACGTGGATCTTCAGCGAGCGGGCGGATCGCAGCGGCCAATTTCGGACGCACCTCGGCGGCGATCCGCTTCAGATCCTTTTCCGCTGAGCGCTCGACGATGACCTCATACATGGGCGTCAAATTCCGAGGTCTGCCAGCACGTCGTCCAGCTTGCGAAAGGACTGTGGCTTCTTCCGTGCTTCCTTGAGCCATGCGATGTCATCCGCATCTTCGAGCCGCTCGAGCATCTCTTGATAGACTTCAATGGGGAGGATGACCGAGACTGCCTTGCCCTTACGAGTCACGATTTCCGGTTCCGGTGTTTTTGTTTTCATGACAGATGGATACTCGAATCATGCAGGAACGTAAACCCCTGATCGGAGTTTGGTGACTTCCTGATGCATTTCCCTGGTGTTCGTTTCCAGGGCACGAAAAAACCGGCCTCCCGTGTGAGGGGCGGCCGGTAGTGGCGGGCTGAAGTATTAGGCGGATACCAGATCACCATCGACAAAGCCTCCGCCATCAAAAACGACCCCAACGACTGGTGCCGCGAACACAACAACCCCCGCTACATCGTGGACCTCCTCAAACGAGTCACCCGCGTCAGCCTGGAGACGATGAAAATCGTGAATGCGCTTCCGGCATTGAATGAGCGGAAGTGAAGCTTGACGAGTTCATGAGAACAGCTGCTTTTCCCAGCGATGAACAGCGATAAAAAAGATTTCGGAGGTGGTTGGTCGGACGACAAACTCGATGCCCTGAAGGATTTTCTCCGTTCTTTTCGTCGAAGTGTCTGTTCCTTCTGTCGTCCTGTTCCTCGTCCCAAAGCTCAACCTCCTTTCCTAGACCCTCAACGAGTGGACGCAGGAAAGCGCCAACGATGCACGTCGCATTAAAACCCCGAAAGACTGAGAAACGCTCTCACGGTAACTTCTGGCGATAGCTGCTTGAGGTGAAAGTCAATTCCTGTCCACCATCCCACGAAGTGCACACAGCCGACTCCATCGACTTTTGGCAAACCGGACATACCACCCAATCGTTGGTGGAATCCGGTTTGCATTCTGTCGGCGATTTAGAGGGCCGTGCCAAATTACCTGCAGATACGCGGGTGGTGCTTGAAAAGGCAAAATGGTTTGGTGCCTCGCACGTCTTTTTTCGCGCTCGCCCGGGGCGCTCGAGCGTGCCGGAGGCGCTGATCTTCGATGATGCAGCGAAATCCAGCACACGGACTGATGAGGATTTCGCGAAATTGCATCGGCGGCTTTGGAGCTGGGGGGCAGTCCCCATAGTTTATCGGCTCCTCCCGGGCCGTGTGGACGTATTTCGCTGCACCCATGAACCAGATTTCGACACAGGCCGCGAGAAGCCAGAATATGCCCGCCACGGAACGATCAAATTGCTCGGACTTGCTGCGGAGATCACGGACCTCCTTGAAGCAGAGCCTTGGTGGGACATGCGCCGCTTGGCCAATGGAACCTTGTGGGATGACCGTGATGTCGCCCAACAGTTTCTATCCAATAAATCAGCACATAAAGCGATTTTGAAGCATGTCGAAGCCTTGGACCAGACATTGGAGCGCAAGAGCCAGATGGAGCCGCACCTGTGCCGTCGGCTTCTTATCATTTCGCTACTCGTGGCCTATCTTGAGGATCGTGAAGTCTTCAAACTAGAGGCTGGTTTTTTTGAACGATTCAAGCCGGGGGCACAGAAATTCCATCATGTGCTGGCAGATGCCAAAGCTCTAATCGAACTTCTCAAGTATCTCGAAACAGAGCGTTTTAACGGAAACGTCTTTAGGCTGGAGGACGAGGAGAAAGAACAACTTCTCAAATCGACTCACCTTGAGAAATTTTCCGAACTCATCCAAGGCAACACTGAGAAAGGCGGCCAGCAAACCCTCTGGCGGCTCTATTCGTTTCGTGATCTGCCAGTGGAGCTCATCAGCCACATCTACCAACTCTTCGTTGAGAATAAGACGACCTGCGTTTACACACCGCCTTTTCTTGCACGGCTCATGCTGGAAGAAGCGCTCACGCTGGACCGGATGGACCGACTCGAAAAGCGCGATGAAATCGTGTTCGATCCCTCATGCGGCTCTGGGGTCTTCCTCGTCGAAGCATTCAAACGGTTAGTCCTGCACTGGCGTAAAAATAATCAATGGGAAGAACCACCCGTGGAGGTGTTGCGCACACTCATGCGGCGGGTGGGCGGCACAGATGTCGATGGTTATGCCGTCGAACTCGCAGCCTTTAGCCTCTGCCTCGCCATGTGCGAAGAGCTTTCTCCAAAAACGATCATCAAGACTCGGAAACTTTTCCCGTCACTGAAGGGTGAGACGCTTATTAAAGCCTGCTTTTTCCAACAAGTCCGCGAGAAGAAACTACCGAGTAACATCGGTGTGGTGGTGGGAAATCCGCCATTTGTCTCTGACTCTCAAGTGGGCACAACAGCACAGGCTTACAATGAGTATCAAGCCGCTCACGGCAGACTACCAGACAGGCAAGCAGGCTACATCTTCCTCCATCACAGCATGGAAGCACTCGTGGAAGATGGGCTGTTATGCCTCATCCAGAAGGACAATTTCCTCTATAATCGCGGAAGTTCCGCCTTCCGCAGGGCAGTGTTTGAGCGTTGGGATGTGCGGGAGATCTTAGACTTCACGCCTATCCGCAAAATGTTCGCCAAAGACCCGAAAGTCGTGGTCGTTCTAGCCGAAGCTCGTCCGCCAAAGCCAGATCGCTCCATCCTTCACGCCATCTTCCGGCGTACTGTCCACACCCAGGCGGATCTTAGCTTCGAGTTGGATTACTACGATATGCAGTGGGTTCCACGCCATGTGGCCGTGACCAAAGACTTTGTCTGGCGTTGTAATCTCTTCGGTGGCGGGCGCACGGTGAGTTTGGTGGAGCGCTTAAAGAAGCTGCCGACGTTGAAGGATTATATTAAACTTCGGGGATGGAGCTATGGAGAGGGGTTCATGGTTGGAACACCTGAAAGCGATAAAACCATCGATTACCTATACCAGCAGCCCGTCATTCCAGCAAAAGCGATTCTGCTGAACGGAACAATCAGCAAGAAGCTGATCGAAATCCAAGAAGTGAAGTGCTTCCAGCGGCCTCGACCACGAGAGCTGTATCAACCACCCCTGATTTTGCTCGAACAGACTGACGAACTGGCGGTCGCATATTGGGACGAAGGCTCTCTCACATTCGGTCAGCGCATCCTCGGTATTAGCGGGAGCACCGATAACGCGGACGCGCACAAAGCACTGTTTCAGCGGCTGAGAAAATCATCTCCTCTTTTGAGATCATGGCTCACTCTCACCAGTTGCGATGCGGGTATCAAGCAATCCACCACACTCCAAAAGGGCGATGTGGATTGTCTCCCTTTCCCAGCTGACGAAGCCGATCTCGATCTATCCGATAACGAACAAATCATCCTCGCCGATGCCTTCGACTATTACCGTGATTTCCAACGCTTTGGTGATGATGCGGAAATAATGCGCGTTGCGACACCCGAAGATCACAAAGAATTCGCACAAGTTTTCACCCGGCAGATCAATGCGGTTCACAAGAAACTCAGGCCTCTGCCGGTCCTGTCGTGGGCTGGGGTGAGCTGCCAACCTTTTGTCTTTGGCAACGCAAAGCCAGATTGGAAAGACGCGAACATGCTCAATGATAAACTCGCCAAACTCTTGCGTGAGAAGAAAAGCCCCACGCTGACGACGGTACGTATCATGCGGGTTTTCGACGGACCTTTTGTATTCCTCATCAAGCCAGATCGTCTGCGGTATTGGCTGCGTTCCATCGCCCTTCGCGATGCGGACGAAGCATTGGCGGATCTACGGGCCTTAGGTTTTTGAAACGACCACATGATCGCCGACGAACCACGCTCAACTCCTGCCATCGGCGCACCCGATGTCACTTTGTTGAATGCGGATGCCTTTCATCACGAAATCGTCGCCTTCATTGCGCGGGAGTTACCCGTGTGGCGGGATCTGCCCAATCGCCAAAAGTTCACAGACGAACCAAACTTAAATCAGAGACTATGCCTCCACTTCGACACTGCCTCGCGCCACCAGTGCTTTGACGCTATCCGATTTTTACAAGAAACGCTCCAGCCTGGGTCCCGCCGGATCGACATCGGAGTGATGAAGCTCGGCACGATCATGGTGGAGGGCATCAACTACGAGGACTATCTCCAGCTGCTTCCGATAGAATGCAAACGTCTGCCAACTCAGAAAGACAAGCGCCGCAGTGATTGCGAATACGTGCATGGCCTCGCCGGACATCGCGTCGGAGCTATAGAGCGATTCAAGCATGGCTTGCACGGTCCGGGTAATCCACGGGCGATGATCATCGCTTACATCCAATCCGGAGAGTTCAACGACTGGCTGCACACTATCAATGAGCGGCTTGGCCGCCTAGCAGACGACGGCACGGATGAAGGACTATGGTCGCCCGTAGAACCCCTCGCCGTTGTTGCAAATCATGCAGATCCTCACAAGCTGCTCTCACACCACCGCCGCCTCAAGCCTCCCGCTAGTTCTGATAGCGTGGAGATAGAACACCTCTGGCTGAGGATGAATTAATTTTAATTTCACAAAAAACCGGCCGCCCGTGTAAGGGGCGGCCGGTGGTGAGTGAGCGGAGGGTTTAGCCGGCTATTAGGTGGTGGGCAGGGTGGGATTTCCGGCGGTAGTTCTTTCGGCGCGTTGGGGATCGCGCTCGACGCGGCTGGCGCGTTTCCAGGCGTGGAGTTTCTCGGGCTGCAACTCGTAGATGTTAGCCATGATGGGATCGAGGATGTCCACCTGGGTGTTGATGAGGGTGAGCTGGGTATCGATGAGGGCGGTGTCTTCGGTACCTTCCTGGACCTCGGTCCGGTTGTGTTCGTGGACATTGTCCAGAGCGTCGCGGTCGTGACGGAGATTCGTGACGAAAGCGGAGTTGATGCCGAGGGCGAGGAAGTGGGCGCGGAGGGCAGCTTTGGCGGCCAGTTGTGCCGGTGTGTCGCCACCATCGGCGGCGGCGGCGGTGTTGTCTTCCAGCAGTTTCAAGAGGCCGTCCGCACAGGCACGGATGTCTTTTTCGATGCGGCGTGGGACCTTGTTGAAGGGGACGGCGAAGCCGTGCTCTGCATCGCGCATTTCGATAGCGCGGGCGGTGCCGGCGATGCGTTTGAAGTCGAGTAGCAGGGCATCCAGCAGGCTGGACTTGGTGATGCGGTTGGGTGCTTGGTCAGCGCGGGCTTGGGTGATGAGGGCGACGCTGGTTTCGATTTTCCGGATGCTCTCGGCCACAGCGGGGACGGCGGCGGAATCGGATGGGTTGTTCTTATAAAAGACGAGGAGGTTTTCGGCGCGGGAGAGGCGGCGGGTGTCACGGTCGTTCATGGTAGTATTTTTAGTTTTTAATGCCTGGATTTTCCGAGGCTGGTAGATTCTATCAATCTACCCGAAAAATTCAAGACTAATTCATAACTGATTGTAAATGAGATGGATGGATAGTGCTCTAAAGCGGCACGGCGTAGGTGCGAGAGTATCCGGGAGTAAGTGCGATGGCGGCGCGGAGCAGGTGCGAGAGTGGCACGGAGTAGGTGCGAGGGTGGCACGGAGTGGGTGCGATGGCGGCGCGGAGCAGGTGCGAGGGTGGCGCGGAGTAGGTGCGAGGGTGGCACGGAGTAGGTGCGAGGGTGGCACGGAGCAGGTGCGAGGGTGGCACGGAGCAAGTACGATGAGAGTGCGGAGGAGATGCAAGGTCGGCGCGGGACCGGCGCGGGGGTAGCACGAAGTTGGTACGAGGGTGAGGCGGACGAGGTGCTGGGAGAACACGGAGCAAAGGCGAGGGTGGCGTGGAGCAGGCCTGAGCGCGTCCACCAGTGCATCGACCGGACCCGGCGAGGATACTAACTGATTTCCTCGTGATCGCCGAGTGACGCATGCAGCGTTCCTTTTTTGAATTCCCGGCCGCGCAGCCAGAGGAAGATGACTGGGGTGACGATCAGGATGTGCAGCAGGCTGGAGATCATGCCGCCGATGACGGGTGTGGCTAACGGTTTCATGATTTCTGCGCCTTGGCGGTGGCTCCACATGATGGGCATGAGGCTGCAAACGATGGTGGCGACGGTCATGACTTTCGGCCGCAGGCGCAGCCGGGCTCCGTCCTTCACGGCCTGCACAAGGTCTTCGTAAGTGAACGCCGCGCCTTTTTCCGCAAGGCGGGCTTTCACGGTTTCCTCCAGATAGACGACCATGACCACGCCGGTCTGCACGGCGGTGCCAAAGAGCGCGATGTAGCCGACCCAGACGGCTCCATTGAAATTATAGCCTAGCAGTTTTTGCAACAGCACGCCGCCGCTGAGGGCGAAGGGCACGGCAAGCATGACGTGGGCGGCCTCCAGCGCACTGTGATAGACGAAGTAGAGTAGCACGAAGATCACCATGAGGACGATCGGGAAAACAAGTTCCATGGTCTTCACGAAGCGCCGCTGGTTTTCAAACTCACCGGTCATCTTCCAGGTCATGCCCTCCCAGTTGACGGTGTTAAGCTTTTGTTCGACTTCCTGCACGAAGCCACCGAGGTCGCGGTCCTGCACGTTCGCTTGGACATACGAGCGGAGCAGTCCGTTTTCCGAAGCGATTTCGTTAGCTCCGATCTCGCGGGTGATTTTTGCCACCATGCCGAGTGGGATGTAGGGCGTCATCGGTTTGCCACCAGCGGCTTTCGCATCTTCAGGACTCATGCCCGGCTTCGCGGCGATGAGGATGCGTCCGAGTTCTTCGATGTCGTCGCGCTCGCTGCGTTGGACGCGGATCTGGATGGGGAATCGCTCGCGGCCTTCGATGGTGGTGCTGACGTTTTTCCCGCCGATAGAAATTTCTACGGCGTCGAGCACGTCCTTCGCGGACAGGCCGTAGCGGGCCATGGCGTCTCTATCCACTTTGATATTGAGATAGGGTTTCCCCTGCACCCGCGAGGCGGAAACACCAGCGGCTCCGGGGATGCTGTTGACGATTTTCTCGATCTCGAATGCCTTGCGCTGGATCTGGTCGAGGCTGTTCCCATAAATCTTGATGCCGACCTGCGCGCGGATGCCGGTGTAGAGCATGAGGATGCGGTTTTCGATGGGCTGGAGAAACGCGGGAACGTAGCCGGGGACCTGTTTCATTTTTTCCGTTAGCTCGGCCTTGAGCTTGTCCACGGTCATGCCGTCGCGCCACGCTGGATTGCGCTTCACGCTGAATTTTCCGTCAGCAATGTATTCGGGCTTCAGCATGATGGTGGTTTCTAACATTTCCGTTGGCGCGGGATCGGTGGCGGTTTCGAATCGACCGAGTTTCCCGGCGACGCTGGCGATTTCCGGCACTTTGCTCATGACTTCGTCCTGCCATGACATGACGCGTTGGATTTCCTTGAGCCCGGTTTTCGGGATCATCACCGGCATGAATAACAGACTGCCTTCGTTGAGTGGCGGCATGAACTCCTTGCCGAAGCCGGTGACTAGATCCGCGCTTCGGATAAAGCCGGCATCGCGCAGTTTCTTCACGGTTTCCCGCGGCAGCCCGAATGCGATGAGCAGGGAAACACTGAGGATCATCATTGCTAGGGTGACGACCGTCTTGCGATGTTCCAGCGCCCAATCGAGGGTGGGTTGATAGATGCTGAGTAGAAATTTCATCACGATGTTCCGATCTTCGGAATGGAACGGCCCGCGCACCAGCAATGAGCAAAGCACCGGCACCAGCGTGACGGCCAGCAGCGTGGAGCCGATCATCGCGAAGGTCTTGGTGAAGGCCAGCGGGTGGAAGAGCTTCCCTTCCTGTCCGGTCAGCGCGAACACTGGGACGAAGGCGAGAATGATGATGGCCATGGCGAAGAAAATCGGGCGACCGACTTGTTTGCAGGCGGCGAGCGTGACTTTCCACGTTTCCTGTGAAGTCAGTTGGCTGCCCTTTTCCTCCTCGGCCTTTTCGCAGTGTCGGAGGACGTTTTCTGTCACCACGATCGCAGCGTCCACCAGTACGCCGATGGCGATGCCTGTTAGCGACATGATGTTGCTGGTGATGCCGAATTCCTTCATCATGAAGAACGAGATTAGGATCGAGATCGGCAAGGGGAGCGTGACGATGAGGATGCTGCGGAAGTGCCATAGGAAAATGATGTGGGCGAGGGTGACGAGGATGATTTCCTCGATGAGCGCGTGCTTGAGCGTGTCGATGGTGTGGTCGATGAGTTCGCTGCGGTCGTAGAACGGGCGGATCGTCACGCCGGGTGGCAGACTGGGAGCGATCTGTGCGATCTTTTCCTTCACCCGCTCGATGACTGCCTTGGCATTCTCGCCGGTGCGCATCACCACGGTGCCGCCGACGGCTTCGTGGCCGTTGAGATCAAGAGCACCGCGTCGGAAATCGCCGCCGATCTGGACGGTGGCAATGTCCTTTAGATAGATCGGCGTTCCACCCACCGCCTTGACGGTAACGCGTTCAAGATCCTCAATACTGGTTACCAAGCCCACGCCGCGCAGGACAAACTCCGCGCCGTTTTCCTCGATGACTTTTCCGCCGACGTTGAGGTTCGCGTCCTGAACTGCGGTGGCGACTTCCATCATCGTGACATTCGTCGCACGCATTTTCGCGGATGAGAGTTCGATCTGATACTGTTTCACGAAGCCGCCGATGCTGGCGACTTCGGCGACGCCCTGGACGCTGGCAAGCTGATAGCGGATGTGCCAGTCCTGGAGCGAGCGCAGTTGGGCGAGATCGTATCCGCCGTCGGTGGCTTTCGAAGGATCGACGTCGAGGTAATATTGATAGACCCATCCAAGACCCGATGCATCGGGACCAAGCTGCGGGGTGACGCCTTCTGGCATGGATTTCTGGAGGTAGTTCAACCGTTCCAACACCCGCGCTCGGGCAAAGTAGAGGTCGATCTTCTCCTCAAAGATGATGGTCAGCAATGAGAAGCCGAACATGGAAGTGGCGCGCACCTCCTTCACTCCTGCTAGGCCCTGAAGCCCGGTGGACAGGGGAAACGTTACTTGGTCCTCCACTTCCTGCGGGCTGCGGCCCATCCATTCGCCATAGACTTGGACCTGGTTTTCGGTCAGATCCGGGATAGCGTCCACCGGGGTCAGGTAGAGAGCCCGGATACCGAGCGCGACCAGCAGCAAAGTTCCGCAAGCCACGAGAAAGCGGTTTTTCAAACTCCATTCGATGATTCGTTCGATCATAAAAAAGTCTTTCTGTTATTTGATCTCCTTGCCGCAATCTGCCATGTCGGTGCCGAAAAACGGATTTCCTCCGGGCCTTCCTCCCGTCTGGATCCAGCGGCCTTTTTTCGCGGCGCCAGGGATGGCTTGGTCCACCATCGGGCACTCCCAGATCTGGAATTCGGGAACACCGACAGCGGAGCGCAAGGGTTGAAGCACGGCGGTGGCTGCCATGGTGAATTTGTAGAACGCCTCGCGGGCCTTGACAATGTCATCAAAGCCATGGAAGTGCCGGGAGTCTTTCAGTGCCTCCATTCCGTCACGCTTGCCCAACGCATCAGCAAGCTCGGCGGTTTTCATCATCACCGGCTCAGCCGCCTTGTTGAATGCGGCGAGGTCGTCAGTCGCAAGTGCGGCAGACATGGCATCGGAGATTTTGGCGAAATCACCGATCAGCTTTTTCTGTGCCTCGGTGAGGGCAGCGGTCGCGGCGGGAGCAGCCTCCGGGGTCGTGAACGAGCGGTTCAACTCGGCTTGACCGTCGATGAGAAGGTTGCCGTTTGTCACCACCAGATCGCCCTCGGCAAGGCCTGATAGAACTTCGACCAGTTGGTCGCCATGCCGTCCGGTTTTCACGGGTTTCTGGCTGTAGGCACCACCACCCTGATCGACGTAAACCACCGCATCCGCTCCGGTCTGGATGACAGCTGACCGCGGAATCGCGAGGACTGCGGGTGTCTTCACCTCCACCGCGCCATCGGCATACAGACGGTGCAGGAGCTCACGTTTTCCGTTGACCCGCGGATTTTCCAGTTCGACACGGATGCTGGTGGAGCGGGTGGTTTCATCGAAGTTAGGGTCGATGAACGTCACTTTACCGACGAAAGTCCTACCCGGCTTCGAAGGCGTGGTGACAGAGACCGATTGCCCAACAGAAATCCACGGCATGTCCTGCTCGTAGGCGGGAAACATGAACCACATGGTGGAAAAATCAGCGATTTCAAAAAGCTCTTGGCCGGTGGTCACATACTGCCCTTCGTAAACCTTCTGGCCGACGACGGTGCCGCCGATGGGAGCGAGGATCTGTGAGGTCAGCACTTCGTTAGGCTTCTGATCCACTCCGGTGATCTGCTCTGGTGTGAGCCCCATCTGGCGCAGGCGCAGGGCAGTATTTTTCTTTAGGTCGCCGCTGAGTTGGCGGTATTCACGTTCGGTTTGCAGTAGGCTGGGGCTGTAGAACTCGGCCAGCGGCTGGCCTTGCGTGACTTCGGCGCCCATGTAGTTGACGTGCAGTTTCTCCACCCGGCCATCGACGTAGGCTGATAGAATCCGGTGGCGTGTGGCGTCATCATCGATGGTCCCGGCGACTTTCAGCGCCTTGGTAAAAGGCTGTGTTTTTGCGGCGACGGTTTGCACGTTCATGACTTGGACCTGACTATGGGTGAGAGCCACTGCCGAGCCGCCTCCGGTGGCGTCGAAGCCCTTTTCACCCGGATAGATGGGAGTGAGCTCCATGCCGCAGATGGTGCAGCGGCCAGGCTTGTCGCTCTTGATCCAAGGGTGCATCGGGCTCTGATAGAAGAGCGGCTTGCGCTCGGCGGCGGCGGGCGACTGCGCCGTTTCGTGGGACATCCTGTCTTTGTAGTACCAGGTTCCGGTGACGGCGATGGCGGCCGTGAAAAGGATGGTGATGAAGGTTTTCATGATCAGTAGGAATGGGGAACGAGCAGGTTGAGTTCTTCGAGGGCCGCTTGCTCCATGGCGATGAAGCGGCGTTGTTCGAGGCGGATGGAAAATAGCATTTTGTTGGATTCCAGAAGGTCGGTGAGTGGAGCCTTCGAGCTGATCCACGACGCCTCGATGGCCTGCGTGGCTTGCAGCGTGCGCTGGTAAACATCACCCGAATAGGCGTGGGCCTGGGCCGCGGCGTTGGCGGCCTCGGCGGCGCTTGATAGAACATTTCCCGCAATCTCGCGGCGCAGGGTCTCGACGTCGGCGACGGCGGATTTCTCACGGATGCGTGCGGCATCGGTGCGTGCGGTGTAGGATGAATCGTTGAACCACGGCAGGCTCATTTTTACGCCCAGTGTGGAGCTGCGGATGTCGCCACCGGAGTAGATGGCCGCATCGATTCCCACGGAAACTTCGGGAAGCCGCTCGCGTTCGGTGCCCCGGGTTTCGGCCTTGGCGGCGGACACGGTTTCATTCAACGCGCGGACCTTGGGATTGGCCCGGGGGATACGGGCGATTTCGGAAGCGGCGACAGGAACGGGCGGTGGTGATGCCGGAAGTTTCAGGGCGGGCCATGGTGACTCTAGCGGACGGCCGAGACTGAGATTGAGTTTCTGCGCGACGCTCTCGCGGGTGCGTTTTGCCGCTTCCAGAATCTGTGTTTCGCGAGCCAGTTCGCTTTCGAGGCGGAGCGCTTCCAAGCTCGAGGAGTCGGGGTTCGCGGCACGCTGACGGGCGTTTTCCGCCATGGTGGTGAGCCATTGGATCTGCGATGCCTGGAGTGTCACGGCTTCGTCGGTTAGGGCTAGTTCGATGGCGTTTTTGGCAGCCATCGCACCGACTTCAAGCGAGGATGAGCGCGAGGTTTCGATTTCCGCACGCCGCATGGCTTCGGCCTTTTCGCGGTTCGCTGCGAGGAGTCCAGGTTTGGGCAGGGCTTGCTCGAAGCCGACGACAATATCGCCTTCATCCGCCCGCATCGCGCGCTCTGCTGCCATGAACGAGAGGCCGACCATCGGGTCGTTCCACAATCGCAGGCCGCGCACGTCTTGGGCAGCGGCTTTTGCGCGGAGTTTCGCGGCAGCTGCCGCCGGATGGGAGCGTGCGGCTTCGGCCCTCAATGAAGAGAGGAAGGAATCATCGAGAGTTCTGGCTTCCTGCGCATGCAGGAGAGTTCCGGCTACAAGGAGACCGGAGAAAATGGATAGATATGGTTTCATGAGTCAAGAGAGTCAGTGGAAGTGATTTCCAAGCGCCGGATCAATCGGCCAAAACGGCGGCCGATATGGATGGGCGCAGTACGCCTGTCAGAGGCGCGACTCAGATGACAAAAGTGCAAAAGGCCACGGACAGCGGCACTCCTGAGAATCCTATGTGGGACTCGGGGATCAAAGCGGTGGCAGGCACTGCTGCGGAAATTTCAGGAAGGAAAAACAGGGCGAGAAAATCCGCCTCGCGGGCTTTCGGGACGTTCAGCTTCAGATCGACCGTCGCCGGAATCGCTGGAGCGGGAGTTGGTGCCTGCTCGCTCTTACTTGCGCAAGGGCAGGAGGATTTCCCTTTGCAGCAGTCGTGAACAGTCACCGCAGCAGTCGGGCAGGGAAGCGTCGAGTCCGCAGCAGCACACGGTTGAATCTGGGAGAGCTGGATCACCAGTCCCAGAAACAAGCCGACGATGGACTTTAAAACGATCACGTGAATAAGACTAATGCAGTGGGCGATTATTCCAATCTTCTTTTCCTAAAAGGTTGATTGGGGTGAAAATGAGGGACGTCCTGGGATGGGCGGGACGTCCCTAAATCAAGTGGGCGAATGACGGCTATTTTCCTTCGAGCTTCTTGAGGTAAATGGCGGGGTCCTTGTCGAATTTCGATTTACACTTTTTGCAGCACAGCTTGATTTCCTGTCCCTCGTGGGTGAAAACGAACGCCTTGCCCATCTCGCCGAGTTTCTCATCGGAGACGATGCAGGTATCAAGTTTGTAGGGCTTAACCGTCTCCTTTTTCTCTTCGGGCTTCACTTCGGTGGCGGGAAGCTTGGCCTCTTCGGCGAAGATGTTGGGCACATTGCCAATGACGATTGCGGACATGATGGCGGCGGTAAGGATGCTTTTGGTTTTCATAATCGATTCGTTTCGAGGTCTGGTTCGGTGCGGAATACTACCGCCCTTTCATGGTAGATCTCCGCCGGGTTCAAAAACCCTTTAAATTTTTCAAACGATTTTGCCGTAAGCATAATACCCCTTGACCCTGTATCTTACTACAGGGACTAGTGTGATGCAGTGAACCAGAAATTACCACCGACATGGACACGCACCGCACTGGCAAAAATGGCAGGTGTGGGCGGGGAAACCCTCCGTTTCTGCGAGCAAAAAGGCCTCATTGAGGAGCCTAAGCGCAGCCCCCCTGGATACCGGCTGTATGGGCAAGGGGACTTGGAGCGGCTGCTATTCGTTCGTCGCTCCCAAGAGCTAGGTTTCAACCTGCAAGACATTAAACAAATACTCGATCTAACCAACGATATCAAAACTCCACGTAAAAAGGTTCGCGACTTTGCCGAAGCACGCCTATCAGTCATCAGGCAAAAAATAGAAAGTCTCCGAGCCATGGAGGGCGCACTGGCAAGCCTCGTCGCCAGATGTGACGGCAAGGGCGCATTGAAAGGTTGCCCGATTGCCGAATTCATCGGAGGCCACACATCGAACGAAAACTAATGCCATGAGTGATTGCTGCCAAAACAAAGACCCTGAGCCGGACAAGAAAAAGTCCTGCTGCCAATCCGAAAGCGCTCCCGAAAAGGCCGTTTCCTCCGGTTGCCACTTAGAGCACGACCCTCATGCCGATGTAGAACCTTCCGCTAGCGCGAAATACTTCTGCCCGATGTGCCCCGGTGTG
This sequence comes from Verrucomicrobiales bacterium, assembly GCA_038237425.1. GTDB lineage: Bacteria > Verrucomicrobiota > Verrucomicrobiia > Verrucomicrobiales > Akkermansiaceae > Luteolibacter. The sequence goes on from JBBRYQ010000009.1 coordinate 67,357, forward strand.
GAATCGGAAAAACCCAACGATTGCCCGAAATGCGGCATGGCCTTGGATCGGAATCCCGCGTGGAAACCCGCCGCCGTCACTATTTACACTTGCCCGATGCATCCGGAAATCGAGCAGGATCATCCCGGGGACTGCCCGAAGTGCGGAATGGCGCTCGAACCGAAAACCGTGCAGCCCGCCGCCGATTCGGACGGCGACCACGAAATTGTTTCTCTAACACGCAAGCTGTGGATCAGCTCCGCGTTGGCGATACCGGTGTTCATCTTGGCGATGGGAGAGATGATCCCAGCACTGCGGGTGCGCGAATGGATGCCAGGGAAAATGTTCGGCTGGGTGCAGATGATCCTCGCGACCGCTGCCATCGTCGGGCCCGGTGGGTTTATTTTCGTTAGGGCGTGGCGTTCGCTTCTCAACAAAAGCCTCAACATGTTCACGCTGATCTCGCTTGGAGTCGGCTCTGCGTGGCTATACAGCACGGTGGCCGTCCTGATGCCGGGTTTCTTTCCCCATTCCCTGAGGCACGGTGGGCACGTCGCCCTCTACTTCGAAGCAGCGGCTGTCATCGTTGCTCTAGTAATTCTTGGTCAATGGATGGAAGCACACGCCCGCAGCAAAACCGGCCAAGCTGTCCAGGCGTTGCTCGGCCTAGCAGCGAAAACCGCGCGCCGCGTGGCGAATGGCCGCGAGGAGGACATCCCGCTCGATGAAGTCAAAATCGGTGACTTGTTACGTGTCCGCCCCGGCGAAAAAATTCCGCTAGATGGGGTGATCACTGAAGGCAGCAGCACCGTGGACGAATCCATGATCACCGGCGAACCACTTCCCGTTGGTAAAAAGAACGGTGAGCGCGTGGTCGGCGCGACGATCAATCAGACGGGTGCGTTTCTCATGCGTACCGATAAAATCGGCGCGGACACCCTGCTCTCACAGATTGTGCAAATGGTCGCCGATGCCCAGCGCAGCCGCGCGCCGATCCAGCGCATCGCCGACCAAGTGGCCGGCTGGTTTGTTCCCGCCGTTGTGCTCGCATCCGTCCTCACGTTCATTGGTTGGATGCTGTTGGGACCGGAACCGCGCCTCGCCTTTGCTATTTCTAACAGCATTGCAGTGCTCATCATCGCCTGTCCCTGTGCGCTTGGTCTGGCAACGCCGATGTCGATCATGGTAGGCGTCGGAAAAGGTGCCCAGCTCGGTGTGCTCGTTAGAGAAGCCGCCGCGCTGGAGCAAGCGGAGAAAATCACCCATCTCATCACCGACAAAACCGGCACTCTCACTGAAGGCCGTCCGGTCGCAAAGGAAATCATCTCCGCCGTGCCCGGAAACGAGGACCACGTCCTAACGGCCGCCGCCGCACTTGAAAAATTGAGCGAGCACCCGCTGGCGCATGCCATTGTCGTTAGCGCTGCGGAAAAAGGCATGCCGCCCATGCAAGTCGTCGATTTCACCTCCGTCACCGGCGCAGGCGTGACGGGAAAAATCGAAGGCAAGCTCGTCCGCGTCGGTAAGCGCACATGGCTGGAAAGCGAAGGCATCACCATCCCCGCCCATCTCACCGCCTCCGCTCTATCACTTCAGGAAAAGGCCCACACTGTCGTCTGGGTTTCCGAAGATTCTTCTCTCAGTGGCTACATCGCCGTCGTCGATCCCATCAAGGCGTCGACTCATGAAGCCGTGCAAGCGCTTCATGCGATGGGATTGAAACTCGTCATGCTAACCGGAGATAACCCGCAGACTGCGCAATCAGTCGGCAAGCAACTCGGCATCGACGACATCCGCGCCGAAATGACACCCGCCGATAAACTCGCCGTCGTCCGCGAGCTGCGGGCAAAAGGTGCCGTCGTCGGCATGGCGGGCGATGGTATCAACGACGCCCCCGCCCTAGCAGAAGCGGATGTGGGAATTGCCATGGGCACCGGCACCGACGTCGCCATCCATAGTGCCGGACTCACCCTCGTGAAAGGCGACCTGCGTGGCATCGTCCGCGCCCTTGGCCTCAGTCGCGAGGTCATGCGAAACATCCGCCAGAACTTGTTTTTCGCCTTCATTTACAACGCCGTCGGCATCCCGTTAGCTGCCGGAGTTCTCTATCCACTTACTGGTTGGTTGCTCAATCCCATGGTCGCCGGTGCGGCAATGGCACTGAGCAGCGTATCCGTGATCGGCAATGCCCTGCGACTGAGAGGCAAGGTGGTGTGAGGATCACGAAACGAACTCGCCCAGCCTCTCTTTTAGAATCTGTCTGGCTCGATAGATTCGCGTTTCTACCGCTTTTTGACTGCATCCAGACACTGCCGCGATCTCCGCGTATCCCATTCCCTCATAAATGAACAAGGTCATTGCTTCCCGCAAATCCGGCGGCAAGAGTATGAAGGCATCATGGACCGCACGGAATTTCTCCGCTGCTTGGACAGCCTCTCTCGGTGTCTGTCGAGAATCGGTTAGCTCCGGCACTGCTGACTCGCTATCGTCTGTGGTGGCATCCATGGAAACCGTCGGGTGGCGGCCTTTCCAGCGTGCGTGGTTTCTTGCGAGATTGGTGGCAATCGCAAAAAGATAAGTGCTGAATGTTCCAGTCGGCCGGTAGCGATCGCGGGCTTGGTAGAGTTTGACGAAGGTTTCCTGTGCGAGATCCACCGCAGTCTCTCGCTGCCCGGTCATTTTGTAGAGAAAGGCGGCAACGCGTTTGCTCCAACGATCCATCAGAGCATTCAAGGCGAGGTCATCGCCGCCAGCCATCTGGGCCATCAATTCGGAGTCGGAAGTTTCCATAGGTGGCAACTTCTAGCGCGGGTGCACGTGCACGGAACCGCCGGGAATGGTGTCCAGGGCGTAAGGTAGAGTCGTTTCCAAATAGAGGACCGCTTGTTTCGGATCCATCGCTTCGGCGGTTTGATAGATATGGGTCAACATCGCCTGCTGGCATTCGGCCCGCGTCGCGGCGTAGTCACGGATCGCGGACTCGAGCTCAGGAGAAATTTCGTGGCCACTGCCAGCCAGCGTCACCAATTTTCCGTGCGCGGTGGCGATTTTTCCGCACATCTCCATGCACTTCGGGCGATAATCAGAATGAAGTTTCGAAACCTTAGCGAATTGCTCATTGCTGAGTTTTAATTCTGACTTTAACCAAGCCAGTTCGGGCATGGAATCGATCAGAGCGCCCTCGTGCTTAGCGATCTGATGGGAACGCATGAGACAGAATGCCAGCGTCCCTGCTAGAACGGCCGTGATCAGGATGAGTGTTGCCTTTCTCATTTGGAACTTGTGTGGGCGAACGGGCTGATGGACTCGGCATAGGCGGTCTTGGTATTACTCGTTTCGGGAGCCGTCGCCGCACCAAGCCAAAGTCCCAAGGTCACCATCGCGGCGATGCTGGCGACCGCGCTCCATGGCCGCGTGAGGGCGGCCACGACGGGCTGGAATTTCACCACTTCCGGCGGGCAAGTGGCATCCGCGCTTTCAATACGATGCCAGACCCCTTGCTGAAACGAAGGCGGCAGGTGAGCTGGGTCTCGCGTCTGTCTCAGCAGCTCATCGAATTCCGAATCGTTCATGGGAGTGGATTACGTGGGTTGTGTCGGTTTGTAACGCCTCGACTCCATTTTCTCAAATGGAGTCTCGGTTTCGGTGGCTTTGTGGCGATGAGCTTCACATCGAGCAGGTGTGGACTTTTTTGGTGTGCATGTGGCCGCTGCGTCTCAGAGGTGCCGTCGAAACGATTTTATTGGAGCAGCATTTCATGTCCTTGTTGCCGTGATCCATCTTGCAGCTTTCAGCAGTGGCGGGCTGCGGAGCAACGGCCTGCGCTTTCGTGCCATTTGAGAATTGCGGGGTGTATTTCGGACCGGCGAATGCGGTGGGCACAAGCGCAGCGATGGTGAAAAGGGTGGCTGCGATGTGGCGGATTGTCGTTTTCATTTAGTTAGGTGATTGGAGTTTGGAGCGTTTTGTTTCGCGCTTTCATCGGGTAAAACACCACCTCTCGATGAAACCCTTTTCTTTTTTGAACTCGACCACTGACGCTGCGCCCAGCTCTAACCGGAGCAAGTGATTACCGGACAAGCGCATCCATCCACGGCGCGATGCGCCCCGCCATGTCGGCAGCGAACCATGCGGCGAAGGCTCCGGTGATGACGTCCATCGTGTAATGGGCACGGAGGATCAGCACAACGGTCGCTTCGCCAAGCGCGACACACACGGCGATGGCACCGAGCCACCACGGGGCCATGTGGCAGATCTCGATCGCGCCTAACACCGCGAGCGCGGTGTGGCCGGAGAAGAAGAAATCGTTGCCGACTCCGTAAGTGACCAGAATCGTCGGAAATCCCGGATCCCGCCAGATGATGCCGGGCGGGGGTGGTAAGGTGCAGCAGAGTTGGGAAATCTGACGCAGGCTGAAGACGATGAGGATGCCAAGAAACGGTGCGAAACTTTTCCCAAATATCGCCGCCGCGATCAGTGATAGACCGAGCACGTCGATGCACAATGAACTGATGATGAGCAGGCGGTTCGCTGCCTTTTCATGCTCGAAAAAATAACGATGCCAATTTGCAGTCAGCCGGTGGACCCAATCGCCGATGCCTTCAATGTCGTCGCTTTTGGAGGCGATAAGTTTCTGCGTCCAGAACCAGACGACGAGCGCGGCTCCGATACAGAAAATACGCAGCAGAATAAGGATCATGAGATGTCTATTCCGGTCGGACTGATCCTGCGATGCGCCTTGGTGGATTCTAGCAGTGCCTCCATCTGCCTACGGATTTCCGCGGTGAGCGGATCGTGTTCCTGCGATTTGTCACGGGCTGCACTCACCTCGATGGCGTCGCCGACTGTGATGATGGCGCGGATCGGCGCATGGGCGCGGGCGACGTCGGTGAGGTCTTCTTCGTAGCGTTCTACGGTTTCGAGAATGCGCTCCGGCGTAGGGTTTTCGATGTAATCGCCAGGATAACAATGGAGTTGTTGGACGAGATAACAATCAGCAAGATGCCGCCAGCGTTCGGCGCGTTCGGATTCGTTTAGCTCACCCGTCACCAGTTCCGGTAGGATGGCGGAGCGCAGACGTTTTACACGGGCCATGACATCGCCGTCATGGCGGGAAGCGCACCACTGGATTTCCATAGGCGTTAGTAAATGGTCGATCATGCGCTGCAAGCGCTCGCGGAAAGTTCCCGTCTGCGGCGACTGGAAGTATTCGATTTCCTTGAGTGATAAAAGGCACCCGCCGATTTTTTGGATTCGCTCGCGGAGTGGTAGCTGTGCCTGCGATTGCCAAGAGAACCGCTGTTCGATTTCTTCAATCACCGGGGTGACGGTCTTGCGAAGGTCGCCCTCGAAAAAGTAACGGATGAAGACCGGGTGAACGACGACTTTTCCTTCTTTGCGCTGTTTTGCGGCGGTCCGCGCCATGAACGCCGGGCCTTCCATGAAATTGACTAAGCGGTCGTTGCAGCGGGTGATGATGCCCTCGGCGAAGATTACTAACGGAAACTTTCCATCTGCCACAATCTTGACCGCGCACTTGAGGGATTCCCGGTCCATGCCTTCTCGATAGACGCTGAATCCACCCATGCGCGGCAGCAAGAAGCGCTGGATTTTGCTTGTCATGAAAACATGCCAGCTCGCGATGACATTGAACGGTCGCTTCACTTCGGCTGCGAGGAAATCGAGCACCATCGGATCGCAAGGGCGGCAATGATTTCCCACGATCATGATGCCGTGGCCTGCGTCTAACGAGGCGCGCAACTTTTCCGCGCCGATGCATTCCACTGCGGTGATGCCGAATTCCTTGCGCAGGTTGCGCGGTAGGATCCGGCGCACCACCCAGTGCCAGAAACGGCTGAAGCGCGGCGGGATGAAGGTGTAGGGCTTGTCGATGACGACGCTTTGCATGGGAAATATGAATCAGCGATTTTTCCAACGAGCGAACATTTCGGGCACGGCTTGTGGTCGTGACCACGTGACGAAAAGTCCAGCTAGTCCCGCGACCGCGCCGCAGACCCAGAAGATTTGGCCGTAGCTAAAGTGCAGGGTAGAAGCGAGTTGGTTTTGCGTGATGGCTGCGGCAGCGATGCCTACCCATGACAGCCAGCTAACGGCGCCCTGCACTGCACCTTTCGTTTGCGGCGATGGGCGGTGCTGGAGGACTGAAACGATCGGCACAATAAACAGTCCACCGCCGAGGCCTAGTAATCCTAGCGCTCCAGCAAAGAGCGGCTTCGAGATTCCGGGCCAGCCCAGATAGACCCCGGCGAGCGCCATCAATCCAGCACCGAGTGGGATCAATCCATATTCGATGCGGCCGCGTGAAAGCCTGCCAGCCAGCATGCTGCCAATGCCGATGCCCAAGCTGAGGGCGGCTTGAAGCGAGGCCTGTTCCGTGGGTTTCAGGTGGAAGACCTTCTGTGCGAAAAGCGCGAGATTGATCTGAACTAACGTTGCCACGAAAAAAAACGCGGTGTTTCCCCAGTTCGCCCGCCACAGATCGCGGTCGGCTTTCATCACGCTGAGATTATTCCAAATTTCGCCGATGATGTTAGGGTTGAATTTTTTTACTGGATCGGCGGCGGAAACTTTGGCGATGCCGATGCTGGTGATCAGGCCTACGGCTGCGAGTCCGGCTAACAGTATGCCTGACCATACTTCGCGGTGGACGAGAGATTCCGCCAGCCAGCCACCGGCGAAGGTGCCGAGGATGATGCCAATGAAGGTGAGCAGCTCGAGAATGCCATTTCCAGCGGACAGCTTCGAGGTTGGCAGGACTTCGGGCATAATGCCGTATTTCGCAGGCGCGAAGATGGTGCTGTGAACTCCCATCAGGCAGATCGCCGCGAGCTGCAGCGATTGATGTTCGAGTTTCAACGCGAATGCGGCGAAGAGCATGATACCGATTTCCCCGACCTTCACGCCGATCATCACCGAGCGCTTGCTGAATCGGTCTGCCATCCAGCCACCGACGGTGGCGAATAACAGGAACGGCACGGCGAACAACAGCGACGCGTGGCCCGCGAAGCTTTCCTTGTCGGTCTCGCTGAGGGTGACGGAAGCGAGCACGGGGAAGATGACCAGCCAGCGGAGCGCGTTATCGGAGAACGCGCCCTGGAACTGGGTGAACATCAGGTTCCAGAAGCCGCGTGGCCAGGATTTGGTGGATTCGTCGGACATGTCAGTGGGTAGGTGGGCAGATTTTTTTCAGGATAAAATGAGTGGGCACGAAAACGATGCTGATCAGTGCTGTGATCCATGCTCCAAGATAGGCCAGCGGTGGCAAGAGCGTTTGTGGCTTCGCATCGTCCATGCCGAAAACGTAGTCCACATTGCGCGGCAATTTCGGATCGGCGAGCACGGCACCGGCGGGTGGCAGGAGAAAATAGGCGATGAGGCAGAGCGCGACGCAGATCACCGTCCATCCTAACAAAGCACGCTTGTCGTACCCCAGTTTTCGGACCAGATAGAACAAGAGGAACGGCAGCCAGCCATGGAAGAGCGAGAGCCCGCGTAGGAAGAGCGAGCGGTCCGCATCGAACATGTAGGCGGTCATCCCGGTCATTTTTCCACCACAGAGCTGCACGAGGAAATCTGCACACCACAGCGCCTGCGGGATCAGGATGCCGACGGCGGGCAGCGAGACGAGCAGAGCGTTCTCTTTCCAGATACCGACGAGCGTGAGCAGCAGCGCAACATCGCAGAAGTAGAGGAAATTTGTAGGGCCGTAGTTGATCCAGTAAACGGGGATCATGACGGCGAGGAATCCGGTGTAGGCGATTTTGAGCCAGAGCGGGATGGGCGGGGAGGTTTCGGTTTTCATTCGGTGGAACGGGATTGGTTACGGTCTCGTTCTAGCAAACAACCTGCCCGGGGCGTTAATTGAATCTTTCAATGCCAGCATCGACTGCTTCAATAGACGAAAGGAGAGCCTCCGTCCATGAACATCCATCACCTCGAACTTTTCTATCACGTCGCCCGTTGTCGCGGGGTGAGCGCTGCGGCGCGCCAGATGCCCTACGGCATCCAACAACCCGCAATCAGCGCGCAAATCCTGCAACTGGAAGACTCGCTGGGTAAAACGTTGTTTCACCGCCGGCCCTTCGCACTCACGCCCGAGGGCGAAACCTTGTTCGCTTTCATCGAGCCATTTTTCCTAAAACTCCCCGCCATGGCAGAGCGCATCCGCGGCGGTGCGGACCACAGTTTGCGGATCTCGTGCCCGGAAATCGTCCAGCGCGACTACCTGCCCGCCTTGCTCGCCGGGGTGCGCGCGCGGCTGCCGGGCTTCCATTTCACCTTGGAATCCGGCCGCTACGAGGAAATCCAAAGCCGCCTCCGCTCCGGGCAAATCGACATCGGCCTCTCTACCAGCCTCGGCGCGAAGGACGAGGACATCCGCCATCACGAACTCCTGCGCCTGCCGCTCGTCCTGCTCGTCCCGGCGAAGACCGGTCCTGCGAGCGCGGAGGAAATTCTCAACCTCGACCGCATCGATCTCCCACTCGTCACTCTGCCGCGCGGCGAGTCTGCGGTGGTCGCTTTCCAGCAGGAACTCCAACAGCGGAAGATCGAATGGTTTCCCATGCTCGAGCTCGCCAGTCTCGATCTCGTTGCCCGCTTCGTTTCCGAAGGCTACGGCGCGGGCCTCGTGCTCGACATCCCCGGCATCAAGCGCCCGCCCGGCCTACGCGTGCTGCCCTTGCCCGGTTTTCCGGAAATCAGCTTCTACGCACTCACGCTTGGCACCCATTCCCCGATGGTGGAACTTTTCATCAACGAAGCGATCCGAGTGATAGATGGCATGGCCAAAACCCACCCGTAGCACAGACATTCCCGTCTGTTCTTTCACAAGCCACAGCCACCCGAAGGACAAACAGAAATGTCCGTATCACGCCTGTGGACAAACTTCCGCTGCGGGTTTAGGAACAACGCCATGACAAAGCGCACATTGGGCAAGGGTGGATTTGAAATCGGTGAAGTGGGAATCGGCTGCTGGCAGTTCGGCGGCGATTTCGGGCCGATGGAAGATGCCACCGCGTTTGCCATCCTCGATGCTGCTGTCGCCAGCGGCACGGATTTTTTCGACACTGCCGATGTCTATGGTGCGGGCCGGAGTGAGGAACTGATCGGACGCTTTTTGAAAACCTGTGAGACACCGATCACCGTCGCAACGAAGGTCGGGCGCGAAGCCGTGCTCTATCCGGATAAATACAGCCGCGAGACCGTTAGGGAATCACTACTCCGTTCGATCAAGCGCCTCGGCGTCGATGCGCTGGATCTTGTCCAGCTTCATTGCATCCCGCCGGAGGTGCTGTTGGACGGCGCGGTTTTCGATTGGCTGCGCGATTTCCAATCAGAAGGCCTAATCAAACACTTCGGTGCCAGTGTGGAAAGCGTGGAGCAGGGATTGATCTGCCTCAAACAGGAAGGACTTCTATCACTTCAGGTGATTTTCAATCCCTTCCGGCTCAGGCTTGCTACCGAGCTACTGCCGCAGGCGCAGGAAAAGAGCGTGGGCATCATCGTCCGGCTGCCGTTGGCGAGTGGATTGCTTTCAGGAAAATTCACCAAGACCACGGCCTTCGCAGCGACCGATCACCGGAACTACAACCGCGACGGACAGGCATTCAACGTCGGCGAGACTTTCGCCGGATTGCCGTTTGAAAAAGGCGTGGAGCTGGCAGACGCGTTGAAGGAATTCGTGCCGGAAGGGATGACGATGGCGCAGATGACGTTGCGTTGGATTCTAGATCACGACGCGGTTTCGGTGATCATTCCTGGAGCGAGTTCCCCTGCGCAGGCAGCGGGAAATGCAGCAGCGGCGGGATTGGAAAAACTTCCGGTGGAGTTGCATGCGAAGATGGATGAGTTCTATCAAGTCAACGTGCAGGAGCATATCCGCGGGCCGTATTGATAGGGTGGCAGGATGAGGTGGGAAAGGGAGGTGCTTTTTTCGCGCTCACTTGTGCCAAGAAATCGAAAATCCCGCCGCTCCCTCGGCCGAGAACGCCGCCGCCTCGAACGGAATGCTGGTGAACAGAAGGACCTCGTCGCGGATACACTCAAGCGGGAGGTGGACCTCATTCTATCAAAAGGCTCGCCGGATGCGGCGAAGCAAATCTCACAGTTATACGACCGCTCCCTGCGAGAGTACGGCGGCAGCATCACTGCCTTCAAAAAAATGGCGGAAGACTACTTCTCCTTCGCCAGAAAGGATCCGGAAACCTCGCGCAAGGCAGCCCGCGATATCGAGCTCGCATTTTTCCGTGTCGTGGAAACCGGTTCGAAAGACTGGTTCCGTGCGAACACCGAGAGCTCCATCTACAAGATGATCTGCTCCTATTACCGCACTGCGGGCGATGATGCGAAGGCGCAGATGCTTGAGAAACGCTACATGCGTCTGCTGAAGGAAGCGGAACGCGGGGCGCTGTGAGGGTGAAATTTTGTGGATGTGTTAGGATGTCGAATACTTATGGGTAGGCTCCGGCGGTTCGATGGCTGGTAGTATGAATTCCGCTGTCCGTCAGATCACTTCACCGGATATCCCTGCCAGAGCCATTCGAGCGCGCTGGGGAGAGTTCACGATAACCTAACCCGTCCTGCGCGACGATGAACGGAACCTCATCGCCGGGCTTGTATCGCGACGGCACATAAACCGCGACCTTGCGCTGATAGGGAACAATTCCTTTTTTGTCCTTCGCGATTCCCTCGTAAATCCGGCTGTCCTTCGAATCCATGGTGAATTCAAAGATCCGCCCGTGCGGCACGCCCTCCTGAACCTTTGTCTCCGGCGCGTCCGCGTATTCCTTGCCGATAGTGAATTCCGTTTCCTCAGCCACCGCGCAAACGGCAGCAACGCGGGCTTTCGATTCTATTGCTGCGAGAAACGGCAATCGCTTAGCTGAACAAGCTGGTAACGGGCTGACCTTTGTTGCCAATGGTGAAGGGGCGGCCGCTAGGGCTGATGACGGGGGTAGCGATGGGCAAGCCGCAGGCGTGGGCGACGGTAGCATGGAGTTGTCCGACAGTGACGGGATCGCTCTCGACGTGGCCACCTGCGGCATCGCTGGCGCCATGTATATAGCCGCGCTTGGCACCGCCGCCGGCGATGACGCTGGAGAAGACGATGGGGTGATGGCCACGGCCGCTGCCGTCGAACTGTGGCTTGCGGCCGAACTCGGTGGCGACCACAACCATGACGCTGTCAAGAAGCCCACGGGATTCGAGGTCGCTAACAAGTGCCGCGAAGGCGGTGTCGAATTCCGAACCACGATCTTCCATACCGCCCTTGATGTCCTTGTGCATGTCCCAGCCGCCGCTTTCCACCTCGATGAAACGGACGCCGCCTTCAACGAGTCGGCGTGCTAACAGGCATCCTTGACCGAAGCGGTTTTGGCCATATTTTTCGCGGAGTGCTTCTGGTTCTTTGCTCAGATCGAAGCATTCGAGGTCCTTGCTCTTCATGAGGCGAAGGGTGCTTTCATAAAACTCGTCGTAGGCGGAAACAGCGGGGTCTTTCGCATTAGCGGTGAATTGCTTGTCCATTTCCGCTAGAAGTGCCAGACGTTTTTGAAGGATGGAAGCATCCGTTTTAGTGACGGCGTTTTTCAAACCTTCATCCGGATCGAGGATGGGAAGCGGGCTCAGGGTGGCAGGGAAAAAACCGTTGCCGTGATTGGAAGGACGATTGACGCAAACACTGCTAGGGAGAGTCTGATGGCTGGCACCGAGGTAGTGCTGCGCCCATGCACCAAGGGTGGGATGGACGATGGTGCCGCGTTTCTCGAATCCGGTCCGCATCAGGTAGCGCGCTTGTTCGTGGACGCCGACCTTGGCGGTCATGCTGCGGATGACGGTGATCTTGTCGGCGATTTTGGCCGTCTCCGGCAGGAATGAGGAAACTTGGAATCCAGCTTTGGTGCTGATCGCTTCTCCTGGGCCTTTGGACGCGCCGGTCTTGGGATCGAAGCTGTCGATCTGGCTAAGTCCGCCTGCGAGCTGAAGCATGATAACGGCCTTGGTCTTGCCAAATCCGGGTCCTCCCGCAGCGGCGGGAGCGGGTGAGGCTGCCTCTTCCGCGAACAGATTTTGGCCTGGGATAAATGGCAGCAGGCTGATGCCGAATGCGGTGCGCGCCATACGTTCGACAAACGTGCGACGTGACACTGCGCTGAGGTGGAGGAAATCTGATTTCATGACGGGTGTGGGTTGGGAATTGAGCTTTATGGGACGAAAAGAAACTCGCGGGAGTTCAGGAGCACCCATGCGAGATCAGGGAGTGTTAGTCCTTTATTCAGGGCAGTGACAGCGCGGATGGATTCTTCCGCGCGCGGTTGGCGGGCGAGGAAACTGACATATAGCGAGGCAATCTGATCGGTTTGGCTGGTGGCCTTGCTCGCGTTGGTTAGGGAGATTGATCCTTGCGTGATCATTTCCTGCACCGGGCCGTTCATGAGCTGGAGAAGTTGTGGGACGCTACCGTCGGTGGTGTTTGTATCAGAAACGAGGCGGTCACTCTGGCCGAGCAGCCGCAGGAAATGATTTTCTGGCGCGGGCTGCTGAAGCTCACTGGCGCGAGCTAACAGTAGGCCTGAGCGGATTTCCGGTCTGCCGCCTTCGTAGGCTAAGGCCATGGCATTGGGATTACCACCGCCCTTTTTCCCGCCGCCCGCAAATAGTCCTTTCTTCGCTTTCGGGTTTTGCGATTTCATTTCTTCGACCAATTTGTTCACTGAGGCTAGGGTCAATTCGTCATCACTCATCGCCATCTGTTGGAGGCGGTCGCCACGCCGTAGCAGGAGTTGATCCGCCACGTCTCCGGTGACAAGAGTTACGATGGAGTCCCATGCCTGTTCCGCGCTCATACGGCGGAGAGTCGGTCCTTGAAAACGAAAAGTTTTTGGATCCTCCGGCGCGGTGGAAGCCTGACGCTGATAGGCGGCGGTGTTGAAGAGGATGCGCTGGAACTCGCGCAGATCGAACTTCGCCTGCTTCATGTAGGTGGTGATATGGGTGAGCAATTCCGGATTGCTCGCTTGGGCGGGATCGTCGAGATCGGATACGGGTTCCTGCACGGCGATTCCGAAAACCTTTTTCCAAACGCGATTGGCAATCGAGGCGGCAAACCTCGGATTTTCCGGGTGCACCATCCAATCGGCAAATTGATTGCGGAGCTGCGAGGGCTTGGCGACCGATATGTTATAAGAGGGATTGTCTTTCGGGGTATCTACCCAACGGATCAGCTCGGGGCTGGCCGCATTACCGGGTTTCGCGTCCTTGTATTTATAATCTTCAGGGAACTTCAAATGGTTCGTTGGAAGATCTACCAAGTTATAAGGATTCGAGCTGAGAACCTGCTTGACCAATAATTTTCCACCGGCAGCAAGATCCTCGGACTTTGATAGCCTTTTGATTTTTCGAAAAACGTCTTCGTGGTAGCCATTCGTCGCACCGAAGAAGGATGCCATGCTATAAAAATCATGCTGCGACCATTCGGCGAACGGGTGATCATGGCATTGGGCGCAGGAAACGTTCGCTCCCAAAAATGTTGTTAGTAAATTTGAAACACCATCAAGCGGCATCTGGGCATCGCGGAGGAGGAATCCGGCGGCACCGTTCTCATTGAGTTTTCCATCAGCCGTGAGCATGTCATGCACCATCACGTCCCACGGGACGTTCATGGCGATCTGTTCCTTCAGCCAATCCTCGTAGAGAAATGATTTTGCGCCTTTTCCGTAATCGTCTTTCACCCGCAGCATGTCGGCCAGCCAGTTATACATGTGCATCGTGTAGCCGGGGGAATTCAGCAGAGAATTGATGAGCTTGGCTCGCTTATCGGGTGAGCGGTCGGATAGAAATGACTGAGATTCTCCTGCCGTGGGGATCCGCCCGATGGCGTCGAGATAGATGCGGCGTAAAAACTGTGATTCAGAAGTGGCGGGATTGGGAGGCGTGTTGTTCTGATTGAGAGACGTGTTGATCGATTCATCCAGCTTGGCTGCGGCTTTCGCGATGACGTCCTGTGCCATCGGTTGGCGAGGCCGGGCACGCATGCATGCTAACGCAAACTGCTGGTCCTCCGCACTCAGTCGGGCCACTGGAAAGCGCAAATTACGACCGTCCTTTCCCTCCACAGTGACGATGCCATTTTCAAAGGCCTTGAACTTCCCTTCGAGCTTTTCCCCATTTGAGGAGGTCCAAGAATACGGTGCTTTTGACGAAGCGGGAGTCGAGTCCGGAGCGATGGGGGTTTCCGAGGAACCCTTGCGATTCTTTTTCGCCGCCTCTACCGGAGGTGCGAGGAGGAAAAGAGATGCCGTGGTGACTGCGGCGGTGGAGAGAAGACGAAAGCGTTTCATGGGTGTTGCTTTAATATCCGAAAGCACCTGGGTGGTGAGAGTTGAAATTGAAATATTTTCAGATTCGGTGGCTATTTGCGCTGCGCAATGGGAGTTGGGCTTTTGAATTTTTCCGAAGACGGAATTTGCGCGGTAGCGTTTTTTCTCTAAACTACACGGATGAGCGAAAATTTTCACGGGTGGGCCGCGACGAAAGCGGGACAAGCATTACAGGAATTCGAATTCAATCCCGGTCCGCTGCGTCCGGAACAGGTCGAACTGAAGGTGGAATCGTGCGGGATCTGCCACTCGGACCTGTCGATGCTGGACAATGACTGGGGAAATTCTAGCTATCCGCTCGTTCCCGGGCATGAAGTCGTCGGGATCATCGAAAAAGCAGGCGATCAAGTGAAAGGGCTTGCTGTCGGCGACCGCGTGGGGCTCGGCTGGTTCGCCGGGAGTTGTATGTCGTGCCACCCCTGTTTATCCGGCCACCACAATCTCTGCGCCAAGGGCGAGCAGACCATCGTCGGCCGCCACGGAGGATTCGCCGACCGGGTGCGCGCGAATTGGGAGTGGGCGATCAAGCTGCCGGAAAAACTCGATCCTCTCAGTGCTGGTCCGCTTTTCTGCGGCGGCATTACGGTTTTCGCGCCGATCACGGACTTCGGCGTGAAGCCGACCGACCGTGTGGGCGTGATCGGCATCGGCGGGCTCGGCCACATGGCGTTGCAGTTTCTCAATAAATGGGGCTGCGAGGTCACCGCGTTCACCTCCAGCGAGGCGAAAGCGGCGGAGGCGAAAAAACTCGGCGCGCACCATATCGTCGGCACCCGCGATAAGGCGGCGTTGGCGAAGATTGCGGGCTCGCTCGATTTCATCCTCGTTACTGCAAACGTCGCCTTGGACTGGGACGCCTACATCGCCGCACTCGCGCCAAGCGGGCGGCTGCATTTTGTGGGGGCGGTGTTAGAGCCGGTGCCGGTCGCGGCGTTTTCGCTGATTGGCGGGAGGAAATCGATTTCAGGATCGCCGCTTGGATCTCCTGCGACGGTGGCGACGATGCTGGATTTCTGCACCCGTCACCAGATCGCGCCGGTGATAGAGACGTTTGCAATGAAAGATGTGAACGCCGCGCTGGACCATCTCCGCGCGGGAAAGGCGAACTACCGCATCGTTCTAAAAAACGATTAGAACGCCAACCTCACGCCTGCTAGAAACGTCCAGCCGTTGAAATCCCCACCGCCGGGCCCACCGTCGAGATAGCTGTATTTGACGCCGGACATGAGTTTCATCTGGTGGCTGCGGATATAGTAATTGAGCCCAGCGTATCCGGCCAGATAGGCGTCACCGCTCTTGTCGCCTGCGCCGGGCGACAGTGCCTCATAGCGCGCGGGTAGGAACACTCCATTGTCGCCGCTGCTGGCGGCGGCTTCGAATGTCGTGATCAACTGCAGTTTTTCTGAAAACGAATAGGTCGGCATTGCGGAAATCCCCCAGACATCTGGGCGACCGTTAGCGCCGTTTCCCCAGAGGAATTCCGTGGTCAGTCCATAAGGGCCCTTGCTGAGTTGGTTAGAAATGGAGATGCAGTCCGAGTAGGAAGGCGATGGTAGGCAATCGAGGGAAGCCGCATAGCCGGGATCCGTGTTGCGCAGGTATTGGGCCTTTACCTCAGCGAGGTCGAAGCCGCTGGCCTTTGTGTAGTTGTAGCCGATCTTCGCGAGGATCATCGCTCCGCCATCGAAGTGGGACCATTCGTCCTCGCGGTCATTGCTGTAAGCACCGAGGAAATAAAGCCAGCCGCCGCCGATGCCCTTGCCGGATGCCCACATCCCGGTCAGTTCCCCGCCGTAGAACATGTTGCCCAGCGCCGAGCGTTCGAAAGGCAGGAATTCCCGCGACGAATATTCCTGCTCGCGGTTGAACTTCAGCTCGGTCTTCCCCGCTGATAGAGCAAACGCGTCATTTTCCGTCCAGGTGAAAAAAGTCTCCGGGGTGCGCTTGTAGATCCGTGGTGATAGATCGGGATTGAGATCTGTCAGGTTGAGAAATGTTAGTTTGCCGAACATCTGTCCCTTCAGCCCGAGACGGAATCGACGCACCTCGATGTCGCCCCAGTTTCCTTCCTTGGGCCTGTCCGCCGTGCCGTAGTTCCCCGAGTCGTCGGAGCCATACGCGTATTGGGTCTGGAGCTGTCCGACCACCGCCAGATCCTGGACGAGGGGATTCGCCGGGTCATGATAGAGCACTGGCAACGACCACAGCTGGTCCATTTTCGACCCATCCGCGAGCTTTCCCACTAACAATCCAGTGGCATCGGCGGAAGCAAAATCCAACAATCCCGCCCCGGCCCACAGGACGGCGGCGGTTTTCAAAATTTCATTCATCGCATTGGCTCCCGCGGGTGAATCGCGAGGGATTCACGTCACTCCCTCGCCCTCCCATTCACAAGCGTCGAGCAACCCATGCCGAGACTGTGAGGGAATACGATGAGAGCCGCACCCCGACGGGATGCGGCTCTCTACCATAATATACCATTTCCCGGAAAAGCGATCAGGCGCGGTGCGTCCAATCCGGCAGGCGGACGATCTCGCCGCCCTTGAGTGCGGACTCATGGGCGAGGATGCCGGTGCAGGTGATGTTCGCGCTCTCGACGGCGTTCGGATAGGAATCGGCGCCAGTCTTGAGCATGTTCACGAACTGATGGACAAGGTGAGGATGTGAGCCGCCGTGGCCGCCGCCCTGCGTGAAGGAAAGGTGCTCGTCCTTGCCATCGCCTCCATAGACACCGCCGGTAGTGAAGGCTTGGATTTCCTCTGGAAGGTAGTGGGCAAAGTCCGGGCATTTCACTTCTGCTGGAATCTCCGGTTCCGGCAGCTTCGCGGTGTGGATGACCAGAGGATCGTGCTCGATGAGCGGCCACTCGACGGATTGTTTCGTGCCGTAAACTTCGAACGACTCACGGTACTGGCGCGCCACGTCGAACAACGAGCGGTGAAGCTGTGCGGACAAATCGCTGTCCTTGAACTTGATGTGGCAGCTCTCGACGGCGAACGTGGAGCCATAACAGGCGTGCATTTCTTCCGCGATGGTGCCGGAACCGAAACACGAAACATACTCCGCCTCGCCGCGGGTGAGGCCGAGGATGGGGCCGACACAGTGGGTGGCGTAGAACATCGGCGGCAGACCTGGCCAGTAGCCCGGCCAGCCTTCCATGTCCTGCTGGTGAGAGGCCTTGAGGAACTGGATCTTGCCCAGCTCGCCTTTGTCGTAGAGCTCCTTCATAAAGAGGAACTCGCGGGCATAGACGACGGTTTCCATCATCATGTATTTCAAACCGGTTGCCTTCACGAGATCGACGATCTGCTTGCACTCGTCGAGGCTGGTGGCCATCGGCACGGTGCAGGCCACGTGTTTTCCGGCCTTGAGCGCCGCAATCGCCTGCTTGCCGTGATCGGGGATGGGTGAGTTGATATGCACGGCGTGCACGTCCGGATCGGCTAGCAGTTCTTCATAGGAAGTGTAGCGCTTATCGATGCCATATTTATCGCCCACCTCGTCCAGCTTGGACTGCGTGCGCTGGCAGATGGCATACATGTTGGCGTCCGGATGGCGCTGATAGATCGGGATGAACTCGGCTCCGAATCCGAGGCCGACGATGGCAATGTTGATTCCTGACATGGCGTTTTACTGTGGAAGAAAAGGGTTTCCGGAAGACATCTTCCAGGTGGGCACTGTGCGGGAGGAGCCTCCGACTCGATAGGAGATTCGCGGCAGGGTTGTGTAAAATTCCGTCACCACGGGATCTTCCCGGATATTAACGGAGCTTGCTGAGAAGCGGCCCGGGCACTTCCTTGCGCCGCTCCGCCCGATATTCGCTCGCGGTCTGCCCCATCTGCCTACGGAACTGGCGGGCGAAGTCACTGTGATCGTAAAATCCCGACTCGAGCGCCACGTTGGTGACCGGCTCGTTGCTCCGCACTAGCAGCTCACAGGCGGCGATGACGCGCATCCGGATCATGTAGTCGCGGGGTGTCATCTGGAACGTCGAACGGAATTTCCGCTCGAACTGGCGCACCGACATGTGAGCCATTTTCGCTAGCGACGGCACATCCAGCTTTTCGCGGAAGTGCATTTTTAAATGGTCCGCTACGACGGCGAGTTCGAGGTAGGGCTGCATCGCCGCGCGCTGGGCTTCGTAACTGCGGACCGTGCCGCACAAGCCGCAGATCCCGCCGGTGGTGTTGAAAAGTGGCAGCTTGTCGGTGACGAACCACTCGGGTTTGCCTTCGGTGTTAGGAAAAAGCTCGATGATGCCGAGCAGGGCCTTGCCGGTGGTGAGCACTTGCTCGTCGTCGCGGCCGTATTTTTCAGCGAGCTTGGGTGAGAAGATCGCGCTGTCGGTGAGGCCGATGATTTCATGCTCATGATGGAATCCGCAACGGGCGATGAAATCGGGGTTTCCGGCGATGAGTTTCTTGTCACGGTCCTTGGCGAAAAAAAGCGTGCCGGCGAGGTGGTCAAACAAATGCCGAAATTGGCCGCGCGAGAGTTGCTCCAGCCAGCTTTTCTGATGTTCTTCAGAGGTCATCTGACGGAATTCTACACAAACGGCCCGCAAACTTACAAGCGATCCTTCGCCCGATGAAGCACATTGAAAGGTCTACCGCAACGTGCCACGTTCCCATTCGACGCTACTGTAACGCATGAAAAAACTTCTTCTTTTCCCACTCGGGATTCTCGTCACCGGACTCGGCTTTTCACAACCCGTCAAGCTACCCGTTGAAAATGCCCGCCGCGTGGAGGTTCTATTTCTCGGAGCACCCACGGCGAACCATCCCGGCCACGATCCGGTCGAGCGCTACCGCGTTTTGAAAAAAGCGCTCGGAGCGGATGGCATCAATATTTCCTACACCGAGGATCTAGCTGACATCCGCCGCGACGTGCTGGATCACTACGACGCCGTGATGATGTATGGAAACTGGAAGCAGAATGAGGCGATGGAGCCTTCGCAGGAAAAGGCGCTGCTCGGCTACGTCGAGGACGGCGGCGCGTTTTTGCCGATCCATTGTGCGTCCGCCTGCTTCGGTGGCTCGGAGGCGTTTGTGAATCTGGTCGGCGGGCGCTTCAAGTCCCATCAGACCGCGGTATTCAAGACGACCATCGTCGCGCCGGAGCACCCGATCATGCGCGGGTACGAAGGCTTTGAAACATGGGATGAAACCTACGTCCACGACCGACTCACGAACGACCGCTCGCTGTTGCAAAAACGCGAGCAGGAGCCATGGACTTGGGTGCGCAAGCAGGGCAAGGGTAACGTTTTCTACACTGCCTATGGCCACGACATGCGCTGTTGGGAGCAGCCTGCTTTTCACGATCTTCTTCGCCGCGCCATTCTATGGAGCGTGGGTCCGGAAGTCCGCGCCAAGCTCGCTGCTTTGAAAATCCCCAAGCTGGAAAACGAAGATGCGATTCTCCCCGGCTACCGCGATCATAAGACGATCACCCGGGCCCAGAAACCGCTCTCTCCTGCCGACTCTATCAAGATGGCGCAGGTTCCTGTCGGTTATGAAATCTCCCTCTTCGCCAGCGAGCCGGACATCGTCAATCCGATCTACGTCTGTTGGGACCTCCGTGGCCGCGCCTATGTGGTGGAAAGTGTCGATTATCCTAACAATCTCCAGGCGGACAACATGGGCCACGACCGAATCCACATCTGCGAGGACACCGACGGCGACGGCAAAGCGGACAAATTCACGCTCTTCGCCGACAAGCTTTCCATCCCTTCCTCCATGGTCTTCGCCAACGGCGGTGTGATCTGCACCAACGCCTACGAAGTGCTTTTCCTCAAGGACACCGATGGCGACGACAAGGCGGACGTTCGCAAAGTGCTTTTCTCCGGCTTCAAGACCAACGACACCCATGCCGGTGTATCCAACCTTCGCTACGGCTTCGACAACTGGATCTACGCGACCGTCGGATATGCCGGATTCGAAGGCCAAATCGGTGGAGAGGATCAGAAATTCAATACCGGCGTCTTCCGTTTCCGCCCTGACGGCAGCAAGCTCGAGTTTCTGCAAAACACAACTAACAATACGTGGGGCCTCGGCTTCAACTCGGACTTCGATATCCTCGGTTCCACCGCAAATGGCAACCCGTCATGGTATATGACCTTTGCGAAGTCATTTTACGAAAGCTCCGGCGTCGCCCAGCCGCGCACGCCTAACGAAGACGGAAATCCGAAATTTTTCCCCAGCTCGATGGACATTCGGCAAGTGGACCAGCTCGACCGCTACACCGCCGCTGCCGGGCATGCGTTCTACACTTCGGAGCGTTTGCCGAAGGACTATCAGGACAAGACTGCCTTCGTCTGCGAGCCCACGGGCAAGCTCGTCGGAAATTTCGACATCCGCCAGAAGGGCGCGGGCTTCGTTTCCAAACAATCGGCTAACAATATCTACAGCAGCGGCGACGGTTGGTCCGGCCCGGTGCAGGCGGAAACCGGCCCGGACGGTGCCGTCTGGATTTGCGATTGGTATAACCTCATCATCCAGCACAACCCGACACCCAATGTGAAATCCGCCGGCTACGACGCGAAAACCGGCAGAGGCAACGCCTACGAGAGTCCGCTCCGGGACACCAGCATGGGTCGTATCTACCGTGTCTATCCGAAAGACAGTAGCGATGATGCTAACCCGAAGCTCAACCCCGCCAATCTCGACAGCCTGCTCGCCGGCCTTTCCCACCCCAACCTCTTCTGGCGTCTCAACGCCCAGCGCCTCATCGTCGAGTCCGGCTCCGCCGCCGCAGTGCCGAAGCTGAAGGAGCTCGTGAAATCCGGAGCCGCCGCTGGTCGCAAGTCCGCCACCCATGCGTTCTACGCTCTGCAAGGTCTCAACGCCATCGACGCAGAAATCACCACCACCGGGCTCGCCTCGAAAAACCGCGGTCTCCGCCGTGCCGCCATCGCGAACGCACCCCTCGACGACAGTTTGCCCAAGGCCGTCATCGTCGAGGGCATCATCTCCGCCAATGACGACCGCGAACTCGCGGAAATCTTCGTTTCCCTCTCGCGCCTTGCTCCATCCGATTCTATCGGACGGGCTCTGTACGCCACCCTCAAGTCTGGCCAAGCGAAATTCATCGCCGACAAGGCGCTCAACGACGCCTGGCAGATTGCCGCACGCCATCATGCTGCGGGCGTCCTTCTCGCCGCCACCGCAGATGCGCCGGACATGAAAATCACTACCGCCGCCCCTGCCAACCTCATTTCTAACGGTGATTTCTCAAAACCCGGTCTCGAAGGTTGGAGCCTGAAAACCTACGGCTCCGCCCACCCGGAAGCCATCCGTATGTCCGTTTCTCCTGCTGGTAGAAACGGCACTCCCTGCCTGATGATCAGCTCTTCGGAAATCGCCGATGCCGGTGCCGCAGCCGTTATCACCGTCAAGCCTAACACCCGCTACCATCTCGGCGGTTGGGTGAAAACCGAAGGCTTCGAGAGCAAAGGCGGCCGCGGTGCCATGTTCAACGTCCACGGCATGGATATCACTACCAAAGGACTTTCCGGTTCCAAGGACTGGACCGAACTCGATACCGAGTTTACCACTGAAAATGACTCCCAGATCATCGTTCACTGCCTCTTCGGCGGCTACGGCGGCGGGACAGGCACCGCTTTCTGGGATGATGTCTATCTCTATGAAATGTCGCCAGGCAGTGGCAGCAGCGGCGCCATCGAGGCCCTCGCCACCTACTTCGCAAACAAGGCTGATGCAGCTTCCCGCACGGCTCTAGCAACCGCGCTGGCCACCCATAGTGATGATTTCTCGAAACGACTTCTCACCCGCCTCAACGCTGGCCCCGTCGCGGAAAAGGTCATCGTGAAGAAGAATAAACCGGACGCCATCGTTCACGAGCGTGGCGCCATGATTTATGCTAAAACCTGCGTCGCTTGCCACGGTCCAGAAGGCAAGGGCGTGCCGCTGGCCTTCCCGCCGCTCGATGCCTCCGAATGGATCGCTGCCGACCCCGCCGTCGCCACCCGCATCGTGCTCAACGGGCTGCAAGGCCCTGTCGAAGCCGCTGGTCAGAAGGTCACCAGCCTGATGCCTCCGCTCATCGACCTGCGAGATCAAGAAATTGCCGATGTTCTCACCTACGTTCGGCAGTCTTGGTCTAACGACGGCACGCCCGTCACCGCCGAACAGATCAAGGAAACTCGCGCCAAGTATGCTACCCGCGCTACCCCCTGGACCGCCGAGGAACTGAAGTGATCGTGCAAATGACCCGCGCCGTTTCCTCAAATCATCGCTCACCCATTCACTCCGACAAATCCTTCACCACGATGCTCGGGCAGTTGTTCACCACCGAGCGGATTCCGTTATCGCGGGTGGCCTCGGAGCCGTACATCTCGCTGGTGCCGATGATTTGTCCGTTGGTGGCCTTGAGGAGAAAATAGGGCTCGCCTTTGGCGGAGAGTTTTCGCTCATAGCGGGCCTCATGGGTGCCATTGCTGCGGGTGGAGTCGATGCCGTTCTCGGCGCTGGCTTTTTCGGCGTAAAGCTGGCTGCTGAGGATAACCTCGTGGTTGCCTGCGTTGAGGGTGAAGTGGAATTTTCCCGCCTCGGTTTTTTTGAGTTCGTAGTAGCCTTTCATGGGTCTCGGAGTTTTTCAGATGAAACGGATTTGCCGTTTTCACCCTGATAGGAAAAGGCATTTCTGCTCCGATTGTCGATGAAAAACACGGCCGTGACAGGGCGCGGATTCCGGCTTTTCAAATCGTATCCCGTGGTCTATCTTTCCCCCTCGTTCAGCCAGCGGGAAATATGCCGGGGCCGCGAAACTTTCACTGCCGTGCGGTGTTCAAGGGCCAACCCATTGTCGATACCGGACTTATTCATCCTCCATGAAACGATATTTCCGGCCCATCGTCGCCTCCCTGATCATCGCTATCTGCGGGCTCATGGGTTGGTGGCTGGTAAGCGATTTCACCAGTGGGACAAATGATAACTCGCCAGTTTCCGCAGGGCAAACTGCCCCTGAAAAAGTAGCGGTGACGCCCCGTCGCCCATCGCGGCCGATTTATCGGGATGAGTTCCGCGATGGGACGACGGTCGAGCTCTTCGCCAGCAGCAAGCCGGACGAGGTGATCCTGCGTTTCCCTTCCGAGGACTCCTATCAGGCGTTTTTCTTCGCCCTGGCAAAAAGCAATATCCGCCTTGTCGATCAGCTCGATCCCTTGCGCGCGCTGCGCCTGAGCTACGACGATTGGGACGAACTCTCCCGTTTGCTCGATGGCGAGCACATCACCGCCTATGATTCGCTTCCCGCTGATCCCGCGCCCAGTCCGGCGGGCGGAGGAAGTCAGCAGGGGCTCGTCGGCTTTGGCGATTCGGTGCTCTCCTGGCTCGGCATCCATGGCGATAATTCCCAATGGGGCGCAGGCGTCCGGATCGCCGTCATCGATAGCGGCGTTGTTCCTCACGCAGATCTTCCTGGGCTCACAAGTTCCATAGCGATCACGCCGTTTCCCCAAGATCTTAGTAAAACTTATGGCCACGGCACCGCAGTCGCCTCATTGATCGCCGGAAGCAGCGCACTCGCGCCCGGAGTCGCCCCGGCGGCGGAGTTGATTTCTATCCGCGTGGGTGACGAGTCCGGAAAGGCCGATTCCTTCGCGCTTGCAGCCGGTATCATCGCCGCCCTCGATGCGAAGGTGCAGATCATGAACATCTCGATGGGCACCACGGAGAACAACCCGCTCATCGAGGAGGCCGTCCAGATGGCCCGCGAGCAAGACGTCCTGATCGTCGCCGCCTCCGGAAATTCGGAACAGGACGAAGCCTGCTATCCCGCCGCCTATCCGAGTGTGATCAGCGTCGGCTCCGTCGATGCCCGTGGTGTGCATCTGGATTTCTCAAACTTCGGCAGTTTCCTCTCGCTCACCGCGCCCGGCTACTCGATCAACGCCGCCTGGCCGGGCGATCGTTATGCGAAAATCAGCGGCACATCCGCCAGCGCGCCCATCGTCACCGGAGCGATCGCCGCCACCATGTCAAACGGCACCGGAGTCCGGATGCGTGCTCGCGAAGCGGCGGAAATCGTCATGAAAAACGCCGATGAAGCCGGCCTCCCCGGCCCTGACTCCGAGTTCGGCAGTGGCATCCTCAACATGGCGCGCGTCATGAACCGCAGCCTCCCCGGCATCGTCGATGCCGCCATCACCGACCAACGTCTGGTCCGCGGAGCGAACGGCTCCAGCGACGAACTCGAAGTCACCATCCAGAACCGTGGCACGTCCATCCTCGTCAACACCCTGTTGGAAATCAGCACCTCTCTCGGCACCCGCCGCTTCAACGCCACCACGATCGCCCCCGGCACCATCCAGACCTTCTCCATGCCCGTTCGCCTCAGCGGCCTGCCGCGAAACGAACCGATCCAAGTCAATTCTCAAATCACCCTCGGCACCTTCGGCCAAGACATCACCCCACGGAACAACCACCGGGAAGACACGCTTTACGTGCCTTGATGTGCGGTCTGCGCGACATCGAATGGAATCGGCTGCAACGTGCTCGCGATTTATGAAAAGCCGGTGAGGTCTTTCTGAGAAGTGGTCCGATCCAAATGGTAGAGCATCACTTGATCAAAAATCCTAAGTTTGCTTGTGGGATTTTTTCCCAAATCCCACAACTGCAAGTAAAACTACGGCAAAAACAATGCAGCAAGTCCACAAGACTTTAGTATTGTTTCCAAATTCCGACAGATTGCCTCTGATCTTTTTCTTGTCTTGAGATTTTGGCGTTGAGGCACTCTCGTCAGAATCGCGCTCACGATAATTGAGCTGCTGAAGAAGATGCTCACGATTTTTTGAATTTAAAACGGCTTCCAAATGCTTGCGAGCAGATTCGAAGTCCCGAGGAAAACTGCCGCCGCCTGGGCATCAATAAGCCAGTTCGATCTAAAAATTTGAATAATCTAGGCCCTACCCCATTCATTTTATTAGAATAGATCTGAATGACTGCCAGTTCTACCGAGAGTTAATGTGTCCGCCGTCGTCTTGTAGATCAATATCCAGTCAGGCTCGATATGGCAATCATGCCATCCTGACCAGTTCCCTGATAACGAATGATCGACACAGTGCTCAGGTAAAGTCACTTGAGCGACAAGAAGATCCACGACAACCTTGAGCTTGTCCAAGTCTTTGCCGCGCTTCTGCTGCTTCTTGACGTCCTTCTTAAAGGAACTGGGCTGAACAACTCTCATCACTTCCAGGATGCATAGAGGTCTTCGGTGCTATCAAACGTCTCCACGTCTTCTCCGCGATCAACCTTGGTAAGCACCTCCGCCGTGGCGGCATTAGGTGTTCTAAGTTCGATCGGGAACTCGCCGCGCATGGCGATCTGCCGATAGAGCAATCGAATCGCCTCCGTCGGTGTCAATCCGATGGTTTCGAGTATGCGCTCTGTGGCTGCCTTTGTGGCGGGATCAATTCGCGCATGAATTACTGCGGTGTGAGACATGCAACTATTGTATCACGCTTGCGACACGAAGCAAGGGATTGTTTTTTCTGCCCAACGTCAAAGAGCACGCGCCACCACTAGCGGGGGCGAGCGTCGGACGCGGGGTTAGGGTTGGATTTACTCAGGAGCATGTAAACAGGGCGGGTCATCGTTGGATGCGATGTCTTGTGTGTGCCCAGCATGGGCACGTTGTAAATTGGGTTCAAGTCCCTTGTAGGAATACCAAACATGAAAATGAAGAAACTACCACCAGAGGCCAAGCGCGGAAGGGCGACCGACCGCGTGAAGGAAGGCTATGGGAGTGCCCGAAGGGGAGCGATAGCGACAACTGTCCAGCGACAATTAGAAATTCCGTTGGCGACAATTAGAACTTTCCACCGACGACAATTAAAACTGCCCATTGGCGACAATTACAAACAGGGCTCTTTGGGCGGCTCCCCCCGCTCCCCTGGGGGACGGGAGGGGAGAAGTCCCCGGAGGGGATTTAGGGGCGAACGATGCGGTCGAGCTGGCATCAGCTCGGCGGGGTTTGGGGCAGCCTGCCCGCCGTAGCCTTGGCGTAGGAGGGGCAGCCCCATGATTGGTATA
>JBBRYQ010000010.1:0-91821 GCA_038237425.1 Verrucomicrobiales bacterium
CGACGAAATACTCCCAGTAATTAGATGCCTGAACGACTTGCCAAATATGAATTTTAAGGACTGCGTTCGACGATAAAGGTCTTCAACTCCTCAACCTGGCATGAAAGGCGTGAGGTCACGCATTTCAATAAAATGGGATTGCTCCGGGTACCAGTCCCAAATAACTGACATTGAGTGCTT
Source organism: Verrucomicrobiales bacterium (assembly GCA_038237425.1). Taxonomy (GTDB): domain Bacteria; phylum Verrucomicrobiota; class Verrucomicrobiia; order Verrucomicrobiales; family Akkermansiaceae; genus Luteolibacter. The sequence continues at coordinate 181 of JBBRYQ010000010.1, forward strand.
CGGGGTCTGCTCAAACCTTGAGGAGGCTCACGCGTAGATCTTCTTGTAATACTCGTCTGCCATGCGGTCGGCGTCGAAGTAGGGGACGACGTCGTTCATCGAGTTGAGCACGGTTTTGAACCACTCGTCTGGCTGATCATAGTAGAGCGGAAGGATGCGTTCGTTGAGCGCTTCGAATATGCCTAGCAGATCGTGGCGGTCGCGGTTCTCCGCACTGAGCGCGGGATCGGCGGGCGGGACGATGAAGGAGTTTTCCCCGTCCTTGGCGAATTCGCAGACCCAGCCGTCGAAGGTGGAGAGATTGACCGAGCCGTTCATCGCGGCGGTCATGCCGGAAGTGCCGGATGCTTCACGGGTGACGACGGGATTGTTCAGCCAGACGTCCGAGCCGTTTTTGAGGAAACGCGAGAGCTCGAGTTCGTAGCCGACGAGCACGGTGGCGTTCGGATAGTCCTTGGTGAGGCGGATGAGGTGGTTGAAGGTATCGATGGCTGAATAGTCGAACGGATAGGGTTTCCCGGCCCAGATGATCTGGATGGGACGCTCGTTGTTGTGGATCAGATCGCGGAATAAGCGAATGTCGCGGGCAATGAGGTCGGGCCGCTTGTATCCGGCGAAACGGCGGGCCCAGACGATGGTGAGGACGTCGGGCTTGAAGAGCTTGCCCGTCTGGTCGGCCACGACGCGGAAGAGCCGCTCCTTGAGCTCGCGCTTGCGGTGTTTCAGCTCCTCGATGTCGCCGCGGAGGCGGGCGTGTTCGAGGCCGTGGTCCGCCCAGTATTTTTTGTTCTGGGCGTTGGTGACGTGGGTGATCTCGCAGATGTTGGGAGAGTCCTTCCACATCTGACGGGAAACCTCGCCATGGAGTTTTGAAACCCCGTTGGCGATGCGGGCAAGACGGAGGGCCGCTAGCGAGTGATTGAATTCATCACCCTCGATGCCGGTGATTTTCCGAACCTCGTCTTCCGGCACTCCACCGAAGAACGAGAAGTCGCGGAGCAGATTGAAGCTGTGCTTTTCATTGCCGGCTTCCTCTGGGGTGTGGGTGGTAAAGATGAGGCGCTTCTTCACTTCCGCGAGGCTGTGATGCTTTTCGTAAAGGTGGAACGCGGCGGATAGGCCGTGTGCTTCGTTGAGGTGCCAGATGTCCGGCTCGACGCCGAGTTCGTCTAGCAACCGCGCGCCGCCGGCACCGAGGATGATGTATTGGGCGATGCGGCGCAGGGGATCCTGATCGTAGAGGCGGTGGGTGATGGCGCGGGAGAGGTCGTCATTTTCCTCCACATCGGTGCTGAGGAAAAACATCGGCACCGTGTTGAAAATATCGCCGGGCAGATACATCGCTTTCACCCACACTGGGTGGCCGTGGACGGGGACCGTGAAGCGGATGCCGGTATCCTGGAGAAACGCGTATTCCTTTTTGCGGAACTGCACCGCCAGTTCGCGGTCTTCGCCGCGGGCTTGGTTGTAGTAGCCGTAGGTCCAGAGGATGCCGATGCCGCAGAGGTTCTGTTTCAACGCAGCGGCGGACCGCATGTGCGAACCCGCAAGGAATCCGAGTCCGCCGGAGTAGATTTTGAAGCTTTGGTCGATCGCGAATTCGCAGGAGAAATAAACCGCGCTTTTCGCGTATTGGGGATCGATTTCGTAATTGTGAGCGAAAGGTTTCGGGAGAAAAGAAGAAGGCATGATGTATCAGGGTGAAAATGCAGGGTGCTCTTTGAAATGTCCGGCTAGAAGCGAGGGTTGCGGCAAATCCGCCAACGCCGATCCGGAACGGTCGCAAAGTAGTGGGATGGTTATGATGAGCCGAAGCCGGAAACACAATGGCAAACCGGGCTGCGCATATAATGCTCGTTCCATACCAAGCTCCACTCAATTTTTCACCTTCCATTCATCTGAAAATGAACGACTTGCGCGCTATTTTCCGCCGCTCTTCAACTTCGCCCGCACTTCCTGCAGCGGTTGCTCGATCCACCGCCACGACGCCAGCGCCAAGCCCCAAGTGACCGCCGCGTAGATGGCCACCCGGAAAAGGGCGCCCATCCCCGTCTCAAACGAACCATTCCAGAGCCACCACATCAGCTTGCCCGTCACCAGTGGCGCGAGGTTGTGAAACAGATAGATGCCATAGGAAACCTGCCCGATCCGCTGTAACGCCGGATGCTCCAGCAGTTTCCCGCCGATCCCGGAAAACCCCACCGTCCCCGCCGCGATGAAGCCACAGAGCGCGATGGACAAAAACGTCTGCTGGAACGATCGCAGCCCGAACGTCTCCCAACCCATCGCGCTGCCACCGAACACCGCGAGGTAAGCGAGAAGCGCCACTCCGGAAACCACTTTCAGCCCCGGACTCTCCAGCGACATCCCGCGATGCACCGCCAGCGCCAGCAGTCCGCCGATGCCGAAATAATCGAGGCACGCCCACGTCAGCACCTGCGGCCACGCGATTCCCCACCACTGGATATCGTCATGATGAATCCGCGCGAACGGGCCAGCCATCGAGAAAATCACCACCGCCACCACCAGCCAGCGGCGCGGCAGGAACCAGATCACGAACGGCCAAATCAGATAGAACTGCTGCTGCATCGCCAGCGACCAGAAATGGTTAGTCCCGAACGGCCAATAGCCGAGGAACGCCATGTGGATGTTGGAAAGGTGAAACACATACCAAGCCATCGCCGCACCCGTGACATCCGGCGCCCTGACGATCCACGCCAAGGCCAATGCCGCGTAATAGGGCGCGAGGATCCGCAGGCCGCGGCGGAGCTGATAGGATTTCAGTGCTTCCAGTTTCCAGGGACCACCGCGCGCCTCGCTGCGGTCGCGCTCACGCAGCAGCGAGCCGGTGATCAGGTAGCCGGTGAGCACGAGGAAAAAGAACAGAAAGATCTCAAACGGAAAGATCCGCGGCCACCCCGGCGGGCACCAATGATCCCAGGCGATTGCCATCATCGCAATCGCCCGGAGTCCGTCGAGTTGCGCGGCGCGTCCTTTCACTCCCCGCTTGAAACCACGATCCGGCGACCGGTGCACGCCTTTTCCGGCGCGGCTACGGTTTCAGCGCCTTCAGGCGGACGAAGACTTGCGGTTTCGCGGTGCCGGTGAGGGTGGCGGTGACCTCGATCAAATCGTTGGCAGGGGCGATGTTGTCGGTGATGGTGGCAGCGGCGATGATCACCGTGGTGCCGGTTTCCGTTTCGGCGGACAGGTGCCAGTTTACCAGATCGGACGACCATTCGTAGCGAGCCGTCAGATCGCTGGCGATGCTGTTGGACCGCGTATGACGGAAGACGAGCGTGGTGGGCGTGGTGGAAACTTGGGTGAGTCCGGCACTGGAGGCGTTGGGGGCGGTGCCGAGAATGTTTTCAATGCCGTTGGCGATGCCGTCATGATCGGGATCGTCATTGATGCCGGTGAAGCCGCCGACCGGATAGGCGGTGAGCCAATCTGCATAGGTGGATCCGGTGACCGTGAGGACACCATCGACGTAGTTGAAATCGTAGTTGTTCGGATCAAAGGTCCCACCAGTGGCAGCACTGGGGGTAATCGAGTAAGTGCCCGCCGGATCGCCTGCGGCGGTGCCGCCGCTCGCGGTGAGGGTGACGGTGCCGATGGTTTCGCTGCCAACGAGACCACTGGAAGTGAACGCAGTTTGCAAAGCTCCCAAGGTGATTGCAGTGCCGGCGGGTTTGATGCGGTTGTTCGCGGTGATCGTCAGCAGTTTGATGCGAACGTCACTGCTGAGAGTGGACACGGTGACCGGGCTGGCTCCTGCGCTGGTGCACGTGATATTTCCAGAATAAGAGCCCGCCGCGGTGGTGGCGGCGAGGCGCAGGAAAACCGGAGTGCTCGCGATGGTACCGGTGCCGGGAATGGTGACGGTGGGCACGTAGCCGGAGCCTGTGGATAGAGAAACCTCAAATCCACCGGGTGGGGTGACGAGGATGCCCGCTGTCATGTTAGCCCCTGAAACGGTGAAGCTGGCGGGTGAGGGCGAGGCAGTCCCGTAGGTGGTGCCAACCGCTGCCAGCGAGCCGGCGGCGGTGATGACCGGAGTGGTGGGGGTGGAGGTGTAATAAACCAGGATGTCATCGAGAAACGCCCGGTTCGCCGTGGTTTCAAACTTGATGGTGGAATTGGCGGTTCCTCCGGAGAAGGTGAGGATCTTGGTTTCGAGAGAGCTGCTCCCCATGAGGGTGGTGTAGCTTACGGTCTGCGATGGAAGTCCTGTAACGGTGACCTTGATGCTGCCCTCAACACTGGACCAGCCCTTGACTTTGAAGCTAACGAAGAAGTTCCCACTGTTCGGGCTGAGGTCGAGAGTCTTGCTGGTGATGGAGCCTGCACTGCTGCCAGTGCCCAACTTGATCATTCCTCCGGCAGAGTATCCATCCACTACGGTCGGGAAATTTGAATTGCCTGCCCATAGTGTCGAGCTGGGTCCTGAGGTGGTGCTATTTGAGCCAGTCGTCAGGGTGCCGAAATTCTCACTCAGGAGGTTCGTTGTGACGCCACCTCCTCCGGCCGCGCTGATGGTGAAGGCGAGGCTGGCGGAGCCGGTGCCGGCGGAATTGATCGCGGAAATGGTGGCGGTGGTGGAGCCGGCGGTGGTGGGCGTGCCGGTGATGGCTCCGGTGGAGGTGCTAACCACCAATCCATCAGGCAGGCCGGTGGCGGCGTAGGACGTGGGGTTGTTCGATGCCGTAACCTGATAGCTGAAGGTGCTGCCGACGGTGCCGGTGGCGATGGTCGCGCTGGTGACCACCGGGGTGATGGCGGGGCCAGACGAGGAGTTGCGCGGGTTGGGGGTGGTGACGGAGAAATCGGAAGCGTTGTTTCCTGTATCCGTAGCACCGCCTCCCGCACGGAAGATGGCGGTTGTGGTGGACGGAGCGGGAGCTACCGCACCTTCAAACGCATTGGCGGTTCCAAATCCGACGAAGTCCTGCAAACCGGTGGTGCCCGCTGGTGATATGCCCGATAGAGCAGTGGTGGAATTCACCAATGCAACCTTGCCGGTCGTCGCGCTTATGGCGGTGGTGCCGCTCGCATCCGGGGTCGGGGTGGCAGAACCGCTGGAGCCGCTGGCCAGACCGACCAGATAGTATTTGCCGGGAGCGATCGATCCCGTGAGCGAGGTGACCGCCCAGGTGGTACCGGAGGAAGACGCATATTGCACGGACCAGCCGGCTAGGCTGACAGCGGCGGCACCTCTGTTATAGAGTTCGATGTAGTCCTGTTTGTAAGCCGCGCCGCTGTTTCCACCCGCGCCATAAATTTGGCTGATGAGGACCGGTGCTTGGACGATGGTGAAGCTGCCGACGCTGGTGCCGGTGCCGTAGTTGTTCGCCACGAAAATGGTGCCGCTGGTGGCGAGCGGGGGAACGGTGGCGGTGATCTGGCCGGCGGAATCAACCGTGAAAACCGCGTCCAGCCCGTTGAATTTCACCGCGGAGACATTCACAAAGTTAGAACCACTGATGATCACGAGCGAACCACCGGCTCCACTGCCCGGGGTGAAGGATGAGAGGACCGGCGTCCCATCACCCGTTAGCACGGTGATCGACGCGGCGGTGGAAGTGGCGATGGCGCTTTCGTTATCCGTGGCTTTCGCGGTAATGCTGTAGGTGCCACCGGATGATGGGGTCCAGCTCACTGAGTAAGGTGCGGTGGCGTCCACGCCGAGCGAGGTGGTGCCATTGAAAAACTCGACTTGGGTGACGGCTCCGGGCGCGCCGCCGACGGTCAGATCGGTGGCGGTGGCGGATAAAGTGACGGGTGCTCCCGGCAGATAGGAACTACCGCTCAGGGGTGAAGTAAGGGTAATGTTAGGCGGTGGGTTGCTCTCCATGGAACTGCCGCCGCTGATAACGAGGGAATAGGCTTGTGAGCTGTTAGTAAGCGTGCCATCAAGCGATACAGTAACGGTGTAGGTTCCCGCTTGGGTGGGGGCGGCTAGGTAAACTTGCTCGACATTATCGACGTTGTTTTTCCCGACGGTGGCGGGCAGTGCCATGGAGGCCGTGGTCCACGTGCCGACGAAAGGCATCACGTAGGGTTGATAGATGGTGGTGCCATTGGGCGCGGTGATTTTCGCATCAAGGTTGTTTTTAAGATTCGGCGTGCGGCTGTCCGCCGCGGTCTGGGCCGCCCCGGCGGGATCGGTCCAACAGAGCGTGGCGCGGATGGGACTGACGCCGTCCCAGGTGAAGGTGTGGGTGAACGTCTTGTTCGCGCTGGTAATGGTGCCTCCGATCATTTTTGGAGCGGCCAAACTGACTTTGTGGGCGAGAATCAGATCGGCGGCTTTTTTCACGTTCAGGAGTCCCCATCCGTAGGTGTAGTCAGGACCGGGATTGCCGATGTCATCCGCTGTTTCGATCAGCAGCGCCTTGAGCATGCTGGCCCGCATCCGTTGACCGGAAAACTCGCGGGCGTAAAGCTGGACGAGGAGCGCGGTGGAACCCATGGCATTCGGGGTGGCCATGCTGGTGCCGCTGTAGGTGTCGTAGGAAGTATTGCTGACCACCGGGGGGGCACCTGAAGCGACTGGCGCGACACTGGAAAATAGATTCACACCGTTCGCCACGATGTCCGGCTTGATCCGCCCATCATCGCAGGGGCCGAGGCTTGAAAAATCGGCGATGGCCGGGAACGCGGCCGCAGGAGGGGCGGCAAACGAGCGCACGCCACCCGAAACGGCATCGCCCGCAGCACCGATGGTCATGATGTTTTTGGCCAGCCCATCAAAGGTGATCGACTGATAGCCACCTTTCGCGGTGAGATCGAGCTGTTCATTTCCCGCAGCCCAGAAAATCAGATAGTATGGCAGAGTGGTGGCGACTGCATCCACCGCCCGTGCTTCGGTTTCATATCGACCCATGTCCGCTGTGACCGGATTACCGGCACCATAGGAGTGGTTAGAAAGCGGGATCTTTGCCGCATCGCCGGCGGTGGCGGCACCGGCAGCGGTCATTTCTGCGTAGTCACTGGTCCATTCGTAGGAGTCGATGTTGATTTTGGGCGCCATGCCCTTGGCATTGGAATTGACACCGGTCGCGCCGATTGTTCCCGCGACATGGGTGGCATGATCACCGGCGGCGACGGAAGCGGCAGTGTCCTTAAGGGTGATGCGGCCAGTGAGCTCTTGGTGGGTGCCGCGTATGGGATCACCGTCCCAAACCCCCACCTTGATGCCGGTGCCATCGAGCGCGTACGGCGCGGGAGCGAGCAGATTGGCAGCAGTGGAAATGGCGGCATTTTTATTGAGCGTGCTGCGATAGAGTGGTTCGTCACCGCGGAAGTCATAGAGTTTAGAAACCTTGTGGCCCGGACCGTCGATGCGGAGCGGGACCCCCAACTGGCGGGCCTTGTCCTCCACGGCAAGATTCTGGCGCTCGTCGAGGAGTCTGAGCTCAGCGACTTTTAGGGCACGGATTTCTGGATCGCTCATATCAGCGCCTTGGAGGATTTCCACTACGGACCCGCCATTGGCAGCTTGGGCGCGGGTGGAAATCCGGGGCTTTTCCGCATCGTCGTTCGCAACGGCCATCGGCTCCTGAGGAGCAGAATCTCCAGGAAGAGCCGGGGATGCCGTGGTGGTGTCTTGGGGTTGTGCATCGGGCTTCGCAGTTGCATCTCCAGCAGCCTTGTGGAAATCCGTGGTGGCGCCCGAATTGGCTTTGTTCGAGGCGCTATCTTGGTGCTGCGGGGTTTTCGTAAACCAGAAAAAGAGGCAGATGCCGATCAGTAGGAGGACGAAGGCAGCAGCTATCTTTGAGCGGACGTGGGATGAGAGAGACATGATTGTGCAGCTCCAAAATGTGGGGGGCAGTTCGCGCCATCAACGGATGAATTGTGGCGGAATCGTGAGAATCGCTCATTTAAGCGGAAACCATGCCTAAATGCGTTTGGTTATAGCACGGGCCGCCATCGGTTGACAGCGGGGCCGGGCCGGAGTTTGCTCAGCGCGATGTCGCCCGATTCCAAGCAGGACTTTGCTTATGCTTTTCTAAGCATCCTTTTCGAAGGGGCGCCGTTCATTCTTTTGGGCACCCTGATCAGCGGATTCATCGACGTTTATTTACCAGCCGGGGCGATGGACCGCTTCCTGCCGAAAGGCAAATACCGCGCGGTGCTGACGGCAGGGCTGTTAGGCGCGGTGTTTCCTGTCTGCGAATGCGCGGTGGTGCCGGTGATCCGGCGGTTGGTGAAAAAGGGCCTACCGATTTCCTGCGCACTCACTTACATGCTGGCGGCGCCGATTGTGAATCCGATCACGGCGCTGAGCACATGGAAGGCGTTCCAGGGGCAAGACGCAGCGATGATGACCAGCTCGCGACTGCTGCTAGGCTACCTCATCGCAGTGGGCGTGGGATTCATCGTGCTGAAACTTCCACTCGCTTCCGTGCTGAAGGCAAGACTCGTCGAGAGCTTGGAAAAAGACGAGGCCGCGCACTCCCATCACCATCACGATCACCACCACGGCGACTGCTGCGGACAGGATCACGCCGAGGAAGGCGGACAAAAACTTGTCGCAGCATTCCGCTCCGCATTGAAGGACTTCACGGACGTCGCCGTTTATTTCGCCATCGGCGTGACGATCACTGCGCTCTTCAACACCGGCATCGCCCCAGGCGCGCAATGGCTGGACAGCCTTGCGAAAAACCCGGCCGCCGCACCCGCCGCGCTGATGGGCCTCGCGTTCATCCTCAGCCTGTGCAGCACTTCGGACGCGTTCATCGCGGCGACCTTGGCGAAATTCACCTGGGGTGCGAAACTTGCATTCCTCACCTTTGGCCCGATGATGGATGTGAAACTGCTCTTTCTCTATCAAACGGTATTGAAGCGCCGTTTCATCTTCTGGCTGGCAGTCGGGCTCTTCTTTGCGATCGGCGGCATCTCGATCTTCTGGCAGCAGCTCATTCTTGAAACGAAATGAAACCGCGAACCCGGCGCATTCTCTTTTCCATCGCGGTGTTCTTCTGGAGCGCAGTGCTGCTGTATTTCTACGGCAGCGGGCGGATGAACCAATACCTCGCACCGGACTTCCGCTTGATCGCTTTCTGCGGTGGTCTCGGGCTGGCGGTGCTCGCACTTTTCAACCTTCTCACCAGCGGCCAGTCCGCAAGCTGCGGGCACGACCATGGCGATGAGGAGCACGATCACGAGAGCAGTGACCTGCATCCGCTCACGGCGCTGCTTCTGATGATGGTGCCAGTGGCTCTATCCGTCGCGTGGACGAAGGATGAATACTCGGTCACGGCGCTTTCGCGAAAAGGACTCTACGACACGCCATCCACAGAAAGGTCCCGTTTACTCGCCTCCGCAATGCCAGCGATCACTCCGGAGGATATCGAAAAGACCCACCCGAAATCTGCCGACGGCTTCTATCAATTCAGCCTGCTCGACTTGGTTTTCGCCACCGGCGATCGCGAGCTGCAGACGGCCATCGACGGACTCAAGGTGGAAACCGAAGGCCGCTGGATGGATGAAAAAGTCCGCAACCCACACGGCACCCGCAAGCGACTCTATCGGCTTTTCCTCACTTGCTGCGCAGCGGACAGCAAGGCCATCCCGGTCGTGCTGGACTTTGGAAAAATGCCACCAGACTTTCCTGAAAACGGCTGGGTGAAAGTCACGGGGACCATGCGCTTTCCGCTTGAGGATGGAGAACTCCACCCGGTGCTCGTCGTCGATCATGCCGAGACATCGAAGCCACCGGACGAGGAAAGTTTCAGAAGGAATCCATAAATGCCAAAGCCTCCAACAGTATCTAATCATCCACGCCCGCCCGGCCACGTGCTCCTGCCCGCTGCGGCGATCGGCTCGCTGTCCATCGTGCTCGCCATCGGCCTGCAATCACTGGGTATCCTGAGCCGACTCAACGCGGCTGTCGCGCGTTCTCTATCAGATAATCAAGCCTTGCCGAAGTCGCTGCCCGCCTGGTCGGTCTGGCTGGTGGCCATGTTCTTCGCGTTCGGCATTTCATTCGCTATTCTCAGCGTGCCCAGCACTTGGCGGCGCGTCGTGCTGTGGGTGACCACGCTGATATTGATAGGCGGGTGGGCTCCGGTGCTCGCCCTAGCAGCACGCGAGCCGGCGATCGGCGCGGTGATAGTGGCCGCCGGATGGTCAGGCGTGTGCGCTCTGGTTTATGCAAGCCGCCACCGGATGGCGTGCGATGATTTTTCAAATTTCTCGTCCAATGAAACGCGCTGACTTCCCCCACCCCGTCAAGGCGCTCGTCGCCGAGCTCAAACGCCTTCCCGGCGTCGGCCCGCGCAGTGCCGAGCGCATCGCCGTCTGGCTCCTGCAAAGCCCGAAGGCCGATGCACCGGCACTCGCGAAGGTGCTCGTCGAGGCCAAGGAAACGATCCGCCCCTGCCCGGTCTGCGGGTTTTTCGCCACGGAATCCGGCTGCGATGTGTGCGAAGATCCCTCTCGCGACCAACTCCTCCTGTGCGTCGTCGAGCAGGCCACCGATGTCCTGCCACTGGAACGCTCCGGCTCATTCCGCGGCCTCTACCATTGCCTCGGCGGGAAATTGTCACCGCTCGACCGGGTTTCCCCCGAGGACCTCCGCATCCCATCCCTGCTCCGGCGCATCGACGAAGCCACCGAGGAAATCGAAGTCATCCTCGCACTCGGCTCAGACGTCGAAGGCGAGGCCACCGCGAACTACCTCGCGGAAATGCTGCGCACACGAAACTGCCGCCTCACCCGCATCGCCCAAGGCCTGCCCGCCGGCGGCGGACTCGAGCACGCAGACGAACTCACCCTCATGCGTGCCATGCAGGGACGCCGTAGCCTATAAATCCGTGCCGACAAATCCGGTTGTCATCCGGTTTTCTACTTGGTAAACCCTTTTGAAACCTGTGTCGCTTTCTCATCGAATGGAAAACTCCTCCTCACTGCCAGCATTCGCCCGACGCCTCCTTGCGTCCATGATGCTCCTTTCGGCAGGCCTAGTTGCGCAACTTTCCGCAGCCACCTCCGCCGGTTGGGACATCGCAAAAATCGACGGCCGTGAATACGTCTCCGTGGAAAGCATCAAGCAGTTCTACAACTTCACCAAACTCTCCCGCTCCGGCGCATCTATCATTCTGGAAAACTCCAAGGTCGAGATGAAACTCAACGCGGGTGGCAACGAATGCCTGATGAACAACGTGAAGTTCGTCTTCAGCAATTCCGTCGAAATGATCGGTGAAAAGGCCTACGTCTCGCGCGTCGATCTATCAAAACTAATCGATCCCGTGTTGCGCCCCAATTTCATCCAGAACGCCGGCGACTTTCGCACCGTCATTCTCGATCCCGGCCACGGCGGCAAGGACCCCGGCGCCACCAACACACTCGGCAACGAGTGTGACTACAATCTCAAGGTTGCGGGGCTGGTCAAAACACAGCTCCAGTTGAAAGGCTTCAAGGTCGTCATGACCCGTGACACCAATGTCTATCTGTCGCTCCAAGAACGCGTCGACCTCGCTAACGCGGTCAAGGAAAACGCCGTGTATGTGAGCATCCATTTCAATTCCGGCAACCGCGCCGCACGTGGCATCGAAACTTTCACCCTCTCACCACCCGGAGTTTCCCACTACGGCAGCGATTGGAAGGCCACCGATAACATGACACGCGCAGGCAACGAACACGACTCGGCAAACATCGCCCTCGCCACCTCCATCCACGGTTCCATTCTCCGCCGCCTGGGTAAAAACACCTTCGATAGAGGCATCAAGCGCGCCCGCTTCAGCGTGCTCTCCGGCGTCGTCCATCCCGCCATCCTCCTCGAAGGCGGATTCATGACCCATCCCTACGAAGCTCGCCTCATCGAGAATCCAGACTATCAGAATGCCATTGCTAACGGTGTCGTTGATGCCGTCGGGAAATACCGTTTCGCCGTCTCGCGCAAGTCGGCACCCGCACCGCAGAACTGATTACCGGGATAGCGGAGGAAGATTACAGATGGCGTGATACAGGCATTCCTGCCTGTGCGTTCATTCATTTTCTCCCCTTCAATTTTCAATATCTCCCAGAATCGCCTCCGTCATCTTCAACGCCTCCACATTCCCCTTCACCGAATGCACGCGGTGCAACATCACTCCTTTTTCCCGCGCGTAGGAAGTGATCGCCACCGTCGGCCACTCACGAGCGTTGAGATCTTCGCTGCCAAGCAATTTCCCGATGAAGGATTTCCGCGACACCCCTAACAAAATTGGGCGGCCACTCACGACGAGTTTGTCCAAAGCGCGGATCAGCGAGACATTGTGCTCTTGAGTTTTTCCGAAGCCGATTCCCGGATCAAAACAAAGTGCGTCTGTCGCGATCCCCATTGCCACGAGCGTAGCAAGCCGCTCTTCGAAGAATCCCCGCACCTCCGCCACCACGTCGGCATAGCGTGGCGCTTTCTGCATGGTCCTTGAATCTCCCTGCCGGTGCATCACCACCACGCCGCAGCCGCCCGCCGCGCAGACGGCCGCCATTTCAGAGTCCGCCGTCAGTCCACTCACGTCATTGACGATGTCCGCTCCGGCGTCCAGCGCCGCACGGGCGACGGACGCCTTCATCGTATCGATGGAAATCAGCCCGCCCCACTCCGCCCGCAGCGCGGCGATGACCGGGGCGGTGCGCCTTGTTTCCTCATCCGCGCTCACTGGCACTGCTCCGGGGCGCGTCGATTCGCCACCGATGTCGATCATTTCCGCGCCCTCCGCGATCATCCGGCGGGCGTGGACCAGCGCGCTTTCGATTTCACAATGGTCGCCGCCGTCCGAAAACGAATCGGGCGTGACGTTGAGAATTCCCATCACCCGCGCGCGGTGCGTGAGATCGAGCGGGCCTTGTCGTGTTTTCCAGATCATCGTGAAATTGGCGGCTTGCAGCGTCCGCAGCGGATGCGTAGTTTGTGCCCTATGAACCCGCTGGCAACTTGGAAAATCCGCGCCCTCGCCGCACTGCTCATCATCCAGCCCGTGATGGCTGCTGGAGACTTCGATGCGGTGGACGGACCGAATGTCCGCGTGATGCGCCATGAAGACGGATCGCGCGCGATGTTCACCCGCAGCCCGGACAGCCGCACCCTCACCAAGAAGACCTTCACCGCGAACGGCGTCATGAGCATGCTCACCGTTTACAAGATGGACTCTAACCAGAACCCGCTCGGCTGCAAGATCTACGACGGCCAGAACAACGAGCTCTTCAAAGTTAGCTACGGCTATCAGAAATCGACCGGCTTGCTCGTGCAGGAAAAAATGTTCGACGCCCGTGTGCGCCGCATCAATCCGGCCAACGGCACGGAAATGCCCGTGCAGCTCGTCGTCTATCTCTACGATGCCGAAGGCAAACGCAGTGCGCCCATCATCTACAACCTACTTCCCGGTAAAACATTCGAAGAAGTGTTCGGCGTGAAATCCTCCGCACTTGAGACAAATCCGTTCAAGGAAAGCGGTAAGCGCTGATAGAAAGCCGTGCCATCTCCTAAGACGATACTCCCCCTGCTGCTAGGCGGGGCCATCGGCGCGGCAATCCAGAGCCAGCTCGGTCCGTCCGGCATCGATGACCGGCAGGAAGCCGCCATCCTCATCGGTTGGCTGGAACCCGGAGACGACCTGCTCGTCCAGCTCACGGCCAGTCTCTCCGCAGGCGCTGGCGGTTGGTTTGATGACGCCCCCGGCGAGGCGTGGATGCTCGATAAGACGGATTTAAAAAACATCCCTAAGCAAGCAACCCTCGTCGGACTGCTAGAATGAATCCTCCTATACCAGCATTTCACTGAAAAAGTCGCCGCCCAACTCCAGTCCGCCGCTCTAAGTGGCAAATGACCTCTTCCTATCAACTCTCAACCTCTTCAATGATCGCCAAACAAGTCATCTTCGAAGGCCGCGTCCAAGGCGTCGGTTTCCGCTACACCGTCAAGGATCTCTCGCGTGGCTTCGACGTCTGCGGCTGGGTGAAAAATCTGGATGACGGCTCCGTGGAGCTTCAGGTCATGGGCGAGCCCGATGAGGTCGAGGATTTCATCAAGGAAATTGCTGAGGAGTCGAACATCGCCCATCACATCAAAAACCTGACGGCGCGGAAGATCCCGCTGTTGGAAAATTGCGCGGGTTTCAAGATCGTGGGGTGATCCTTTGGAGTGGCGGTGAGCATCACCGCTTTGAGAGGAGACGTGAACGTTTCCGAAATTTTCGCTCGTTCGGAGAAGTGCGTGAATAAGGGATCTTATTGGTTAGATAGATTTTTGAAAAAGCCGACCCGCTTCTCAAAGCGGTGATGCTCACCGCACTCCAAAGTCAGAAACATCCGGAGTGGCGGCCTGCGACTCTTTCCGCTCTGCGGCCTCGATCGTGTTTTTGAATTTCACTGACCCAGTGCGGCCCGAGAGGCAAGGTTTTCCCGAATCTGATCATTTCCGAACTGAATCATCGACACCCGACCGAATTTGTGAGATGGGGAAGGATCAAAGAAGTTACTTCTTGAAATGTCCCATCACTATGAAAACCCAGAATTCACTACAACCCGCATCCGTGGCAACTAAGCAGTCTTTCGTCCAACGTCTCGGCCTTGGTGCGTTTTCGATTTCCCTGCTCGTCCACGGGCTCTTCGCGCTCATCGCCGTGCTGTTTCTTTACAAGTGGGTCTATCCGCCCGAAGCATCGGAACCCCCGGCAATGTTAGTTCCAGGTAGATCCCATGGCGGCGATACCACGGCTAAAATCAATCCAACGCTTCACAAGGCGATGCCGGTTTCCAACTCCAAGAAGGGGCCTATCACTATCCCGGGAATCAGCGACTATGCTCTTCCGAAGTCCGAGGGAGATATGAGTGCCACGGAACTACCTGCGGCAATGCCTGCCATGTTAGCTGGCCAAGGCGGCGGAAATCTCGGTGGAAAAGGAGTCATGGGGCAAGGCAATCTGTCCGGGCTTGGCGTCGGTCCGATCGGAGGGAAAGGATTCATGTCTCCCTTCGGCACAAACATAGCAATCGATGGCACAATGCCCGGCCATTTTTACGATTTCAAACAAACTGCGAAGGGAAAGCCCATCGAGAACTACAACGTGCAGGGCCCTGATTTCATCAACAACGTGCTCAAGATCCAGGACGATGGCTTCCGCAGCATGGCTTTCCGGAAATTTTTCAAAGCTCCCGACTCGCTCTATCTCACCCAGCTCGCGATCCCGACCTCGAATGCGAATGCCGGCCCGGAATTTTTTAACGTCGCGGACAAGGTGAAGCCTTCGGGCTGGCTGGTGGTTTACGATGGGACGATTTCCACCACCCGCGACATGACGTTCCGCTTCATCGGCACGGGCGACGATTATATCAGCGTTTTCAGCAATGGCCGGCCGAAAATGATCGACGCTTGGCCGGACATGCGCCAGTCGGTGCAGGGTCGCTGGAAACCTTCCGAGCAGATAGACAATGAGGCACCATCACCGTTGCCGGGTGGCGCACTGGTCAAAGGGGACTGGATCACGCTGCGGCGAGGAGCTAAAATCGACGTCAGCATCGCAATCGGTGAGAGACCCGGCGGCAAGGTTGGCTTCGTCCTGATGGTGGAAGAAAAAGGCGTGAACTATCGCACCGCATCGAATGGCGCGAAGGTGCTGCCGCTTTTCACCACCCAGCCGATCACTCAGGCCAGCCGGGAGCGCATCACCAAGGATTTCAAGAACTGGGAATTCGAGTGGGAGAATGTCCCAGTCTTCGCCGTGGACAAAACCAGCGGCATGGGCGCGGACTTCTAACGAGAAGTCCAAACGAAGAAACCGTCGAAAATCGAATCGGGGGGGAAATTCAATTTACGACGGCTTCCTGAACTCGGGGGGGATGTCATTTTCGTCACCGCTTTTTCCTCGGGGGGAAGGACGTCCGCAGCGACGGGAAAATAGATATCCCAATTTCGGCCGTTCCACCATCGCGTGATCGCGTAGACGCCATCGCGGGACGGGGATGAAGAATGGGGCGCACAAGGGGGATTCCTCTTGCTCTAAGTGGCCCGCGCCGCCATGCCGGGGCGGACCAGTTCCACTTCCTCAAGCGCATGAGCACGAAGCTGACATCAGAAGTATTGGCAGAGCTTCTCAAGGCGCGGAATTTCATGGGAATCCGGGCGGCACTGGCGGGCCTCACCCCGGCCGACTCGGCAGAAATGATCGAGGAATTCGAGCCCGTGGAGCAGGCGGCGCTTTTCCGCCTGCTGCCGATGCAACTGGCGACCGAGGTTTTCGAATACCTGCCGGTGGAAGCTCAGGAGGAGCTGATCCACGCGATGGGCAACGAACAAGCCGCTGGCATCATCGATGCGATGTCGCCGGATGACCGCACGGCCTTGCTGGAAGAACTGCCGACGGCGGTTTGCGCACGGTTGGTGGAATCGCTTTCGCCCAAAGAGCGCTCGGTGGCGTTGCGGCTGCTAGACTATGCCGAGAACAGCATCGGCCGGATGATGACGTCCGAGTATCTCACGCTGCGCGACGAGTGGACGGCCCGCGAGGTACTCGATCACATCCGCAGTCACGGCCGCGACCGCGAGACGCTCAACGTGCTCTACGTGGTGGACCCTGCGGGAAAACTGGTGGACGAGGTGCGCATCCGGGAAATCTTGCTTTGCCCGTTAGAAAGCCAAGTAAAGAACCTCCGGAAAAACGTTTTCATCGCCCTAACGGCCACCGATGATCAGGAAACGGCGGTGGCGGCTTTCCGCAAATACGACCGCACGGTGCTGCCGGTGGTCGATGGCCACGGCGGACTGGTCGGGATTGTGACAGTGGACGACATTCTTGACGTGGTGGAGGAAGAGGCGACGGAAGACATCCAAAAGCTCGGTGGTATGGAGCAGCTCGACGAGCCTTACATGGATATTTCCCTAGGCCGGCTGGTGAAAAAACGCGCCACTTGGCTGGTGGTGTTATTCGTGGGCGAGCTTTTCACCGCCACAGCGATGAAGCACTACGAAGGGGAAATTGCGAAGGCACTGGTGTTAGCCGCATTCGTGCCGCTGATCATTTCGAGCGGCGGTAACAGTGGCTCTCAGGCAGCCACGCTGATCATCCGCGCGATGGGCATCGGCGAAGTAACGCTGAAAGATTGGTGGCGGGTGATGCGCCGGGAAATTTTCACCGGCCTCACGCTGGGAATGATTCTCGCAGTGCTCGGTGCCCTGCGGATTTCGATCTGGGCACTGATTTTCCCGGATATCTACGGCCCTCATTGGCTGTTGGTGGCACTCACGGTCAGCCTGTCGCTCGTCGGTGTGGTGTTGTGGGGCACGCTGTCTGGCTCGATGCTGCCGTTTTTACTGAAGCGGCTGGGTCTGGATCCAGCGACGTCTTCCGCGCCATTCGTGGCCACGTTAGTGGACGTGACCGGGCTGACGATCTATTTCGCCGTTGCGGGAGTGATCCTGCACGGCACGATGCTCTGAAGGCCGCCACGCTGAGAATCACGTCTTGCCGCCCGCGCCCGCGCCTGCTTCCCTTCGCGCCCTAACCTTTCAATTATATGGCCAACAAAGATGTCACCGATCCCGCCCGCATGGAAAAAATCGTGTCGCTGTGCAAACGCCGCGGCTTCATTTTCCAAGCGGGAGAGCTCTACGGTGGCCTCAACGGAGTCTGGGATTACGGCCCACTCGGCGCGGAGCTGAAGCGGAACTTGAAAGACTATTGGTGGAGGAAAACCGTGCAAGAGCGCGATGACGTGCTCGGCATGGACGGCTCGATTTTAACAATGGAGCAGGTGCTTGTTTCCTCTGGCCACGTCGGTGGCTTCAGCGACCCGATGTGCGATTGCCTTCTCTCAAAAGCCCGCCTGCGTGCGGACCAGATCCCGGAGCAAGACGGCACAGCGGTGTGGTTCAGCGGCGCGAAACATCCTGCCACGAACTGGAGTGTGGAGCGGAATTTCGCAGTCCTCATCGCTCCCGGCAAGGAAGTCGGCGAGGCGCACAAGGTCGCGCGGAAATATTACGCCGAGTTTAATCCTAACAAACAGATGTCTCCCAAGGAGCTGGAGCTAACGGAAGACCGCCGCGAGGAAGTCAGCGGCACCACCCAGTTCAATCCAGATAACGGCTCGCTACTCAGCGAACCGCGCGATTTCGAGCTGATGTTCAAGACAAACATGGGTGCCACCGGAGACGGTATCGCCTACCTCCGCCCGGAGACCGCGCAATCGATCTTCGTGCAATATAAGAACGTGCTCGACTCTAACCGCATCAAGCTACCATTCGGCATTGCGCAGTGCGGCAAGTCGTTCCGCAACGAGATCAACCCACGGAATTTCACTTTCCGCTCGCGCGAGTTTGAGCAAATGGAGATCGAGTATTTCTGCCACCCTAACGATGGCCTACGCCTAACGGACGAGTGGCTGGAGACTCGTCTGGCCTTCTACGAGGAAATCGGCATCCCGCGCGAGAAGCTCCACATCAATGACATTCCGGACGGCGAGCGCGCATTCTATTCAAAGAAAACTTACGACATCGAATACGAGTTTCCGTTCGGCGTTCAGGAGCTGGAAGGTGTGGCCTATCGGACCGACTACGACCTCGGCGTGCACGAGAAGGGCACAGGCAAATCGCTCGTTTATTTCGACGAGGAGACGAAGGAAAAGTTCCTCCCCCACGTCGTCGAGCCCTCTGCCGGCTGCGACCGGACGATACTTGCGCTGATTTGCGAAGCATACGATGAGGAGACGCTAACGGATGAAAAGGGCAAGGCAGACGTGCGCGAGGTGCTGCGCTTCAAACCTGCGATGGCACCGATAAAGGTCGGTATTTTCCCACTGCTCAAGAAGAACGAGGAGCAAGTCCGCATCGCTAGGGAAATCCAGAAGTCACTGCAGAAGTGGTTCACCGTTACCTACGACGATGGTGGATCTGTCGGCAAACGCTACCGCCGCCAAGATGAAGCTGGCACGCCGTTCTGCGTCACCGTGGACTTCGATACGCTCGGAGAAACGCCCGATCTAAAGGACACCGTTACCCTCCGCCACCGTGATTCGATGGAGCAAGAGCGCCTGCCGATCAGTGGGCTACTTGCATGGCTGCTAGAGCGCGTGCGCTGAATCCACCACCAGATAACTTTCTCCGCTCCCCTGCCAACGGGGTGGGGCTCGAGACCGGCGTGGAAGCCAGATCTCGCAGGTTCAGACTGATAATCCAACTTTCCGTGATGTCACGGCGCTGTGGAAAATCTT
The DNA here is from genome assembly GCA_038237425.1 of Verrucomicrobiales bacterium. GTDB lineage: Bacteria > Verrucomicrobiota > Verrucomicrobiia > Verrucomicrobiales > Akkermansiaceae > Luteolibacter. Next base: position 19,381 of record JBBRYQ010000010.1, read on the forward strand.
CCGGACTGCATTGAAACCGAATCACATCACTCAGCCACCAGCGAAAACCGGCTTGAAGCCCGCTTCGGTGAGGATGCGCTTCATTTCCTCGCGCTTGTCGCCTTGGATTTCGATGCAGCCGTCCTTCACGGTGCCGCCGACGCCACAGGCTTTCTGCATTTTCTTCGCAAGTTCCTGTTTCTCCGCCAGCCCGATTCCGACGAAATTTCTCGCCACCGTAACGCCCTTACCGCCTCGATGTGCGGTCTGACGGACGATGTCCACGCGCCCTCGGTTGGATTTCGGCTGCCCTCGCTGCGAGGTTTTCAGCGGAGTGGAAATCTGCGGGGCTTCAGGTCCGGCTGGCAGATTTCCGAGTCCGTCCAGCGCACCGAATGGATCTGGTAACTCGCTTCGCCCATCGCCAGCCGCATTGCTATTTTTGTTTCCGCTCATCCCGGACATCCAACCACGAAACCGAGGCGGCGGGCGACGAAAAACACGATGCTTTCCGAAAGGATATCACCAAACAAGGTCCAAACGTTCGAGGCCGTGGAAGTGATAGACGTCCTTGACGACCGGCTCTGCTGCGAGCCGCAGGCCGTGTAAACGCTGGAAAAGGATGGGCAGAGCGATGCTCATTTCCAGCATCGCCAGAGGTGCGCCGATGCAAAAATGGATGCCCGCACCGAAGGAAAGGTGGGAGGCTTCCGCGCAGTCTGGTTTAAAGGTGAGCGGAACGGTGAATTTTTGCGGGCGAGATTGGCGGCTGCTAGAATGAGACTGATGAACGGTGGCTTCATGGCCCGCGTTGAGCCGCACGATGGTGGCGAAGGATGATAGCAGCTCCGTTTCTCCGTCATTTTTAAAACGATCGATCAGGCCATGGGCGAGCTGAGCGATTTCCGGCTTCATTTTTTCCAGATGACGGGAGAAAAAAGCCCGATTGATCAGCATGCGCAGACGGGTGTGTTCAGGCGGCTCGGTTTCCAACAAGGAATGTGCCTCAGCCGCATCGAAATGCCGGAGATGTGGCTGCGGTTGGGGGCAAACCAAGTTCCTCACGACTCGCCAGATGAAGGATCTGTCTGCCGAAACGACGGTCGCGAAGCAGACTGTTGACGTGATCGTAGCCGGTGAAAAACCATTGCTTCTGTTCCTCCCAGTAGAACGTGGGGCAGTGCACGTGAAGCGCGGCGTAAACGGCGTTGGGATCGCCATAAAACGCAGGGTCGCGACTATTCAGCGAAACGCGCCGGCTACCGGGATCGATGGAAACGAATGCGGGAATGACGGTCACCGCATTGGAGTAGCGGATTTGCACAGCGCCGAAAAGAGTTTTGCCGGACCAAGGATATGGGTAACTGACCATTCAGGCCTCGCGATTTTTCGGCCGGCGCCCAAAATTACCGGAACTGCCACTGCCGACGGGCGGACTCGCTAATTCGTGGAGTCGGTTGACCTCTGGCCGACGTAGAAAGTGGGATCCACCAACCACGGGGCCGGGACAAGAGTCATCACTCCCTGATTGAAGGCTGGAATTGAGACAACTCGCATCAGTTCGCGAGGTGGTGGGACTGATCGCCATGGAAGTCATTGAAAACACGATTTCTAATTGGATCGCGGGTTGACATTGGCTCACCAAATGAAAAATGATCCCTCGACTTTTTTTTGCTTCAAGTTTTACTCCGGTGAATCACCTGCTTGATTGCGCGAGGCTGGTTCCGTCTTTTGCATTTTCCGATATGAAAAAATCCACTTCTTTACGATCTTCCTGCCTTCTCGTCCTGCTAGCGGGCCTTGTCGGCTACGCCAATGCAGCCCCTTACGGACCGGAAGGTCGCGAAGTCGAATGGGTCCAGCCAAGCGGTCAGAAACTCAAGCTGCGCGTATTCGGTGACGAATACTATGCACGCACGGAGACGTCAGATGGCTACACCGTGACCTACAGCCCAAAAGACGGCACCTACTATTATGCGGGGCTTTCCGCCGATGGTTCCGACCTGATTCCCCTTTCGATCACAGCCGACAAGCCTGCGACCAAAGCGATCCCCCAGCATCTCGATCTTTCCGGGGCGAAAATCCGGGAAAAAAGCCAGTCCCGCCACAGCAAAGCCGATGTAGAGCGCCAAAACCGCTGGGCCGCGCGCGTAGGTGCGGTGCGGACTCTCCGTTCCGTGAGGGGTGGTGCGGCCATCGCACCTGCCGCGCTGGCGGCTGCGAGTATCAAAGCGGCCCCGGTCATCGGAGACAGAGTCGGCCTGACCATTCTAGTGCAGTTTCCCAATGATACCAGCACCACTGCCAAGGATCCGGTGACCTTCCCCACCGATCGTAACAAGATCGTCCGCTATTGTAATGGAGTTGATTACACCGAGGATGGCAATACCGGCTCGATCCGCGACTTCTACTACGATCAGTCCGGCGGTAAGCTGAACTACACTCAATCCGTGACCCAGATCGTCACCATGCCCAAGGCAAGGAACTACTACAATTACTCGGATTATCCGAAGAATAGGACGTTCCGCCAAGATTCCGGGGATGTGCTTCTCGCCGATGCAATCGCCGCTCTGACGGCAGCTAATTTCGATTTCACGGCCCTCACACTGGACGAAAACAGCCGGGCAGTCGCCACCAACATCCTTTTCGCCGGGCCCGATTCCGGAGTATGGGCGCAGGGACTCTGGCCTTATCAAACCACTCTGCCAAAAGATATCAACGTGGGGACCTCAGGATCACCGATCTATATTTCCAGCTACATGCAGACCAACATTGAAACTGCGGCTCCCGTCATCGGCACTTTCTGCCATGAGAATGGCCATTTGCTTTTGGATTATTCCGATCTTTACGACTACGGCGGCGAATCCCAAGGCGTGGGCGATCATTGTCTCATGGGCGGAGGAAATTACAACAACGGCGGCAAGACCCCGTCTCCGATCAACGCCTACTTCAAGGATGCCGTAGGCTGGGAGAATGTGGTCGAGCTCACCAACTTGGATGCCAAAACGGTTTCGATTCCCACCACCGGCAATGTCTCCTATCGCCTCACAAAACCAGGCAATCCCAACGAGTATTTCATCGTTGAAAACCGCGGTGACGGTGACAAATGGGCCAAATACTCAGTCGATAAGGGCATCGCAATCTGGCACATCGACTCAAACGTCAGAGGTGACAACGACGAGCAGATGACCACCAACCAGCACTACGAGGTTTCGCTCGAACAAGCGGATGGAAAATTCGATATGGAAAAAAACAGGAACCGCGGTGACACCGCCGACCTCTTCGATACCGGCGACTCCCTTTTCACGGACGCCACCCTGCCGAACGCCAATTGGTGGGACGGGACTTCTTCAGGATTCAAAGCACGCGTTCTCACCAAAGTGGGGGCCTCTACGGACGTGCACTTCGGACGGGTCGCGCTCAATACCATCGTGATAGCCAGCCCCAATGGCGGTGAGGTTTTCTATAATAAGCAGTCGGTTGTGATCAGTTGGGACGCCAACATCCAAGGCAACGTGAAGATCGACCTCTACAAGGAAGGCGTGCTGAATTCGGTGATTTCCCCGAATGAGCCGAACACTGGCAAATTTGTCTGGGTGGTGCCAGCCTCCATGCCTTTCGGCACCGATTACGCCGTAAAAATCAGCAGTCTGACGAACCTAGTGGCTGCTGTGGACACGAGTGATTCCACGTTTACCCTCGGCGCTCCTACTTTCCCACTGGGCAATGTGATGCCCTACGGATGGAGTAAACCCGGCTCCGCCGCCGGCTCCTGGACGGTTACCAAAAGTGTTGCCTTTGAAGGTGCTTACTCCCTCACCAACAAACCGATCAGTGACGGCAAAACCGCCGCCATCGCCTACAAGTCGAATTTCAATGCGGGTAACATCACGTTCTACATGAAGACTTCATCGGAAAAAGGCTTCGATTACGCCCGCTTTTACATCGACGACGTCCCGCAGGTGTTGACCAAGGGTCAGGGAACAAAGGGGATCACGGGCCAGACTCCCTGGACTTTCTGCTCCTTTCCGCTTTCCGCTGGGACCCACACGCTGAAGTGGACCTATGAGAAAGATGACACTTACACGTCCGGCAAGGATAGTGCATGGCTGGACGCGGTGATCCTGCCTTCCACCACTCAAGAAATTGTGGTGCAAGACCCTTCTGGAGAAAATCTGATCGAAGGCATGGGCGTCACCCACTTCCCGACTACCAAGAACGGCTCGAAGTCGAAGCCTCTGGTCTTCACCATCAAAAACAAGGGTAAGGCCGAGCTGGCCCAGCTTAAGGTGGTGAAGGCAGATGGCAATGTCGGCGATTTCATCGTGGGCCAACCACTCAAGACATCCCTCAAAGGTGGAGAAAGCACTACTTTCGAAGTCACTTTCGCCCCCAGCGTTCTTGGCTCCCGCACCGCACAAATCCAGATTCTCAGCAACGACGAAAACGAGTCCGCTTTCACGACCTCGGTGCAAGGCAACTGTGTTGGGGTGCCGAAGATCGTGGTTTTCCAACCGTCGGACAAACAACTCAAGGATGGCAAGTCACTCGTCAATTTGGGTTTTGCCACCGTGAAAACAGAAGGCAAAACGAAAACCTTCACGATCAGCAACAAAGGAGACGCCGTTTTGGATGGTCTCAAGATCACCAAATCCGGTCTCAACAAAGGCGATTTCCAGGTCGGCTCGCTCGGCGTGAAATCACTCGACCCCGGTGACTACACGACCTTCACCGTGACCTTTCATCCATCACACGCCAATGACAGATTTGCAGACCTTCACATCGCAAGCAACGACTCGAAGACCGGTGTGTTTGACATCAGCGTCACCGGCACTGGAGCTCCCATAATGGCCGTCAGAGCCGCCTCTGCCTTGGGAGGAACCAACGCCGGCATCGTTGCTGCGGTATTGGGTGCCGAAGCAAAATCCGCAACTGGCTTCGAGGTAGTCAAAGGTCAGAAATACCTAGCGCTCACGGTCACCAAACTTCCAGGTGGTGCTTCAGTTGGGACTGTGGAGGTTTCCTCCAATCTGTTGGATTGGTACAGTGGTAAAAAGCACACCACCGTCCTAATTGATGACGAAGCGACACTCAAGGTGCGTGACAACGTGCCCTACAGCCAGGACGCAAAGCGCTACATCCGCCTGAAGTAACGTCACCCTTCCGACTTTCATTCACAGCCACCGGGATCAAATCCCGGTGGCTTTTTTGTGAGATCATTTCAGCATATGAGACTCACATCCGGGGAATGGGAAGCCCGTAGTTTTTTGGCAAGTTGAAGAATTCGGTAGGGCGAGTCTGGTCGCGACCCATTCATGCAAAACATACCACCTCCAACAAACAAAGTGGCACTAGAAGGCTAGTGTAAAATCTTTGTATTCCAAATGAACACGGAAATGCAAAATGGGGTGAGTCTCCATGGGCGAAATTGATAGAAATTTCCAGAAGTAATGGCCCCTCTTGCGGGCCGATGTTGCTACAACAAGGTCCAGTGCGGGCGCCGCCCAAGGCTTGCAGCCGGAACAATTACCGGAGCCTTGAAGGAGCTGTCCGCTGGACAGCAATGGTGTCGAACCGAGTAGCCACAAAAAAACCGCAGGGGTTTGATCCCCGGCGGTTTTGGAATGGATAGCGTATCAGGCTTGTGGCTGGCTCACTTCAAACGGATGAAGCGTTTTCCGTCCCCTTTGAGCGGTGTGTTGTCACGAACCTTGAGAAGGGTGGAGCTGTCCACCAGCGTCGTCGTGTAATTCGCTCCACTGAACCAGTTTACCAAGTTCGGCGAAACCTCCACCGTGTGTTTCGAAAGTTCCCAGCCTGCAGTCTTTTCAACCGTCAAGACGAGGTGATTCGAGCCATCGGCCGCCTTGGTCACGGTGACTGCGCTAGGGGCATAATCAACCGCTAGGGCAGTCGCGAGGCCACCAGATGCGGCAGAGAGGGCAAATGCAGATGAGGTGGACTTGGAAACTCCCTTGCCGGTGAGATTGACGTTGATCACGCCTTCATCGGAGTCATTGCTGACGAATTTCAACACCGCAGTCTTGCTGCCAACGGAGGTAGGTTTGAAGGTCACTGTGGTATTCACTTGGGCACCTGCGTTGAGTGTATTCACAGAGAGCTTGGTCATCTTGTATGAGCTTGAACCCGAGAGGCTGACCGAGAGGTTTTTCAGCACATCCGATCCAATGTTCTTGATGATGAAGGTCTTGGTGTAGGTCGAACTGATTTTGACGGAACCGTAGTTGAGAGTCACCCCATCCACCAGTTCCTTCGAATAAGGCTGGCTCACCAAGATCTCCGGTATTCCGAATCCACTACCTGTGACAGCGATGATGAATGGATTTTCGCCATTCGGATCGCTGTTATCAATAACGATCGAAGCCGTCCTGTTGCCGATGCCCGAGGGAGTGAACCTGACATCGAAAGTCGTCGTGGCCCCGGGAGCGAGTAGTGTTTGCACAGGTGCGGACGCGGTGAAATTCGCAGCGTTGGCACCGGACATCGCAATTTTCTGAATGCTCAGATTGCCAACCCCACTATTCCTAATGGTGAAGGTTTTAGTTGCCGACGTGGTGGCACCGACAGCTCCGAAACCGACGCTGGAAGAACCACTCGTAAGGTCGGTATTGACTGGATATTCGACGCCGATATCCGGCAAAAGAGCGTCTCCCACCAGACTGATGTCGAACGGGTTGTTATCGGGATCGTTGCTCGCGATGTGGATGGCAGCGTTGCGAATTCCCGAGAAAAGCGGTAGGAAAGTCACCGTGAAGGTGGTGCTGGAACCGGTGGTTAGCAACGTGGCACCAGGCTGGGTAAACTTGAAGCTGCTGATGTCCACTCCATCGCCGGTCACGACCAGGTTTTTCAAATCTGCAATGCCTTCGTTGGTGATCACAAACGTCTTGGCGATACCTTGGGATGTGGTGAAATCAACGATCGAGGTGCCGTCCACCATCGGTGTGGTGTCCGCCAGATCCACCCGGATACCCGGGGCGAAGACCGTGTTGCCCTGTTCATAAGCTCCCAAGTCGAGGGTGCCGTCCTGAATCCGGACGAAGCCGGCGATGTCGATTGGAATCGCTTCCGTCGTATTGCCGTCATCATCCAAATCGGCGGTGTCTTTAGGTAAGAAAAGCGTGGTACCCTTGCCGATCGCAGGACTGTCAACGCCGAGGCGCAGTCCATCATCGGCCGTTCTCCACTTCATGTCTGGACCCATCGCATTGGCGATATCAATGAATTTCGGGTCGAGATTGATAAAGGTTCTCTCAGGCGGTTCACCGAAATCGACGTTGGATCCGGGGCCGGAGGTGATAGCCTTGAACCCGCCTTTGACTAGGTTAATGGTTTCTGTGGATGGAGTTGGGTAAAGTCGATTGGAAATGCGGGCTCTCCCTGCCACGCTGATGAGGAAGTTTTTGGTGAAATCCACCACCTCCACGTCATCGTACCAAAAGATGTTACTGAGAATGTTGACACTGCCATTACAAGAGATCGCGGCTCCGCTGCCTTGAGTGGCATTGTTGAAGAAAGTGCAGTCCGCAATCGGGACAACAGAATCCGCCGTGACGTGAATGCCTCCTCGGGTGCTGACAAAGCCGCCCAGGCCTAGGGTATCATCAGTGCTGGCGACGGAGTTCTCGGTGAAAGTCGAGTTCCCTACCGACGACGCTCCCTCTATATACAGCGCGGAGCCATTGGAGGTGCTCTTGCTTTCGTCACCGGCAGGAGCCTCGGTGAGGGCGTTGTTTTTATCAAACGAGCAATTCAACACGACCATCTGTCCAGCAATGGCACCACCGAAGGAGCTGGGGATAGCGGTGTAGTGCGCGATCTTCTTCGGGTCCGGGCTTTCATCCGCGTCGGCTGATGAGGCTGCCTGATTGTTAGTGAACGTGCAATCCGTAGCGGTCACGTTGGTTGCGGAAATCGCTCCGCCGCGGGAGGTTGCGTCGGAACCGCCTTGTGGAAAGGAAAAGGACAGTGAGGATGCGATGTTACCGTCGAAAAGGCAGCCGGTCACCTTGACCGTGATCCCTGAAATTGCACCACCCGTCGCTGACGAGGTAATGCCGAGATCGAGGCACTGGATCTGCAGTCGGTTGTTGAGGAACTTGCAGTTTTTCGCAGTGACGTCACCCGCGATCGCGCCACCGGAACAGGCCGGACTGAACAGCCAATGGTGAGGGCGGACGACCGTCGTGGTGTAGAGGAACTCGTTGTTCACGAAGTTCTCGGAGAACGTGGTGTCGGTTGCATCGACTTTGCCAAACACGGCACCACCGGATTCGGCAGCGTAGTTTTTGCTGACCATGCAATTGACCAAGGTCAAGGTCGAACCGGACGGCACGAAAACGCCGCCACCCTGATTGTAGGGAGCCGCGTCGCCGTTGGCCCGGCCTTTTTCAATCATCAGCCCATCGAGGGTGGAGTTGCTTTTTAAAACGACGACGTGAAGTGACCAATACCGCTCGTAGCCTTGGGTTTCAGGTGTCACAGCCCAGATCTCACCAGAAAGAACAGTAGGATTGGCGACCGGGTCACGCTGGGCGAGGGAGGCTTCATTGCCAGCGAATCCGCCATAGATTTTCAGGCCGTTCACCTCGAAAGCGAGTTCGCGATCACCGTAGAAGCCTGTGACTCCGTCATCCGGATAATAGGTTCCCTTGGCCACATAGAGCTGATCGCCGGGAAGGGAGTTATCAATGGCATCCCGGAGGTAGATGAACGGACTTGCCCAGGACACGCCGTTGCCGGCAGTCGCGCTCGCGCCGTTCACAAAGATGATTTTTGCATCCGCGGAGGCAAATCCGAGGAAAAGCGAGGCAAGGGCGGCTGCCTTTCCAGCACGGGCGGATTTCGAAAAAAGCTGCAGGCACCTGCTCACCGGAGAGGCGCTCCGTTTTGAGTTTAATTCTAGCATGTCGGAGGGCTATCAGGCCGCTTTGGGGCGCGCAAATAAATTCAATGGAAATCTGATGAAATGGCGTCTTTTCATCATTCCGAGTCGAGGGTCTTCTATTTGCATCTCCCTAACGACCAGTTGCTTGGTTTTGGCTTCTGCCTCAGGAACGGAACCTTTCGCCCCGATCTCAATGAGAATACGCCAGCTCTAGATTCAAGGGCGGAGCGCGAAAATCAGAGCAAGTGCCACATGGATTTCCGCGTTTCCGTTTGGCTGGAAAAATCATGGAAAAATCGGCGTTTGCCATGAAGCGCGTATTGCCATCCCGAAGGAAAGCTGCTACCCGTCTTTCCAATGGGTCGAAGCATGCCGCAATTGGAATTCCGATGGACTTCCCTGCTCCGTGCCCTGAAGCCTGCGGAAGTTCCACGGAACAAGTCAGTTAGGGAAGATGGCGGGTTGACCGCATGGTGCGTGGAGGCCTCCAAAACACTTTCACTGCATGAGTTAGCACGCAAGGTTCGCGTCTCGTGGAACCCTCGGATGCAAACCACCGCCGGACGGGCTTGGTGGCCTGACCGAGCGATCGAGCTCAACCCAAAACTCAAGGAATGTGAGGCCGAGGAACTCTGGCGCACACTCAAGCACGAACTCGCCCACCTCGTCGCCTATGAGCGTTGCGGGCGCAGGCGGATCGATCCTCACGGGGCCGAATGGCAGGCCGCCTGCGCAGAGCTGGGCATCCCGGGTGAGCAACCCTTCCACAACCTCCCTTTCAAGCGTCGCAAGATGAGGCGGAACCACTCCTACATCTGCTCAAATTGCTTCACCACGATCCACCGCGTGAAACCGATCAAGCGCGCCGTCGCCTGCTACGATTGTTGCCGAAAATTCAACAGCGGCGTCTATCACGACCGCTTCCGGCTCATTGAGAATAAGCCCGCCTGATTCTCGCAATGGCGCAAGTGGTCCGCACAGTCACCCACGCGGGCCACTTGGCTGAAAAAGAAATCGGGCGCGATCCGATGAACCGAACCGCGCCCGAGATAGCACATTTTTCCCCCCAAAGATCTCGCTTGGCTTTGCCGGCATTGTCATCGTCTTCCCCCCGGAGTTCGATGGCGCTTTTGGCATAGTGGCGCGAGACAGGATATGTTGGAAAGGTTTTCAGTTCATCTGAGTGAGCCGTCGCCTTTCGTTGGATGTAAGATGATCCGGAAAGTTTGGCTTTAGAAGGTAATTGAGGTCCCATAACCGGCCAGGTGGTCCCATAACCGGACATAGGGCGTATTTTCAGTCCCTATCTGCCACAAAAAGCGTGTGACTGAAGCGCTTCGCCTTCGGATAGGCCTTCGCACTGATGCATTCTACCTTTTTGAAATGCGCCTCCAGCGAGCGGGCGAACGATTTGTCCGGATGCGCCGACCAGAAAATCACCCGACCACCGGGATGCAGCGCGTTCTTGATCCGGATGATTCCAGGCTTGGCATAGAGCCGCTCGTTGCGGTTTTGCACAAAAGGATCGGGCCCATTGTCCACGTCCAACAAGATAGCGTGGTAGCGGTCGTTGCCACAGCGGTCGATCAGGTCGTAAACATCGCAGACGTGGATGCCGACGCGCGGGTCGTCCAACAGCTTACCATTCACCTCGTGCAGAAATTCACGATTCCAAGCCACCACCTCGGGCAGCAACTCAGCCACGTCCACTCGCGCGTCTGTTCCCGTCAGCGAGAGCACCCGCCGCAGCGTGAAGCCGAAGCCGAGCCCGCCGATGAGCACCCGCGGATTTTCCGGCAGGTGATGGCACGAAAGCTCGGCCATCTGCTCTTCAGACGACGAGGCGGTGGTGCTCATCAGTTGCAGGCCGGCGACCTTGAGGAAATGTTGGCCATCGTGCTCGTGCAGCGTGAGCATGGCTCCATCGGGTGTTTTACAGGTCGCGAGAGTGCGGGTGATTTTCATGCGGAAAATAGCAGGCAGCGCAGTCTGTCCCGCATTTCCGGCTGGCGCAAATCTTTCGAGTGGCCATCGTGCGAGGAGTGAATTTTCTCCGTCACATCGTTGTTTCCTGCTGTCTGATCGCCGCTTCGGATGCTGCCATCGTCCTGAACCAGATCGAAACCTTCTCCGCACAAAACGGCTGGCAAAGCGGCAGTCCGAACCCGAACCCGCCGGTGCTTGCCGCAAATGCCGGCCCACTCGGCACCGGCGATAGCGCACTCCGCGTCACTTCCAACGGCGGGACCGGAGCCGGCAGCCGTCTGGTTGTTTTCAATACCACCGCCTGGACCGGCGACTACCTCTCAGCCGGAATCCTCACGCTCGCAATGGATTTGAGAAACTCCGGCAGCACGTCCTTGTCCTTGCGCGTGGCCCTCGACGGCCCCGGTGGAAAATTCGTTTCTGCTCCCACCGTGATTAACGCTTTTTCTGGCTGGGTGAGTGCGGTTTTCAGCATCAAAGCGTCTTCTTTGATTAGCGCGAGTGGGACCGATGCAGCCGCCACTCTGGCAGACGTGACCGAACTACGGATCCTCCACTCATCGACGGTGGATTATCGTGGAGCGCAAATTTCGAGCGGTTTTCAGGTGGATAATATTCAGGCGATCCCCGAACCGACGACCACCGCCCTCATATACCTCGTCGGAGCGATGTTTCTTTTTCGGAAACGTTGATTTGAAACTTTTTAGAAAGAGCCTAGTTTTTCGGCCTTGATCATCGGACCAACACATCGCGCATTCCTTGTGGCGGCACTTCTCGCAGGGCCGGTCAATGCCGCGCAGTTTACGACCGTCTGGCAGATGGGCACCGATGATGGAAGCGAGCTGCCTTTCTCTCAGGAAAGTTTCGGTCCCAATAACTCGCCCGGCTCGGCGAGCATCAAGGACGACGATTACTACTTCGCCGGAACTTATCCGTCGCCAGTCGGCACTCTCACCACAGATGAAAATCTCGCGAATTTCGAACGCGCCGTGACATCCGAAGATCCGCGCGACCGCATTCATTTCCCGCTCACCGCTGCCCAAGCATCTTCCCTTTCCCGCCTGCGAATCACCTTAGATCTGTACAACGGCGGCGCATGGGTCAATCAAACGATCCCCGGATTTTCGAGCCACGACATCACCGTTACTTTCAACGGGCAACTGCTCGGCGTGTTCAATCCCATCACTTGGAATCGCACGCTGACATTCACCGTGAACGCTTCCTCAATCGGTGCGGTGGCCGGAGCAAACGTCCTGCAAATCGAAAGAACCGGTGGCGGCGCGGGCGGCTATATCGTGTTCGACTACCTGAAGCTCGAAGCGGATTCCGACGCTCTCACTGATGCTGATGGCGACGGCATGCCGCTGTGGTTCGAGGAAACTTATGGGCTAAGTGATTCCTCTCAGGCAGATGCCTCCCTTGATCCTGATGGAGACGGTCTCAGCAATCTCGCCGAATCGCAGGCGGGCACAAACCCCACCGATCCCGACAGCGACAACGATGGACTAACGGATCTCCAAGAGATCACCCTCAGAACTAATCCTATCAAAGCCGACACCGACAGCGACGGATTGCTCGACGGAGCCGAAGCAACCAGCAACCCCCTTCTCGCCGACAGCGATAACGACACCTATCCGGACAACATCGAAATCGAACAAGGCAGCAATCCGCAAAGTTCCACGTCGGTCCCCTTCAATTTTCCCGGTGCAGTCAGCCTCCAGTTCATCTGTGAAAACATGGACTCCGCTGTCCTCAGCGCGGGCGAGCCTGCTGGATTTTTCCGTTTTCCCAACTGGAATTCGTCAGCCCCACTGCCGCAATGGATTTCCGATGGGACAGTCCTAACTGGCACGAAGACCGCACTCAAAAACCACCGCGGCCAAGCGACGACCGTAGCCGCAAGCTGGTCCTATCATTTCGCAGGAAACGGTCTCCACAAGGGCCCGGGCGACGAACGCCTGCTAGATGGCATGATCCGTTGCCAACGCACCGGCACCATCAACACCCAGGCCACCGTCAGCCTCAGCGGCATACCCTACGCCACATACGATGTCCTTGTTTACGTCGGCTTCAGCTATCGAAACATCGCGCGCGGAATCGTGCATCTGGGTGTTGGTTCTTCAAACGATCGCTATTTCGTCGCAGATTCGCAACCGCCGTTCATCGGATGGAATGAAATCAAGGCGACATCACTCGCCGCCATCAAGCCGGGGAATTTCGTCCGCTACCGAAGCCTAACTGGAGCCACGCAGACAATCGCGCTCGAATCGGTGGACAAAGACCCTATCGGAATCCACGGCATCCAGATCATCAACAGTGGCACAGACACCGATGGTGATGGCATGTCGGATGCCCTCGAAGTTGAAAACCATTTTAATCCCGCCGTTGCTGATGCCAACGCCGATGCCGACAGCGACGGTATGACGAACGCTGCGGAAATCGCCGCTGGCACCGATCCTCATCATCCCGACACCGACCGCGATGGCATCAAAGATGGCGCGGAAGCCTCCTACGGCACCTCTCCTCTCAATCCTGATAGCGATGGCGATACCCTTACCGATGGCAACGAAGTGAACGCCGTTGCGTTTCCGTCCAATCCAACTCTTTCCGATAGCGACGGCGACGGTTTCAGCGACGCAGTCGAGCGCACCTATCATTCGAATCCGCTATCCGCCGCGAGCACACCCCCACCCGTTCCCGTCTGGGATGCCGCAGCCCACACTTGGCGCTGGCGCATCGATAATCTCCGGCTGCTATGGAATCATGACCAGTCCATGCTGGGTGCCATCGAATACGATGAATCCATGCTCTGCGAAGCAACCGCAGACATCAACCAAAGCGGATGGCGACGCCAGATCGGAATGGGAATCCGCTATATCAATGGGAAGCTGGTGCACCGCTTCCGTGGCATCAAAGGGGCTTTCTATCACAGCGGTAATCCAGATTGGGAATATTGGGACAGCGATTGGAATAGCCCTCCGGCGGACCGCACTCGCGATTTCGGTTTCAGCGGCTTTGGCAGCGCCGATGATTCCTATCCACTGCGGATGGAGTTCACCGCCGTCCAACAATTTCCAGACAACCTGTGGACGATCACCTTCTGCATTTCTAATCTGACGAATCCTGCGAGTCCGGTCACGATTGCCACCTATACGGATACCACGGCGGTTGCCGCCGATCCTTCGTTGCTCGCGGGCACGGCGGTGTGGACGAACCAGAGCGGAGCGACCGGCCGCATCGATCTGGATTTGGAAATCGGCGTGCAGGCGCTGATCGCCCCAAACGCGCTGGGTCCGGTCGATAGCGATAACGACGGCATGCCTGACGCTTGGGAAGCGGCTCACACGCTCAATTCGAACAGCGCTGCTGATGCCTTGTTGGACGCAGACTCGGACGGTCTGACAAATTTGAAGGAATATCTAGTCGGCACCGATCCGCGCGATGCAGATAGCGACGATGACGGTGCGTCCGACGGCTTGGAACTTTTCCACGGCACGGATCCGCTCGACGCCAACAGCTTTCCTGCGTGGTTCAATTTCATCGGAAAAATCGACGACCTCGATGGCGACGGCATGTCGGATGCGTGGGTACTTTGGAGCGGCGGCAAACACCGCTCGCCATTTGCGGATGACGATGGCGATGGCCTCAGCAATCTCGACGAAAGCAAGGCCGGCACCAATCCGGACGATGCGAGTTCCCGTTTCGATCTCAAAGGCTGGCAGGACTCCAACAATTTCGTCCTCTCCTGGACTGACCTGCCTTACAAGTCTAACCGCGTAGAAACCAGCAACACACTCGGCATCTGGCAGACAGCCAGCGGGCTGCCGCCGTCCGGCATCATCGGCGGTCGTAGGCAAGTCACCATTCCTTCCGAATTCCCATCCGCCGGCGGCAAGAATTTCTATCGAGCTGGCGTGCTGCCGCTCGATAGTGATAGTGACGGCGTCGAGGACTGGGTGGAGAAAAACGTTTTGGATTCCTCCATCAGCAACGGAGGTTCGCTCGGTCAACCATTGGTCCGCGCGAACGGTCAGACGCTCGGCGGTGATGCCGTCGCCTTGCTTGATCGCCTCCAAGGTTCCAATCCTAACGGCGGGACGTCCGGCAGTAACACTCCCGGCAAGCCTTCACCGGTTAGCGCCTCGCGTTTCCTGATGCAGGCTAGTTTCGGGCCGACGCCGGAATCGATCAAGGAAGTCCGCGACCTCGGGTATGCGGCTTGGATCGATCATCAGATCTCACTCCCGGCTTCGTTGCTCCAGCCCTACATCAAGGAAATCAAAGCCGACGGCGCAGGCCCGCGCATGGATCCTTATTATAACTTCAACGAGCTCGATCAATTTGTTCACGGCAACAACGTCACCACCCCATTCGCCCGCAATGCAGTCAGCGGTGAGGACCAGCTCCGGCAGCGCATGGCCTTTGCTCTCTCTCAGATTCTTGTCGTTTCGCGCCGCGATGCAAACCTGGAGGAAAAGGCAGAGGCGATCACCAACTACTACGATACGCTCGCAAAGAATGCCCTCGAAAACTACGGAGATCTCTTGCGCGACGTGACCTTCCATCCAGCGATGGGTTGGTATCTCAGCCATGCCGGAAACCAGAAGGCGGATCCTTCCATCCCGCGCTATCCGGATGAAAACTACGCGCGCGAGATCATGCAGCTTTTCACCATCGGCCTGTGGGAACTCAACCCAGACGGCAGCCGGAAACTCAATGCAAACGGCGAGCCGATCCCGACCTACGACAATGGTGACATCACAGAACTCGCCCGCGTTTTCACCGGTCTGTATTTCGCCTCACCTTACGGTTGGAACGGCGGTGGCTGGGATGACATGCATTTCACAGTGCCCATGGTGATGTATCCAGAGCGCCACGATTTTGAGGCGAAACACCTTCCTAACGGCGTAGTTCTTCCCACCCGCGATGCTTCGGAAACCGCTGCACTCCAAGAGGTGCGCGATGCCGTGGACGCACTGTTCCGTCACCCGAACACACCGCCGTTCGTCTGCCGCCAGCTCATCCAGTTTCTCGTCACGGACAATCCATCGCCCGCCTACATCCGCCGTGTGCAGGATACTTTCGTGAACGACGGCTCCGGCACGCGTGGCAATCTAGCAGCGGTAGCGAGAGCGATCCTGCTGGATCCAGAGGCGCGCTCCCAGCCGCTTTCGCCGAAATTCGGGAAAGTGCGCGAGCCAGTGATCCGCACCATGCACCTGGCGCGTCTGATGCATCTGACGGAGGCGCATCCCAAGTTCGTCTGGTGGAACTGGACGGATAATTTCTATAGCTCAAGCGCCGAGGAACCGATGAACTCACCGAGCGTTTTCAATTTCTACACACCCGTCTATCAAGCACCGGGAGACATTCGCAACGCGGGGCTGGTGAGTCCGGGATTCCAGATCGTGAACACGTATTCCGCTGTTTCATTTCCGAACCTACTCTGGGATTACCTTCACGACGGGATGAAATCCGGTCGGACCTGGAGCTTTCCTTTCGATTACCGCGATTCGCTCGCACTTGCGGAAAATCCTGATGCACTGGTCGATCAGATGAACCTGCTGGTCTGCGCCGGATCAATGACGGCGCGCACCCGCGGCATCATGCTCGGAGCCCTATCAAACACTGCGCTTAGCCAGAAAGACCGGGTGGCCCTCGCCCTCTGGACTGCGATGACCAGCCCGGAAGGCGTCGTGCAAAAATAACAGAATCCCACGAACATGCGCTCACGCCGTCAATTTTTAGGAGAAACCAGTTGTGCCGCGATCGGCTCGACCTCGGTGCTCTCCACCCTGCTCAACCTGACGATGGCAAACCACGCTGCCGCGCAGGGCGGCTTCGGCGGGCAGCGCAAGGCGCTCGTCTGCCTTTTTCTATCCGGCGGCTGCGACACCTTCAACCTGCTCATCCCCCGCGACTCACCGGGTGGCTATGATGAATACGCGGCGTCCCGCTCGGCCCTCGCCATCCCTCGCAATAAGCTCATTCCGCTGAATTTCACCGACAGCCTCGGCCGCAGCTACGGCCTGCATCCGTCGTGCGTGCGCCTCGCGGAAATGTTCAATGGCATGGGCGGTGATACTGCAAAAAAGCGAGTGGCGATGATGGCAAACATCGGCACGCTCATCGAGCCGATTCCTAACAAACAGGCTTACGAAAACGGCACGATCGCCGTGCCCAAAGCGCTTTTCTCCCATCGCGATCAGATCGAGCAATGGCAAACGTCGGTGCCACAGGGCATGCAGATTCTATCCGGCTGGGGCGGACGCGCGGCGGATGTGATTCACTCTGCCTACAACACCGAGCAAACCGCAGGCTACTACATGCCGATGAATTTTTCTCTATCTGGAAACTCCGCCTTCCAGATCGGCCAGAGCGAGGGGCAGTTCGTCATCACCAACGGCGGCGCGCTTTCATTCACTGGGACGAACTCGAATTCCCCGGTCCATCAGGCAAAGAACCAAGCACTGCGCGACACCGTGGCCAGCCCGCTGGAGGATCACTATCAGAATCTTTTCCAGCGCACCCACGGCCGCATCACGTCGAACAGCGTCGAGCGGGGAATCGAGTTTCAAAGCCAGTTCAATAGTCCAGCCCCTATCAACCACCAGAGTGTGGATACCGTCCTGGACGCCGCTGGTTTTCCGAACCACTGGCTGTCAGACCAGTTCAAGGCTGCTTTGAAAACCATCGCCATCCGCGAACAGCTCAAGCTCGCACGGCAGACGATCTTCATCGAGTTCGGCGGGTGGGATCACCACACCGAGCTCCTCAACAATCAGAAAACCATGTTCACCGCGCTGGATGGCGTGCTTTACGCCTTCCAGAAATCGCTGGAAACACTCGGTCTTGCGAATGACGTCGTCACTTTCACGTGCTCCGATTTCGGCCGCACGCTCCGCTCTAACGGCCAAGGCACCGATCACGCGTGGTCGGGAAACCAACTCGTCATGGGCGCACCGGTGACCGGCGGCGTGGTCCGTGGTGCGTTCCCTTCATTGGTGATCGATGGCAATGACGACATCGGCCGCGGCGGGCGCATTTTCCCGAAACTCTCGGCGGACGAGTATTTCTGCGAGATGCTCCGTTGGTTCGGCGTGACGGCCGGGGACATGGACATGGTGCTGCCGAACATCCGGAATTTCTATGATCCGGCGAGCAGCACTGGGCCGGTCGGATTCATTGCTTGATTTCTCATGCATCACCGGACATTCACCCTCGTCGTGCTGTTATTGGTCTTCGCCATGCTCGGCGTGCTCGTCTGGGTTTCGAACAATTTGGGAACCATCAAACGCAAGGCAATCACCGCTCCGAAAGTCATCGTGAAAAGCCAGGTCGCGCCAACGCCGCCCCCCACGCCCACCGCCGGGGAAATGCTGCTCGCGGGCTACGGCGATCCCGCCACGCCGCCGATCGACGACCTGCGGAAAATCCAGCACGTGGCGACTGGCTATTTCTCCGTGATCAAGGATTCCGCGCGTTTCCCGATCGGCGGAAACGAGGATTTCTCCGCCGCGCTGCGTGGGGAGAACCCGAATCGCGAGGTATTCGTTCGCGCAGGAAATCCGGTTTTTTCGCCCGCCGGACTGCTGATCGACCGCTGGGGCAGCCCGGTCATCGTCCACCCCGAAGCCTGGCGGCAGCTCGAACTTCGCTCGGCCGGGCCGGACCGGATTCCTTACAACGAGGACGATCTGATCTTAGCGCCCAACGGTGTTTCCGGCGGAGGACGGTGATCGATCAAGGAAGGAGAGTTGCGTTGTGGCAACCGACTCCCGCCATAAGATCAGCTGACCCCGTTCACGCTGGCTACCAGCCGGAGAGTTGTTGGAATGGAGCGGAATGGTTTTTCTATCAGGCTTGCTCACGCGGCCAGCGGTGGAAGCCCAGACGCGGAATTTCACCCGCCGCATGACCGGGGATTCTGGGACTCACCGCGATGCCACCACGACTGTCCTGCTCCTGGGCAGTCGGGTTCGTCCTTGCGAAAACGAAGGAAATGGGGCATGTGAGTGCCATGTTTCGGGTCGCTGCGCTTTGTGTGTTGATGGTTTCAGTTTTTCTGCCGGTAGTGCGGGCGGGGGATGTGGCGACGCTGCCGATTTTGTACCAGCCCAACGCGCTGGACGGTTACGTCAAGTTTGCCGGGAAACGCATCGACCTTCCTGTCATTGAGTTGCGGAATGCGTTGCTCAAGAATGGTTTTGTGGTGGTGAAGGATGGTCGGATTCCGGTCCAGAAGGTGAAATGGGAGAAGGTTCTCGAGAAACTCCACTTCAAGGGCATCACCGGCGGGAGCGTCGCATCCGGGCCATCCGAGGTGATTCTGAAGGGAAATTCGCAGGGTTATCAGGGCAGGACCCGCAGGCCGCTGGTGATCGTGCAGCGCGGCAAGATCCATTTCGTCAAGGTGACTGCCATTATGCGGACGAATCTTGAGACGAAGATCGTGGACGGAAAACTGACCATGACGGCTCCCGTGGAGGTGAAGGCGCTGGGCCTGACCGCTCGCGGCGTGATTCGCCTGGAAGCAACACAAGTGGAGCTACCGCCGCGGCTGTGATTTTTTCGCCTCGCTGCCGGAATCTGGGGCTGGATCGAACTCTCTACAACGGCAACGCCCCTATCATCGGTTCTATCGAAATATTCGGTGACTGAAAGTGATTTTCGGAAGGAAACTCCGGGCCAATCATGAAGCTTGCGCCGGGGGGAAACAGTCTCCAAACTTCCCCAACAAATTATGAATGAACGGCGCGTCGTCATCACCGGCATTGGATGTCTCTCCCCTCTTGGCAACGATTTGCACTCCACTTGGGATGGCCTGAAGTCGGGCAGAAGCGGAATTTCGCGGATTACTTCGATCGATACGGAAGCGTTCGATTGTAAGATCGCCGGTGAAATCCGGAACTTCAACGCGGACGATTATTTCAATGTGCCCAAGGACGCCCGCCGCTCGGACCGCTATGTGCAATACGCCGTGGCCGCTTCGAAAATGGCGATGCAAGATTGCGGCGTGGACGTTTCCCGCATTGATCCGCGCCGTTTCGGTTGCATGGTCGGCAGTGGCATCGGCGGCCTTTCCACCTTGGAGCGCGAGCACTCGACCTACATGTTGAAGGGGGCGAAGCGGGTTTCCCCGTTCACCATTCCGATGATGATTTCCAATATCGCCAGCGGGATCATTTCCATGGAATTCGGCCTACTTGGACCAAACATGGCGATTGTGACCGCCTGTGCGACCTCGAACCACAACATCGGTGAAGCCTGGCGCATCATCAAATTCGGCGATGCCGATGCCTTCCTCTGCGGCGGCGCGGAAGCGGCCGTCCTGCCGATGGGCCTCTGCGGATTCGCAAACATGAAGGCGCTCAGCACGCGCAATGATGATCCGGAAGGCGCGTCCCGCCCGTTCGACAAGGGTCGCGATGGATTCGTCATGGGCGAGGGTGCCGGCGTGGTCGTCATCGAGGAGCTGGAGCACGCCAAGAAGCGCGGAGCGAAAATTTACGCGGAACTCATCGGCTACGGCGTCAGCGCGGATGCCTACCACCTCAGCGCGCCATCGCCCGATGGCAGTGGCCCGGCCTACGCCATCCAGATGGCCCTCCGCCACGGCAAGAAAAACCCCGAGGAGGTGCAATATCTCAATGCCCACGCCACCTCCACCGGCCTCGGCGACATCGCGGAAACGAAGGCGATCAAACTCGCATTCGGCGACTACGCGATGAACGGCCTGATGGTCAGCTCCACCAAGTCGATGACCGGCCACATGCTCGGCGCGGCGGGGGGCATCGAGCTGATTGCCAGCGTGATGGCGATCAAGGAAGGCGTCATTCCCCCGACGATCAACGTCGAGAACCAGGACCCAGACTGCGATCTGGATGTCGTCCCGAACGTCGCCCGCGAGGTGCCCGTGAAGGTGGCGCTCAGTAACAGCTTCGGCTTCGGCGGTCACAACGCCTCCGTGCTCGTCAGCAAATTCGAGTAAATTTCGCACATGGAAAATCCGCTGCACCGGCACGCTTGCGAAGTTGCTTTCGGCGATACGGATGCCAGCGGATGGATGCACTTTCCGAACGTTTTCAAATACGTCGAGAAGGCCGAGCATGAATTCCTGCGCTCGCAGGGAGTGCTGGTTTTCGATCGGTCGCAAGGCGGCTGGCCGCGGGTGAAAGTTTCCTGCGACTTCAAGCGCCCGCTGATGTGCGGGGATAAAATCGAAGTGCAGTTGGCAGTTTCACGAGTCGGCGCGTCTTCGGTGATATGGAATTTTGAAATCATCAACGCCGCTGGCGAAATCGCCGCATTTGGCAGCATGACGAACGTGCGTGTCGATCATCAGGGAAAGCCGCAGCTCATCTCCGACGACGAGCGCGAAAAGCTGGAAGGTTAGATTCAGTCACCCACTGCTGAATCAGTCTGCACTCGGGGCCTTTCATCGCTCACTTGGCTGGCATGATACGGTCCTTCGCCACTTCCGTCCATTGGTCGCCATTTTTCCACTCGATCCGCAATTCGAGACCCTCCGCAGGGATCGCCTGCAGGGCATGGGCGTAGAGCTGAATGACCGCTTCGCCGTGTGCGTCGGCGGTCACTTCCGGCCATCCATCTCGGTCATCGTCCCAGGCGATTTGATCGCCCTCGTCACGAAGCGAGCCATTGCCCTGCGCATCCACCATCGCGAGCTTCCCTCCGGCATAAAACTCGATCCGTGCCGGGACTGAGGAAACAACGCGAAGGTTCGGACGGTCGCCAGGTTTCATCTGCAAGTGGTGATAGACCGGCACTTGATGGAAGGGGCTGGATTCGTAAACTCCCGCGTCGATCACCGCGAAATCGACGTTTTCCTCTGCGGGATCGAACGACCAAACGGAGGTGCTGGCGCCATTTGGGACCTCGGTCCATTTGAGATTTAAGACACCTTTCGTTTGGTCGTCAGGTGGGAGGACCGTTTGAAAAGTCGCCACTTCTCCGGCGGCTAGCTCCACCCGCTGCTCCGGCGCCGTCGCAGTGGCGGCATCCATCACCACTTCCACCCTGCCGAAGGCCGTTGCATCGTCCCAATCAATTTTCACCGGGTGTTCCTCAAACCGCAGAACACCAGAGACTGGGTGATCTGTTGGATTTGAAAGGGTGAAAATTGCTTTGGCGGCACGCTTGGAGATGGCCATTGAGCTGGCGAGCCGGGGCTGGAGAACCAAGGCGGAAGTCTTCTCTTTCACCTTGCCCGCTGCGGGGCTCGGGGAGCTTTGTTTCATTTGATCCAGAAGCGCCGTCACTTGCGACTGCATCCAAGGTCCCGCTTGGACATCTGATAGGCGTGAAGCCGCCTGTGCTGCCGTATTCCTAGCCCCCGCAGCATCGCCGGCGCGCCATTGGATCAGTGCGATCCGCGCAAGGCATCTCGCCTCCAATGGATAGATATTGAATGCCCGAATCAGGCGCAGCACCTCACGCTCCGCCATCAATGCTTTCGCAAATTTCCCGGTGCCCAGGCAAAGATCGGAATACAGCATCGTCAATTCGATTTCTGCCATCTTGGATTCGCTCTTGCGGAGTTGATCGAGAATCTCCGTCATGCGGCTTTCCAGTCCGTCGTATTTACCAGCACGGATTAACCGTCTGATATCGGTAATTTCGAGTCCCCTGCACTCTTTCTCGGACAGCTTTCCTGAACGCAGCTCCGCTAGTATTTGGTCCGCTTCGTTTTCCCTTCCGATGGCATCCAACACATGCAGCAGCAGAGATTTCATGAAAACCAACTCACCACCGCCCATGAATTTGTTATTCTTGTACTTCTCCAAAAGGTCTTTGATCAGCTCGGCAGATTCGTCGGTTGCAGTGCCTGTCGTAGCGCGCACCATTTCCCGCTGGCACCGCATTAAAATACGGGGCGTGTCACCATATTTTGAACTCCATTCGACCGCAATCCCCGCGTCTGCTAGAGCGAGCGCTTTTTCCGGATGCCCGAGGAAACGCATCTGCTCGATCAAATTCCCGATCGACCGCCAATTCCTATCGGCGTGATCGCGCACTGGCTTAATTTGAATCGCAGGATCGATCATCTGCCGGTTCACCTCCGCCGCCCAATCCTGGATCCATAGCAGTTTCTCCAGAGAATCCTGCCAGAGTCCCACCGACCATTCGCTTTCCGCCATCGATTGGATCATCGCGACGCCCATGTTATCGATCAAGATCGAGCGCTCGGGGTCCTTTTTAGCTTCAGGGCGCTGCCAATAGACAACGTGCCGACTGTTCGAGATGGTCTTGGGAAATTTTCTCAAAAAGACATCAGGGAACGGAGCGAACCAGACGCCAACTTGTTGGAAAGTCCTCGTATCATGGGTGAACCGCTGCCTTTTCATGTAGTCCTCGTGCTCGAAAAGTAACTCACGGCAGCGAGCCTGCATGCCTAAATCGCCAAGATCGATTAGCAGATTCGGGCGCACATGGCAGGCCCAATCCCAACGGTTTTTCTGGCGCGCACTATTGTAAATCCACTCGTAGATAAATCCGGACCATTGTGGATTCAGCCGTCCCCTGCCGAACTGAGCATCCTGCCAGATCTGGAAGTTCCAGATATCGAATGCTCCGGCCTCGCCGTCTTTCTTCACCACTGCCTCTAAAAACTCAGCAAACCCCTCGTCCAGCCGCTTTACGGCTGCTTCTCTGCCTTCCTGCTGGAAGGTTTGGTAGGTCACCGTCAGTGATTCCGCAGTGATTGTCTTTGAATATACGGATTGAACGGGCAGGCACCACCCGACAACGATCATCACCAGGATAAACAAACAATTTTGACACTTCATGGATCGAATGGGTTTTGCTGGGCCTGATGGAAAACAGCGTCTGATTTTTCGCTTAGGAAAGATGGAATATATCAGCCGGGTGCCGCTTGCAAGACACCACTCGATGGATTCGCCGCTGCTCGCCGGGTGAAACGATAAAAACACGTGTCCCGACGGTGAAGACCGGCTGCCATGATTTCGCTTTCCCGTGAGTGCCGTAAAGAACAGGTTTCCCACATGTCGCTGTCCACGAGCTCCACAGGCCGCATCGTCCTCGTTCCCACGCCCATTGGCAATCTCTCGGACATCACGCTCCGAGCTCTCGAAATTCTCCGCTCAGCTGACCGCATTGCTTGTGAGGACACGCGGCATTCCGGGCCGCTGCTGGCGCATCATGGGATTTCCGGAAAACCGCTCATCGCCTTGCACGATCACAACGAGGCCCGCCGCGCGCCTGATCTCGTCGCTGCCGCCCGCGCCGGGGAAACCATCGCCGTCATCAGCGATGCGGGCATGCCGGGGATTTCGGATCCCGGGTACCGGCTGGTGCAGCTTTGCATCGAGACCGGCACGCCATTCGAGGTGCTGCCCGGTCCGTCGGCGGTGATCACTGCGTTGATTGGCTCGGGATTTCCGTGTCATGCGTTCCGTTTCGGTGGGTTTCTTTCGGTAAAATCGGGAAAGCGCCGCAGCGCGCTCACCACTGCGCTGGAGTCCGGGGAAACTGGGATCTTTTTTGAATCTCCGCACCGGATTGTTTCCACGCTGGAGATTCTAGCGGAAATCGATCCTACCGCGCGGACCTGCGTCGCCCGGGAGCTAACGAAAAAATTCGAAACCTATCACCGCGGCACGGCTGCGGAAGTGCTCGCCTATTTTAAAGCCCACCCGCCGAAAGGGGAGATCGTGATTTTAGTCCACGCGGCGGAGTGAAAACTTTGGAGTGCGGTGAGAATCACCGCTTTTGATGGCGGACAAGCGAACAATCCTGTTATAAATGGCACATCCGGGCGGCCGCGTTTTTCTCATATTTGCGGACGTATCCCGCCTACGAAAGCGGTGATTCTCACCGCAGTCCAAAGGAATATCACAACCCCCAAACGCCGATGTTTTGGCGCTTCGCCTCGCGCTCCAGATTTCGCAGGTTTTCCTTTTCCTTGGCGGCGGGTGTGCCGTCGGGGAGATCGGCGGGTTTGGTAATGAGGCGGACGAGGCCGCGCTCGACGAGGATCTGATGGAGCCAGCGGGTTTTGCCGGCCTGCTGCACTTCGATGTGGGCGTGGTAGCGGTTGTCGTGGTAAGGGCTGTCCCACTCGGTGTAGAGGGTGAAGGGCTTGCTGGCGAGCAGGTCGAGGGTGAAGTGCTTGCCCTTCTGCCCGATGTCCACGGCCTGCTGCGGCGTGATGCCGCCGAGGTCGGCAGCTTGCTGGCGGATGCGCTCGTGGTTGGTCTCGCCACCGGCGTAGCTTTTGAAGGCGCTCTCCGGGGTGTCCACGAAGTAGAGGCGGAACTCAGCCTCCTTGCCGTTGGGCAGCCGGACCTTGAAACTGTCGCCATCGTTATTTCGGGCGTCGATGAGTGTGCAGTTGCGATAGATTTCGTAGCGGCCGGTCTTTTCCGCGTTCTTCGGGGCGGCAGGTTTTTCCGTCTGTGGAGCGGATTTTTCCGTCCGGGTGGATGCCGGTTTGGCCGGGTGATCGAGGGATTTTTTCTGATCGACCGCCCACACGACTACGGCCACCACGACAAGCAGCAGCGGCAGCCACGGCGATTTCGGCTTTGGGCGCGGAATCATTTTAGAGCCCCTTGAAGCCTTCGTATTCTTGGTAGGTGCCAGTCGGCATCAGCACCTTGTTCCACTCGCGGTTGAGCTTGCGGTATTTATTGATGAACTGCGTGGGGTCCGCCCAGTTGACCATGTCTGCGGGGGCGCTGGTGCGCTGCATGCCGATGTTGATGTTGAGGCGGATTTCAAAATGGAGGTGGGCGGGATACATGCCGAAGTTGCTGCCGATCTTGCCGATCTGCTGGCCGCGTTTGATCTGCTGGCCTTCCGTGACCATGATCTCGCTGAGGTGGCCGTTCAGGGTGTCGCAGAATTTCACCTCACCGGTGGCGGGATCACGGTAGGCGTGGCGGGTGAGAACGACATTTCCCCAGCCGACGCGGACATTGTGGGCGAAGGTGACGACGCCGTCTGCTACGGCGTAAACGGGATCGCCGTAGTCGGTGTCACCGCCGCCGCGGCCATTCCAGTCCTCGCCGAAATGTTGCGGGCTGCGGAGGCGCAGGCCGCGGGCCTTGAAGTAGTTGTCCGCGTTGGGCTTGCCGACTGGAAAGTCAAAGCCGTCGGCGAGGTTCACCTTCACGCCTTGGGCGGATGCGCTTGCGGGAAATGTGACCATGGCCAAAAGCGCCCACAGCAGCAGGGTTTTCATAAAAAGGGTTGTGACACGAGTCATTGGGCATCAGTCCACTCGCGAGACCGCTTTGCCGCAAGTGCAAAAAAAGGCGGCATGACCTTGATAGTCATGCCGCCTTGGGAATTTTCAGCCGTGGCTGGGAATCATTTCTGCTCGTCGATCGTGAGCGGACGATAGCCGCCGATGGACTTGAAGTAGAGCGCTAGCAGCAGGAAGATGGCTGCCATGGTGGCAGGGATGAACGAGTCTGCCTTCAGCGTCTTGCGGTCGCCCACGATGCTGGCATCGGCGAGGGCCTTTTGATCCGGGGTCTTTTCCTTGGCTGTTTGGGCGGCGGAAAGCTTGGTGCCATCGAGGCCGGTGACCGGATCGAGGAACAGGAATGAGCCGGGTTTTTCCGCCTTGTTGGCTTCATAGACTGGCGCATTGGTGGCCTTGAGGTGATCCACGGTGAAGCGGTCCTTGGCGTAACCGAGTCCGGGGCCGCCGAGCAGGCCGGCGGACATCATGCCGATGCCGCCCATGATGGACATGGCGATGGCACCGGTGCGCGGGAAGCGGTCGCCGACGACGGCGAGCATGGTGGGCCAGAAGAAGGTTTTGCCGAGGGCGTAAACGGCAAGGGCAAGGAGTGCGCCGCCGAAGGAGGTGATGCCGCTGACGAGATTGAGGCCGATGACAGCGAGCACGGCGCAGATGGTGAGCAGGCCGATAGGTGAAATTTTCAGTTTGCTCTCAATGAAGTGCGCCGAGAAACGCAGCGCGAACATGAACATCGAGGTGCAGACGAAGAGGATCTTGCCTTGCGCCGGGGTGAGGATGTTACCGGTGATGTTTTGAATCCATCCATCGGTGCCGAGTTCCACCGCGCCGACGAGGGCGTGGGTGATGAACAGGATGAAGAGCAGGAACGAGCCGACTGCGAAGCCGGTTTGTCCGCCCACCGCAAGCCAGAGGAGGAGAGCGACGCCGACGGAGACATAGGTCCAAGCTGTGCCGGTGAAGAAGTCACTGCCGGTGAAGAAGGCAAGCACACCGCCGAGCTGGGCTTTGAAGAAAAGGCCGATGATCGCACAGGCGACGAGTGCGCCGAGCAGACCGACTTCCTTCATCATGTCGCCCATTTTCAGGCCCTTCGCCGAGGCTTCGGATTTCGGGAAAGTCTGGCCCATGAAGGCGAGGCCGTAGAGGACGGTGGGGATGAGGAACAGGCCGAGTTGGATTTTCCAGTCCACGCCGTTTTCACCGAGCGTCCAGCCGATCAGGCCACCGCCGACGAGTCCGGCAGGCCAAGCGGCGTGAAGGATGTTCAGGTAGTGGGTGCGGTTTTGGGGGAAAAGGGTGGCGACGAGAGGGTTAGCGACGGCTTCGAGAGTTCCGTTGGCCAGAGCGAAAACGAAGGTGCCGATGTAGAGATACATGTAGGCGGTGCTCTGGACCTGCCCCTTGTGGGCGGCGAAGGTGATGACCGCGGAAAGGACGTGCATCACAAATGCAGCGGCGACCAGTTTTCCGTAGCCGATTTTATCCACGACCACGCCGCCAATGATGATGCCGAAACAGAATCCGGTGAATCCGGCGCCGCCGATGTCTCCGAGCTGGGCACCGGTGAAGCCGAAATCGGCGGCCCAGTTAGCAAGGATGCCACCCCGGACGCCGAAGCCGATTCCGGTTGCTAAAATGGCGAGGAAGCCGGCCCATAGCAGGCGCTTGGCGTTAGGTACTGTGGATGCGTCTGTGTTGGTCATGGTTTTTGAGGTCTGCGGGAATTATCGGGTCAGGCGGCGCTTGGCAAGGTTCTGAGTGAAAAAGGTTGGTTTTTGTGATGCATTTTGCCGCCTTTTTGGAAAATCGCATACCGCTTTCTGGAGGGGAATCTTACAAAACCCATTTACTTTAAAGGATTTCTGCGCATCGCAGAGCAAGCGATCACCCCCAGCTCTGGCAGCTAGGCGATTCCCTTCTCAAGCGCACCGGGAAACTCGCGGGTCGCCTTCAGTGGCGGCGTTCTGGTAAGCAGCAGTTCACCGTGACCATTGCCAAAAACTCGGACTTCGCGGAAGCGAGTCTCCGGGGCCCTCCGGACAAAATCACGGAAGGAAAAGAGTCAGTCACGTTTGGCATCCGCTCCGCGAGCGCCTATCGGCCCGGTAGCCCTGCCGCAGTCACGATTTCTATCAGCCCTTGAAGCTTGCTCAGAGATCGGCGCTCAGATGGTTGCCGCTCGCCGCTGTCTCGGAGAAAACGATGCAATTGTCCAACATGGCGTCGGAGGAAACGCGGCAGTTCGGCCAAACGACGCTGTTTCTCACGATGGCTCCGGCCTCGACGACGGCACCGGGGCCGATGATGGAGTTTTCCAAATAGGTGGCGGCATTCACTTTCGCGTCAGGATGGATGGCGGGTGCGAGGCCAAGTTCTCGATGGGCTTGGAGATAGGATTTCCGATCGCCGAGATCGAGCCAGATGCCCTCGTCGAGGGTGATGGCACCAAGGAGGTGGTTTCCCGCGAGTTTGAGAAACGCGGGGATGACGGAGATTTTTTCGTTGGCGGGGAGTAGGCTGAGGAAACTCGGATCGATGCAGTAGATGCCGGTGAATACGTGGGTGCCTTCTGCCACGCCGAGGGATTTTCGGATGTCGATGACGCGCTTTCCTGTTGGATCAAGAGCGATGTGGCGAGCGTCACCATGGGAGCGGAGCGCGAGAGTAACAGGCAGGGCGGACGCCTGATGGGCGGCGATGAGTTTCTCCAAAGGCAAGGTGGAGAAAATGTCGCCATTGTGGACCAGCAAGGGCTCACCGCCGATCCATGATTCGATGTTTTTCAGCCCGCCGCCGGTTTCGAGCAGGATGGGTTCGTGGAAGAGCGTGATTTCGCATTGCAGGCGAAAATTTTCCCAGGCCTCGGGCAGATGGTGGGTGTTGATGGCAAATTTTGTCATCCCGGCACGTTCGCAAGCGGCGATGGCCCAAGAGGCGAGCGGTTCGTGGAACAGCGGCACGAGTGGCTTCGGCAGGCGGCTGGTCAGAGGCTGGAGGCGATTGCCGAGACCGGCACCGAGAATGAAGGCTTTCGTCACGGACTTGGATTTGACGGGCGGGACGAGGGATTTCAAGCCGCAAAGTAGTCATGGACATGAGTCCCGCGTATCCTCCGCGATGAAAACCGGACTGAAGTTCTGGCCTACTTGTCCAGCGGCTGGACAAACAGCGTTTCATGGCTGAAATACAGGTGCGCGACATGATTTCGGAAAATTCCCATCGCTCGCCGCTTTGCGACTCTCATCGCGAGGAGGTGGCCAGTCTTGTGACTCATGGAATCGGCGTGATTCTGAGCATCGCAGCACTGGTGATCATGATCGTCCTCTCGGACGGCGATCTTCTAAAAATCTCCTCGGCGGTGGTCTTCGGGGTTTCGCTGATCTTACTTTACGCATCTTCCACGCTCTATCACTTTTTCACGTCGCCGCGGTGGAAGGCGCATTTTCAGGCGCTCGACCACGCTTGCATCTATCTGCTCATCGCGGGATCATACACTCCGATCACGCTGGTCACCCTGCGCGGCGCATCGGGCTGGTGGCTCTTCGGCGTGGTGTGGACGTTGGCGATCATCGGCGTGCTGGTGAAAACTTTACGGAAGGGGAAAAGGGATCACTGGATATCCACTGCTCTCTATCTGGCGATGGGATGGCTGATCCTCTTCGCGCTGAAACCGCTCATCCGCGAACTGCCGTCGGCGGGCGTCTGGCTACTGGTCGCGGGTGGTTTCACCTACTCGTTCGGCATCGTCTTCTACGCGTGGCACAAGTTGCCCTTCAACCACGCCATCTGGCATCTCTTCGTGATGGGCGGCAGCGTCTGCCATGTGCTGGCGGTTATGCTTTACGTCCTGCCCTGACCCGTGGCATCCCAGTTGTAGGACTTTTTTCATGATCAAGATCATCACCGCTTGCAACAATTCCAAGACGCACACCGAGTTGGCAGAAATCTGCAAGTTCACGATCAAAAAGTACTGCAAGCGGCACGGTCTGAAATACGCGTTTCACACGATCACTGAAACCAAATGGCCTGCCTCTTGGTACAAAATCCAATTGTTGAGGAAAGAATTGGAAAATAAGAAAACCCGGTTTTGCCTGTGGATGGATGTGGATTCATTGATCTACAACCCGGACTTCGACATCCGGTCAATCATCAGGGAAAAAAAGGGACTCTATCTGGCAGAGGATTGTAACGGGATCAATGCAGGCGTCATGCTTTGGAAAAACACGCGCCTCAATAAAAGGCTTCTCGCGGAGGTATGGAAATCGCGCCACTACGTTGACCATCCTTGGTGGGAACAGGAGGCGCTCAGGTTGCTGATCGAGAAAAATTACGAGGGCATTCAAAAACGGTTGGAATTGATACCCCAAAAAATGCTCAACGCTTACGATTACACGCATTACGGGAGAACCTGGGAATCCGGACAGGTTGATAAGAGCTCTTTCGTCGTTCATTTCCCGGGCCTCGACTATGCTATCAGAAAGCAGGAGATGGAAAAATACCTCCACGAAGCATGGCAGCCGACGGCCTGCCAACTCACTCTGTCGAGGATCAGAGAGCGCTTCAGAAAATAGCCCATTTGACCTAAGCCTATGCCTGAACTCCCCGAAGTAGAAACCACCCGCCGGGGAATCGAGCCGCACGTCTCAGGCGTGGAAGTGAGAGAGATCATCGTCCGCCGCTACGATTTGCGGCAGCCGGTCTCACCGACCCTTCCTACGCTCGAAGGTCACCAAATCCTAACGGCGGCACGGCGATCAAAGTATATATTGTTAGCTATAAACGACGGCACCACGCTGCTGATCCATCTCGGCATGTCCGGCAGCCTGCGTGTCATCGATCCGGCTGATGTTTGGAAAAAGCACGATCACGTCGGCATCAGTCTGGGAAATGGCAAACAGCTCCGCTTTCACGATCCGCGGCGTTTCGGGCTGGTGCTACATCTGTTGGAAAAAGACCCGATGGAGCATGTCCTCTTGAGTTCGCTGGGGCCGGAGCCATTGGAAAAGGATTTCACTACCGCTCATCTTCGTGAGGTGTGTGCGAAACGTTCCGCAGCGATCAAGCCAGTCATCATGGATGCAAAAGCGGTGGTGGGTGTGGGAAATATTTACGCTTCCGAGGCCTTGTTCCGCGCCGGAATCCGCCCGCAGATGGCGGCGAACAAGGTCTCCAAGCCCCGTCTCGAAAAGCTCGTCGCGGCGATTCGCGAGGTTCTATCAGCAGCAATCGAGGAAGGAGGTACCACCCTGCGGGATTTTCTCAACTCCGACGGTGAGCCCGGTTATTTCAAACAACGGCTCTTTGTTTACGACCGGAAAGGCGAGCCCTGCCGTGTCTGCGGGACACCGATCCGCCACACCGTGTTAGGCCAGCGCTCGACCTACTGGTGCCCGGTCTGTCAGAAGTGATCAGGCTCCGGCCTTCGCTAGATCATCCATGTGACCGCCATGCGCCGTCACCCATTTTCCCTTGGTGATCACTTTCGTAAAACCGAGACCGCTACCCGCCGCGGCGGAGAAAACATCCCACGCTTGGGTGGCAAGGATGCCGGAGACGATTAGATCGCCGCCGGGTGCGAGGGATTTCGCGATGACCGGCCACGCCTCGATCAGCACGGTGGAGAAAAGATTGGCGAGCACGACATCGTAGCCCTTCTTGCGCGGCTTCCATTTGAGCACGTCCTGCTCCTTCATCTGGATATCAGGCGTGCCGTTGCGCTCGATATTGCGGAGGCCGACGGCGACGGCAAATGGATCGAAATCACAGGCGAAGGTCTCTCCCGCCCCGAGTTTCTTCGCGGCGATCGCCAGCACGCCGGTGCCGGTGCCGAGATCGGCGACGGTCCAGTCGGTGCCTTTGCGTTTCCGCCCGACATCGACGAGCAGGCGCAGCACCGTGGAAGTCGTGGCATGATCGCCCGTGCCAAATGCCATTTCCGGCGGGATCACGATGATTTGTCGCTTCGGATTCGCCTTTTTCAACACGGCGAGTTCCTTCGGACGGTTTTCCGCCGTTAGCACGAAAACATCCCGCACCTTGAGCGGCCGAGGCGGCGCAACCGGCTTGTTCCACTCGGCGCTCGCCATTTTCCGCACGCTGCCGCCGAACTGGGCGACGATGGCACCCGCTGCTTTTTGCGTGTCACAGAAAACCCGGATGCGGATGGAGTGGCCACCTTTGATCAATTCGATGACCAGGTTTGGATTTCCGGCAAAGCGTTCTTCCCAGGCGTCCATCCATTTCGCGGCGGAGAGTTTCGACCAGACGAACATATTGAGAAATGGGAAAGGGTGTGAGGAAGATACAAAAAAACCGCTGGTGATCAGCGGCTTACGAAGACAACGCATGGAGCGGGCGATGAGATTCGAACTCACGACATCCACCTTGGCAAGGTGGCGCTCTACCACTGAGCTACGCCCGCGTCGGGAAACGCGTCTGGGGCTTTCTACATGCGCGGCAGGGGCGGGCAAGTCATTTTTCACAAATTTTCCATGTTCATTCCGTCGGTGGTGAGTTTCCTTTCCCGCACGCCATGTCTGACAAGCTCGCTGAAATCATCGCCACTAAACACCTTGAGGTCGAAGCCCTCATGCCCCGCGCCGCCCTGCTCCGTGCCGCCGCCCTCCAGCGCAACGACTACGGCGGCTTCCGCAGCGCCATCGACCGCGGCCCCGGCAAACTCGGCGTGATCGCGGAAGTGAAAAAAGCCTCGCCGTCCGTCGGCCTGATCGATCCGAACTTCGATCCCGTCCGCCAGGCCCAACGCTACCTCGACGGCGGCGCGTCCTGCCTTTCCATCCTCACCGATGAAAAATATTTCCAAGGCTCGCTCAGCTACCTCACCCAGATTTCGAAATTTTCGTCCGCCCCGCTCCTCCGCAAGGATTTCATGATCCACGAGGTCCAAATCCACGAAGCCATCGTCACCGGCGCGGACGCCATCCTCCTCATTGTCGCCGCGCTCGACGACGAAACGCTGCGCCGCCTCTACGACGAGGCGAAATCCTTCTCGCTCGACGTGCTCGTCGAAGTCCACGACCTCGCGGAAATGGAACGCGCCCTGGATCTCGGTGCCGACCTCATCGGCGTTAATAACAGAAACTTGAAAACCTTCGAAGTCGATATGGCCACCACGGAGCGCCTAGCCGAAGAGGTGCCAGACGAAGTTCTGCTCGTTTCCGAAAGCGGCATCAAGTCCGTGGAAGACGCCCGCCGCGCCCTCGAAGCCGGCGCGAATGCCGTGCTCATCGGCGAGACCCTCATGCGCGCTCACGATCCCTCCCGCGCTATCGAGGAATATCTCGCACTGGAGCTGGCGTGACCCGTCGCGGCAGCGAGTCCGCCGGAAATTCTCAGAAATCGTCTCATCGTTTTGGGGGAAGGTGATTCTTGATAACAAGCGGGGAAAGTTAAAGAATCTTTTTAACCCAACAATCTTCCCCATGTTCCGCAAGTTACCTCTCACCCTCCTTTGCGCGCTCGCCCTATCCCCCACCCTGCACGCCGCGCCGCCGAAGCACACGTTTTCCATCGGCCAGACGGATTTCCTGCTGGATGAAAAACCCATCGTCATTCGCTGCGGAGAAATCCACTCCGCCCGGGTGCCCCACGAGTATTGGCGGAACCGTCTGCAGTCGATGCATGCGATGGGACTCAACACGGTGTGCGCCTACCTTTTCTGGAATTTCCACGAGTTCAAACAAGGCACCTACAACTGGGACGGTCAAGCGGACGTCGCCGAGTTCTGTAAGATCGCCCAAGAGGAAGGCCTGTGGGTCATCCTACGGCCAGGCCCCTACGCCTGCGCCGAGTGGGACGGCGGCGGCATTCCCTGGTGGCTGCTGAAAAATCCAGACATCAAGCTACGCACGCAGGACCCGGATTTCATGAAGGCAGCGGCCACTTGGTTAAAAGAAGTCGGCCGGGTGTTAGGGCCGATGCAGGTGACCCACGGCGGCCCAATCCTGATGGCGCAGGTGGAGAACGAATACGGCTCCTACGGCAAGGACGCGGAATACATGGGCAAGATGCGCCAAGCGATGATCGACGGCGGCTTCGACATCCCGCTCTTCGCCTGCAACCCGGCGGGCGACCTGAAAAAAGGCTACCGCGATGATCTTTTCCAAGTCGTCAATTTCGGCAGCGATCCAGCTAACGGATTCAGAAAACTCCGCGAGATCCTGCCCACCGGCCCGATGATGTGCGGCGAGTTCTATCCGGGCTGGTTCGACACCTGGGGCGCGCCCCACCACCTCGGCAAAACCGAACAGTATTTGAAAGACCTCGGATACATGCTGGAAAATCGCGGCTCGTTCAGCATTTACATGGCCCACGGCGGCACCTCGTTCGGCCTTTGGTCGGGCGCTGATAGACCATTCAAGCCAGACACTAGCAGCTACGATTACGATGCGCCGATCTCCGAAGCCGGCTGGATCGGGGAGAAATTCAAACTCACCCGCGAACTGATCTCGAAGCATCTGGAGCCCGGCGAAAAACTCCCAGATCCCCCTGCACCGCTGCCAGTGATGGGCTTGCCATCGTTCACGCTCACGCAGACGGCCCCAATTTTCTCCAACCTCCCCGCTCCTATCAGCGACACCGCGCCGCGCCACATGGAGACCTACGACCAAGGCCATGGCATGACCGTCTATCGGACCACGCTGCCCGCCGGACCTGCTGGAAAACTTCAGGTCGAGCAGGCGAACGACTTCGCATGGGTCTTCGTCGATGGAAAACAGGTAGGCATCATGGACCGCCGCTCGCGACGTTTCTCCGTGCAACTCCCCGCCCGCGAAAAACCCGCCCAACTCGACATCCTCGTCGAGGCGGTGGGCCACGTGAATTTCGGCATTGAGATCCACGACCGCAAGGGCCTCCGCGGCCCCGTCCGCCTCGGAGAAACCACGCTCGAAGGCTCGTGGCAGATCTATCCGCTGCCGCTCGACCCACCAATGATCGCCGGACTGAAATGGAAATCCGCCGCCGAGAAATCCACAAAAGGCCCGTCCTTCTGGCGCGGCTCCTTCACAGTCACCACTCCTGCCGACACCTTCCTCGACCTCTCTAACTGGGGCAAGGGCGTGCTCTGGGTGAACGGCCATTGCCTCGCCCGCTACTGGAACATCGGCCCCACCCAGACTGCTTATCTACCCGGCGCATGGTTGAAAAAGGGAGCGAACGAAATCATCATCCTCGACCTATTAGAACCCACCACCCCGCAGGTTTCCGGATTGGAAAAACCGATCCTCGACAAGCTCCGCCCCGAGCTCGACTTCGCCAATAACAGCGACCCAGCCTCGACCGCCAAGCTTTCACTCACCGGCGTCACACCCGCCTACGAGGGAGAGTTCAAGCGCGGTGGCGAGCCTCAGGAAGTCAAATTCCCACAACCCGTAACCGGCAGCCAGTTTTGCATCGAAGCTCTCAGCGCCCAGGACGGCAAGAACTTCGCCGCCATCGCCGAGCTTGATCTGCTCGATCCCACAGGCAATCCGATTTCCCACCAAGCCTGGACCATCGCCTACGCCAGCAGCCAAGAACAAGCCGGTGAGGACGGCTCCGCCTCGAATGCCATCGACGGCCAGACCTCGAACTTCTGGCACTCCCAGTGGAAGAACAAGGAGGACAAGTTTCCTCACCGCATCGTCATCGATCTCGGCAAGGAAACCAAAATCGGCGGCCTCCGCTACACCCCGAGAGCAGGCGACGCCAACCCCGGCCGGATCAAAGACTATCAGATCTACGTCGGCGACGGACTGGCGAAGTAACGATGATTTCCAGCTTTTTTCCCGACTTCAACCCTACTTTGGTCGTTCCAATTTCGTGTGGGAAACTACCTTGATTTTCGCCCAAGTTCTTGGCATTTTCCCAAATGTTGCCAAAATGACAACAGACAGCGCTTCATGCGAATCATCACCCGTCGCCGCCTCAATGAATACGCTCAGCTTCATCCCAACGCGGCCGCTTCCCTTTCCGCATGGCATGACGTTGCCAAGAAAAGCGCGTGGGGAAGCATTCAAGAGGTTAGCCTGACCTTCCCTCATGCCGATGCCGCAACTGTGGCCAGCAAGAAGACCGTCACGATTTTCAATATCGCCGGAAACCATCACCGCCTCATCACAGCCATCCACTACGACACCGGAAAAATCTTCATCTTGGAAATTCTCCCCTACGCCGAATACAGCAAGAACCGTTGGAAAAAAATTTTATGAACCGCACCGCAAAAACTTCCACCCCAGCCAAGTTTTCCGAACTCCCGAAAAACTACGGCGCACTGTGCGCCATCCTTATACCTCGCACGATTCACGATGAGATCGAGCTGGAGAACGTCACGGAAATCATCGACCTCATGGCGGGACACAAGTTGACAAAAGACCAAGCTGATTATCTCAACACCCTCGCCGCCCTGGCTGCGGATTTCGAGGATCACAACGTGGCGGGATTGCCAAACCTCGCCCCTCACGAATTCCTTGCCGCCCACCTCGAAAACATCAGCCTGAGTGCCAGCGCTTGGGGAAAACTGATCGGAATCGACCGATCTACCGCCTCACGCCTCACCCGTGGCGAGCGAAGCCTGAACGCCTCCCACATCCGTAAAACGGCAAAAGCACTCACCATCGCCCCGGAGCTGCTGATTTGATTTTTCGGGAATGCCCCCGTCAAGAATCGAACTTGAATCTAGAGTTTAGGAAACCCTTGTTCTATCCATTGAACTACGGGGGCATCGGTGCCGCGCGGGCGGACGCAGTGGATAGCGGACGGCGTGGCGGCAGGCAAGTCACTTGTCGCGGCGGAAGGCGCGGAATTTCGGGATGGCTAGGCGTTGGGCGGTGTAGATGCCGGTGTGGCCGCTGAAGCGGTAGGCGACGATGCAGGCGGTGGCAATGTAGAGGCCGTTGCCTGCGCCGAAGAGTTCCATGCCGAGAATGGTGGAGGCAAGCGGGGTGTTACTGGCCGCTCCGAAAATAGCGACGAAGCCGATGGCGGCGAAAAGATCGACTGGCGCACCGAGCGCGTGGGCCAGAGCATTTCCCAAAGCCGCGCCAATGAAAAAGAGGGGCGTCACCTCACCACCTTTGAAACCGGCGCTCAGGGTGACCACCGTGAAAACGAGTTTCCACAACCATGCCGACGCCGGAATTTCTCTACTGCCGAACATCGCTGGCAAAGTGATAGAATCCGGGCGATTTCCTAACACTCCGAGGCCAAGGTAGTCCGGCGTGCCCGCCAGGAAAAATAGGCCGATCACCATCACTCCCCCCACCACCGGGCGGAGTTCCGGGCGTGGGACGAAGCGCTTGAACGCCGCGCCCAGCCGATGCGACGACTCGGAAAAAAGCAGGCTCGCCAGGCCGAACACGACCGCTGCTAGAATCACTTTCCCCATCAGCAGCGGCTCGGCATGGAAGTTTCCGGACATGACGGCGACGTGGTATTGGGTATGGCCGATGCCCCACGAATGGCACGCCCAGTCCGCGACGACGGAGGCGATGAAACACGGAACGAGCGCATCATACTGCATCCGCCCGATCACTAGCACCTCCAGTGCGAAAACCGTGCCAGCGATCGGCGTGCCGAAAATCGAGCCGAAGCCCGCGGCCACACCGGCCATCAACAGGATGCGCACGCTGTCTTCATCCAGTTTAAAAATCCGCGCGAAACTCCCCGCGATGCCACCGCCCATCTGGACCGCCGTGCCTTCGCGGCCGGCCGAGCCGCCGAACAAGTGGGTGACGAGCGTGCCCATCAAAATCAGCGGTGCCATCCGCCGCGGTACACCGGCAGCGGGCTGATGGATTTCGTCAAGGAGGAGGTTGTTCCCACCGTTCGCGGATTTCCCATGACGGTGATAGAGCCAGCCGACGGCCAGTCCACCGATGGGTAGAAACCACAGCAGCCATGGATGGGAAAAACGGAACACCGTCACAGCATCGAGCATCCACAGGAAAAACGCGGATGCTGTGCCCACCACCGCTGCCATCGGAACGAGGATGGCGAGCCACTTGAGGGCAGCCAGAAATTGCGCGGAAAAACGGGACATCGTCTGCGGCGAGTATAGGGAACGCGGCAGCTACGCCTAGCAAAACCTCAGATCCGGGGATCGAAAGGCACCATCGGCAGGCGGAATTCGAATTCCGTCCAGCCTTCATCTGCTGAGGACAATTTCAGCTCCCCACCATGGGCGCGAATCAGCTCGCGGGCGATGTTCAGGCCCAGGCCGTAGCCGCGCACGTTTTCCCCGACGGCGGAACCACGCCGGAAGCGTTCGAAAATCCGCTCGCGATCCTCCGTTGGGATGCTGATGCCGGAGTTGCCGATCCTGACGACGGCCCACTCGCCTTCGTGAAACGCACGCACTTTCACAAAGCCGTTTTCTTCGGTGTATTTCGCGGCGTTCTCGATGAGATTTTGCAAAACTAGGCGCACGCGCCGGCCATCGGCAAGGGTGAGCAACTCGCCTGGCAGTTCCTTTTCCACCGTGATCTTGCGCTCCAGCACCAGCGTTTGCAAATCGTCCAGCGCTGCCTCGATCATCGGCTTGAGGTCGAGCTCTGTGGACTCCAACTGCAGGCGTCCGGCATCGGCCTGGGCGAGAAGGAGAAGGTCCTCGATCAGAGCCGTTAGGCGCCGCGTCTGCTGACGGAGTATGGAAACCTCGGCGAGCTGAGGAGGTGTTAGACCCGCCTCGCCCGCCAGATGATCCAGCCCGGCGCGCAGGATGGCGATTGGCGTTTTCAACTGATGGGAAGCATCCGCCGAGAAGCGCGTGGCGGATTCGTAGGAAGACTGCAGGCGGTCGAAACTGCGGTTGAGCACTTCTGTCAGACGCGCGATCTCATCGCCGGAATGCGGCAGCGGCAGGCGTTCCTTCGGCGAACTGGCACTGATCCGTTCCGCCGCATCTGATAGACCAGCCACCGGTGCCACCGCGCGCCGGCCTAGCAAATGCCCACCCACGAAAACGACCATGCCGATCACCGGCAGTGCGACGAGCAGACTGCGGCGCAGGTCACGCTGGAATCGCTCGATGGCCACAAGCGAGCTGCCGATGGTCACCTGATAGCCGCCCTCCCGGACCACTCCGATCCGACAGTTTTTTTTGCCAATGCGCATCGTGTAGCGGGCGCCGGTCTCACCGCCGGGTGACAGGTCGCGCAGGTTAGACGAGCGATAGAGCGTCTGCCCTTCCGGTCCACGGATCACGAGATAGTGTTCGCGCAGGGTCATCGGGATCATCTCTTCGGTGATGGCCGCCCGAGGATCCTTTGGGGCGCTGGCGAGATTTTGGAAATCCCAGATCATCTCCTTCACCTCGCCACCCAGCTCCTCGTCGAGTTCGGCAAGCTGATTATAATAGAGGATGCCCATGACGATGGAAATCCCCGCCGCCAGCGAGATGACGGTGAGCAGTGCCGCATAGGCACCGACCTTGACTTTGAGGGACCAAGTTTTCATCGCGGCACCCGCAGGACGTATCCGATCCCACGCACAGTCCCGATAGTGGATTCCTCACCGGGTTTATCGAGTTTTTTGCGCAAGCGCATGATGAAGATTTCAACGGTGCGGGTGTCGTATTCGTGCTCGCGCTCCCAGATGCGCTCGCAGATTTCGTCACGGGAAAACGTGCGGCCCGGCTCGCGCATGAAGACTTGGAGGACTTCAAACTCGCGGGGTGATAGCTCCACACGCTCATCGCCGCGGGCGAGTCGGCGCTTCACGGTATCCATACAGAGCTCTCCCACGCGCAGCACTGCCTCGGGCTCCGGAGCGCCGCCACGGCGGCCCAGCACATCCACCCGTGCCAGCAGCTCTTCCATCGCGAAGGGCTTGGTCAGATAGTCGTCAGCACCCGCCTTGAGGCCGGCCACACGGTCGTCGATTTCCGAACGGGCGGTGAGCATCATCACCCGCACCGGTAGAGCCGCGGCACGGATCTTACGGAGGATTTCAAAACCATCGATGCCCGGTAGGTTTACGTCCAACAGAACAAGGTCGAAGCGGCTGGCAGTCGCCATTTTCAACGCCTTGTTGCCGTCGCCCGCCATGGTCACGGCATGGCCGGCCCGCACCAGCGCCCGCTGCACGAGCGCTGCAAGTTGCTCTTCATCTTCTATTAACAGAATGTCCATTTGGTTCGCAGGGTTCTTCCAATAAGCCTCTCTATCAAAATCATGCAATTCCGCATAAGTAACGGCACGGTAGGAATCATCCCTAATTCCACCTGCGGATGGCAAGGCGGATTCCGGCGGCTTTGTGGAGGGTCTCTTCGTATTCTTTTTCCGGATCGGAATCGGCGACGATGCCGGCACCTACCTGATAGGCGAGGCGGTCGCCGCTGCGGACGAGCGTGCGGATGGCGATGTTGAGAGAAGACTCGCCGTTGTAGCCGAGCCAGCCGATGGCGCCGCAGTAGATGCCGCGCGGTGATTGTTCGAGCTCGCGGATGATTTCCATGGCGCGCTTTTTCGGTGCGCCGGTGATGCTGCCGCCGGGGAAACAGGCGGCGAGCGCATCGACGGTGTCGATTTCCGGACGCAGGGTGCCAGTGATGGTGGAGACGAGGTGGTGGACCTGGGCGAGCGTTTCTAACTGGAGCATTTCTGCGACGGCGACGCTGCCGAACTCGCAGACTTGGCCGAGGTCGTTGCGCAGGAGATCGGTGATCATAACGAGCTCGGAAATTTCCTTGGCGGAGGTCTGAAGCTCGTAGGCGGAACGGCGGTCTTCATCGGGATCGGAAAAACGCGGGCGGGTGCCCTTGATCGGGCGGGTCTCGATGCCGCGGCCGGAGATTTTCAGAAACGTCTCGGGGGATGAACTGAGGATTTCACGGTCGGCGAGATTCAGATAGGCGGCCATCGGCGCGGGCGATGCCTCGCGGAGGGTTTCATAAAGTCCGAAGAGCGGGCCACCGGAAACGCGGGCCTCGAAGGACTGGGAGAGATTCACCTGATAGATATCCCCGGCAGCGATCCAGTCCTTGGCGCGGCGGACGTTGCTAGTGAAATTTTCGCGGCTCGTGGCGGCGGTGAAATCGCTGATTTCCGCTGGGGTGACGGGTGATTCGCGGAGGCATTCGGATAGATGGCCGGTTTCCCACCAAGTATGGTCGTCGTGGCAGAAGATGAGCATTTCCGGGAAATCGCCGAAGACGAAGTCGCCCTCGTAGTCCACCCATCCGCACAGCCCGCCGAGTGGGAAACCGCGGTCGCCGGCGAGTTTCGGCCCGGCGGCGAGGGCGGCGCGGAGGGATTCTCGGGCGTCTGAAGAAAAGATGCTGCCCTTTAAAATCTGCGAGGGGCGGGCGGTGATCACGGAGACCGGATGGGAAGCCCCTGAGGGGAAATTTCCCGCCGTGTCGAAAAACACGAGACCATCCAGATGCCCCAAGCGCCCAGCCACCTCCATGGGTGCCAGTCCCTCAAGGCGGCTCGGCCTCGTCACGGTTCGCATCAGGGATTCCGCCATCGCACGACGAAACAATGCCCGGCGCCCTCGCGAAGCAAGCTGGAATCTCGCGCAACACGGGCTCGTGATGAAATCCGGTTGCGGTCCGCCCCACAACTCGCCATCCTGCGAATGGTATGAACGACGATGCGGAAACAACCCCAGTGCGAGACCGGTTGAAACTGGAGCGGCTCGAACTCGCGCTCCAAGCATCGAACGAAGGGATCTGGGACTGGTCGACCGATCAAAAGCAGATCTATTACTCCCGCCGCATCCTTGAGTTTCTCGAATGTGGAAAAGACAACGCACCGAACCTTTTCCTGCCACCTTTTGCACAAATTTGGCCTGACGAACGGGAGGCATTCATACGGGCCGTATCTCTCGCGCTGCTGGACGGAGGCCCGGAAACTCTCGCGGTGGATGCCCGCGTCCGCACGGGTGGAGATTTCTGGCGCTGGCTGAGAATCCGCGGCTCAGTCCTGCGCAACCGCGACGGACGGGCGATCCGTATCGCAGGATCGATGATCGACATCAGCCGTCGCAAGGCGGCCGAAGCGGCGGTGGAGGAAGAGCGCTATCTGCTCAAGCAGTTGATCGACCACGTCCCGCTGAAGGTCTATTTCAAGGATCTGGAATCGAATTTCGTGATGGCGAACCAAGGCACCGCCGAGGGGATGGGCTGCGCCGACTCTAGCGAGCTCACCGGCAAGCACGACCGGGATTTTTTCCAATACGAGCATTGGAAAAGCGCTTACGACGACGAGCAGCGCATCATCCAGACGGGCAAACCGGTCATCGATCTGCTGGAACATGAAACGTGGCAGCGCGCAGCCGAGACTTGGGTGATCACGTCGAAATTTCCGTGGCGCGACCGAAACGCGGGCATCAAAGGGACTTTCGGCGTTTCCAGCGATGTCACCCGGCTCGTCCTAGCAGAGCGCGAGGCCAATGATCTCGCCCTGGAACTGCGGTTGAAAAACGAAGCGTATGAGGAGGAAGTCCTGCTGGCTCGGGAAATCCAACAGGCGCTGGCCAGCGAGGTAATTCCCACCGCGACGGCCGATAATCAATGCCATTTGGATTTCGGCGCGCGATACATCCCGATCTCTGGGTTGGCCGGGGACTTTTTCGAGGTGATGAAGGTGAGCGAGGATGCCTATGGCGTTTTGATTTGCGACGTGATGGGCCATGGCGTCCGCGCCGCATTGATCGTGGCGATGCTCCGCGGGCTGTTGGAAAAACAGCGCTCGCAGACTGCGGAGCCAGGGGTATTTCTCCAAGGTCTCAACGACGGACTGGCGGCAATCCTCGAACGCGCCGGCACTACGATGTTTGCCACCGCCTTTTTCGGCATCATCGACATCGCCGCCGGCACTTTCGAATACGCCTGCGCTGGGCACCCCGGCCCCATCATCGCAGGCAGGAATGGCGTGCTTCAGATCGCCTGCACGCGTGCGGACAAAGGTCCTGGGCTGGGTTTGATCAGGGGCGCGAGTTACCCCACACGCCAGATCGCGCTGGCCGAGATCGATCGGATGGTGCTGTTCACCGATGGAGTGCTCGAAGCCGAGAACCAGAGCGGTGAGCCGTTTTCGAGAACCGCCTGATGGAAATCATCGGTGCGAAGTCCGGCGAGCCGCTGGAATCCCTGCTGGACGGTATTCTCTCCAGCGTGCTCGCCTTTTCCGAAGGCCAGCGCTTCGACGATGACGTCTGCCTGCTGGGAATCGGAATCACCCGCCCGGCCTGAGCTCGGGCCGCCGGGC
The DNA here is from genome assembly GCA_038237425.1 of Verrucomicrobiales bacterium. Classification (GTDB taxonomy): domain Bacteria; phylum Verrucomicrobiota; class Verrucomicrobiia; order Verrucomicrobiales; family Akkermansiaceae; genus Luteolibacter. The sequence goes on from JBBRYQ010000010.1 coordinate 62,723, forward strand.
ACGCCGAAATCCCGGAAAATGCCCGCGAGACCGAGTCTATGATTGCCAAACTTCGATCCTCGACTAGGAATTCCGCCCCCGGTGCGAAAACGTCGCCCGCTAACCAGAAGCCACTATCGTTATGAAGGACCTCAGCAAATACCGCAACATCGGCATTTTCGCCCACGTTGATGCGGGCAAAACGACCACCACCGAACGTATTCTCAAACTCACCGGCAAGATCCATAAAATCGGGGAAGTTCACGATGGCGCATCGACGATGGACTTCATGGAACAAGAAGCCGAGCGCGGCATCACCATTCAATCTGCCGCCACTACCTGCTTCTGGAAAGACTACCAGTTCAACATTATCGACACCCCGGGCCACGTCGATTTCACCATCGAAGTTTACCGCTCGCTCAAGGTCCTCGACGGCGGCGTCGGCGTGTTCTGCGGCTCCGGCGGCGTTGAGCCCCAGTCGGAAACCAACTGGCGCTACGCAAACGACTCCGAAGTCGCCCGCGTCATTTACGTCAACAAGCTCGACCGCATCGGCGCTGATTTCTACCGCGTTGTCGGCCAGGTGAAAAAAATCCTCGGTGCCCACCCGCTCGTCATGGTCCTGCCAATCGGCACGGAAAGTGAATTCGTCGGCTGCGTCGATCTGCTCACCATGAAGGCCCACATCTGGGACGAAACCGGATTGCCGGAAAATTTCACCATCGGGGAAATCCCCGCCGACATGGTGGACAAGGCGAAAGAATACCGCGCCCAACTCATCGAGACCGCCGTCGAGCAAGACGACGAAATCATGGAAGCCTACCTCGAAGGCACTGAGCCGACCATCGAGCAAGTCAAAAAGTGCATCCGCAAGGGCACCATCGACCTCGCATTCTTCCCGACCTACTGCGGTTCTTCCTTCAAAAACAAGGGCCTCCAGCTCGTGCTCGATGCCGTCGTCGACTACCTGCCTGCCCCTACCGACGTCAAGCCACTCCCCGAAGTGGACGAAGAGGGCACCCCAACCGGCAAGTTTGCCGTCATCGATCCCAAGGCCCCATTCCGTGGCCTTGCCTTCAAGATCATGGACGACAAATTCGGTGCGCTCACTTTCACCCGCATCTACTCCGGCACCATCAAGAAGGGCGACACCGTCCTCAACTCGTTCACCGGCAAGACCGAGCGCATCAGCCGCATGGTCGAAATGCATGCCGACGACCGCAAGGAAATCGACTCCGCGCAAGCCGGTGACATCGTCGCCATCGTCGGTCTGAAAAACGTCCAAACCGGTCACACCCTTTGCGACGAGAAAAACCCGGCCACCCTTGAGCCGATGGTTTTCCCAGATCCCGTCATTTCCATCGCCGTCGCTCCGAAGGACAAGGCCAACGCTGAAAAGCTCGCCAACGCTATCGGCAAGATGATCCAAGAAGATCCTTCGTTCCGCGTCGAGACCGACGAGGAAACCAACGAAATGATCCTTAAAGGCATGGGCGAGCTCCACCTCGACATCAAGATCGACATCCTCAAGCGCACCCACAAGGTCGAGGTCTCCGTCGGTCCGCCACAGGTCGCCTATCGCGAAACCATCACCAAGATGGTCAACGACAGCTACACCCACAAGAAGCAGTCGGGTGGTTCCGGCCAGTTCGCGAAAATCGACTACACCATCGAGCCAGGCGAAGTCGGCTCCGGCTTCATCTTCGAATCGAAGGTCACCGGCGGCAGCATCCCGAAGGAATTCATCCCCGCCGTCGAAAAGGTTTCAAAACCTGCGTCGATAAAGGACCACTTGCCGGTTACCCCTGCTTGGACTTCAAGGTCATACTCAACGAAGGTGGTTTCCACGCTGTGGACTCCAGCAACATCGCCTTCGAAATCGCCGCTAAGGCCGCGTATCGCCAGACCATGGTCAAGTGCGCTCCGCAAATCCTTGAGCCAATGATGAAACTCGACGTCTTCTCCCCTGAGGAAAAAATCGGTGACGTCATCGGCGACCTCAACCGCCGCCGCGGCATGATCCAAGGCCAAGAGCCGACTCCAGGCGGTGTCCGCGTCAAGGCAGAAGCCCCGCTCAGTGCCATGTTCGGCTACATCGGCGACCTCCGCACCATGACCTCCGGCCGTGGCCAGTTCTCCATGGAGTTCAGCCACTACGCCCCTTGTCCGAAAAACGTCTCCGACGACGTCATCGCCAAGGCCAAAGCCAAAGAAGAAGCCCTCCGCGCCGCGAAATAAAGGAGCGTGGGCGTCCCGCCCGCATCCCTCTCAAAACCCGCCGCCCCAAAATGGGCGGCGGGTTTTTTGTGCTCAAGCAGCAGTAAATACCTCATGCTCGCCTTTCGTTAGATGGGAAGAATGGGAATGATGGGAATGATGATTCCCTTTCTTCCCATTCTTCCCACCTTTCGAGGGGAAGCTCTTTTGCGAATCTCTCGTTGACCGCCCGCCAGTGATTGGGTATATACCGGCTATGACAACGACTCTATTTACGAATGGTCGCTCGCAAGCGGTGAGAATCCCCAAGGAACTCAGATTTGAAGGCAAGGAGGTCTCAATACGGCGTCTCGGCGACGGGGTAATTCTGGTGCCGGTCAGAGCCTCCACCTGGCCTGATGGTTTCTTCGACAGCATCCGCATTGATGACCCCAATTTCGCACGGCCCGACCAAGGCGAACTCCCACCCGTCGTGAACTTCGCCGAATGACGCACCTCCTCGATACCAACGTCTGCATTGCTGCCATGCGTGGAAACCCGCAGGTAATCCAAGCACTTGTCGACCGCAGCCCCGAGGACTGCGCCGTGTCAATGGTGAGCGTCTTCGAGTTATTTGCAAGGGTTTTCCGATGCAATGACCCTGAGCGTGAGGGTCGGAAAGTCGCCACCTTTCTGGAGCCATTCCACCTCTTGCCCTTCGACTGGGATGCCGCCATCAAAACGGCGGAAATCCGTTACCCGCTTGAGAAAGCCGGCATGAAAATCGGCCCCTACGATTTGCAACTCAGAGGCCAGGCTCTCTCGCTCGACCTGACCCTCGTCACCCACAACACCCGGGAATTCAGTCGCGTGAGCGGCCTGCGGGTGGAAGATTGGGAAAGCGATGGTAAATGAATCGTCCCGTCTTTGAAGCTACGCGTCCTGTCCTCCAAAAGTCCCAGCCCTAATATCTGTTATTTGGGACTCCCGCTCGCCTGCGCTGTCCGCCATGTGCGGCACCATCGGCGACCTCCGCACCATGACCTCCGGCCGTGGCCAGTTCTCCATGGAGTTCAGCCACTACGCCCCTCGTCGGAAAAACGTCTCCGGCGACGTCATCGCCAAGGCCAAAGCCAAGGAAGAAGCCCTCCGCGCAGCCAAGTAACGGAGCGCTGGCTTCAGCCGGCATCTCTCTAAAAACCCGCCGACCCCGCAAGGGCAGCAGGTTTTTATTGCGGTCATGGCCGGAAATTCACGAAGTCAAAAAAGCCCAACACCTTGAAGTCACGCTCGTTGTTCGTTATAATTCTCTTCACTCCAGCGCTCAGGAAAGTCGCTGCCAACAGAGTATCTAACAATCGCTTGCGACCCAATTGGTGGCGGGTCAACCAGACCAAAAAATCCGTAACCGCGTGGCTATTGGGAAACACCCGCACCACTTCTGCCGCTTGCCACCAGTGCTCCGCCCGGCTGATCGCCTCGGTCATCGTCAGCGGCTGCGGCATTCTTTTTCCATCCGTCACGATATGGATGAACTCTGCAAGCGTCTGAGGGATTAGCGCCAAATGATGCCCGTCGTTCAGTAGCGATTGTAAAAGCGCGTCCGCCTCACGGTGAAATGGATGATCCCGGATTTCCACAGCCACCAAAAAATCCGTATCAATCCCGTGCGTCATCAAGCATGCCTCCCAGAATATCGTTTTCCGATGTGATCGCCTGAATTGGCCCGCCGACACTGAATGGTCGTCGATCTTTCAGTGATGTCCGCCGCTGCATGTGCAGCTGTCGGTAGCTTTCCATCGCCTCGCGGATCAATTCCGAGGCCTTGCGGTCCGTCTTCAGCGCATATTGCTGGAATTCCTCATAAACCGGCTCGGATACATTAATTGTGATGGTTTTCATACATTGAAACAAATGTATAAAATTCAGTCTGTCAAGCGAACCCGCACAATTTGGAACCTCCTGAAACAAAGCGCCTCGCTCCAAGCGCTTCCGAATCAAGTCCGAGGCCCCGCTGTCCGCCATGTGCGGCACCATCGGCGACCTCCGCACCATGACCTCCGTCCTAGGCCAGTTCTCCATGGAATTCAGTCGCTACGCCCCCTGCCCGAAACATGCCGCAGGGCCATGCCGCAGGGTCATGAAATCACCTAACATGCACTGCCGCGAACCGCTCCGGCTTTCACAGCCCCTGCTTCCGGCCTCCGCTTTTCCCCCACCCCGCAGCTACCGCGCCACCGTCGCTGGGCTTGGGGTCGTTAGGCCGAATCGCACGCTTGCATCGATAGGAGAATCATCCTACGACCCTTGTATCGATATGGATACCGTCACTCTTTCGCCCAAATTTCAGGTCGTCATCCCTCTGGCCATTCGTGAGGCTCTGCATCTCACGGCAGGCGAGAAACTCCGTGTTTTGCGCTACGCGGGCAGAGTAGAATTTATTCCCGTTCGCCCGATTCAGCAGATGCGCGGCTTCCTCCGTGGCATGGACACAAGAATCGAACGGGAGGATGACCGTCTGTGAGCGCAGCGAACGTCGTCGATTCATCCGGCTGGCTTGAATACTTCACGGACAGCGACCGCGCCCCGTTGTTCGCCTCCGCCATTGAGGACGCCGAGAACCTTTTTATACTGGTCATTTCCATTTACGAGGTCTTCAAGAAGGTTCTTCGAGAGCGTGGCGAGGATGATGCGCTCCAAGTCGCCAGCATGATGCAGGGCGGCCAACTGATCGACCTCGATTGTGCGTTGGCAATGGAGGCTGCGCGCCATCCACTGCCGCTGGCAGACAGCATTATTTACGCGACGGCAATGCGTCACGAAGCAACTCTCTGGACGCAGGACGAGCACTTCAAAGACCTTCCAAATGTGCGTTATTTCGCAAAACAACCAACGGGCTAACCATGCGCTGCTGCGGTGCATCGACCATGCCTTGGAGGCATACGATCTCGACGAACTCCGCCGCGCCGGGGATTGAGGCGGGTCCATGGAGGCCAAACAATTTCCCAGACATCCTATGTTCCCACTTACTAGCATACCTATGTCTGCGTGAATAATCCACGAGGCATCGTTTGGCTGATAGAGTCTAGCCACCTCTTCAGAAGCGATGGTGCCTAGCCGCTTTGAAATTACGCAAGAGTTCTCCCCCTTTTCCTCACCCACTACCTCAGACTTCGCGTTCGTCACGGATACTCTTGCTGACCCAGAATTTCTAGCAACACTTGTCTCGTGCTGTTTTCGAGTAATCTTCTTTCGATGTCTTCATCCGAAATTCATACCATCCATCCGGTTTCCGGCTCTTCCCTTGTCTCATAAAGTCCTCATCATCGGCGCTGGACTCTCCGGCCTTGCTTGCGTCCTTAAGCTTCAGGAGGCGGGAATCCCCTTTCTCCTGCTAGAGTCATCCGACGCGCCCGGCGGCCGTGTCAGGACGGATCGGATCGACGGCTTTCTTCTCGATCGCGGCTTCCAAGTCTTTCTGGATGCCTATCCCGTGGCAGGTCGGCTTCTCGATCTACCCCCACTGGATCTGCGTGCGTTTTCCCCCGGTGCCCTCGTTTTTCATCGGGGAAAATTGCATCGAGTCATGGACGTTTTCCGCCGCCCGGGTTCGTTGATCCCAAGCGCCCTTGCACCCATCGGCACCATTTTCGATAAACTCCGCGTGGCCCTCCTCAAGTGGCGCACTTACCGTTCATCACTTGCCGAAATCGCTACCCGCCCCGACTGCACCACCCTCGAATATCTGCGCGACTTCGGATTCTCGGATGCGATGATCGATGTTTTTTTTCGATCCTTTTACGGCGGCATTTTCCTCGAGCGCGATCTGAGAATCTCCAGCCGCATGTTCGAGTTCACTTTTAAAATGTTCTCCGCCGGAAGTGCCACACTGCCTGCCCACGGCATGGGGGAAATCACTCGCCAACTCGCCGACCGGCTATCCCCAGGCTGTCTGCGCCTGAACTCACCCGTCGCATCCGTCACTCAAGGATGCGCCACCCTCGCCTCCGGCGAAATCATCACCGCCGGGCATATCGTTCTTGCGACGGACGCTGCCACTTCCGCCAAACTGCTCCCTGAATTTTTCCCCAGCCCGGTGGCATGGCGCGCTGTCACCAATCTCTACTTTTCATCCAGTAAATCTCCGATCAACGAACCCATCATTGCCCTCAACGGCAGCGGCGAGGGACTCGTCAACAACGTTTGCGTGCTCTCTGATGTGTCCTCTGCCTATGCCCCACCCGGCCAGCACCTCATCTCAATCTCCGTCCTCGGACTAGATGACCGCCCCGATCTGCCTGCCGCCGTCATCGCTGAACTCGCCGCCTGGTTCGGCCCGGAAGTCCGTGAATGGCAGCACCTTCGCACCGACTGCATCGAGCACGCGCTGCCGGAGCAGCCCCCGGGGTGCGGAAAATTTCCATCCCTCTCGCCGGGCCTGCACCTCTGCGGAGATTATCTAACCAGCGCCTCCATCGAAGGTGCCATCATCTCCGGCCAAGACACAGCCGAGTCCTTGATCTGTCACTTCCAGAAATCTATCTCATGTTAGCACCCGAAATCCCCCCACTAACTGGCTGCGGACCCTACTCTGGAGCATCCGAACTGCCTTACTTTTCACCCTCATACCTGTCTTGTGAATATGAATGATGCTCCACCCCAAATTGACCGACACGAAAAAATCAAGCCGAGTGTGTTTGAGACATCCACTCTCGTCGCGACCACACCTGAGGTGCTCTTTGCCTTCCACGCTGATCCTCGCAACATCACCGAAGTCATGCCGCCAACTTTAAAGTTGGTGAAACTTGTGACCGATGGCCCTGCCATGGAAGGTAGGCTCATCGAACTTCAATGTCGCGACTGGGGCGTCATTCCCATGCGTTGGCTCTGTCGATGGAAGGTCGTCGCACCGCCGAATTTGTTAGTGGACGAGATCATTGAGGGGCCGTTCAGACTCTTCGTTCACGAGCATCGCTTCGATGCTGCTGACGATGGCTACACGCGAATGACGGACCGCGTTACCTACGCATGGGGCCGGAGTTGGTGGGGCCGCGTGGTTTCAGAGATCGGCGTGCGCAGCTACCTAACACTGCTGTTTGCGTATCGACATCACCGCACGCGAAGGTGGGCTATGGTAAAGAAGCAGCGGGCTTGATCGCGCGGCCTTGAAATCCTTTTGCGGGGAGATCTACGGCTTTGAAGCCGCGATTGATATCCAGCCCGACCATTTTCCAATGATGCGCGTGGAGATCGAAGGGCACTCGAATCCGCTCGTCGAAATCCGTTGGCCAAAGAACTCCATCGATCATGCGGAAGTCGCGGAAGGTGACATCCACTTCAGCGCCTTGGGTGCTATCGAGGCCATTGATCGTCATGCGGACGCGGCGCAGTTGTTTGTTAGCACGGTCGATGAACATGATCACCCGATCTTCTTCGGCCATGCCGAATCCAGGTCGCAGAACGGCGAGCACCTCATCACAGTCTGCTTTGTCCACGACTCCCTCACCGCCCTGCACCAGGACGACGCCAGGTCGATCAAAGTAATGAGGACCTAACAAAAACATCGTATAGGCATCGGCCACCAACGCTGCGGCACGTTTGCTTTCATCATCGCCGGAAGGCGCGCCGTTGTAAGTGACCGCGATTTGGTTCGGCGCACGCACGACATTCTTCTTTCCCGCAGTGCCTGTGTGCTGCTGCGCGATGATGCGTTTCGAGCCGAGAATCAAACGTTCCTCGGATGATCCGCGGTATGTCTTATCCACCAGCACAGGCTGAAACCGCGGCCCTATTGCTCCCCATTTTCCATCGTAGCGCACGCTGATGTCGCGCACGTTCGCGAACGCTTGCTTCCCATGCGCTCGCTGTGAAGCAGCAAGCAGTGCGAGGGCAGCAGGATCGGACTTGGCGATCTCACGCGAACTCATCTGCGGAGAGGAACAGGCGGAAAGGAAACTCACCGCGAGTGCGAGCAGGCAGGGGACGTAGGTGTTACTCATGTGACTTGTCGATTTGAATCATCACTTCATTGCGGCACAGTGGAAAGGCTATTCACACGGGATCGTAACTCACTTCAATTTCCCACACCACTTCAAATTCCTCAACAATCTATCTTTGATCGCTCAAGGCTTAACTAGATTTTTTACATTTACACGTTGCGTGGATAGCAAACTCTGTTAAGAGATGTATTGTGAATCCAAAATCCCTTAAACAGCTGAGCAACCTTTGTTTTTTCCTCGGTTTTGCCTCGATCTTGGGATCGATCGCGATCTGGTTCCTCACTGGGGGAACCACCACAGATTCCCAGGCGCACGCCGAAAGATTCGGAATCTTTGTTGGGCTCTGGGCGCCGACCTTTCTCATCCTGTCAAACCGCTTCGATCGTTATGCTGAAAGGACTTCCTGAGATCAGCCGGAAAAATTCAGCTGGCAGGGATATTGTTCAACTACCTGGGTGGATAGTCAGTCTTCTGTAATAACCGCAACCTGGGCATTCCTATGTTTCATAAAATAGATTATCCTTTTCTACTTGCCGCTTCCGTTAGTTTGCTTGCTAGCGTAGCACTGTGGTTTTTGGTGAGTCACGAGTATGGTCTCTTTGTCGGAATTTGGGTTCCGAGCATCCTTAGTTTGTGGGTCGGAGTAAGAGTCATAATCCTAGCCGCTGGCATCAAAACGAGAGGAGAGAAATAGAGGATGATCCTATTCGTAATTTTTGCTTTTGGCTTGATGATGAGTTTAGTGGTAATGAAGGGCATAATGCAGGCCCGCGACTACGCAGCAAATGAATTCGCCAAACAGGATTCCAAGGTTGAGGGCAGTGCGGCCGAGGACGAGTGAGCCCACTACACATCCCAAACCCAGAATGCTCGCATTCCAGATCACCGCTATTTCGATGTTCTTCTTTCGCCTCACTCTGGCTCATATTCATCACGCGTGAAGGATGATTCCATTCACACCCTTTCGAATCGGGATCTCGCACGTAAAGTGGTGTCTCGGCTTCGTCCCTACCAAAGGCGGCTCATCGCTTCGCTGTGCCTTCTGATCTTTTCCGTTCCCTTCACCAATTTTCATCCTCTTGTTTGGGGATATGTGGCCGATGGGCTTGTTGGGAAAACCCTCACCCCTGCTACTCTCGGGATGTGGCTTGCGATCATGTTCGGCACCTACATCATCGGTGCGGGGGCAAATGCGGTGCACTCCTATCTGATGGAGAAAACAGGACAAGCCATCGTCCGCGATCTGCGCTGCGAGCTCTTCGCGAAGTTTGAGGCGCAGTCGCTCGCCTACCACCGCGATACCAGCACCGGCGAGCTTGTCACCCGGATCACGAGCGATGTGGATGCCATGGAGCAATCTGTTCTCCAAGGTCTTACGAGCCTGCTAGAGGAAATCGTCACCTTCATCGTCGTGGCCGGAACCGTGCTCTGGATCAGTCCGCTGGTCGGCGCGGCATCGATCCTGCCACTTGCCTTCGCTTTCATTTTCATCCGTCGATATAATCTTCGCGTCAAAAGCATCTACGAAGGTGTCCGCAAAAAGCTCGGGCAGATCGGATCGTTTGTGCAGGACAGGCTGGCGGGCGTGCAGGTGACGCAGTCGTTCGCACGGGAGACCGCTGAAAAGGAGACCTTCGACGGCCGCGCCGCACTCTACTATGAGGCTAGCGTGGGAGCGAGCCGCTTGCGGAACACCTACTTTCCTATCGTTTCCATCTTCGGCTTCATCAATAATCTCATCATGCTCGGCCTTGGAGCATGGCTCATCATGCGGGGCAGCCATCTCTTCACTCTTGGCGCACTGCTCGCCTACCGTGGCTTCTGGTGGCGCTTGCAAAGCCCCATCCGCACGATCGCCCAAACGAGTGATATCATGCAGCGGGCGAGGGCGGCAGCACTGCGGGTCATCGAGCTGATCGACCAGCCGATCACGGTGACCGAAGTGCAGGAACCTTTGCCCTGGATGAAGCAGGAAGGCCGCATCGAGTTCCACGGGGTGAAGTTCCATTACGTGCCAGCGAAGCCCATTCTGCGAGATGTTAGCTTCACCATCGGCGCGGGCGAATTTGTCGCAGTCGCGGGCAGCAGCGGATCCGGCAAAAGCACATTGCTCAATCTCGTGCCACGTTTTTACGACGTCACGGGTGGCAGCCTCACCGTGGACTCGCTTGATGTGCGCAGTCTCCGTTTTCCGGACCTGCGCGGTAACATCGGTTATGTGGGTCAGGAAAACTACCTCTTCGATGGCATCGTGAGGGACAATCTGAGCTACGGCAGACCCGGCGCAACGACGCAGGAAATCGAAGCCGCGGCCCGCTTGGCGAATGCTCACGACTTCATTCTCGATCTGCCGCAAGGCTACGAGACCAGGGTCGGACAAAACGGCGTGAAACTCTCCGGCGGCCAGCGCCAGCGTCTCAGCCTCGCCCGTGCTTTCCTAACCAATCCCAAGATCCTCCTGCTCGATGAGCCGACCGCAAGTGTAGAGCCCGAGAGCGAGGCGCTGATCCACGAATCCATCCTCAAGCGCACGCGGGAAGGAGAGGGAACCACGATTCTCGTCACCCACCGCATCGACCTACTGCGCCAGGCACCAAGGATATTATTTCTCGAAGCGGGCAAGCTGACTGGCGACGGCACCCACCAGGAACTGGTCGCCGGATGCCCTGGCTACTCGGAGGCGTATCACCGCTGGGAGGTGGAGGAGGAAAGACGCATGATCTAATAGATTTGCGGTTCCTATTCTCCTCTCCAGAGTGATGGGGTAAAAATCGCTAGGGCATCAATTTTCCAAAAAAGCCGAATCTGTCACAAGGGAAAACAAGCTATTTACATGACGTATGACAGATGGCGAGCAGGATAAGGTCATTCAGATGGCATGGGAGGATCGCCATACCTATCACCACACAAATTGAACGTTACCGTGATACAAAATGGCCCATGAGCGATGAGCAAAGGTGGTCCTTTAGAATTTTACAGCAATACCATTCGGGAGAGTGGTTTCGTGATGCTTACGGTTTTAGGCGGGAGTGCTGACATAGGCATAGGTAAGAGTATTCCGCCACGAAGGAACTGAGGTAACGCGGATATCTAAAATAGCTTGATCTCGGAGGTAAGGAAATCATATGTCCGAGGGAGATATGTCCGATGGACCGGCCTTTCGTCGTGATCGTTGAACGGAATTCTTGAAATCAGCCATTGCGCTCCTTGCCCCAAAATCGTCTTAGGCGTCTGTGGCTGCGAAGCCTTACCGACATGTTACCAGAAAGACCTTGTCACGCTGGGCCGCTTGAATAGCTTGAAAGGTCGATAGCGAAGCAATGGGTTTTCCTAAATCCTGCCATCCACGCGAACCATTTCGACCTCCCATCATGACACCGTCATCCAATCCATTCGCTCACGAAATCGAGAGCCTCACAATCGCGGAACTTTACAGCCTTGGCGATGCCACGGTGCGCGCGCTGCTGGCCGAGTTCGTCCCTCTCACTCACTCGAGCGAGATCGCGATCTGGGCCAAGGATCCCGATGCGGAGCAATTGGTAGCACTGCTCGACACCGCAGGCCCGGACGGTGGATTTGAAATGCAGGTGACCCAACCGCTGACGGAGGGAGTCGTTTCACAAGTCTATCGGGATCAGATGAACTATCTCGATCACGGATTATGGCGCGACAAAGGGCACAGTCCTCTGGTGGACCAAAAACTGCACCAGATGACCCAGTATGAAATGTGCGTGCCATTCCATCTGGCCGGTCACCGGCTGGGTGTGATGAGCGCGGTGCAGCTCACCGACAGCAAACACAACGCGCCGAGCCGCTGGGGATTCGACAAGCTGGATTTACAGCTTCTGAGGCTGGCGGCGCTTGCACTGGGCCAGGCGATGGAGCGGGCGCTGCTGGTTAAAAAACTCGGCCATTGAGCCGGGAAAGGGCGCTTGCGGTAGCGGCGCGTTTTACCCCGTATGCGTTAAAGACCTAGCAGCTTCGTTTTGCGATGCTTCAGCGTAATCCGTTACGTTTATGAAAATTCCCATGAGCCGCCCCAGATCGTTTTCCGCAGCCACCGTGTTTGCCGCGTGTGCGGCGAGTCTGTTATTTTCCGCCCGGGTCCACAGTGAGCCGGCCGCTGGCCCTATCAGCCTCAGCGATGTTCCGCGCGCCACGCAGTTCGGCGAGGGTCCGGCCCCGCAAGGCGCGCCGAACAATGGCCGCTACACCCCTCCCCTACCGGTAAATCCCGCCCTGCCCACCCTTTGGCTCATCGGCGATTCCACCGTCCGCAACGGCACCTCCGGCGATAACGGCCCGGACGGCCAGTGGGGCTGGGGTGCTCCCATTACGGCTTATTTCGACCTGAAAAAAATCAACGTCGTCAACCGCGCGTTCGGTGGCACCAGCAGCCGCACGTTTTATAACGGATACTTTTGGAAGGACCTCCGCCCACGCATCAAGAAGGGCGATTTCGTGCTGCTCCAGTTCGGCGCGAACGACAATGGCGGCGCAAAAGGCAAGGGTGCCCTCGGCGGGATCGGTGAGGAAACTCAGATGAACGGCGAGGAAACCGTCCATAGCTTCGGCTGGTATTTGAAACAGTTTGTTAGCGAGACCCGCGCGCAGGGCGGCAGACCTATCATCTGCTCGCTCACCCCGCGCAAGGGCTGGGAGGCGGATGGCCGGAAATTCAAGCGCGACAATGGCACCCACGCCGCCTGGGCGGAGCAGGTCGCCAAGGAAACAAGCACCCCATTCATCCCGCTTTATGACATCGTGGCCATAAGCTGCGAGAAGCTCGGCCCGGAAAAAACAGAAGCGCTCTACGTCCCCGCGCCCAAGGAAAAGCTGCACACCAGCTGGAACGGTGCCGTCGTCATCGCAGGCTGCGTCGTTTCAGGATTGCAGGCGCTTCCTGCCGATCCGCTGGAGAAATTCTTTTCCCCACTCGCCGCCGGGGTCGGGAAATGAGCCGCCCGAGGAACAACGATTGGGAATTCAAACGCATCCCCGCTCTCCGGAACCCGTGAAACCGGTCGTCCTCCCGCACCCCGGTGGCCGGACCACGGGCCGGCGAGAGACCGCGGAGATGCTCTCCTCAAACTCATCGACGGAACCGCTTGATGCGAGGGAATGCGCGGCTTATGCTCTCCTCCAGCCGTGAATTCTCCATCAGACATCGTTCTCACCTCGTTCATCGGAGACGCGCTCGCTCTCGGCCCGCATTGGATCTATCATCAAAAAGAGCTCCGGCAGAGGTTCGGCCATATCAACGACTACCTGCCGCCCGCCACCGCCTATCACCCCGGCAAGGGCGCGGGAGATTTCACCCATTACGGCGACCAAACCCTACTCCTGCTGCGCTACATCGCTGGGCACGGTGATTTTCATCTCCATCAGTTCGCTGAGACTTGGCTCAGCTATTGGCAAAATCCCGACACCTTTTCCTACCGCGACGGTGCCACCAAAACCACGCTCGCCCACCTGAAATCCGGCATGAAGCCGGAATCCGCTGCCTCTCCTTCCGAGGACCTCGGCGGGGCCGCGCGCATCGCTCCGCTTTTCCTCATTAAGTGGGAAAACGACGCCTGCCTTTTTTCGGCCGCTCGCGCGCTCACTGGATTCACCCACAATGATCACGCCGTCATCGAGGCTGCCGAGTTTTTCGCCCGCGTCGCGCGGCTCGTCCAGCACGGGGCGAAAATCCCCGCCGCCCTCGATCGCACGGCCGCCATGCCTCATTGGAAAGCCATCCCGATGGAATGGATCGCCGCCGCCCACCTTTCTAACGCTTCCGCCGCCACTGATGCCGAGGCCCTCATGGATCACGGTCTCACCTGCCACATTCCAGACGCCTTCACCAGCGTCTGCCACCTGCTCCTGCGCCACCCGGAAGCACCTGCCACCGGGCTCATCGAAAACATCAACGCCGGTGGTGACTCCGCCGCCCGCGGGATGATGCTCGGCCTCGTCTATGGCGCGGCTTTTCCTGTTTCCGCTCTTCCCGCCAAGTGGCTCACCGGTCTCAAGGCACGCGAGGAAATTGCCACGCTCATCGATAAACTCACCTGATGGAAACCTACGATCTCATCGTCCTCGGCGGCGGACGCGCTGCCAATCTCGCCATCGCCGCGAGCAAGGCTGGCTGGAAAACCGCCCTCATCGAACGCGACCGCCTCGGCGGCACCTGCCCTAACCGCGGTTGCGTGCCATCGAAGCTCCTCATCGGCTTCGCCGACGCAGCCCGTCACGCACGCAATGCTGGGCACCATTTCATCAAGGCCAGCTACGAAGGCGCGGATCTAGCGAAAATTTTCGAGAGCGTGAACGACTACGTTTCCGAAGTGGACCCACGATACGGAGGCCGCCTCGAAGCCGCCGATGTCACGCTCATCCGCGGTGAGGGACGCTTCATCGGCCACAAAAAAATCGAAGCCGCCGGCCGCACGCTGACTGCGGAAAAAATCGTCATCGCCACCGGTTCGCGCCCCGCACCACCTCCATTCGCCAATCTGCCGGTGTGGACGAGCGACGATCTTTTCCCCCTCCGCTGCGCTCCCCCGAAGAGTCTGCTCATCATCGGCGGAGGCGTCATCGGCTGCGAAATGGCCGCGTTCTTCGCCGCTGTCGGTGTGGAAACCTCGCTCTTCGTGCTCCACGGGCGTCTGCTAGAGAAAGAGGATCACGGGATGGAGGAAGTTTTTCAAAACGAATTCAGCAAAGAAGTCCGCACCCATTTTCAAACCCGCCTGAAGCACCTCACCCACTCCGGAGAACTTTTCAGCGCCACCTTCCAAACAGAAACCGGCGAGCAAACCTTCCAAGCGGAGCGAGTGCTCTTCGCCATCGGCCGCATCCCTAACACCGAATCGCTCAATCTATCGGAAACCGGCCTCTCAGCAAACAAAAAAGGTTTCCTCCCGGTCAACGAACACCTCGAATCCGCCATCCCCGGCATCCATGCCACCGGCGACGTAAACGGCCGCCACATGCTCCAGCACGCCGCTGCCTTCGAGGTCCAGTATCTGCGAGAGAAATTTCTCAAGGGCATCACCACGCCGATCAACGAGCGCCACATGCCGCATGCCGTTTTCACCCATCCGGAAATCGCCTCCGTCGGCTTCACCGAAGAACAGCTCAAGGAAAGCGGCACGCCCTACGTGGCCATCGTCGAAGACTGGCTCGCCAGCGCCCGCGCCATGGCCCTGCGAATCGAATACCCGCGGACAAAACTCCTCGTCTCCCCCGCCGACCACTCCATCCTCGGCTGCCACCTCGTCGGCCCGGAAGCATCCACCTTGCTCCATCAGGTCATGGCCGTCATGCGCCTGAAAAACGACGTCCGCGAGCTCGCGGAAATGATCCACATCCACCCCGCACTCAACGAATGCCTGCTCGCTGCGGCAGTGAAGGCCATCGGTGCGGTGAAGGCGGCGCGCGGAAAAAGTTGTTAGACACATCACGCCGATTCTCCACCACGGACCTGAAGAACTTTTTGTAATAACCGCCCGGGTGGTCACGTTTGATGGCTTCCATGAATTTCCGCTCCCGCTCCCGCCTGCTACGTTTCCAGCGGCTGAATCTTGCACTGGGCATCGTCCTCGCGATATCCCTCAACGCTTCGGCGCAACTGCCGCTTCAACAGAACGATGTGGTGTGTCTCGTCGGTAATGCTCTGGCGGATCGCATGCAGCACGACGGCTGGATGGAAACCCTGATCCAAAGCCAAATGGCGGGCAAAAACCTCACGTTCCGCAACCTCGCCGTCTCCGGCGATACGGTGACTTCCCGCCCCCGCAGCAAAGCGGTGCCCTCGCCCGAGGACTATCTCGCTCGCTGCAAGGCGGACGCGATTTTCGCCTTCTTCGGCTACAATGAGTCGTTCGGCGGCGAGGCGAAACTCCCGCAGTTTAAAAACGAACTGAGCGCCATGGTCGATCAGTATCGGCTCGCGAAGTTCAACGGCGTATCGGCACCGCGCATCGTCCTCTTTTCACCCATCGCCCACGAAGACCTCGGCACCCCGCTCCTGCCCGACGGCAAGGCGAACAACGTAAACCTCGCCCTTTACACCAACGCTATCAAACAGGTCGCAGCGGAAAAGGGCACCGCGTTCGTCGATCTTTTCACCTCCTCACAGGCCCTTTACGCGAAGGCGAAATCACCAATCACCTTCAACGGCGTCCACCTGCTGCCCGAGGGCGATCGGCAGCTCGGGGAGGTGATCGCCTCGGCCGTCACCGGGAAATCCGTTTCCTCCTCGCCCGCCATGGAGCCGCTCCATCAGGCGGTGCTCGACAAGGACCTGCACTGGCACAGCCGCTACCGCGCCATGGACGAGAACGATATCTGGGGCAGCCGGTCCGGGCTCCGTTTCGTCGCCGGCCAATCGAACCAAGACGTGCTGATGCAGGAACTTTCCATGCTCGACGTGATGACCGCCAACCGCGACGCAAAAATCCATGCCGTCGCCCAAGGCCGGGACTACAAGGTGGACGACTCTAACGTCCCCAAGCCGGCGGAAGTGGTCTCGAACGTCGGCGGCGGAAGCAAGAGCTCCAGCGCCATGAAAGAGGGCAGCACCACCTACCTCAGCGGGAAGGAGAGCCTCGCGAAAATCCACGTGCCCGAGGGGTTTGCCGTCAATCTCTTCGCGGACGAGACAATGTTTCCCGAACTCGCGAACCCGGTGCAGATGCAGGTCGATACCAAAGGCCGTCTGTGGGCCGCCTGTTGGGGCACCTATCCGAAATGGGAGCCACTCAAGGAAATGAACGACAAGCTGCTCATCCTGCCTGATGAAAATCATGACGGCGTCGCGGACAAGGTCATCGAGTTCGCAAAAGTGCAGAATCCGCTCGGCTTCGCCTTCTGGGGCGGCGGTGTGATCGTGGCCTCGCAGCCTGACATCCTTTTCCTCAAGGACACCGACGGCGACGGCAAGGCCGATGTCCGCATCGTGCTGCTCCAGGCCACCGGATCGGCCGACACCCACCACTCGGCTAACAATTTTATCGTGGGTCCCGACGGCGGCCTCTATTGGCAGAGTGGCGTCTTCCTGCAGCATAATTATGAAAACCCGTGGGGGCCCTCGCTCGCAGCCACCGCCGCTGGCATGTATCGCTTCGATCCGCTGCGCTACACCATCTCGTTCATCGCGGCGAATGGCCCGAACTCCCATGGCATCAGCTTCGACCGCTGGGGCTACCTTTTCGCGACGGACGGCACCACTGGCAATGCCTTCCAAGTGCGGCCCGAAGGAAAGGGCTTCAAAATGTTCCCGCTGTTGAAAAAGGAAGTGCGCCCTGTGACCGCCAACGCTATCATTTCCAGCACCAACTTCCCCGATGATCTCCAACAGGATTTCCTGATCTGCAACACGATCGGATACCTCGGCCTCAAGCACTACAAACTCTATCGGGACGGCCACACCGTCGGCGCTCAGATTTTCAAACAAGGACAGATCTGGGGCGAACCCACTCCCGAATTCCTCCGCAGCGACGACAGGAACTTCCGCCCCACCGACGCCAAGTTCGGGGATGACGGCGCGCTCTACATTTCCGACTGGCAGAACGTCATCATCGGCCACATGCAGCATAACATCCGCGACCCCGAGCGCGACAAGTCACACGGCCGGATCTATCGGATGATTTGCAAGGACCGCCCGCTTCAGGCCCGGGTCGCCATCGACGGCCAGCCGATCGCCGCGCTGCTAGAGGCGCTCAGGAATCCGGTCGATGGCGTGCGCCAGCGGGCCAGGACCGAGCTGGACGAGCGCAATCCGGACGAGACCCAGACGGCTCTGCGGATGTGGATGAAACAATTCGATCCGAAAAAAGCCGGAGACGCCCATCCGCTGCTGGAGGCACTGTGGTGGTTCCAGCGGCACAATGTGCGCGACGAGGTATTGCTTGCCGCCCTGCTTGAATCACCCGAGCCGCACGCGAGGATCGCCGCCGCCACCGTGAAACAGTTCTGGGGTCCGGCCGATCCGACGAGGGCAGGCGTGCAAAACCAGATCGCGGACGCCGAGGAGAAAAAGGTCGAGGTCAAGGTTCCCAATTATCTGAGGGGACCCGCTGCGGCAGCCTACCGCACCGGCGCACAGGTTTTCAGCCGCGAGGCCCACTGTGCGACCTGCCACCAATCCGACGGCCAGGGCCTCGACCCTGCCTTTCCGCCGCTGGCGGGTAGTCCGTGGGTGACCGGCAGCGAGGAGCGTCTCATCAAGATCGCCCTCCATGGTCTCCATGGTAAACTGGAGGTGAAAGGCAAAGTTTACGATCCAGAAAAAGGCGTGCCGCCGATGACGGCGTTCGAATCATTGATCGGTGATGACGAGATGGCGGCGGTTCTCACCTACGTCAGAAATTCCTGGGGAAATAAAGCCGCACCGGTGCTCCCGGAAACGGTGAAAAAAGTCCGCGCGGCCACCAAGGATCGCTCGATCTTCTGGAAGCCCGAGGAACTGCTCAAAGACCACCCGATGGAATCACCACCAACCCGCAAATCCCCATGAAAGCTCTCCGACTAGTCATCGCCTCCATGTTTTCCGTCTCAGCCGTCCACGCTTCCCCGCTCGTCTATCAGGGCGAGGCCGGTCCCGGCCTGGGCAAACACATCGTCTTCCTCGCGAGCGACCACGAATACCGCAGCGAAGAATCCTGCCCCGCCCTCGCGCGCATCCTGGCGAAGCATCTCGGCTTCACCTGCACCGTCGTCTTCGGGGTGGACCATGACGGGTTCATCGAGGCGGGATCATCCAAAGTCTCCGGGCTGGAAGCATTGGAAAAAGCGGACCTGTTCGTCATTTTTGCACGTTTCCTCGATCTACCGGACGACCAGATGGCCCACGTCGCCGCCTACCTCGACCGCGGCGGCCCGGTCGTAGGCCTGCGGACCTCGTCCCACGCGTTCAAGATCCCTAGCAGCTCGACCTACGCAAAATTCGACTTCAAATCGAAAACCCCCGGATACGAAAATGGCTTCGGCCAACAAGTGCTCGGCAATACCTGGGTGGGCCACTACGGCACCAACCACCAGCAGGGCACCCGCATTCAGACTCTAGCGGACCAGCGTGGAAATATCATACTGACAGGGGTTGGTGAAACCGCCTTCTGCCATGCTGGTGCCTACGTCGGCAAACCCGGCCCCGACTTCACCGTGCTCACCACCTCCCAGCCGCTCGTCTCGATGGACCCCAACTCCGCTGCCGACACGAAAAAACCCCCGATGCCCTCGACCTGGACACGCCAATACGCGGCCAAAGACGGCAGTATGCACCGCGTTTTCCACAGCACCCAAGGAGCATCGGAAGACCTTCTGGACGAAAATTACCGCCGCCTCATCCTCAACGGCATCCTCTGGGCCGCCGGCTTTGAGAAGGAAATCAAACCCGGACTCGATATCTCCTTCGTCGGCCCCTATCAGCCCAATACCTTCAACTTCGCCGGCCATGCGAAACAAGTGAAACCCTCCGACCTCGCCGGCTGGGACACCCCGATCATGCCAGCCCGGCCCAAGGAGGCCCAGGCCAAGTGAGATGCGGATAGCGTTTATCCGGTGGTGAAAACAAGGCCGTGTCCATCGCTCACGGAGCCGCTTCGTTTCCTGATGTTTCTTAAAATGAGGCGGCCCATGGGGAAATCCCCGGATGTTGCTTGACCCGCTCCCGGCATCTCTCCAACTTGCCGCCCCGCCGTTTGCCCCGATGGCAGCGGTGTGCCCTAATCGAACCAACCTACCGAGCAGCCATGGCCGCGAAGATCTATACCACAAAGGACGCCCCGATCGCTCCCCTCAAGAAGAAAACCCTCGCCGTGATTGGCTTTGGCTCACAAGGCCATGCCCACGCGCTGAACCTCAAGGACAGTGGCCTGAAGGTCATCATCGGCCTCTATCCCAAGTCGAAGTCCCGTGAAGTCGCCAAGAAGCTCGGCTTTGAGGTCATGGATACCGCCGAGGCCGTGAAAAAGGCCGACGTGATTTTCGTCGCCACTCCGGACACCGTGATTCCCGCAGTTTATAACAAGGACATCGCGCCGAACCTCACCAAGGGCAAGACCCTGCTCTTCTCCCATGGCTTCGCCGTTCACTTCAAGACCATCGTTCCACCGACGGATGTCGATGTGATCCTCGTCGCTCCGAAAGGCCCTGGCCACACCGTGCGCTCACAATTCGTCGCGGGCAAAGGTGTTCCCGGCCTCATCGCCGTGCATCAGGACATTTCCGGCAAGGCCAAACAAACCGCGCTCGCCTGGGCCGGTGGCATCGGCTGCGCCCGTGCCGGTGTGTTTGAAACCAACTTCCGCGAAGAAACCGTGACCGACCTCTTCGGTGAGCAAGTCGTCCTCTGCGGCGGCGCGACTGCACTGGTGAAGGCCGGATTCGAAACTCTCGTCGAAGCGGGTTTCCAACCGGAAATGGCCTACTTCGAGTGCCTCCACGAGCTCAAGCTCATCGTCGATCTGATGAACGAGCAAGGCATCGCCGGCATGCGTTTCTCGATCTCCGAGACCGCTGAGTGGGGCGACGTTTCCGTCGGACCGAAGATCATCGACGCCTCCGTGAAGAAGCGCATGGTCAAGCAGCTCAAGGAAATCGAAAGCGGCAAGTTCGCCAAGGAATGGATCGCCGAATACGAAGGCGGCTACAAGGTCTTCAACAAGCTCCGCAAGGAAGGCTCCGACCACCAGATCGAAAAGGTCGGTGAAAAGCTTCGTTCCACCATGAGCTGGATCAAGCAATCCAAGATCAAGAAGGGCGCCAGCCAAGCGAGCCTGATCTCTTCCTCGAACTAAGCATCGGGATTAGAAATTCAAACGCCCGGTTCCTGCGAAGGAGCCGGGCGTTTTTCGTGAAGGTGAGAAGATGAAGAATGCACTGGGAAACTGTGCAGGCCAGATCAGGTGGGCTGCTCGCCGCGGGCCATGACGACCTTGCCGGTGCGTACGGTCTCGATGATGTTAAACTGCGAGAACATGTTAATGGCAGCATCGATCTTCGGGCTGTCGCCATTGATCATGACGATCATGGAACTCGGTGTGAGATCGACGGTTTTTCCCGAGAAGTGCTCGGCGATCTGAAGAGCCATGGAACGCTCGGATGGCGAACACTGGATCTTGATGAGCACCATTTCCTTGGTGACTGAATTGTCCGAGGTGTGCTCGAAGCAATGGATCACGTCGATGAGCTTGCCGACTTGCATGATGATCTGCGAGAGCCCCTGCGGATCACCGGAGATACCGATGGTCATGCGGGAGAAGTTCGCATTGCGGCCTTCGGAGACGACAAGGGAGTCGATATTGAAAGCCCGGCGGGAGAAGACCTGACAGATACGCATGAGGACTCCGGGCTCGTTGCTGACGAGGATGGAGAGGGTGTGCGAAGGACCGCGAGTCAGCGCAGGAGCGGTGACCGGGGTTTCAGTGGTGACGATGGTCTGTGGCATGGCGAGATATGAGATTTTAGAATTTAAATTTCAGATTTGAGATACCTAACGGCTCACGTGGAACCGACGGGTTTTGCCATTTTGCTCTTGGGGGCCTCGGTGATCATGTCTTCCAGCGCGGCACCGGCAGGGATCATCGGGAAAACGTTTTCGGTTTTCACGCACTCTGCGTGGATGAGAATCGGGCCATCATTATAAGCGAGGGCCTTTTCCAGCATGCGGGTGACGTCGGCAGGGCGCTTGATGTGGACGGATGGGATGCCATAGGCGTCGGCGAGTTTACAGAAGTCAGGATTCCCGATGAGGTCCACGCCGGAGGTGCGGTCTTCATAGAACAGCTCTTGCCACTGGCGGACCATGCCGAGGTAGTGGTTGTTGAGAACGACGATCTTGATCGGCAGCTTGTGGATCTGTGCGGTGGCAAGCTCGAACAAGGTCATTTGGAATCCGCCGTCGCCAGAGATGGAGATGACGAGGGAATCCGGGCAGGCAAGCTGGGCGCCGATGGCCGCAGGGAAACCGAAGCCCATGGTGCCGGCACCGCCGGAGGAGAGCCAGTGGTAGGATTTGTCGTTTTTATAGAACTGCGCGGCCCACATCTGGTGCTGGCCGACGTCGGTGGAGACGATCGCTTTTCCTTGGGTGAGTTCGTAGAGTTCATCGATCACCTGCTGCATGCGGAGGCCGCCCTGCTTCTTGTAGGAGAGCGGGAACTTTTTCTTATAGCCGTCGAGCTTGGCAAGCCACTCGGTGGTTTCGAGTGGGCTGATCTTTTCATTGATCTCGGTGAGCACGGCTTTCGCGTCACCGACGATCATGAGGTCAGGCACGATCATTTTGCCGGACTCGGCGGGATCGATGTCGATGTGGATGATTTTCGCGTCCTTACAGAACTTGGAAGGCTGACCGATGATGCGGTCGTCGAAACGGGAGCCGACGTTGATGAGCAGATCGCACTCGATCATCGCTTTGTTCGCGTAGGCGGTGCCGTGCATGCCGAGCATGCCGAGGGAAAGCGCGTGGGTTTCTGGGAAAACTCCTTTACCCAGAAGCGTGGAGGTCACCGGACAACCGAGCGTTTCCGCTAGATAGAGGAGCTCCTTGTCGGCGCGGGCGATCATACAACCTTGGCCGGCGAGAATGACGGGGCGCTTGGCTTTTAAAATGAGATCGGCGGCTTCCTTGATGGATTTTGAGCAAATTTCAAACGCCACTTCGGGGTGGTAGCCGGGGAGGTCGAACGTTGGGTTCATATCCCCGGAAAACGGGCCTTGGGAAATGTCCTTCGGCACGTCGATGAGCACGGGGCCCGGGCGGCCAGTCGTCGCGATGTGATAGGCCTCGCGGGCGATGCGCGGGAGGGCGTTAGTGTCCTTAACGAGATAGTTGTGTTTCACCACCGGGATGGTGATGCCGAAAATGTCAGCTTCTTGGAACGCGTCCTTGCCGAGCATCCACGTCACGGTCTGGCCGCAAATCACGATCATTGGAACGGAATCCATCATCGCAGTCATCAGGCCGGTGACGGTGTTTCCCGCACCCGGGCCGGAAGTCACAAGAACCGCAGCAGGCCTGCCGGTCGCGCGGGCGTATCCGTCCGCCATGTGGACCGCTCCCTGCTCGTGGCGCACGAGGATGAACTTCATCTTCGTTTTGACTGTCTCCAGTGCGTCGAAGATGGGAATGGCCGCTCCACCGGAGTAGCCGAAGATGTATTCGATGCCGAGGTCATCGAGGGTTTTGATAAGCGCTTGTGCGCCGTCCATTTGCTCTTTGCTCATAAAAATGCGGGTTGAGGGCGAAAATTGGCACATCACCTTGAGACAATCAACCGAAAATTGATTATTATCTGCAAATTAGGTGAGATTACTCAGGGGAAAACTTTTCAAAATCGCACTTTTTTGGACAAACTCTGAAATCGGCCACTCTGCTTTTCCCAAACATGATTTCACCCTACCGAATTGATCAAAATTTAGCGGATTGCTTCCGAAACGTTTCCCGCCAAGGGTTGCGCCGTTGGGAATGATTACAATCGCGTCATCCGCACAGCGGGGGGACGGTCGCCTGTGGGTGATCGCTCTCGGCTTGTCGTTGATCTTGAATACGTTGATTCTGGTGTTGTTGGGACTGGCTTCGATGAATTCGCAGATTTCCAGTAGGGATCGCCCGATGGCATCTGCCCCACCTCCGGCAGCCGAGCAGGTGATCACGATTTTTCCGGAAACCGCCGCAACCACTCCCACAGCAGTAGCGGTCCCGGCAGCGGCGGAAAATCCCCGCTTTGCGCGAACCACTCCGGATCAATCTTCACCCAAACCGGAAAAACCGAAATTTATTGGTGAACGCGACACGGAAGCCACCAGTAACCGATCTCCCGATGCCACCGCCCCGCCGATGCCCTCGCAGGCGGGCATGGATCCAAAAAATCCGGAAGATTTCGAAACCACCGAAAGCGACTATAAAGACGGCAAACTCACCAGCAGCCCCTCCCCTCCATCGCCAACTCCCGCCCCGCCGTCGCCCACGGAACCTGCGATGGATCCCGCTCTTGCTGAAAATTCAACCTCCGGCAAAAAATCAGAGATCCCCGGCAAGGATGATACTGAATCCACTCCACCGATCCGCCAACGGCTGGCAGACGGCCCTAATCCTGTGGACATCCCGGTGCCACTCGACGCGCAAAAGAGCGACATCATCAAACCCACTCCGCCGAAGATGCCCAGAGAGGGCGAAAAAAACGCTCAATCTGCAGATGCACCGAAACCCAAGCCGCAGCAGGCCTTTAAGGACCCGGCGTTCAGCGGATTTCAGCGCAAGACAGCGATCACCGGCTCCATCTCGCGCACCGGCAAGAGCGCCCTCGCTGTCGCCGATTCCCCGCTCGGCCGCTACCAGGCCATCATCAGTCGTGCCGTCGAACTGGAATGGCAGCGCAATTGCGTGAGGCACCGGGATTTCATCACACCGGGATTCCTCACCGTCCGATTTTTCGTCGAGACAAGCGGCCGTGTCCGGACTGTGCAGTTCGTCGGTGAGATGGAAACGGGCGAGGTGCAGAAAGGCTTCACCCTAAACTCAATTCGCGACGCCGAGATCCCAGCGATGCCAAGCACGCTCAGGAAAGAATACGACAAGGAACCCCTCGAACTCATCTTCAACTTCTACTTCTAACGCTTTATCATGATCGAAATTCTCAACCACCACCTCGCCTTCAATCCAAACAACAGCCTCCAAGCCATCTGGGAGTTTTTCCACAAAGGCGGGAAATTCATGATCCCGTTGGCGGTCACATCGATCGCGGGAACCATGGCGGTGCTCTACAAACTCCTTTCACTCTCTAGCAACCGCGTGATCCCGAAAGCACTTGCCCGTGATGTCACACGCTTTCAGGAGCGCATTAATTCCAACGGGACCGAGCCGGTGCTCAGGGAATTTGAGAAGGGCGAAAGCACACTGGCCCGTCTCGCCGCTGTCGTCATCAAACACCGAGGCAAGCCCCGCAGCGAGATCACGCATGCTGTGGAATCCGCCGCACGAGAGGAAACCATGCACTTGCATGCTGGAATTGCCGTGCTCGACACGGTCATCACCATCGCGCCACTGTTAGGACTACTGGGAACTGCGTCAGGGCTTGTTCTGATTTTCCAAGGTCTCGGTGACAATTCCGACCATCTAGCCATCGCCCGCGGCATTGCCGAAGCTCTCACCACAACGATATTCGGTCTCGCCATCGCTGTTCCCTGCGTAGTCGCCCACGGCTATTTTGTTCGTCGGATCGAAACGCTCACCGCCCGTTTGGAATCTCTTCTGGGAGATCTCGCCGTCGTTTGCGAAAAACCCAATTCAAACGCCTAATCCGCCATGCGATTTCATCGTCCAAAAACCACACGCACTCAGATTGCGGTCATTCCAATGATCGACATCCTGTTCGTGCTGCTGGTGTTTTTCATCGTTTCAACCGCTTTCAAAAAACCGCGGGATGCCCTCCGCATCGAACTTCCGACCGTCCGTGAGATCCCTTCCGAGAAGGTCTCTGACACTCGATCCGTCATCGCCGTGGACGCATTGGGAAACATCTCCCTGGATTCACTCGCCGTCCCGGAAGGTCTTTTGGAATCCTATCTCATCGCCTATCAGAAACAGAATCCCGGCCGCAAACTCGAACTGGAAGCCGATAAAAAACTTCCGCTGGAGCGGCTGCTAGGAGTGTGGGATTCACTCACCAAGGCCGGCATCGAGATCAAGGACGTGCCTGCCCGTATCAAGCTGCCGGGATCGTGATCCCTGTTGCAAATTTCACATGACCTCATAGTTTTAGGTTCATGCATCGCACCTCCTTGATTCTCTTGTCGCTCGCGTCCATGGCCACTGCCGAGTGGAGTAATCTTTGGCCGGCGGCAGCCCCCGGAGCCAAACAGCCACCTGCGGGCACCGAAAAAATCAATGATGGAGGACGGCTGACCGACATCGAAGTCCCCCAGTATCAGGCTTACCTGCCGGAGAAAAACAAAGCAACAGGTGCCGCCGTAGTCATACTTCCCGGAGGTGGTTATACCATCCTCGCTGCTGATCACGAAGGAGATGCGATCGCAAAGTGGCTCAGCGAACGCGGAATCGCAGGTGTCGTCGTGAAGTATCGAGTGAGCGGCAACCCGGCATTCGGCTATCAATATCCCGTCCCGTTTCTCGATGCCCGACGGGCGATCCGCACAGTTCGCAGCAAGGCATCCGAGTGGGGAATCGATCCAAAAAAGATCGGTATCATGGGCTTTTCTGCCGGCGGCCATCTGGCAAGTCTTTGTACCACACGCTTCGGTGACACGTTCCCCGAGGAAACCAAAGACCCTATCGATCAGCAAAACTGCCGACCCGATTTTTCCATTCTCATCTATCCGGTGATTTCGATGTCCCCTCCGCTCGCCCATGGCGGGTCACGGAAAAATCTTCTCGGCGAGAATCCACCCAAAGAACTTGTCCAAAAATGCTCAACGGATCTTGGAGTTACCCCTGATACGCCACCGGTATTTCTACTGACGACATCCGATGATATGGTGGACTGCCGGAACAGTCTGTCCTTCGCCTCAGCCTGCAAGGAAAACAAGATTCCCGTTTCTCTGCATCTTTTTGAGTCAGGCGGTCACGGCTATGGACTCAAAGGCAAAGGCGATCTTCAGGAGTGGCCGTCACTGCTTGACCACTGGCTGGCAACTAAGTTTCCGAAGCCGTAGTTCGAATGGCTTCTGATAGTCGTGACGGAGATGTCGGACATCTGGGACGGGATTCCCTTCGCGCGCACTCCCGCTCACGAGCACGGTCCCAGCTTGTGGGTGATAGTAAAAACTTGATCCTCGACACGGATGGACCCACAGGGAGCGCCGGACGCGGGAATAAATCACTTGAAAACAACGGCGATGAAGTTCCTTCTGATGGCCCGCTTTGGAATAGGCGACATTTCCCATGACCGAACCTCACCGCATCCTGATCGTCACGCCGACGCTCAACTCCGCCAAATATCTTGAGGAGACGATCCTGAGTATCGCGACCCAGCGAGGAGATCTGGTGATTCACTATCACGTCCAGGACGACCTCTCCACGGATGGCACCTTGGATATCCTGCGGAAATGGGAAGGTATTTTCGCGGATAGCCAGAGTTTCATGGGCGGGGCGCAGGTGGTTTTCTCGTGGTCTTCGGAAAAGGACCGCTCGATGTATGATTCCCTGAACAAAGGATTTGCCTATCTGTTATCGGCGGTTCCGCCTTCTGAGAGCGTGCTGATGACGTGGATTAATTCCGACGACAGGATGGCTTACGGCTCTTTTCAAACGGCACTTTCCGCACATTTGCAAACGGGATTTGAGGTCATCACGGGACTGGCCAGCCTCATTATCGAATCGGGAGTGAGGGCATGGACGTCGCCCTTCAGAGCGGTGGCGAAAGAGAACATCCGCCGGGGGCTTCATGACGGCCGTTCGCTCCGCTTCATTATGCAGGAAGGAACCTACTGGACTCCAGCTCTTTGGCAAAAATGCGGTGGCCTCGACGGCTCCCTGAAGCTCGCGGGCGACTGGGATCTGTGGCGGCGCATGGCAGAGCACGCCGATTGGCTGGGCGTGATGGTGGTCCTAGCGTATCATCGGCGGCATACCTCGCAGCTTTCTAACGACATGGAAAAGTATTGGGCAGAGGTGGACCAAGTGACCGCAGCATGCGGACTAAGTAATTGTTCGCCCAATCCGGCGGCTACCGGTAATAAAAGTTGGATCGAAACTGACACGAACCAGTGGAAAATCTTGAAGGAGCCGGCTGGGATCTATTCCACCAAAGACAAGGATAAGGCGGCGTTAGGTTGGACCGTGAAATTTTCCGAACTGGGATACCCCATTGAGCAGATCATCGGGCTTTCCCATACCGAGCACTGGGGGCGATGGTCGGATGCGAATCTCTACGATCGCGTGATTATCACCTTGTCGTTGTCGCTTCCAGCCTCATACGAGCTTTCATTCATGGCAGCGGCCTATTGCGGCAAGGAGAAATTTCTCGAAGTCGGGGTCCTCGCGGGTGGCAAGGAACAGATCGTGCGGTTGACGCCCACACCCGAGCTGCGCACCTTGGTTTTCGAATCGGTGGAACCATGCCGGCTCATTACATTCATTCCAAAAAATCCCGTTTCCCCATCCTCCATCAAGCCTGGCGGAGATACGCGGAAGCTCGGAATCGCGCTCCGCACGCTGACTTACCGTGCGATCGGGACCGCGTCTTGACTCACCCGCTCGTGGCATTCCCGAGTCAATTGATGCCGCCAAGAAACACGGTTTTGCTTGGCTGCTTTCTCCCCGGTGATACGACAGGGGCATGAGCGACACCGCTACCCAAATTTCCGAAGACATCAAAACTGCGATGAAGGCCAAGGACACCACCGCCCTCAACGCCTTGCGTGCGCTGAAGAGCGCGATGACCAACGCTGCGATCGAAAAGGGCGGGCTCGGCACCGTGCTGGAGGCGAGCGAAGTGATGGCGGTCGTCAGGAAACAAATCAAGCAGCGGCAGGATTCGTTCGAGCAGTTTGAAAAAGCCGGCCGCGCTGAGCTGGCGGCGACGGAAAAAACCGAGATGGACATTCTTTCCCGCTACCTCCCCGCCGCACTAACTGAAGAGCAGCTTGCCACGATCATCGAGCAAGCGGTGGCCGATACCGGTGCCACGGGTAAAGCAGACATGGGCAAGGTGATGAAACGCGCCCAAGAACTGGCGGAAGGCCGGGCGGATGGCAAACTTCTATCCGCTGGCGTGATGAAGCGGCTTTCCTGAGATCAGACGCTATTCGCGTTAAGATCTGGTGGATGGCGTGGCTGTCATATCCTAGCACGACCGGCAGGGCACCGGATATCGCCAGAGAGGCCGGCCGGCCGGACCCTGAATTTTTCAGGGTGATCATGGCTTCAATAGTTCCAAGGTAATGTCTTTGAATTTAAGATCATCGGCGGGC
>JBBRYQ010000011.1:0-88503 GCA_038237425.1 Verrucomicrobiales bacterium
GATGGCGCTGTCCACTTTGGACGACGGGAAATCCTTGGCAGCGGCTTTGAGGCGGTCAGCGAGCTCCTTGGTCTTGGTGTAGTCGCGGGCCTGAAGGGTGCCGTAGAGCTCGTTCAGATCGCGGACGTATTGGGCGACGCGTTGCTTTTTCTCATACGGCAGCGTGGCGACGGGGCCGAGGTATTCGCCGAGCGCGTAGGCTTCCATCAGCCGCTGCGAGGCGGAGTGGAGCTCGTTGCGGGAGAGCATGAGATCGAAGGCCTCGACATATTTACCAACCTCGCGGATGGCTTCGTTAGAGAGTGAGTCCAGCGAGGCGACGGTGGGGCTCACTCCAACAGATTCCGAGAAAAGTTTGGAAACATCCGAGTCCTTGTTGATGCGCAGCGTGGTATCGCCGTCCTTCCAGATCTGATTGTAAAAACGGGCGGCCATCAGCACGTGCTCGTAGCGGCGCTGGACGAACCACTGGACCATGCTGACCTGATACTGCGCCTTGGTGCGGAGGGTCTCGGCCTCGGTGCGGATGATGTTGGCTTTCTTGAGCGCCTCGATTTCCGTGATCCGGCG
Organism: Verrucomicrobiales bacterium; assembly: GCA_038237425.1. GTDB lineage: Bacteria > Verrucomicrobiota > Verrucomicrobiia > Verrucomicrobiales > Akkermansiaceae > Luteolibacter. Next base: position 571 of record JBBRYQ010000011.1, read on the forward strand.
AAGGGTGTTAGCGTATTTGAGGGAGTTGTTACCGGTGCCGGGTGTCTGGGCAGTGCCGTTCTTCGGCTTGCTTTTGTCCTTCACGTCCTTGGACTCACCGAGGTCCCCGTCCCTCTCGTGGCGGGCCGCCCAATCGCCGCCGGAGATAATGGAGAGTTTTTCCTGCTCGATGGAATCGTTGAGTTTTGCGAGGCTTTTGACGTCCTGCTTGGCGAGCATGGCCATGTAGATGGATTCCGCAAGTGAGCCGCAGAGGTTGGCATCGCCCGGATAGGCCGAGGCGCTGGGAAGCATGCGGAAGGCGGCGTATAAGTCTGGACCACCGTCTTTAAATGGGGAAATGGTGCCAAGAATTCCGGCAATGGTGACACGATACTTGGCGGCGGCCTCATCGCTTTCCGGAGGCTGGCTGAGATATTTTTCGAAACGGGCCTTGAGCAGGCGATTGTCGCCTAACGGTATGGCAACGCCACCGACGCTGATCGTCTCAGCGGAGGGATCAAGCATCGGGATTTCATTGCCGAGCGGACCCGCAGCGGGTTTCTGCTTCGCGGGAGCCGGGGAGGTGTCCGTGGGAGTGGATTTCTCCGCAGGCTGAGCGGGCTGAGCCGGTGGCGTGTAAACCTGACCGTGGGCGAGGCCGGCGAGGCAGAGCGGAATCAGAAAACGGGTTTTCATGAAGTGGGTGGAAACGAATTAGAGGCGGTTGACTCCGGTGGCGACGGGAATGCCGCCCTGCTTGAATTTCACGCGGAAGGCGTATTTCTGTTTGGAGTCGATGTTGAGCTTATTGAACTCCGGCGGAATCTCGACGCCGACGAATTTATCACCGGCGGGCGATTCGACCCGCACGCTGACCAACTGCCCGCGGCTGGTGGTCCATTGGAGTTTCTCGTCGATCTGTCCCTCTACGACGTATTCGTTACCGCGCAGGCTGTTGCCGTTTTCGAGCAGCTCGTCGATCTGAAGGGTGGCGACGTTGCCGAAGCCTGCGGTTTTTTTACCGATCATGGATTTACCGGCAACGACTGCGACGACGATGGCGGCGATCGCGCCGATGATGATTCCCGGATGAAGACTGGAGCTAGCGCGGCGTGCCATAATAGGTAAGAGCTGAAAATTGAAATGCTGAGAACTGGAAGGAAGATGGCTGGGGATTGGAAAAAATCGAGGGCAAAGCGCGGGGTTTGAATTTCAGCGTCTTCGCCTCTCAGATTTTCAGCATTTACCCGAATCAGTCCCACTGCGGCCGGCGCGCACCGGCCCAGGTGGCGATGAAAGCGACGCCGATGTGTGCGCCGAGCGTGTAGAGGCAGGCGTTCTGAGCCGAGAGACTGGTGTCGATCACGGATTTCACCGCGTCGTGAACCTGAGGCATCAGCGCTTCCACCGATCCGGACCACGCCCAGTAGGCGGATATGAACGGGCGGGTGAAAACCTCGACGTTTTCCGGAAGCGCAAGCACCGCACCGGATAGCGGAAGCTGGAAACCGACCAGATAGATCGACAGCAGCGACGCCTGCTCGGCCGTGCGCATGAGCGAGGAAATCGCCAGGCAGATCGACGTCATCGCCGCATTGATCAATAGCAGGAAACCTGCGTGCTGGATAAAATCGCCACGGAAAGCGCCAAATAAGTTTACGAAAAACGCCATCCACAGCGATTGCCCAATGACCAGGCACGCGAGGAAAGCGATCTTCGATGCCAGGTAGGCGGACGGCCTGAGCCCGCCGAATTTCTCTTTCTCGTAGATCGGCCGTTCACCGGCGATTTCGCGCGCGGAATTATTCGAGCCCATCAGCGAGAGCAGCACCACTTGGAACATGATGATCCCGGAAACCGCCGAGCCCACCTTGGCTTGGTCCGCACGGACGCTCTGGATTTCCTGCACCTCGGCCACGAAATCCCCCGACCGCTTGTCCGAGTAGCGACGGATGTTTCCAGAAGCCTTGTCGCTGAAAACGGTAACGAGGATCGGGAAAATAATGATGATCGCGAGTTGGAGAAACACCTGCCCACGGTCGCGGAAAAAGATCCGCCAGCGCCGCGAGAGCAGCGTGGCGAACTGGCTGAAAAAACCCGGCAGGCGCAGCGCTTCCTCTTTTTCGTCTGCCTCCTCATCCGCTGTCGGAGCGGGCGGTAATTGCAGATCGCCGCTGGCGATGTGCAGAGCGCGGTTCTTGTCCATCATCGTCTGATAGGACTCGCGGTGTTTCTGCCACGACTCGTGCCAGCGCTCGGAAGCCTGGGTGGCGAGCCGTGGATAGATTTCCTCGGTGTCGCTGACGGAAAAGTAGTGCGTCAGTTGCTCCGGCGGACCGTGAAACGCCACGCGCCCCTCGTGCAGCACAAGGATGGAATCATAGAGCTCCAGGTGCGCCAGCGAGTGAGTGACGGAAAGAACGATCCGCCCGTCCTTTCGCGAGAGGTCATGCAAAAGTCGGACGATTTCCCGCTCGGAGCGCGGGTCGAGGCCGGACGTGACCTCGTCGCAAAGCAGCAGCTTCGGGTCGGAAACGAGCTCCATCGCGAGGCCGAGGCGGCGCTTCTGGCCACCCGAAAGCACCTTCACCTGGCGGTCGCTGATTGGGCTCAACCCGGTTTCCTCGAGCACCCGGTCGATCCGGTGGTCCAAGTCCGCCGTGCTGCCTGAGCGGACGCGCAGGCGGGTGGCGGCTTCCACCGATTCATCGACAGTCAGCGGATCGTAGGCGATGGAAAACTGCGGCACGTAGCCGATTTCTGATGGCGAAAAATCTCCTTCTTTCGACAAATCTCGCCCATCCCAGAAAAGCGCGCCGCCGGACTCGGGATTCAGGCCCGCGATGGTTTTGAGCAGCGTGGTTTTCCCACAACCGGACGGGCCGACGATGGCCATGAAATGTCCCTTAGGGGCGCGGAGCGAGACCCGGTCAACGAGCGGGATATCCTCGCCCTCTTTGCGGATGGTGAAGCTGACTTCCTGGAGTTCTAACACGGAGATGATTTGGGGATTCCCTTCAAACGGCGCGGCGACACGTTCTCTATCGTGGTCCGGAAAATAAAATGGCCCGACGCATTGACGCTCAATCGAGCGGCACGATGCGGAGCTTGCCGGAGGGCTTACCATGCAGGCTGGATGCCAGTGTCGGGGCCATTGTTCCGGACGCCTCTACCGGTGGGGTCGGAGTGGCGTCGTTGTCGAGGGCATTTCGCAAAGCACCTTCCACGAGCTGGCCACAATGGATCTTCATCGGCGGCAGCGGGCCGAGATCGCCCGTGAGGTCTTGGGCGCTCAGGTGCTTCGCCTCATCTGCCGTTTTTCCCTTCAGCAGCTCGGTGGCCATCGAGGCCACGGCGATCGCCGTCTGGCAGCCGAATGCTTGGAACGATGCGCGGTCGATCACGCGCTTGCCGTCCTTTTCAGTAAATTTCAGCCACATCCGCAGCATGTCCCCGCACTCCGGCGAGCCGACGGTGCCAACGGCGTCTGCATCCTGGATTTCTCCCTGGTTCTGCGGATTCGCGAGCGCTTCCTTCACTTTGTTTTCAAATGAACTCATAGGTAGGGTCTTCAAATCACCGGCGGACATGCGCGCGAGATGCGGATACCTACGGCCCTTCACCCGCCTTTTCAAGCACGGGTCTCAGTTTGCGATGCTGCGAAAGAATTCAGCAGAAATTGACGAATCCCGAGGATGAAAGGATTCATCAAAGCCGCCGGCATCTGGCTCGCGGCTGTCGCGCTTACCACAGCAGGAGATTTTTCGACAAAACCCCATCCGCGGCTTTGGTTCACGAAATCCATGGAACCCGCCGTCCGCCAGCGCATCGCGGAAGATCCTCTGGCCGCTAAACTGCAAGCCGCGATCATGGCCGATGCCGACAGCGTCCTCAAAGCCCGCACCTGCCGCTACGAAATCCCCGATGGCAAGCGCCTGCTCGCCGAATCCCGACTCGCCCTCCACAACATCCTTACCAGCGCCTGGGCTTGGCGCATGGACGGAGACGAGCCATACCGGCTCCGCACCGTCGCCGAACTCGAAGCGGCCTGCGCGCTTAAGGACTGGAATCCCTCCCATTTCCTCGATACCGCAGAAATGGCCACCGCCGTGGCCATCGGCTACGACTGGCTCTACCCCACTCTCACCCCCGCCCAGCGGAAAATGTGCGAGACCGCCCTCGTCGAAAAAGCCCTGAAGCCCGCGAAGGAAGTTTACGACAAACATTATTGGTGGTCCACGGCTGGCAATAACTGGTCCCAAGTCTGCGGCAGTGGAATCGGCATCGCCGCCGCCGCCGTCGCGGAGGTGAATCCCGGCCTCGCCGAGCCCTTATTTGCCAAAGGTGCGGACCTGATCGCCGCCTGTGGAAAATTCTACCAACCGGATGGTATGTATCCTGAGGGGTCGGGTTATTGGCGGTATGGGAGCGATTACCATGTCATGTTCCTTGCTGCCGCAGCCGCTCTGGACCGTTCCGGGCCGGACGATTCGATCCTAAAAAAAGGCGGCGACGCAATCATGCACCTCACCAGTCCGAACGGACTTCCCTTCAACTTCGCAGACGGCCATGCCAGCCGTCAATCTCCCGGCGCCGCCCAATGCTGGCTCGCCCGGCACTATCAGGACGCCCCGCAGAGCCATCACGTCCGGGACTTGTTCGAGCGCACTTTGACGGATGAAAAAAAGCCGAACGTTTCCCCGCTCGCCTTGCTTTGGCTACCCGCCGCTCCCACCTCGGGAATGCCAGTGAACGCCGCCGTTTTCCACGGCGAGCAGGCGATGGCGCTGTTCCGGACCGGTTGGTCGAACGAGTCGGCATTTCTCGCGATCAAAGGTGGGACCGCCGCTGCGAGCCACGGCCACATGGACGTCGGCTCCTTTGTTTACGATGTCCGCGGCATCCGCTGGATCGAGGATCTCGGCAGCGACAATTACAACATGCCTGGCTATTTCGGCAAACAACGCTGGGACTACTATCGGCTCCAGAACCGCTCGCATAATACGCTGGAAATCAACGGAAAGCTCCAGAACTTTCAATCCGCACCCTGCCCGCTCACCCGCTCAAAAATCGACGGCAATCCATTCGAAGCCACCTTCGATCTTACCGATGCCTACGCCGGTTCCGCCGGCAAGGTCATCCGCAGCGCCCGCTTCGATTCCGCATCCGGCGCAGTACGGATCGACGACGAAATCACTGCTCCCACCGGCCCCGTCGTCTGGCGTGCCATCACCGCCGCCGCCGCGGAAATCCATGGCGATGACGTGATCCTGAAAATAAAAGGCCATCAGGTCACCCTGCACAAAATTTCCGCTGGCGGCATCTGGAGCATCACCGAGGCCAAGCCTCCCACTGCCGCGGAGAATCAAAATCGCGGTTACCACGCCGTCGTCCTCACCGTCCCGAAGGCCGAGCAGGTCACTCTGAGCGTGGAAATACGGCCGTGAGAAATCACTTCGTCGCCGTCGCGAATTTGCGGCCCTTGCCGGTTTCCCAAGCGTTCGACACGCTCTTGTAGAGACTGGTTAGATCGGACTCGGACAAGAGGCGGTATTCCACGATCTTGGCGTGCGTCGTTTCCGGGTATTTTTTCACCACCATGTTCTGGATCTCGGTACCGCCGCGCTGGGCCGCCTTATCGATGAGTTCCTTCCCCCGGTCCGCGAGCTCGGTGATCGCGTTAGATTTCACCCCGTCTGTGATCGGGCTGATGAAATAGAAGCGAACGAGCGCCTGGCCGAGGGTATCCACATTCACTTCATCGACGATCACGGCTCCATCGAGCACATACTTGTGGCGGCTGACGGCGACGATCCGGTCCAGCGCCACCATGTAGTGTCCACCCGTGAGCGTGGCCTGCCAGAATCGGTTAGGGCCCACGCTGTCGCCGGTCTTGGTGGGATCGGTTTTTGTGGTCTGGCCGGTGGTGTCGGTCGGATCTGCGGCAGGATCCGCTTGGGCATGAAGCGCCATGGTGGTGACGGAAAAAACGCAGAACAGGGCGAGCAAAGGTTTTTTGAACATGCGCGGAACATGGCATGCCTCTTGGCGTTTGGGAAGCGTCCGCGATAAAGATTCGGAAAAGTTAAGGATTGTCAGCGGTCGGTTGAAATTGCAAGCTCCCGCAATGGTCCGATACCGACCCAACGTCGCCGCCCTGGTGGTGAACTCGGTAGGCAACCTGCTGATTTGCGAACGCTCGACCATTCCGGGCGCATGGCAATTTCCGCAGGGCGGTGTTGACGCGGGCGAATCGCTCGAAAAAGCGCTCTTCCGCGAGGTCCGCGAAGAGATCGGCCTGGAGCAGCAGCACTATGAAATCATCGGCCGCCGCGACGGCTATCGCTACCTCTATCCGGTCGGGGCGCGCGGGAAAAAGCTCCGCAAGCATGGCAGCCACGGGCAGGAGCAAACGTATTTCCTGTGCCAGATCAAGGCGCACGCGCCACAGGTGAACGTGCATCAAAAGCAGCCGGAATTCCGCGCTTACCGCTGGATCCTGCCTGAGGAATTCGAGCTCGACTGGCTACCCGCCTTCAAGCGCGATGTTTACCGCGAAGTCATGCGCGATTTCTTCGGCGTGGCGCTGTGAAATCCGTCACTCCGGCCGCTTGTCGATAAGCGGCATTGGGGTGGTCCGCACAGTCCTCGGTGTGGTCTCCGGGAAAAAGCGCTGCAACAACGAAGAACCGCACAGACGGCTGCGCGGGCCAACTTTGGAGTGCGGTGAGTATCACCGCTTTGAGGGATGGGCTAGCCACCGGAAAGACCACCCAAGCTATCAAATAGCTCCCGCATCCACGCTTATTTTCTAGCGAGCAGATCTTCAAGAAACGCCCCCGCCGCCCCTCAAAGCGGTGATGCTCACCGCACTCCAAAGTTTCCGCCTGCGGCGGGGGGAGGCGGTCCGTAAACGCCGCCGGGATCGGGGCCAATGCCTAACAAAAGCCCCAGCGCCCTGACCACGAATCCGGACTTGGACTTCCACAGGCTGCGTTTGCCTTCAGGTGCGCTGCCGAATTCCTTCTCCAGCCAGAGCATGGTTTTGTCCCCTTGGGTGATCGACTTCGCCTCCATTCCCGCCGCGAGTTCGCGTCTTACCGTGTCCGCCTGATCGCGGGAAAGTGAGGTTTCCGCTGCTTGGGAAAACAAGGCGAGCGAGGCAAAAACTGCGATGAACCAATGCAGCGGCGAATGGGGTCACGAATGGGGTCATCACGAATGGGGTCAGTCCTAGATTCTTTAAATTGAAAGATTGACGCGGCTGAATTTTTGGGCTGATTTCGCTCATGGCGAGACAGTTGAGATTTCAATACGCCGGGGCGGTGTATCATGTGATGGCCCGGGGAGACGGGGGAAAGCTGCTCTTCATCCAGAAGGAGGACTATGAGTCGTTCTTGTATTGGCTCGAGAGGGTCTGCGGGAGTCACGGCTGGCGGGTGCATGCGTGGGTCTTGATGGGCAATCATTTCCATCTTCTCCTCGAGACCCCTGAGGCGAACCTTGCGTCGGGCATGCGGGTATTGTTGGGGACTTTTAGCCAAGCATGGAACAGCCGCTATCAGCGCCGGGGCCATGTGTTTCAGGGGCGGTACAAGTCGGTACCCGTGGCGGGCGAAAGTGCGGCGGATGCGCATTACTTCAAGTCGGTAGCGGACTACATTCATCTCAATCCTGCCCGGGCCGGATTGGCAGGTGGCGCGAAGGGGAAGTTGGTGGATTTCCCGTGGAGTAGCCTGCCCCGGTATGCCAAAGGGAATCCCCCCGCATGGATTGAAATCAACCGCGTGCTGGACGCCTTTAAGTTGAGCCACTATCACCGGGGACGGAGCGCGTATGTCGCTTGGTTGGAGGCGCGCGCGTCCACTGACGGGGGCAAGATCGACGAGGCATCGATGTCTGCGTTGCGTGAAGGTTGGTATCTGGGCAAGGAGAGTTTCCGGGACAAACTGCTGGGCCTGGTGGACAAGGCGAAGGCGGCGAAACTAGGAACCCGCAAGAAGACAAGTCACTCAGGAGGGGCTGTCCGTGCGCACAATGAGAGCGAGGCGGAGCGGATTTTGGGTGTTGTGGCTGCGGCGCAGGGTTTGCCTCTGTTGCGGGAGGAACTGATGTTGCTGAAAAAGGCGGACCGCCGCAAAGTGATCTGTGCGGCGATTATCAAAGGCAGGACAGTAGTGAACAACGATTGGCTCGCCGAGCGCCTGGCAATGGGTCACCCTTCCTATGTGAGCACCCTAGTTCAACGGATTGGCCGGGACAAAAAGGAACAGAAAATTCTGAAAAAATATGACAGTATTTGAAAAATCTAGGACTGACCCCGATCAGGTCAGAGCCTCGGTCGCGGCAGTGGTGGGTACGAACCAACCTGAACCAAGCGGGGCGTTGCCACTGCCGGTCCAAGGCTGGAACTGGGCGACAAGACGGGTGGCGATGTTCTCGGTGCCAAAGGCGGTGGCCCAAGTAGCGTTAGAGGTGGAATTCCAAGTCATAATGCCGGTGGTGGCGTTGTAACCGGAGTAGGTCATGTCCCCGCCGGATCCCCCCTCGCCGGAGTGATAGGGATTGGGAATAGTGATGAAGCTCCAAGCTAGGTTGTCATATTGCGTTTCATCGAAGCCGGAGTAGAAATTCGTGCGTCCTGTGGCCGAGCCTGGGGCTGTGCCGGAGGATGAGAAGGTGGTGCCGCCGGTGGCAGGATAGATTGGCGTGAGAGAATAAGTCCCAAAAGCCAATGGCGAGAGTAGTAGCGTGACTACGGCGAATTGATAGAGTGGTTTCATGACTGGTTTTTTAGATCTATTGGTTTGGAATTTCTTAGAGGACCCAAATAGGGTGGAGAATTATTTGCAAAAAGGCATCAGGCTATTTCACCTATTTTTCTCTAAGTGATTCACCTAGATTTTCAAATCGCCACGGCGGTGTTATCGAGCCAGCGGACGGCGGCGGCGGTGACTTGAGACGCATTCTGGTGGCCGAGTTTGTTTTTGATGTGCTCGCGATGAGCTTCCACGGTTTTCACGCTGAGGCAGAGTTTCGCGGCGATTTGGGAGACGGTATGGCATTCGCCGATAAGCGAGAAAATCTGGAGTTCGCGGGAAGTGAGTCGGGCGGAGGCGGAGGATTTCAGGCGGGATTCACTGCCTTCCATGAGTGCTTGGGACAAGCGCTCGCTGGCATAGTGCCGACCCGCCAAGATGGTCTGGGCGGCAACCGCCACCTGAGTGACGGGCGAGGATTTTCCGACAAAGCCCGAGGCTCCGGCGCGGATGCAGGGGTAACCGACCTGAATCTCGTCGAGGGCGGACAGAATCAGGCAGCGGGTCATGTGTTGCGCATTCTTGATTTTCTGGAGAAAAGAAAGCGCGGTGTCTCCCTGAATCAGGAAATCGCAGATCGCCAGGTGGATCGGATTGTTTTCGATGCACAGAAGTGCGTCAGAGAAGCTGCCAACCCCCAGAATCTCAATGCCTGCCATGATCGTCGATAGCACGGCAACGATGCCCTCCCGAACAATCGGTTGCTGCTCGATGATGAGAATTTTGGATTCGTAAAGGTCCATGAGGGGCTGGCGTTTACAACTTTATCGATGAAGGACGAATACAACTTTATCGATGAAGGACGAATACGGGGGTAGCAGCGAGAGTGCCGGGAGGGGGAAAATTGACAGCGACTCGTTTTTCGGAAAGCCGGTTAATGCTCCGGTGCTCCGAGCTCAATAGTTAGAAAAGAAGCGCTCTATTTATGGAAAACCAGCGTCTGATTGGGATACAGATCAGAATGGAGAGTTGTCAAAAAGATAATGCCTATTTCGGTTTTACAAACTATCAGAGGCGTTGGCGTCCTGACCCAGCCTGATAAAACAAGTCGCTGAGAATGAACGAGTGGAAAGCCGGTGACCCGTTGGAATGATGATGGTTCTCACGCGGCCTCGAGGTGAACGGGGACAGTCCTGAATGGCACTAACTTAAGGGGGATTTGGGATAAAGTAACTGAGAACTGGCTGCCATTTGGCCATTTTGGAGACCGACTTGATAACCATCAACTAGTTGGAATTCACGAAAGTCAATCGCTCGAAATTTGACAGCAATCAGCTTGAGCCATAAGTCATTGATTATCTAGTGACAGCTTAAGTTAGCGCCATTCGGGACAGTCCTTGGATTTAAATGTAAAGTATTGTTAGTTGGTGGCCATGTGCCCCCGGCCATGCGCTTGGGCATGGTGACGAACTACTTTGCGAATGCCGGAGCGAGCGGGCTTTACACTTTGTCCCAAGTTCAGGCGCTTCAAGTCGGGGTTCCACTGTTGGCTAAAGATCCTGTCACAGGGTTGTTCAAGCTGCAAATCGGCATCCAGTGAGTCCACGGATCTGCTGCATTTCACGCCATTCCCCATGACGGCACCGCAGACTACGATCTCCGGTGATGGCAAGCTGAAGTTTGAATTCGCCTCCCCCGACAATGCGGCGTTTTACCGGCTATTGGCCGAGTGATCTCCGAACTTTGACTTTCAGGCGGTAAATGGCGTCAGCTAACGTATTTCGACATCTCACCTCCGTCTCTAGTTCATCATCGGCCGGGTCCTACCGACCCTGGCCACGTTTTGGTTCTGATGACCCTGGTTTCTTAGCCTGATTTTCTAGATTCCGGGGAATTGATGAAGAGTGTGTGAACACTGCGGCGTTTTGGGGGTTTTGGTGATCCTTGGAATGGCTGGCCTGCCCCTCAAAGCGGTGATGCTCACCGCACTCCAAAGTTTCCGCCTGAGGCGGGGGGTGGTGGTCCGTAAACGCCGCCGGGATCGGGACCGATGCCTAACAAGAGCGCCAGCGCCCTGACCACGAATCCGGGCTTGGACTTCCATGGGCGTGCGGGCCGCTCGATTTCCCAGCTGGCTTCTTCTGCCATTTCCTCCAGGGCGAGTGAGGGGTTCACCACCGTCGCCGTTTCACAAAGCGCAAGCATGGGCAAATCCGCGCGGCTGTCAGTGTAGCCGTGGCAGCGGATGAGCCTGCCGTTTTGAAAATAAGATGCGGGCAGGACTTGGTGCAGCCGCCGGACCTTCGCTGCGCCCTTGTGGTTTTCCAGATCCGGGAAAAAACTCAGGAACTCGACGGGCGTGCCCAGCGTGAGATCGAAGCCTAGCTCGCGGCCAATTTCCGAGACGTAAAACTCCGGACTCGCCGATGCGAGAATGAGCAGATGGCCATGGCGCCGGTGCCGTTCCAGCTTCTCGCGTACTTCCGGATAGATCGCCGGCATCAGCGCTGCGGCGAACTCACGAGAGTAATCCATCAGCTTATCCGGGCTCATCCGGTAAAGGTAGCTCAGGAAAATCCGCTTCATTCCGCCTGCACCTAGCAGTCCGGCCAGTGGCAGAAACACGAGGAACACGGGCAGGAAAATCCCCCGCCACGGTTCGCGGCGCAAAATGAAATGCCGGAATAGAAGCTGGCAATCCCAAGCGATGAGTGTGCCGTCGAGATCGAACAGAGCGATCTCCTTCGGTGGAGTTTCTGGAAGCGAATCAGGCACGGAGACAGCATCCGGGCGGAAGAGCGAAGTTTCAAGTCTTCGTCGTTTTATCCAAGGAAGGGCGGACTCGGATCCGCCGTGCCCATGAGACAAAAATGAAAAGCGGCTTTGAGTGCTTTCTAACGGGCGAGCTGGCCGATGAGCTGCTTTGCCTCGGTGTAGTCTGGGCGGAGCTGGAGCGCGCGGGCGGCGGCCTCCATGGCGTCCTGTTTCTGGCCGAGCTGCGCGTGGATCGTGGCACGGGCGTAGGGGATCGCGGCGTCGTTGGGATCGGCGGATTCCGCTTGGTGGAGGGCGGCGATGGCGCGCTGCGGTTGGCGGCCGCCGCTGTAGGCGAGGCCGAGATTATACCAAGCGCGGGCGTAGCCGGGATCGAGCTGCACGGTTTTTTCGAGCGCGGCGGTGGAGTCGGCGGTGAAGCCAGTTTCGTTGAGGGCGAGGGCAAGTTTGTAGAAATATTCGGCGTTCTGCGGATCGAGACGGACGGCTTCCTTCATCGAGTTGACCGCCCCCTGCGCGTCGCCGGTGGTGCTGAGCAGGATGGCGAGATCGTGATGGAACGGGGGTGAATTCGGATCCCACTCGATGGCCTTGCGCATCTGCCGGATGGCGGCGGTCGTATCGCCTCGACGCAGGGCGAACTGGCTGAGCTGCATGCGCCCAGTCGGTTGGTCCGAGTTGAGATCGAGCATGTGGACGAGCTCTTTCCCGGCGCGGGAATCGAGATCGAGCGACTCACAAAGCGCCCATGCGGCGGCCACGCGGATGGAGCGGATCGAGTCATCCAGTAGCGGCCGGAGCGCACTGCGGACTTTTTCATTTCCCTCACGAGTGGCATAGGCAAGTTCTCTAACGGCGGCTTCGCGGACCAGCGGGCTTTTGTCGGAAACCTGTTTGAGCAGGGCATCGATGACGGCGGGATCATTGGCCCAGCGTGCTAACAAATGGCAGGCGCTGGCTTTCCATGCGGGCACTTCCGGGCTTTCTAATAGACGGATGAGTCCGTCGCGGGCGGCGGGTTCCCCCCGGCGGGCACTCGCGACGAGCAGGGCGCGGGTGCGCGAGGGGCGGTCGGGTTTTTCACCGTAGAAGGATTTGTAGGATGAAATCGCCCACTCGGTGTCCTTGTCGGCGTGGCAGCGGTTACAGGCATTGGGCGTGGCGGTTTCCTTGGTGAGGCGCGGATCTGGGATGCTATAGCTGTGGTCGTGCCGCGGGTGGATCTGCATGTAGTTAGTGACGGGCATGTGGCAGGAGGTGCACTGGTTGCCGGTGCTATCGGGGCCGTGATGGCTGTGGGAAACGGGATCGATGGGAGGAGCTGTTGGGAAATCGGCGCGGGGCGCGGTGTGGCAGTTCATGCAGAGCTGGTTACCCGCAGCGAGGCGCTTGCCAGTGTGTGGATCGTGACAATCCACACAGCGGACGCCGGCGGCATGCATCCGGCTTGATAGAAATGAGGTGACTTCGTAGTCCTCGTCGCGGATCTGTCCGTCGGGGTAAAAAGTGTCGGTGCCGGCAGTGACGGTGAGGCTGAAGTGGTCGTAGAAGGACTCGCCGGGGATGAGGTCGCCGGTGATTTCGGCCCGGCGGGCGTGGCAGGCGGCGCAGGTTTCGAGCATCTGGTCGCGGGTGAGCTTTTTGATAGAGGGATCCTTGGTCACGCCGACGGGTGGTTTTTCCTGCCAGACGACGTGCTCCTTCATCGGACCGTGGCACGACTCGCAGCCCACGCTCATTTCGGCCATCGATGTGTGATAGCTGTTAGTGCGCGGCTCGTAGTTTTTCCGCAGGCGGGTGTTGTGGCAGGCGGCGCACATGGCGTTCCAGTTCATGCCCTGGCCGGTCCAGTGCCCCCAATCGCCAGGAATCCGCTCATCGGTTCCGTAAACATCGAACCATTCGTTTTTCGCAGGATCGAGGCTGACATCGCAGGTTTGCAATCTTCCGCCGGGCGCGGGGATGAGGAACTGCCGCAGCGGGTTGTTACCGATGACGCGCACGGGCTGATAGGCATGGCGCTGTTTGTCGAGGCCCAAGGTGAGGATCTTCGCGAGACCGGCGGCATCGAGAAACATCTCGGACGTGTCCTTGCCGTGGACGAGCGTTTGTTTCGGCTCGAACGCCTTGTTGTCTGCCTCCGCGCTGATGTTTCGCTCCGCTTGGCCGTGGTTCGAGCCATGCCATTTCTCAAACTCCGCCGCGTGGCATTTCCGGCAGCTTTCGGAACCAGCGTAGCCCGCGTGCACTTTGTCTTCAGGAGCGAGGATCGGCGCGTCCTGAGGCAGTGCTACGGCAGCGGGTTTTACCATCGGGGCTGGTTTGGTGAAATGCCAGACGCCGAGACCAGCAGCGGCCAGCGCGAAGGCCCCGACGACGAGGCGGATGATGGATTGTTTTCCCAAAGCCATTGTTTGGCTGATGCTCGCCCAAAAACGCTAGGATGGAAGCCCTTTTCGGAAGCCGTTTTCCTGCTGTAAGGCGACACCCCCTTTCTCCTGATAATCCACCATCGCCCACCCATCACTGCCCGCCCACTGGCAACAACCTCAGGCCCGCAACCACGGAGCGCCTGCGTGAGCCGAAAACTTGATCCGCAGGAATTGGCATGCCGTTGGCAGGGAGTAGATTATTGCTCAGCCCAGTTTCAGACCCGCTTCCGGATTTGCAAATGAAAGCTTGGGTGGTGGGAGCATCACGACGAATAGTCAGGCGCGGTGGATGACCGCATGCTGGGGCTGTTTGAACCCGTCTATCTCACTCCACCGGGATGGCTTTGAGCGGCGGGGTATCTTCTTCTTCGACGGGAAGCGCCCTCATCGGCGGGGCGTCTGGGGTGACAGGTTGGGCGCGGAGCGGGGTGTCTGCCGGGGTGGACACTGCGGATTCATCGACGGTTAGTGCCCGCGCTGGGTGAATGGGGCAGAGGTCGTTTTCGGGTAGAGCGATGTCGGCGGGGACGCGGTCGGTGTAGGCTTTTCCATCGGCGCGGCAGCCAGCGGTGGCGCGTTTTCCGGAGAGCTGGCAGAGTTCCATTTCCACGAGGTTGACCTTACTGTTGAGCTTGCCGGCCTTGTAGTTGAGGCGGTCTGCGGTTTTCATGATGTCCACCCAGACTGGCAATGCGAGGGTGGCTCCGTAGCCGCCTTGGATGGTTTTTTTCGGGGTGTCGAAACCGACCCAGACGCAGCACGTTAGAGTGGAGGTATAGCCAGCGAACCAAGCGTCTTTGAAATCGTTGGTGGTACCGGTTTTACCGGCGCACGGTTTATCGAATCCGAGGCGGGAGACGGAGGCGGCGGTGCCGCTGGTGGTGACATCTTCGAGGATGCGGGAGATGGACCAGGCGGAGCCGGCATTGGCTGCCTGATAGGGTAGGGGTGGGGTGGTGTAGAGCACGTTACCATCACGGTCCTTGATTTCAGAAATCAGATAGGGCCGATAGCGGACGCCGTCGTTAGGGAAAATGGTGTAGGCGCTGGCGACTTCCCATGGCGAGGCTGACCAAGTGCCGAGGAAGGAAACAGGGCTCTCTGGCATGCTGCTGCTGAAGCCAGCCATGCGGGTGACTTTTTTCACCTTGTCGATGCCAGCATAGTTTCCCACGCGGACGGACATGGTGTTTCTGGAGTGGATGAGGCCGTAGGAAACGGGCTGCATGCCGCCGAATTTTCCGTCGGAGTTATCGGGTCGCCATGCGCCGGCTCCTTTGATTTCACCGCGCAGGATGGGGCCGTCGCTGATGCTGGTGCTCGGGCGGAGTCCGGCATCGAAGGCAGCCAGATAGACGAAGGGTTTGAAAATCGAGCCGAGTTGGCGTCCGCCTTGGTTGGCGCGGTTATAGCGGGACTCGTTCGCATCGCGTCCGCCGATGACGGCGAGTATGGCACCGGTGCGGTTTTCCACGACGACGGCGGCACCTTGGAGGTATTCCGGGTCGCCACGTTTTTCGGCTGGCAGGGCGTTCCAGGCGGTGCGGGTCTGATGGGGATAGCCGCCGAGCCGCTCGATCTCGCGGAGTTTTTTGTCCAAGGCTTCTTCGCCTTTATGCTGGATGCGGAGGTCGATGGTGGTGGTGATATTGAGCCCGCCGAGCTCGAGATTTTCCTTTTCGAGAATCTCCTCAAGATCGCGGCGGATGGCGTCCATGGCGTAGGATTCATCCAAGTCGCGGCGACCGATGGGCCGCACTTCGATGGGCTCTAACTTGGCAGCATCCGCCTCGGTGCGGCTGATGACGCCCGCGTCCACCATGCGGCTGAGGGTGGTGTTTCGCTCGCGGGTGGCGGCGTCCATCGACTTGAAAGGATTGAAAGAATCCGGGCCGCGGACGATGCCGGCGAGCAGGGCGGATTGGGAGAGTGTGAGCTCGGACGGGTGTTTTTCAAAATAGATGCGGGAGGCCTCGCCGATGCCTTTGATCTGGCGGCCCCAGTTGATTTGGTTGATGTAGGCTTCGAGGATTTCGTCTTTCTGGAGTGCGGATTCGAGGCGGAAGGCGATGGCGATTTCAAGGCACTTGCGGTTGAGCTGGCGCAGCGTGTCGCCGCGGTTTTCGTCGCGCTTGAGGTTGAAGATGTCGGATGCGAGTTGCTGGGTGAGGGTGGATGCGCCCTCTTTTTTGCCGGTGAGATTTTTCAAAACCGCGCGTCCGATGCCGATGATATCGACGGCACCGTGGTGGTAAAAACGCTCGTCCTCGCGGGCGAGGATGGCTTTGCGGAAATTTTCGGAAACCTGCTGGAGCGGCACGACCGTGCGTTTTTCTCCGTGAATCCGGCCGATTTCCTCGCCGAGGCGGTCATGGATGATCGAGCGCTCGGGCATCGCGTGGATTTTCGAGAGATCGTAGCTCTTCGCCCGGTAGCCGTAGAAAATGGCGAGAAAAACGAGTGCGTAGAGTCCCAGAAGCGCCGGATAGCCGACGAGGCGAATGAGGAATTTCAGCGGCCCGAAGAGTGGGCGGGTGAGGAGATTCAGGAAATGAAACGGCCAGAAGATCAGGAGAGAGACTGCTCCGGGGCCGCGCGAGGGTGGGGCGGCAGGCGTCTTTTCGCGGAGTTTGTTGGTTTCTGGCGGGTTGCGTTTTGGCATCTTCGTGGCAATGATATGCGAAGCCCTGCCCGCGATCCACCACCGATTATTGTCAGACGAAATGCGCAGCGGGTGTCGTTTCAAAACATGTAAACCATGAAAATGATTCCAATTTTCTCCCTCCTCTGTGCGGGTCTGTGGATGGTCCCCGGAGCCGGGATTTCCCAAGCGCGCGAGCCCATCCATGACCTCGCCGATCTCGCGAAACTCGAATCCAAAGTGGAGGAAGTTTCGAAAAAAGTCATGCCCGCCACGGTGGCGTTGATCGCTGAAGCGACCGGCTCGTCCGGCTCCGGCGTGATCACCAACGCGGATGGACTCATCCTAACGGCCGCTCACGTCGTCCAGGGTGTGGAGGAACTAACGGTGGTTTTCCCGGACGGCATGCAGGTTCAAGGAAAAGTGTTGGGCGCGAATTACTCCAAGGACATCGCCATGGTGAAGATCACCAAGCAAGGTCCCTGGCCATTCGTAAACATGGGCTCGTCGAAGCCGTTGCAGGCTGGCGACTGGGTGATCGCCCTCGGCCATTCGGCGGGATTTGATGCGGCGCGCACGCCGCCAGTTAGGTTTGGCCGTGTGGTTTCGAAAGGGCCCGGCAATTTCCTGACGACGGACTGCACGCTCATCGGCGGTGACTCGGGTGGTCCGCTTTTCGATCTCAACGGAAAAATCATTGGCATCAACTCTTCCATCGGAGTCTCCCTAACGAACAATAACCACGCCGGCATCGACGGTTTCCGTCAGGACTGGGACCGTTTGTTAGCCGGGGAGGCTTGGGGCCAGCTCCAGATGAATCCATTCGCGAATCCGGAAATGCCGGTGCTCGGCATCGGCGCGGAAGACGGACGTGGCACACGCGGCGTGGTCGTGGGTGTGGTGGCTCCTAAATCCCCTGCGGCTGCGGCGGGGGTGCGCATCGGTGATTTGATCCAAGGGATCGACGGCAAGCCGGTGAAAAATTTCCGCGAACTCACCGTGATGCTCGCGAAGCGCGAGGCTGGCGACAAGATCAAGCTCCAAGTCATGCGCGATACTCGCAGCGCGGATCTCAATGTCACCCTTGGCCGCCGTGCCGATCTCTACGAAGAACGCTAACATTTTCACTTAAAATCAAGGACATGAAATCGATCGGTTATTTCCTCGCTGCTTTGCTTGTTCCCAGTGCGCTGCACGCGGAAGACGACATCCCGCTGCTCCGCCCGGAGGAACGCCAAGCGGTGGACCAGCAGGCGGATGAATTCAACAACGCTGTCATGCCGGCACTAACGGATGTCGCGAAATCCACTGTCCGGATCTGGTCCGGCACGCGGCGCATGTCTTATGGCACTGTCGTAGGCGATGGCTCAAAAATTCTAACGAAGTGGAGCGAGGTTGCCCGCGTGTCTGGCAATCTACGGGTGGAAGCCACCGGCACGGAGCTGCGCGCCGTCAAACTTGCCGGAGTTTATGAAGATGAGGATCTGGCGCTGTTGGAAATCCAGGGAAGCCCTCTGACGCCGGTGAAGTGGTCGTTTGATAAACCCCAACTCGGCAGTTTCATGGTCGCTTCCCAACCAGACGGACGGCCTGCCGCATTCGGCGTGGTCAGCGTGGGGGAGCGGAATCTGCGCGATACGGATCAGTCATTTCTGGGCGTGATCGGCACTGCTGGATTCGCCGGACCCGGAGTGAAGATCAAGGAAATCGCCCCGGACTCGGGAGCCGCAGCCGCCGGACTGAAGCCGGGTAGTGTGATTCTCAGAGTGGGCGAGCGGCCGATTTCAGGGTTGTTGGAATTAAAGAACGCACTAACTGGCGTGCAGCCGGGCGATAAGATTTCTTTGCTGATTGATAACGGTGGCGCGAAAAACCGCGTTGAAGTTGTGTTAGGAAATCGTCCGAAGCTGCCACAATTTTCCGGGGACCGTCTCCAACAGATGGAGCGTATGGGCGGTCCGATCAGCGACGTGCGCGATTCGTTCACCCACGCCATCCAGACGGACATGCGGCCGAAGCCTAACCAGATCGGCGGACCGGTGGTGGATTTGAAAGGCCACGCGATCGGTATCACGATGGCCCGCGCCGACCGCACGCGTTCGTTCGTCATGCCGGCGGCGGCGGTGGTGGATCTTCTCAAGAAACCGGCGGGTGATCCTGCGGTCGCACAGGTCCGGCAGACGGAGGAAGACGCGCGGGTTCCCACCCGTGGAGACGTTCCTCAAGGTCGGACGATGCGTGGTGGTGAGGAACGGATGCGCCGCCATCTCAGTGACATGCAGCGCCTGATGGATCACATGCAGCAGGAAATGCAGAGGCTGGAGGAGCAGCGGTGACATTTGGCTGGTCTACTAGGGTTGGATGAAGCAGGGTATCGGCAGAAGCAAGGATTTCGAGTCCGCGCCCGGAGGCGCGGCATTTTCCCTGCTAATCCTGAGAACCGATGACGCCTGATGCCAAGACTGCGGATCGCAGAGAAGAAGCCGTTGGTTCCCGGCCGCCCGTAAGGACCGCATGGCTCGATGAGCTTCGGTTGCTGGCGTGCTTGGCGGTCGTCGCCGTGCATGTGAGTGGTGAGGCGTATGCGCGCTTTGGTCCGATCCCGTCGTGGGAATGGTGGCTGGCCAATTTCATGAATGGCTCGAGCAGGGCTGGCGTTCCAGTCTTTGCGATGATTTCCGGAGCATTGATGAATGCCCGTGATTCCGATCCGGCGACCTTTTATAGGAAGAAGTTTGTCCGGTTTCTGCCGGTCGTTGTGGTCTGGACCCTCTTTTATGGCACTTTTGACGTGGTGGCGAAGAAGCTGTCGATCATGGAAGTGGTGCGGCAGTTCGTGGCAAACGGCTATGTTTACCTGCACTTGTGGTATCTCAGCATGTATGTCTTCCTGCTATTGCTAATCCCCTATCTCGCCAAGTTGAGATTCTCCACACAGTGTGGCCGGCGTGACTGGCTGATACTTGTGGGTCTCGGTGTTTCATTCTCCGGTCTCGAATGGTCGCTGGAAATGGTGAAACAGGTATGGGGAATCACATCCGGTCAATGGACGCGAACTTTTCTCCAGTTCATTCCCTATGTGATGTTGGGAAGTTTGCTTTCAAATTCCGGTAGTGGAGTGAGCCGCCGTGTGAGCGGACTAGCGCTCGGCACGGCTCTTGTCATGTCGTGGGCGGCGAATTTCCTCTCCTGTCGCTATCTTGGCATCGTGAATGATGCGTTGCCCCTTTCGAACAGCAGCCCGTTGGTCCTCGCCGTGGCCGTGGCGGTTTTCCTGTTCGCGAAATCGCGTGGGGAGAAGTCCGCAAATTCCCCGGCGTGGCTTGCGCTGCTGGGGCAGTGCTCGCTGGGAATCTATCTGTTACATCCTTTTTTTATATGGCTCTTCCGCAGATTGTGCCGGGGAACGGAAGTGGATCTTCTGAGCGGAGGATGGATGGTGGTCACCATGATCCTCGTGTTTGCGGTTTCTCTGGGCTGCACCATGATGCTCCGCAAGTTCCCGCTGGGCAGGAAGATTTGTTAGGTCGTTGCGGTTTTGGAATACCGGGGTTTGCCTTGTCTCGGGCGGCTGATGTTGGGGTTGAATGGGCGCGGTTTCGAAGTAAGGATGGGCAATGCCGATTGTGCTCGCCTCCGCCTCTCCTCGCCGCAGTGAATTGTTAGCGCGTGCGGGCGTAGAATTTGAAATCGTTGTTTCTCCGGCGGAGGAAATTCATGACGCATCTCTGAAGCCGGACGTGCTTTGTGAGTTGAACGCCGGGCTGAAAGCAGACGCAGTCGCACTTGGGAGGCCGGATGCGACGGTGATTGCTGCGGACACGCTGGTTTTCATCGATGATATTCCGCTGGGAAAACCCGCCGATCTTGATGAGGCGCGGGCGATGCTGCGCCGCTTGTCCGGGCGCACCCATCAGGTTTGCACGGGTGTCTGCGTGATTCATCCCGGCGGTGTGAAGAGCTTATTTCATGACCTGACCGATGTGACTTTCCGCGAGCTCGATGAAGTGGCGATTAGTGCTTATTTTTCACTGGTGAATCCACTGGATAAAGCCGGGGCCTACGGCATTCAGGAGCATGGTGAGCGGATCATTTTGGGAATCAGCGGGAGTTTTGAAAACGTCATGGGCCTACCCGTGGACAAGGTGTTGGAAGCTTTGGGGTGAAATCGGGTTGCGGTGGAGGCCCTGATGGGTGAAGAATCAGCCATGGAGAAACCGCACCGGTATCCGCTCATTTTTAACCCGAAGGCACGCAGCCAGAAGGGGGAAAGGATGCTGCGTTTCCTGATGGGGCATGCGAACCGCTTCGCGATGTATGCGACGAACCACGCGGGCGAGGCCCGTGACTTGGCAGCCCGCTTTGCCCGCGAGGGGGAGCCGGTGGTGATCGCCGCTGGTGGCGACGGCACCTTGAACGAGGTGGTGAATGGTCTGGCGGGTTCGAAAACGATCTTGGGTGTGCTGCCGGCCGGGACGATGAATGTTTTCGCGAGGGAGATGGGGATTCCGTTCGATTCGCTGGAGAAGGCGTTCCTCGTGATCGAGCGTGGATTCGTGAAGGATGTGGATTTGTTCGAGGCGAACGGTGCGCCCTTCGTCCAGATGGCGGGCGTGGGATTCGATGCTCTCGTGATCGAGGAAACGACGTGGGAGGCGAAGAAGATGTTAGGTCCGCTGGCCTATTTGTTAGCCGGAGTGAAGGTGCTGGGCGAGCAGCCGCCGAAGATCGAGGTGATTTGCCCGGATGGACGGCGTGAGGAAGGCGTGGCAGTGCTGGCAGGAAACGGCGCGCTTTACGGCGGACCCTTCAAATTTTTCCGCAATGCGAACAATCATGACTCGAAGCTGGATGTCTTGGTTTACAAGGAATCCGGCTATAAGCTGGTGCTGGATTCCCTGCGCGGTCTAGCGACAGGCGGCATCGATCTAATGGCATCGACGACGTATTTCCAGACTGAGGAATTCACCGTAAAGGCGGACCGCGAAGTGCCGGTGCAGGTGGATGGCGAGTTGGCTGGGCGGTTTACTGAGATTCATTTTGTAGAATCGGCGAACCGACTGCGGGTGATCGCGCCGGAGGAGCCGCTCATCGGTGGATTCGCGGACACGATGAAATCCCTGCTGCATTGGCCGCGGCAGACGGTGGAGGTTTCTACGGCGAAATGTCCATGAAGGCGTTGGCAAAAGGTGGTTTGAAGCGCTGGTGTCAGCGCGGTGTGCGATTTTTGTTAGTATTGATCCTCGTTTTCGGAGCGGTGGTGGCCTACGCGAATATTACGGCGATGTGGGCATCGCGCGGACGATTGTTTGACGACGTTTCCAAAGTCCCGCAGACGACAGTGGGATTGCTTTTCGGTACGACGGATCGGGTGAACGGCAATGAGAATCCGTATTTCCGCTATCGCATCGATGCAGCGGTTAGAGTTTGGAAAGCAGGGAAACTCAAGACGCTGATCGTCTCCGGTGACAACCGCAGCCGTTATTACAACGAGCCGGAGAAGATGAAGCAGGACCTCGTGGAGCGGGGAATCCCGGCCAACCGCATCGTTTGTGATTACGCCGGACTGCGGACGTTCGACTCGGTGGTTAGGGCCAAGGAAATTTTCGGTGTAACCTCGATCCTAGTCATCAGCCAGCGCTTCCAGAACGAGCGCGCCATTTACATCGCGAGGGCGAACGGCATCGAGGCCCAGGGCTTCAACGCGCAGGACGTCGAGAGCCATTTGGGATTGAAAACGAAAGTCCGCGAGATCGGTGCCCGCGTGAAAATGTGGCTGGACGTCAATTTCCTCGATACCCGTCCGATTCACCTGGGCGGGAAAATCAAGTTGCCTGACTAAGCGGCGCGCCCTTGCAGGATTTCCCATCCTTGGCGAATGTAGGCGATGCTCGACCAGATCGTGAAAACCGCGGCGACGATGCACGGATAGACGGGCGAAAGATCCACGACTTTCAGCATGACCCAGCCGATGGCAAACATCTGGGTGACGGTGCAGACTTTGCCCGTCCAGTGCGGCGCGAATTTCACATCACGATGATGGTTCCACAAAATCCTGATGCCGCCGATGATGATGCAGTCGCGCAGGATCACCACCGCAGCGAACCATAGCGGGAGCGACCAACCGTTTTTCCCCCAATCCACGATGCTGAGCACGATCACGCCGGAGAGCAGCAGCGCCTTGTCCGCGATGGGATCGATGAAGGCGCCGAATTTTGACATTTGGTTGAAACGGCGCGCCACCCAGCCGTCGATGCCATCGCTCGCTGCAGCGGCCACGTAAACGCCGAGTGCCCACCAGCGCAGATTTTCGGCAGGTTGGCCGTGCTTCACGGAGTTTCCGTAAAGCAGCGCCAAGACGACATACACCGGAACGAGGCAGATCCGGGTGACGGTGATTTTACTGGCAAAAGTCACGCCAACATCAAAGCAGAGCCACAGGCTTTGCGAAACCGGAAACTTTCCCCAATCACTGATTGCCAGTCAGGAATTAATAAACCGGTGCGCCGGACGTATCCTGCGAACCGCCGCCAGTGCCTTGGAATTTCGACTTTGTCCACTCGTAGCCCTGTTTCGTGTCGCGGCCGATGCCGATGAAAGTGTTGCAGGAATTCAGGGTCAACGCCGTCACGAGAAGGATGATGTATTTCATGCGTCCGGCATACCGCGTCGGGCGGATTTGGGAAAGAATAAACTACGGGTTTCTTAAATGATTAGCGCGGTCCACCGCGGGAGGA
Source organism: Verrucomicrobiales bacterium (assembly GCA_038237425.1). Classification (GTDB taxonomy): domain Bacteria; phylum Verrucomicrobiota; class Verrucomicrobiia; order Verrucomicrobiales; family Akkermansiaceae; genus Luteolibacter. The sequence goes on from JBBRYQ010000011.1 coordinate 23,897, forward strand.
TGGGGCGGAATGCCCGTCCCAGAAATCGGTTCCGTCACTGCGGGAACGCACAAACAGCTGGCCATCCGATAGATTTCCGGTGATCGTCGTGGCATGACATTTCGGATCCGGACATTCGCCGCGCTCATGGTTTTCCCATTTCTGGCGGCCTGCGGGGAAAAAGAGCAAGCGATAGTGTCGGAGGCGGGAACATCGTTCGAGAGTCCGTGGTCGTCCGAGGAACAATGGCTGGTTTCCAGTGTGGTGGCCGATCTCCAAGGCATGTGCGCGCTCGCCGGAGGCAAGGCAGTGGAAGGTTCCGTCACCGCCGGAAAAGTCGATCACGAGTTCCAGATCGGCGGAGTTGCTTTGAAACTGTCGACTTCCTGTTGGGACACAGCCAGCTATCAGCCGCTGTTGGAATCATGGAAACCGGCACCGCAATCCGCTGCCGGTCCTGCGCCGGATCTGGGGCATGATCTCCTCACTCCAACGGCGACGGGTCTGCAAAAAGCCAATGACGTCATCTCCGCCCGCATCGCAGCGGCGCCAGCGGACCCGCAGGTCCACGAAGAAGCTGCTTTTCTGCTCGGCGTGTTAGGCATCCGCGAAAATGCCTGCCAGTTCGGCGATCTGCGGCCTCTGATCTGCCGCATGACCGCCCATCTGGCGATCGCCTCTCATCTTCGCGCGGGTGCTGAGCCGTCGCTCGCCGGGCAGTGGGCGCGGGTGTTTTACGACTTTCACACCGGCCGCCGGATCAAGGCGCGTGAGCTTGCCGCGTCCCTGCCGGCGGAGGGCGATGGCGGCCGATGGAAGCGCGTGGCGGAAATGCTGATCACCGGCGACTGGCGGCGTGCGGGTGATCTCGACAATCCGAGTCTGGCAGAAGCCATCGCCATCAGCCGCGCGTTCCAAGCCCACCGGGGAAATCCGCTGATGATTGAATTCACCAAGAATCACAAGAGCTTACAGGGAATCCCCGAGTGGTCGCGCGCTTTGGCCGGACCGGGCAAGAGTGTGGGCGATGGACGACTTGCGATGGATTCCGCACTTTTCATGGAGTTTCGCGAGATCGCGGAAATTTTCCACACCGGCGAGCAACCGGCACCGGAAAAACTCGCCCACTTCATCGGACAGGAAGCCCCGTCGCGGCTGGTGGCGGGAAACGACGGGCCGCGCGTGATTTCCAATGCCGACTGGGCTGCATATTTCCGCAGGCATCTCTACTATTGCTCGGCTGACATCGCCCGGTTTTGCATTCGCAAGTGGGGCTCGATGGAAGGCGCGGTCGCCTGGCAGGAGACGGTTGCTCCCTATTTCCGGACACTGCCCGATCATGAATTGGTAGAGCCGCTGGTCGCCACGAAGAACACTGACTATCAGACCTCACTCAAGGCTGCGGCGGAGTTCATCCGTCACCATCCGGAGAAGGTCCCCACCGGTGTTTGGTTCGACTACCGCTTTCCTCCGCTAGAAAAGGTCACTGCGGAAACTCCGATGCCGAAGCAGACTCCCTGGTTTCGCCAGGCTTCTCCGCCGGGGACCGCCTATGATCCCTCGCATCGCATCCGCTTCGAGGGCATTCAGGGCGCAGACTGGGTGGATCACATCAAGGCGCTCCACGCGGTCGATCCCTGGAATACCGAACTCTGTTATGAAATGGCCGAGAACACCGGCAACAACATCGAGAGCGTGAAAAACGCCTGGGGTGACCTCCGCGACTACAGCATCCGTCCGCTCTACCAAACCCTTCAGGGGCCGAAACTCACGAACGACGAGCGCATCGAAACACTGCGCACGCTTTTCAAGATCGAACCCTCGGCCGGTCTCGATCTCGGCGCGGCGCTGGTCATCGCCGGACATCCCGATGAGGCGGTGGCTCCCTATGAAGGCGCGTTCCGCGATGATGCGAACCGGGTGGAAGTGGCGAATACGACGCGGTGGCTGATCTATCACTACAAGAGCACCGGACAGGATGCGAAAGCCCGCGAGGTGGCAGATCACAATGCGGAGGTTTTTTCCGCCCGTGGTCTCGATTCCGCACTCGCGCTCGCCATTGAGGAAAAGGATTTCAAGCGCGCGAAGAAAATCGCGGCGGACATTGCAGAGCGTTATAACGATTCCACTTACATCCCGATCGCAGCCTGGTATGCCGGCGGTGACAAGAAGGCTCTGACGCGTGTTTTCCCGGATGGTTTGAAAGAAGTCGCCGCAGCCGATTTCGATGGTTCGAAGCCGTTGAAAGGAATCCGTATTGATCAAAATAGCAACGTCACCCGCGCGGTCGGCCTTAGGGCAAGCGACGTGATTCTTGCGATAGATGGGAAGCGGGTGGAAACTATGCCGCAGTATTACATGGTGCTCAGCTCACAACTGGGCCCGCAAACTCGCTTCATCTATCGGCGCGGAAAGAAAATCGAGGAGGTCGCCTGCAATCTTCCCGACAGACGGTTGGGAGTGGACGTGCACGTGGTGGGTGAGCTCGCCAACTGAGGTCGTCAGCCGCGCGCCCGTTTTTTCGCAAACACCAGTCCGCTGCGGGATGGGGTGTAGATCTGCATCACTCCATCCGGCGAGACCGGATAGTCGAAGCTGTGATCGACGCGACCATGGCCGCCGGTTTCTGAGAGATCGGTGTCGAGAACGAGTTCGCGTGCTTCCAATCCATGAACGTGGATCGGATAGCCGAAGACCGAATGATCAACGGAGAAATTGAAAACGAAAACGAGGTTGCCGCGCTCGGCGACGAGGATCCTCTGGCCGTGATCGATGAACATGAGCTGGGCCGGTGGCTTTGATAGAATCTCGTGTTCTTTTGCGAATTCCATCAACTGCTTGTCAAACTCGGCGAGCCAGCCGTATTTCAAATCCGGATTGTCCACCAGCGACCATTGCCGGCGGCAGTAGTGATAGGACCAGCCGTTGCCCTCGCGCGGGAAATCGAGCCACTCGGGATGACCAAACTCGTTACCCATGAAAGTGAGGAATCCCTCGCCGCCTAACACGAGTGTGACGAGCCGGATGAGCTTATGCATGGCGATGCCACGCTCGATGACCGGATGCGGATCGTTTTTCCCCATGTGCCAATACATCTCCTTGTCCATCAGCCAGAAGGCGAGCGTCTTGTCGCCGACGAGCGCTTGATCATGGCTCTCTGCATAGGCGATGGTGGCCTCACCGTAGCGGCGGTTAGCGAGCACGCCCCAGAGTTCGTCTAGGTTCCACTCCTCGTCGCGGCTGTGCTTGAGCAGCTTGATCCAGTAATCTGGAATGCCCATCGCGAGGCGGAAGTTGAAGCCTACACCACCGTCCTCGATCGGCCGGCAGAGGCCGGGCATGCCTGACATGTCCTCACCGATAGAAATCGCGCCGGGCTTGAATTCCTGGATCAGCTTGTTCGCCAATTTCAGATAGAGAATCGCTGACTCGTCGGCATCACCGCCGAAGTAGTCGTCGTAGCTGCCGAAGGATTTCATGCCCCGCGAGTAGTAGAGCATGGACGTGACACCATCGAAGCGGAAGCCGTCGAAGCGGAACTCTTCGAGCCAGTAGCGGATGTTTGATAGAAGGAACTGCCGGACTTCCGGGCGTCCGTAGTCGAAACATTTCGAGTCCCAGCCCGGATGATCGCCGAGCGGGCCGTCATGGAAATACTGGTGGCCGGAGCCGTCGAAATTATTGAGGCCCTCTGCGATGTTTTTCACTGCGTGCGAGTGAACGACGTCCAACAGAACTGCCAGTCCCAGGCCGTGCGCAGTATCGATCAGATATTTCAAATCCTCCGGCGTGCCGAAGCGCGAGCACGGCGCGAAGAACGACGAGACATGATAGCCGAAGGAGCCGTAATAAGGATGCTCCTGAACTGCCATGAGCTGCACCGTATTGTAGCCGCCCTTGACCACGCGCGGCAGCACCGTATCCGCGAATTCCCGATAGGTGTGTACCCGTGGCTCTTCGCCGCCCATGCCGACGTGGGATTCGTAAATCAGCGGCGATTTGATGGACGATGGATCGAACGAGTGTTTCCAAACATACGGATGCGGTGTGTTCCAGATTTGGCCGCAGTAGTCGTGCGTCGTCGGATCTTGCACCGCGCGGCGGATGCACGCCGGAATGCGGTCGCGGCGTGAGCCATCCGCGCCGTGGACGTGGAGTTTCACCTTCTGTCCGTGGGCGAGCGCGTCGCCGGGAAGTTCGAGCTGCCAGATTCCCGAGTTCGAAGGTGCGAGCGGATGCGCCTGACGATTCCAATTGTTGAAATCTCCTATCAGGGAAACCGCCTTCGCCGCAGGTGCCCACTCGCGCACGGTCCAGATGTCCGCAGTTTTGTGGTAATGAATGCCGACATACTTGTGGCCGGTGGCGTGAGCGGCAAGTGACTTGGATCCGCTTTCGATGGCGGCCAGCGATTCGGAAAACTGTCTCATCCGCCGCTCAATCGCGCCCTGCTGCGGTTCAAGCCATGGATCGTCGCGGACAAGTTTTGGAATTTCTGTCATTGCGCTCTAAAGATGGCGGCTCATGCAGCATGCGAAAAGCCAAATCAGCACTTCCGCCTTGAGAATTTGAAATGGTGAATTTTTCCGGTGTGACGGGAGAAGGGAACTATCTGGGCTCTTCCATGATTTCACTTCCTGCCCCTCGTCAGCCGGGCGCTCACTTCCGGGCGGACGTTCGCACTCCCGAGCCACGTCTGTGCGGCATCCGGGTCGTTTTGGGACCAGATCCGCCAGGCGTGGATGAGGGCGTCGTCACGGGTTGCGGGGTCTGAAATCTGATCGACCATGCGCATCGCGTCTTCAGGCTGTTCGTCGGCTAACACTCCGCTGGCGAGTTTCCTGAATTGGTCTGCTTGGCCACCCGGGGATTGTTTTTCTACCCATGCTCCGAGCTCTGTGGGGGAAAGGGTGGCCCAGGTTCTGATGGACTCGTCGATGGCTTCCTTTTTCTCCTCAGAATCTGGCAGGCTCAAGCTCCACTCCACGGCTTTCACCGGCTCGGATCCGGCCCACGCTTGAGCGAGAGCGGGAATGGCGCTGCTGCGGGTTTCTCCTGCCGGAAACCGTGCGGCCCACTCAGCGGCGGCTTCCGGCTGATTCGCCCCCCACAGGGATATCAGAGTGGCGGCGGCGTCCGTCTGATGGGCTTCATCAAGCCCCATCACCCACGTGGAAGCGGCAACCGGATCCTGATCTCCCCAAGCACCTATCAGCGCCTCAGCGATGTCGCTGCCGCCCGGCTTGTCCAGGCGGCTGTTCGCCCATTTCCCTGCATCTTCCGGCGATTGCGCACACCAGTCGGCCGCCAGTGCGGCCAAGGAAGCGGTCTTCCGGCTCTCATCTGAAAATTTGTCGATCCAACTAACCGCCGCCAGCGGATCCTTCGCGGTCCAGGCATCGATCACTGCGGTGGTCGCGGCCTCGGACTGCAATCCATCAGGAAGGGAGGAAACCCACGCCGCCGCGTTCTCCGGTGTAGTGGATGCCCACTCCTTGGCGATCATGCCGAAAACTTCGCCTCCTAATGGCCCACTGAGATTACCCTTCGCCCACTCCGCAGCCTGATCCGGATGGAGTGACGCCCATCCGGCACAGGCCGCTCCCAGCGCTTCCTTTTGCAGTGTGCCGGCGGGTAAGCTGCGTGCTTTTTCGATCGCCATCTGCGGATCGCGTTTTCCCCATTCGCGCATAAGGTCAGTTAGGAAATCGAGGCGCTCGGTGAAGTTGGAAATTGCTCCCGCCTGTTCCCATGCTTTCTGCGGGTCCATTTTTGAAAAGTCCCTCTTCAGCGTATCCATGCGGGTTTGGGAATGGGCACCCGCCTCACGGCTTCGTTTGCCGTTACGGGTATTCACCGCAGCATTGTCCATCTGGGAAACCGGTTGATCGCGATCACGGCTGGAAAAAGTCCATCCGATGTGCACCAGCCCTCCGCCCAGAAGCAATCCGGCAACCAACATCACCCACGGCTGATTCATCGATGGCTTCATATGAGATTCGCTAGAAAAAAACCGGGGCTTCTGCGATTCACAGAAGCCCCAGCTGAAATCATCAATCACGCCCGGCGGAACGGGCAATTCAAATTTTGCATTCGAGAAGGCTCATTTGCCGCCATGACCACCACCGCCGTGGCCGCCGAAGTCGTCGCCGGTGTCATCTCCGTCATCGATGTTGTCATTGTCGTCATCGGTGTCGTCATTGTCATCGATTCCGTCACCGTCGTCATCACCGTCGTCCGCGCGGCCGATGCCGTCGCCATCGCAATCGTCGTCATCGGCATTGGGAAGGTCATCGCCGTCGGTGTCCATTTCGTCGGCTGAATCATCATCAAGGCCATCGCCGTCGATGTCCATTTCATCGGCTGAATCGTCATCAAGGCCATCGCCGTCGATGTCCATTTCATCCGGAGAATCATCATCAAGGCCGTCGCCGTCGATGTCCTTTTCATCTGGAGAATCGTCCGCGAGGCCGTCGCCATCGATATCGAGTTCGTTCAGGGCGTCGTCGTTTTTACCGTCGCCATCGATGTCGTTTTCCACGTCTGCATTGTCCTTGCGGCCGTCGCCGTCGATGTCCTTTTCGCTGTCAGCGTCGTCCTTCCTTCCATCGCCGTCGATGTCGAGTTCGTTGTCGGAATTGTCTTTCAGCAAATCACCGTCGATGTCCTTTTCGTTCGGATCGTCGTTCTTGAGATGATCTCCGACATATTTGCCTTTGAACGGACCTTTTTTGCAAATGCCGCCATCGACGTTCCTGTCGAGACCATTGGGGATGCCATCGCCGTCCACATCCGGATCGGTGAGGTTGGGAATGCCATCGCCATCGAGGTCCGGTTGGCGGGCCATCGCCGGGCTCACGGAAAACGCGGCGGCGAGTGCGAAGGTCATGGCGAAACTCCGCATGGGCAAGGGTTTGAGGATATTTTTTGGATTCATGGTGGTGGGCTGGTTCGGGTGTGTAGGGTATGCGGGCTGAGCAAATCGGCTGGATTTCGCAACAACTTACCCTGTGCATACATACCCGGCGCAGATCGGTCGAGACAGAAGTTTGTAACTGAATGGTAGGAACCACCCGCATTGAAGCGGGCGATTTCTCCCGGACTTCACTCGGGCTCCTCGTTTTCCGTCTTCGAAAAATCGGCCAGTGATTCATACCGCTTGCGACGAGCGACGACGGCATTCTGGGCTCGCTTCAGGTATTCCGCGGCTTCGTCCGGGTGGGTTTTCGCGACGATCTTGAAGCGGTTTTCGCCCGCGTGATATTCTGCTAGAGTTGAGGACGGTGCTTTGGAATCGAGCTTCAGCTTGCCCATCGAGCGCTTGTCGTCCGATGGCGTGTAGCGGTAGAGCAGCCAATGGCCGGAAGTGACGGCGAGCTTCGCCTGATCAAGCGAGCGCACCATGTCCATGCCGTGGGCGACACAGGGGCTGTAGGCCATGATCAGCGATGGTCCCTGATAGGCCTCAGCTTCCTGAAGCACGCGCAGAGTGTGCGTGTCGTTCGCGCCGAGTGCGATGGAGGCGACGTAAACATTCTGATAGCTCATCGCCAGCATGCCGAGATCCTTCTTATAGGTAGTCTTGCCGTTGGTGGCAAACTTCGCGCTGGTGCCGAGCGGGGTGGATTTCGATGCTTGGCCGCCGGTGTTCGAGTAAACTTCGGTATCGAGCACGAGGATGTTCACGTTTTCACCAGACGCGAGGATATGGTCGAGCCCGCCGAAGCCGATGTCATAGGCCCAGCCGTCTCCGCCGACGATCCAGACGGAGCGGCGGACCAGCGTGTCGAGCACCGTGAGCAGGTTCGCGATGACCGGACTAGCATCCTGATAGGCGAGGATGGCTTTCACGGTTTCGATGCGTTCGCGCTGTCTGGCGATGTCGCCCTCGGTCGTGTTGAAATAGTTTTCCTCGATCGCCGCAGTGAGTTCCTTGGGGATTTCAGGCGCGAGTTGTTTCAAAAGCGTGAGCGCGTGGCGTGACTGGTGGTCGAGCGCGAGACGCATACCGAGCCCGAACTCCGCATTGTCTTCGAAAAGCGAATTCGCCCAAGCCGGACCGCGGCCATTCTTGTCGGTGCCCCAAGGCGTGGTGGGCAGGTTGCCACCGTAGATTGACGAGCAACCAGTGGCGTTTGCGATCACCGCGCGGTCGCCGAAAAGCGCGCTCATCAGGCGCAAGTAGCCGGTTTCTCCGCAGCCGGAGCAGGCGCTGGAGAACTCGAAGGTGGGCTGGCGCAGCATCGCGTCCTTGATCGTCATCTTCGCGGCGGCTTCGGCCGTTTCATTCACGACCACGCCAAGATTGTCCGGTAGTTCGGTGAAGTATTTCCAATGAGCGCGATCACTCTCCAGCGTCGGCGTGATATCACGCATGTTCAGGGATTTGAAATCCTTGTCCGTCTTGCTAACAGCCGGGCAGGCTTCCACACACAGCGTGCAGCCGGTGCAGTCTTCGCTGGAGATCTGGATAGTGAACTTCTGCCCCGGTACGGATTTGTATTTCGCATCCATGGTGAGGAACCCTTCCGGCGCGGCGGTCACATCATCGTGCGTTAGAATCTTCGCCCGGATGACCGAGTGCGGGCAGACGATTACGCATTTTCCGCACTGGATGCAGAGATCGGGCTCCCATTTCGGCGCATCCATCGAGATGCGGCGCTTTTCCCAACGCGTCGTCGCGCTCGGCCAACAACCATCAGGTGGCAGGGCGGAAACAGGCAGTTCGTCGCCCCGTCCGGCAAGCATCTTCGCCGTGACATTGCGGAGGAAATCCGGAGCGTCGTCCGGCATGTGTGCGAGCATGCGATTCGCGGATTCCGCCTCGGCGGGCACCGTGATTTCATGGAGATTGGCGAGCGAATCGTCCACTGCGGCGCAGTTTTTTGTCACGATGGCTTCGCCGCGCTTGCCGTAGGTTTTTTTGATCGCGTCCTTGATGGCATCAAGCGCTTCGGTCAGCGGAATAATTCCTGATAGGGCGAAATGGCATGTCTGCATCACCGTATTGATGCGGGGTCCAAGGCCGTTTTCGCGGGCGACCTTGTAAGCATCGATGGTGTAGAGCTTGATGCCCTTGTCGATGATGGCTTGCTGCACGGTCTGCGGCAGGCTGTCCCACACAAATTCAGGCGCGAGCGGCGCGTTGATGAGGAAAACCGCACCGGGCGCGGCACGTTCGAGAATGTCGAATTTTTCCAAGAAAGGAAACTGCGAGACGCCGACGAACGATGCGTCCTCGACCAAATACGGCCGGCGGATTTCATTCGGGCCGAAGCGCAAATGCGAGACGGTGTGGGCACCGGCCTTTTTTGAATCATAGACGAAATAGCCCTGGCAGTTCAGGTCCGTGAGATCGCCGATGATCTTAATCGTGTTTTTGTTAGCGCCGACCGTGCCGTCCGAACCGAGACCCCAGAAGATCGCGGCAGATGTCTGTGGATCGTTGAGCTGGAAGGTGGAATCGTAGATCAGGCTGGTGTGCGTGACGTCGTCATTGATACCGATGGTAAAGTGGTTTTTCGGCGCGGGCTTTAGCAGCTCGTCGTAGATTGCCTTCACCATCGCGGGGCTGAATTCTTTGGACGAAAGGCCGTAGCGGCCACCGATGACTTTCGGGAATCGGTCGATCAAGCCCTCTCCCATGCCTTCGGAAAGTGCGGTGATCACATCTTGATAGAGCGGCTCGCCGACGGAGCCGGGTTCCTTCGTGCGGTCCAGCACTGCGATGGATTTCACCGACTTCGGCAGTGCCGCGAGGAACGCTTCCGTAGGAAACGGACGATAGAGGCGGATCTTCACCACGCCGGTTTTTCTGCCGTCCTTCGCATTCAAGTGGAGAGCGGTTTCCGCGCAGGTTTCGGCACCGGAGCCCATGATGATGGTGACCTGCTCGGCGTCAGGTGCACCTTCGTAATCGACAAGCTGATAGGCGCGTCCCGTCAGTTGTGCGAAGCGGTCCATCGTTTCCTGCACGATGGCGGGCAGCGCGTTGTAGAACGGATTCACCGCCTCGCGGCCTTGGAAATAGACATCCGGATTCGCCGCAGAACCATGCAGGCTCGGGCGGTCGGGGTTGAGCGCGCGGCCGCGGTGAGCGCGGATGCACGAGTCATCAATGAGCGAGCGGATTTCTACGTCATCGAGTGTTTCGATTTTTTGAATCTCATGCGACGTGCGGAATCCGTCGAAAATGTGCATGAAGGGAATCCTGCTCTTCAATGTGGCCGCATGCGAAACAAGTGATAGATCCATGGCTTCCTGCACGGAGTTGGAAAACAACATCACATAGCCTGTCGCCCGCGCCGCCATCACGTCCGAGTGATCGCCGAAAATAGAGAGCGACTGCGTGGCCAGGCTTCGCGCGGCGATATGGAGCACGGTGGGCGTGAGTTCTCCCGCGATTTTATACATGTTGGGAATCATCAGCAGCAGCCCTTGGCTGGCGGTGAAGCTGGTGGTCATCGATCCTGATAGGAGTGCGCCGTGCAGAGTGCCGGCCGCGCCGCCCTCGGACTGCATCTCGATAATCCGCGGCACGTCGCCGAAGATGTTCGGCACCTCTTTTGCGGCCCATTGTTCGGAATATTCGCCCATCGGGGAGGACGGGGTGATCGGGTAGATGGCGATGACTTCCGAGCAACGGTAGGCCACGTGCGCGGCCGCTTCGCAGCCATCCATCAATGCGCGGTGTTGGAGTTTTTGGATCATGGGAGTTTGCTCTTTGGGTGTGATGCACTCTTGCACCCGCCCACCCGCGAAGGGAACCACATCAAAAGATGCGCGGTGACTTTGATAATTGAGGCTCTGTGTGAGCGTGCAAAATACCCGTTTTTCACCCGGCCGGAATAAAAACCCACGCTTGTTCACCGATGGTTTATGGGGCATCTTTAGGAATGCCATCAGAAGAAGCCACTCCGCCCCGCGCACGCTGGTCACGGGACGGTGGTCAGGTGGTTTTGGAGTTGTCGGGTGATTGGCGGCACGATGGCTCGGCTCCGGAAATCGAGGGCGACTCTCCCGAGCAAGTGGCGACGCGATATTCCACAGAAAATCTGGGCTCGTTTGATTCCACCCTGCCCGCCTTCATTCTCTCCCACCTCCGCAGCGTGGAAAAGGAGGGCGAGCCGCCGACTTTAGAAGGTCTTCCGCCGAATCTGCACGGGCTGATAGAACTCGCCCTCTCAGTTCCCGAGGAAAGTGAGGCTCGCAGCAAGCCGCGCGAGTCTTCTGATATTAGGAAACTCGGAAAACTCTCGATCGCGATCTGGAAGAATATCCTTACGATCGCCGAATTCACCGGCCAAGCGATGTTCTCTCTCGGTCGGTTTCTAACTGGTAAAGCACGTTTTCGCTGGCGCGATTTCTGGGTGATCGTCCAGGAGTGTGGAGCGCAGGCGTTACCGATCGTTTCGCTAATCAGCTTTTTGATAGGACTGATCCTTGCGTTTGTTGGAAACGTGCAGTTGGCGAATTTCGGTGCCAGCCTCTATGTCGCGGATTTGGTAGGAATCGCGATGGTCCGTGAAATGGGAGTTGTCATGACTGCCATCATCATGAGCGGCCGCACGGGTGCTGCATTCGCCGCCCACATTGGGAGCATGAAGGCCAATGAAGAAATCGACGCGCTGCGCACGTTCGGATTCGATCCCTTCGATTTCCTCGTGCTGCCGCGCATGCTGGCGCTGATCCTTATGATGCCCATCCTGACGCTCTATGCGAACGTCGTCGGCATCCTTGGCGGCATGATCGTCGGTGCGGCGGTGGGCATTCCGCCGGTGCTATTCTGGAACGAAACGCTTGCCTCCATCACCTTGACGACTGCATCGCTGGGCGTTTTCAAAAGCTTCTTTTTCGGCGCCATCATTGCCATGAGCGGCTGTCTGCAAGGCATGAACGCCGGAAATTCTTCTGCTGCAGTTGGCGAGGCCACGACCCGCGCGGTGGTCGCCTCTATCACTGCCATCATCATTCTCGATTCCGGATTCGCCGCGATCTTCACCGTCCTCGACATCTAACCATGCCTGAAAAATCCAAGATCACCGTGCAGGATCTGACAATGGCCTATGGCTCCTTCGTGGTCATGCGGGAACTGAATTTCGAGATTATGGAAAAGGACATTTTCATCATCATGGGGCCCAGCGGCTGCGGGAAAAGCACACTACTGCGCCACCTTATCGGCCTCCAAGAACCGGCGAAAGGCAGCGTCCTCTATGGCGACGAAAACTTCACCGCCACCGATCCATCCGAGCGTGGGAAATTCATCCGCCGATTCGGCGTGATGTACCAGTCCGGAGCACTGTGGTCGTCTCTCACTCTCGCAGAAAACATCGCGCTGCCGCTGGAGGAGAATACGAAACTCCCGCCGAAGACGATCCGAGACCTGGTTTCCTACAAATTATCGCTCGTCGGTCTATCAGGCTATGAGGATTACTATCCGGCGCAGATCAGCGGTGGCATGAACAAACGCGCCGGCATCGCTCGCGCCATGGCACTGGACCCCGACATCCTATTCCTCGACGAACCCGGTGCCGGCTTGGATCCGCTGAGCTCGCGCCGCCTCGACGATCTCATCCTCCGCCTCCGCGACAGCCTCGGCTCCACCGTCGTTATCGTCACCCATGAGCTCGCCAGCATTTTTGCGATAGCGAACAACTCAATCTTCCTCGATACTGCCACACGCACTCAGGGGGCCACCGGTAATCCTACCGAACTCCGCGACCACTCCGACAATCCCGCCGTCCGTCTCTTTCTCCACCGAGGGGAGGAAACGGAAGTACACGCCACTTCACCGTCATGAGCAAAAAAGCCAGCCCCACCGTCATCGGCATTTTCACCCTCATCGGCATCATTCTCGCCGGAGCGGCCCTAGTGCTTTTCGGCGCGGGGAAATTTTTCAAACGCACGCACGACATCCTGCTCTACTTCGACAAGAGCGCTTACGGTCTCCAGGTCGGGTCGGACGTGCGCTTCGGTGGTGTTAGAATCGGCAGCGTGAAATCCATCAGCGTGCTCGTGGACCGGAAGGAAAACCGTAAAATCATTCCGGTGGTCGTCGAGCTGGTTGAAAAGGACCTCGAACTGATCGGAACTGAGGAAGGTGGAGATATGGATTTCTCCTCCTTCGAGGGCGTGAACAAAGCCGTGAGCGAAGGGCTCCGCGGAGGGATGAAGCAGCAGAGTCTGGTCACCGGCCAGCTCTACATCGAGTTCGACATCGTCCCGAACACGGCCGGCTTTGTCTATCAGTCAAAAGCCCAGCCGCCCTATCCGGTAGTGCCAACCGTCGGCACCGAGATCGATGAACTGGTTTCGGGCATCGCTGATGGGTTGAAAAAGTTCAACGCGCTCGATCTAGATGGCGTCATGGCCGAGCTGCGCAACGTGCTGGTCGGCGCGAAGAATCAGATTGCTGCGCTCAATCTGAAGGAAATCAACAACAACGTCATCGACATCACCAAGGACGTTCACAAAATCACGAGCAATGAGAAGTTATCCAAAGCCGTGGAAAATCTTGATTCCGCACTGGTGCAGATCGACCAGCTCGCGACCAAGGCAAACAACGGTTTCGATCCGCTCATCAACGATCTCAATGCAATCATGGCCAAGACCGACGCCGGACTCGTAAAGATCGACGAAGCGGCGAAAGAAATCACTAACCTCTCCAATCCACGCTCGCCCGTACTGCTGCGGTTACAGAACGTGATGCAGGAAACCGAGCGGGCCTCACGCGCGCTGAAGGAATTGTCCAACGATTTGAAACGCGATCCGAAAGCCCTGATCTCCGGCAAAGCCACACCCGAATGAAAACTCTCTTAGTCCTAACTATTCCTCTCCTGATTGTTTCCTGCGGCGTGCTACAGCCCGTCAAGGACTCGTCGGTGAATCACCTGCTCGATCCCGTGGTTCCTGCCCGCAGCATCAGCGGTGCCAGCCCGGCCATCGCCATCACCCGGCCGTCGCTGCCGAGTTACCTTGATCGCCAGCAGCTCGTCAGCCGCAGTGGCAACGGGCAGTTGCAAATGAACAGCTACCACCTTTGGGCGGAGCCGCTAGATGCAGCGATCTCGCGCGTTACCGCAGTAAACCTGGGGCGGCTCACGAACTCGCTCAACATTCAGCCGGTTGAAAATTTCGTCACGCTCGACTACCAGACGCTGCTGGAAATCCGTGTCTCGAGGTTCGAGCCGGATGCGTCCAACAACGTCGTGCTTGAATGCACTTGGAAATTGCAGCCCGTTGCTGGCCGCCTCGCGAATACCCGGACGTTTAGCACCAGCGTCCCGATTGTTCCGCCCGATACCGCAACGAATCTATCAGGTCGAGTGGTGGCCATGAACGAGGCACTTGCAAGACTGGCGAGAGAAATCGCGCGCTCGATTTGATGCCGTAATGCAGTCGTGGACTGAAGTTCACGACTACTTAGTGTCCTCCACTCCCGGCGGTGTGCCATAGCCCGCGAGTTTTGATAGGGAGTCCGTTTTTGGTATGCGGAAATCATAAACGCCATAGCCGTTCGCCTTCTTCCCGCGATACGAACGGCCGTCGGTGGAGTTAATCATCACCGCGCGACAGTCTTTTTTCTCAGTTCCCAGATACATCGCCACGTGATGAATACGCGGAAGCGTCGGGCCCACTGTGACTGGATCCGTTTTGCTCCAGAATAACAGATCGCCGGGTTTCAGATCTGCAAGGGAATGATCTTTTTCATCCACGGTGTCCGCAGCGATCTCGTGCAGCCGGTTGTTTTTCCTCAGCCATTCGAATTGCCCGCTGGAGCTTCGCGGCGGATCGAGCCCCGCCTTGCGCATAACAAAATACATCGCGCCGGAGCAATCGAAGCCACCTTCCTCGGGAGACGCGCCGCCGTTTAAATAGGGCAGCCAAGGCGAGTCGTTCAGAACGGCCAGCGCCCCTGCGATCAGCTTCCGGCGCGCTTCCGGCAGCGTGTCATATTCTGCCAAATCCGCCGTGGTAATTTTGGCAGGCGGTGGGTTAGGAACCGGAGGAACGGTCTGGGCGGAAAGGGGAAAGGTGAAAATTGATAGGAATGCAGCGATGAAAATGCGCTTTTTGGTCAGAGTGTGGAACTGACTCCGGCAGATCGAAGTCAGCGCTCCAGTTGTTGGATGTTCCATCATTCAGAATGCTAGTCGCAAAGACGGGACAGGGCAACGACGGGATTTACGCAACGTCGTCTGAAAATCTCCGAGACAGCGATGATGCACTTGATAAAGAGGCGGCTGGATTGTAGCCCTTGGAGATGGAGGATTCAGAAACAGCTACGGATGGGTCCAGTGATTCGCTAGAAATACGGAGGGCTGATTCTGCTCCGGCATTTCCCAGTTTCGCCGAAGCTCTCCATTTTTGGTGGAAACTGGGCTGGATCAGCTTCGGCGGACCGGCCGGGCAGATCGCCATCATGCACAAGGAACTCATCGAACGGCGGCGGTGGATGAACGAGGAGCATTTCCTGCATGCGCTTAACTTTTGCATGCTTCTACCTGGGCCGGAAGCCCAGCAGCTCGCGACCTATCTCGGCTGGCGCCTCCATGGCGCACGCGGCGGCATCGCGGCTGGTGTGCTTTTCGTGCTGCCATCGATATTCATCCTGTGGTCGCTGAGCTGGCTTTACATGGCAGGTGGCAGCATCACATGGGTGGAGGGGATCTTCTACGGACTCATCCCTGCGGTGATCGCCATCGTGGTTTCCGCGGTGAAACGGATCGGTTCGAAGGCGCTGAAATCGCCGAGCCTGTGGGGGCTGGCCGGGCTGGCCTTTGTCGCGATCTTTGTTTTCAAGATATCCTTCGTCATCATCATTCTCACCGCCGCGTTGATCGGATGGATGGGTGGAAAATTCTATCCGAAACAATTTCCCGCAGGAAAAGGTCATGGGAAATCGCATGCTGGAGAGCTGCCTTGCGTCGAGCTTCCGCCGGCTCCACGGGCCAGCGTTGGACGCACGATCCTGATATCGGCCGTCTGTCTCATCCTCTGGTGGGTCCCGGTGATTGGCATCGGCGTGCTGCTGGGGTGGGAAGGCATTCATTTCCAGGAAGGCCTGTTTTTCAGCAAGGCGGCGCTCGTCACCATCGGCGGTGCCTACGCCGTGCTGCCCTATGTCGCGCAGATGACCGTGGAGAAATTCGGCTGGCTGGCACAGAAACAGATGATGGCCGGACTGGGCCTAGCGGAAACGACGCCGGGTCCGCTGATCATGGTCCTGCAGTTTGTTGGATTCGTCGCCGCATGGCAGCATCCCGGCGATCTATCACCCCTTGCGGCGGGCACGCTCGGCGCGCTGGTCACGACTTGGGTGACGTTTCTCCCGTGTTTCCTTTTTGTGTTCCTCGGTGCCCCACACGTTGAAGGACTGCGCGAGCGACCGGGTCTGGCCTCCGCGCTATCAGCGATCACCGCCGCAGTTGTCGGCGTGATCCTCAACCTCGCGATCTGGTTCGCCTGGCACGCGTTGAGACCTGCGGGCGGAGGATTCGATTGGTTCGTTGCCGTGGTGGCGATCGGTGCTTGGCTCGCGATGGAGCGCTTCAAGATAAGCGTGATTCCGACGCTGGGGGCTTGCGCCGTGCTCGGGATGGTTTGGAAACTGATAGGCATTGCTTGAATCCACAAATCCTGATGGGTGCCCGTATAGTTAAGTCTGTGATCAGTGCATCGTAGCTGGGGCGTCTCGCCTCAGGCCGTTGTCGGAGCATTTTGTTACGAGACTTACTCTTCGTCCCCCTTTAACTCCGCACCATCCGTCCCTGCTCCTTATTGGACTGACATTTCTCTCAGAGGCGGTCTGAAAAATCAGAAGGAGCGCGTTCATTCCGAACGCTATTTGCGGCGGACATCCTGTCCGTCGTTTCGATTACGGCCGACAGAATGTCGGGCCCAAACAGTCGATAAAATATCGACGCTCCGTATTTGTCAGACTGTTTTTCAGCACCTTTCCGGAGGCCATCCGACGTGGCCCCCGGATTATCCTCAGGGTATTCAATGTTTATGATCGGCGCCTTCCTTGTGGTCGTGATCCTTGTCGTCCGCTCCATGGTCGCAGGAGCAGGCGTATTCGGCATGCAAGCAGGTCGGGCACTTCGCCATGTTGAGGTTGAACTTCGCTGTCACCGCTTTGCTATCAGCAGTCACCTTGATTTGAAGGACTACAGGAAGTTCCTTGCCTTCGGCGATGACCTTGTCGGAGACGAGCTTGTCGCCGTCCTTGGTGAAGGCGAGTTTCGTCGGAGCCGCGCGATCGCCCATGGTGACGGTGACGACTTGGTCCGCGGGGGCGATGACCTTGCCGGCTGCGTCGAGGAAACGGACTTCCGCTTTCTTGTCGGCGGTGATGAGGAACTCGGCGTGAGGCTGGACTCCTTCGATGATGCGACCGCCGTTAGGGGCTTTGATTTTCTCTGCGGCGGTGGCGAAGGTGATGGATGCGATGATGAGGGCGATGATTTTGGTTTTCATATTTTTATAGGTTAATGGAGAATGAAGAGGAAGAGCCGGATGAATCCAGCGCTCCGTTAGTGGGAGGCGGCGGATTCGCGTTCGATGGATTTCATGGCGGCTTTACGGCCGAAGGTGTAGAAAACGGTGGGTGTGACCCCGAGACCTAACAGCGTGCTGGTGATCAGCCCGCCGACGATGACGACGGCCACGGGATGCAGGATTTCCTTGCCCGGTTGATCCGCAGCGAGAACGAGTGGAATGAGGCCGATGCCGGCGGCAAGCGCGGTCATGAGGACGGGAACTAGACGTTCTTTGGTCCCGCGAATGACCATCTTTTTCGTGAAATCCTCGCCCTCGTGCTGCATGAGGTGCAAATAGTGCGAAATGAGCATGATGCTATTTCTAGCAGCCACCCCGGCCACCGCGATGAAGCCGACGAGAGTGGCGATGCTGATGTTATTCAGCATGAACCACGTGAGCACTAGCCCGCCGACCATTGCCAGCGGGATATCGCAAAGAACCTGAAACGCAAAGAATGGAGTCCGGAAATAGCCGTGCAACAAGAAGCCGATTACGGCGAGCACCACCAGCGTGGAAAGCGCGATGCGCTGCGTGGCATCCTGCTGCGCTTGGAACTCGCCCTCGAACTTGATGAAATAGCCTTCCGGCAGTTTCACCTTCTCCGTGACTTCGCCACGCAGCCGCTCCACGAGGGTAGAGACGTCCCTAACGGTCGGCTTGATCGCCAGGGCGAAACGGCGCTGACTGTCTTCGCGGAAAATTACGTTGGGCCCCTTCGCCTCGCGCACATCAGCGACGAGAGATAGCGGCACACTCCTGCCGTTTCCGGTTTCTACCGGGATCTGTGAGATTTTCTCCGGTGAATCCCGCCATTCGAGCGGCAGGCGGGTGACGAGATTGACGGTGCGCTGGCCATCACGCAGCTCGGCGATTTTCTTGCCGCCGATGAGCGCGGAGAGTTGTTCGTTCAAATGACCCGGTGCGATGCCGTAGGCGCGCGCGCGGTCCCGGTCCGCCTCGATGCGGAGCTGGGGAATCGACGATGCCTGGTCGAGCTTGCAGTCCTCGAAGCCGGGGATGGTTTTACAAAGCGACTGGATCTCGATGCCGATTTTGCGGAGCTCTGCTAGATCTGGGCCGAAGATTTTCACTGCCACCGGAGCGGAAACACCGCTGAGCATGTGGCCAATTCGGTCTGCTAGAGGTCCGCCCACGACAGCGAAAACACCGGGAACGGTCTTGATCCGTTTGGTCATGTCATCGAGGATCAAATTGCGGTCGCGGCCCTTCGCATCGCCCTCGGCGTCGCGGAAATCCACGTCGAACTCGGCGGTAGAAACGGGCACCACGTGGTCGCCCCGCTCGGCGCGTCCGAGGCGGCGTCCGACTTTTCTCACTTCTGGCACAGACAGGATCTGCTGCTCGATCACATCGGAAATGCGGTTCATTTCCTCCAGTGAGGTTCCCGGCGCGGAGGTCACCGCGACGAGTGCGGTCTCCTCTTTGAACTTTGGCAGGAAGTCCTTGCCCATCTGCGGATAGAGCGAAAACGCAGCGATCACGATCACGGCGGCTATCGTGAGTAGCAGATACGGCTGATTCAGACCGAAGCGCAGCCAGACGTGTTCCAACACCCACTTCATCGAGCGAGTGACCAGGCCGTCCTTGTGCTCGTAGCCTGCCTTGGGATTGAGCAGGAACGAGCAGAGCACCGGAATCGCCGTTAGGGAAACGATGAACGAAGCGATCATCGAGATGATCGTCGCGATGGCGATGGGCGCGAAAAGTTTCCCCTCCACTCCGCTCAGTCCCAGCAGTGGCAGGAATACCAGAATGATGAGGACGGTGGCATAGAGAATGGAGTTTCTAACTTCCCCGGATGCGCGAGCGATGACGGCGATCCTTGAATGCGGATGGGGCAATGCGGCGTTCTCCCGCAGGCGGCGGAAGACGTTTTCCACATCGACGATGGCGTCGTCCACCACCATGCCGATGGCGACTGCGAGGCCGCCGAGTGTCATCGAGTTCACACTGATGCCGGACCATTTGAAAATCAGCATGGTGATGCCGAAGGAAAGCGGCATGGCCATGAGCGTGATAAAGGTGGTGCGGAAATTCAGCAAGAACAGGAATAGCACGATGGTCACCATGATCGCGCCGTCGCGGATGGCTTCTGTGAGATTGCCGATGGCGTGGTCGATAAAGTCTTTCTGTTGGAAAAGCAGTGTAGTCTCCACGCCTTTCGGAAAAGATGCCTTGAGTTCGTCGAGCGCCTTGGTGATTTCTCCGGTTAGGGCGCGGGTGTCGAAGCCGGGAGCCTTGGTGACGGACATGATCACGCCGTAGGTGGGCGATTTTTCCGGGTGTTGGCTGATAGTGGCGTCACCGCGCATCGGCTCGATTCCCCAGACGACTTTTGCGACATCGCCAATGGAGATTGGGCGGTCGTTCACCTGCTTGATGACCGTGCTGGCGATGTCGGCGAGCTGCACGGTCATGGCGAGATTTCTCACCATGATCTCGGTGGTGCCGGTGTTGATGAAGCCGCCGGTGGTGGTGCTGGCGGCCTCGCTGGCGGCTTTTTCCAGTTCCTCGAAACTGACACCATTCGCCTGCATCCGATAGGGATCCGGCTGGATCTCGATCTGTTTGATGCCGCCGCCCATGTTGAGAATTTCGGCGATGCCGGAAACGCTCTGAAGGCGGCGCTTGATCGTCCAATCCGCGATCGAGCGCACTTCACTGGGCGGTAGGTAGCCGGGCTCGCCTTCCTTGATCGTGGAACGCACGCCGACTAACAGGATCTCACCCATCAGCGAGGCGACCGGAGTCATGAACGGTTGCACGCCATCCGGCAACTGCTCGCTCACACCTTGAAGCCGTTCCTGAACCATGGTCCGCGCCTTGTAGATGTCCGTGTCCCAGCCGAACTCGGCATAGACGAGTGAGAGCGAAACGTCGCTGTTAGTCCGTAGACGAGTGAGCCCGGCCACGCCCATCAGCGCGCTCTCGATGGGCTGGGTGACGCGAGTTTCCACCTCCTCCGGCGAGAGTCCTGCGGACTCGGTAAGGATGATGACGGTGGGTTTCGAAAGGTCCGGCAGCACCTCGACGGGAAGCTGCGTGGCTGTGCGCAGGCCGAGCACCATCAGGATCAGCGCGAGGCCGATGATGAGCGCCCGGTTAGCGAGCGACCAGTGAATCAATTTGTTGAGCATGGGAAATTTTGTTGACTAATGATAGCAATGATAGCATTGTGCGGATATGGCTCAATTGCTGGTGAGAAACATTCCAGAAGCGCTGGTAAAAGCGCTGAAGCTGCGGGCAGCGGAGCACGGGGTTTCGGCAGAGGAGGAGCATCGGCGGATTTTGGCGGAACAGCTACGTGCATCTGGACAAGCAGCTCCGTATGATTTTAAGGACCACCTTTCGGCGCTCTCTGACGTGGAGGAGGATGTTTCTTTTGAACGACCCAGAGTGCTCTCGAACCGCCCGCCTCCAGAGCTATGACGAATTTCTTGTTGGACACCAATGTCCTCTCTGAGATCCGCAAAGGCAGCCGTGCGGATGCCAACGTAATGAGATGGTGGGAGCAGGTGGACGCGTCGCAATTGTTTCTCAGCGTTCTTTGCTTGGGGGAAATCCGGTATGGGATAGAACTGAAGCGGAAGAAAGATTCCAAGCAATCTGACGCCCTTGAGAGATGGTTGGGAACCACGGTTTCTCAATTTGGAGACCGGATTCTGCCCATCACCGATTCGATTGCGGAGCAGTGGGGGCGGCAGAGCCTTGATGAAAGGCTGCCTGACGCGGATGGGTTGATGGCCGCAACCGCGCTCGTGCATGGACTGACCATGGTGACGAGAAACACGAGGGATTTCCTGAGAAGCGGTGCGCTTGTTTTGAATCCTTGGGAATTTTCGGAGTAGCCCAGAGTGATTCATGACTCGGAAGAAGTTTGGGATTTTCTTGCGAACAGGCTGACGAGTAGCAGGAGAAAAAGCGCCGCGCTGGTGTATTTCCACACTGGACTCGCGCCTTCTTCGTGGTCGTGTTCGTCCGCGTGACCGGCTGTGGCTTTCGCTCCGGGCTTCAACTCGGAACCGTCGGCCGCGTGCCCGTGGCCGTGCGCGGCATCAAGTGCTTCCTTGAGTGAAACACTGCCGCCACCGGCGAAGGAGAGCGAATAGGCACCGCGGGTGACGACTTCGTCCGCAGGGAAAAGACCACTAACAATTTCGGCGAAGCGATCATTGGTTTCACCGACCTGCACCGGCGTTTTGATGAAGGCGTTAGGCAGATCGAAGTGCTTCACGTAAACAAAGCGCATGCTGGCATCTCCCTGCAATGCGGCACGCGGAATGCCAATGACGTTAGAGCGCTTGCTGAGCACGATGGAAAACTCGGCGCGCATGTCCGGCCGCATTTTCAGGTCGGGGTTGGCGACCTTGAAAATGGCGTCGATGGTGCCGCTTTCACGGTCTGCGGAGGTGCCGAAGCGGATCATCTCACCTTCTAACGGATAATCTCCCAGCGCCGTTACGCGGATGTGTGCTTTGCTGCCAGGCGCGAGTTTTGCTGCTTGGTTTTCCGGAACGCGAGCGATGGCGTAAACCTCGCTCAAGTCGGAAATGTCCAACAGTTCCTTCTCCGGCTCCACTGGCTCACCGATGCGGATGTGCGAACTGGCTAACAATCCGCTGATCGGCGCTTTCAGTTCGACGACGGGCGGCGGATTTCCCGGTTGGCGGCTCTCGACGCGGACGAGGACTTGTTCCTTTTCCACCGTGTCACCTTCCTGGGCTTCCAGGCCGATGACACGGCCGGAAATGCGGCTGCTGACGACGGCGTGATTTTCTGGAATCTCGGTGATGCGGCCGAGCGCGAAGACGGTTTGTTCGAAGTCGGTTTCCTCGGTCTCGACGGTTTCGATGCGGAGGTTTTTCACGCCGGTTTCATCGAGCAAGATGGTGTCCGCGTGGATGTTGGGAAGGAGGGATAACAGAATCAGTAAATGAAGTTTCATGTGAAAAAAAGTTAGAATTTGCCGGACGCTGTTTCGTGACGGATGCGGGCGAGGTGGAATTCACGCAGCGCATCGAGCCGGGCGGCGGCGAGTTGCAGGCGTTTTTCGCGGGAGCGGAGGACCGACTGGATCTCGCCCTGGCCGTTGCGGAAGGTGGTTTCGGCGAAAGCGGATTGCTCCTTGGCGAGCGGGAGCAGAGTTTCGTTGATCTCGCTGATCATCTTCGCCCATTCCTCCATCTCATTCCTAGCAGCCTCCGCTTCGAGACGGATATTGCGGCTGAGCGCGGTGGCTTCCAGCTCCTTGCGCTGTTGTTTCGCCTGCGCTTCCTGGATCGCGCCCTCGTTTTTATTCCAGAGTGGGAGAGGGATTTTGAAACGCAGGCCGATGATGGCTTCGCTATCGTAACCGTCCGGCGCGTCCTCCGTGCGTTCCGCGGCGGCGAAGAGTCCGCCTTCCACGTCGTCGTAGCGGCGCGCTTGTTCGAGTGCCACGCTTTGGGCGGCGGCGAGTGCGTCGAGCGTTGCGGCTTGGAAATCCGGGCGGCGTGAGGGGTCGGCGGCGGCCGCAGGCAGCGCGGGCTCCGGCAGGATTCCACCGACATTGAGCGCTTCTCCGGGCCGCATTCCTAACAATGGCTTGAGCTCGCCGGAGAGCGCGGCTTCCGCAGCATCGAGCTGGCGCATTTCCATGGTGAGGCTGGCGGCTTCGAGTTTTGCCTGGCCGGCATCGAGCGCGGAGCCCTCGCCCTTCGCCGCGATTTCAGATAGAAATTTCGCGAACTCGGATGAAACGTCCGACTGCTCGCCCAGCAGCTCGCGGCGCTGGCGGGTGGCGAGGATTTTCACCACCGCTTCACGAGCCTTGCCGGTGATCTGGCGTTCGACTTCGCGGACTTCCGCCTCAGCCGCTTTCAGTTCGGTGAGGGAAACATCCTTCTCCAGACGCAATCTGCCGGTGACCGGAAAGCGTTGGGAAAAGCCGACTTCGAATTTCCCTTCGCGGAAGCCGGGGTTGTGTTCGAGCGATGTTTCCAGTTCCGGATTCGCGAGGCGGCCGGACTGATTCATCCGGCCGAGCGCTTCTTGGATGCGCAGGCGGGCGGCGGCGAGATCGGGGTTTTGCGCGCGGATGCGGTCGCCGACGCTGGTGAGTGAAACGATGGCGGCAGGTTCCGCGCGAAGTGGCTGGACGATGGTGGCAAACGCCAGCACGGCCCATGGATAGAATTTGGACATGATATTTGAGATGGGAGCCGCGCGAATGATGCGGGCAGAAAAAACTCGGATTCAACGGCCTGACCGGCATCGGGGTGCCAATTCAGGAAATAACGGCAGGCCAAGCAGCCATGCCGGAACGCACTTAGCAGGCGCTCAAATCAACGGTGGTTTCTCCGAACTCAAAAACGGTCCATCTGGCGGAACTTCGCGCTCATGACGGAAACCGAGAAATGTCGATGCCGGGACTTTCAGCAGTGCTTCCGCTTCTTGATCCACGGTCAGCGGCAGCACATGAAGACAGCACTGGTGATCGTGATGATGATCCGGCGGACAATCGCTTTCATCGTGATCGTGGCCACTTTCGGAAATGGACGAAACCTCGTTCTCACAGCATTGCTCGGAGTTTCCCGTGCAAACGGTGCGGTGGTTTCCATTTGCCGCTAAGGCACGGAGATTCACCCCGGCGAGCACGCCGAACACCATTAACCATGTGAGACAGGTTCTCATCAACGGTCGGGACACTTGTTGCGGAAGATCTGGAACTCAAGGGAAAATTCTCCGCAAATCCTGTGATGGGAAATGTCCCGCAGATTGGGAGTTGCATCCGCCCGGGGGCTGAAAAATGATGCCCATCGCAAAACCTGAATGAAATATGAGCTCTGAAAAAACATTTATCGCGGTGGATCTGGGTGCGGGGAGTGGTCGCGTGATCGCGGCGAAGACGGATTTTTCCAAGCTGGAGCTGGAGGAAATCCACCGCTTCGACAATCCAGGCACGGATCTTCCGGGCGGTTCGTTCTGGAACATCATCGGTCTCTATCGGGAAATCCTCGAGGGGCTTCGTCGTGCGGTGGAGCGGCACGGGGAGACGATCGTTTCTATCGGGATCGACACCTGGGGCTGTGACTTCGGGCTCATCGATGAAAACGGTGAGCTGCTAGGGATGCCGCACCAGTATCGTGATCCGCGGTTTGAGGGGATGGCGGAGGCGATGCACGGAATTTTGTCGGAGGCGGAAATTTACGCGCAGACCGGCATCAAGACGAATTTCTATAACAGCTCGCTGCATCTGCTAGCCGAGGCGCGGAAGAAAAGCCCTGCGCTGATAAATGCGCAGCGCCTGCTTTTCACGCCTGATCTGCTGGCGTATTGGCTGACTGGCAAACAAGCGGTGGAGCGGACGGTGGCGTCCACTTCGCAGTTATTGGATCCGAGGACGGGTGACTGGGCGTGGGGGGTGATCGAGGCGTTAGGCCTTCCGAAGATGATTTTCGGCGAGGTCGTGGCACCGGGAACCGTGCTCGGCCCGATCCGTGACGAGGTGGCGAGCTTCATCGGCAAGAGCGGCATCCCGGTGGTGGCCACGGCTTGTCATGACACGGCGGCGGCAGTGGCTGGTATCCCCATGACCGGCAGCGGCAATCTTTGGTTATCCTCCGGAACATGGTCAATCATGGGCATCGAAACTCCGGATGCCGTCACGACACCTGCGGCTCTCCAACAGGGTTTCTGCAATGAACTCGGAGTCGCTAACAGCGTGCGCTTTCTCAAAAACATCGCGGGCCTCTGGCTCATCCAAGAATGCAAGCGCCAGTGGGAACTCGATGGCGAAAAACTCGGCTATGCCGAAATGGCGACGATGGCCACGGCAGCGGAGGCTTTTTCCGCTTTCATCGATCCCGACGACGCGTCCTTCGCCAGCCCCGGCGGCATGCCGGACAAAATCCGCGCATTCTGTGAGAAAACCGGCCAAGCCGTGCCACAGAGCAAGGGGCAGGTGTTGCGCGTGGCCACCGAGTCGCTTGCGCTGAAATACCGCGTGGTTTACGACCGGATCCGGGAGTTGACCGGGTTAGAATTTGAAAGCCTGCACGCGGGTGGCGGAGGAATTCAAAATGAATTTCTCAGCCAAGCGACGGCCAACGCACTCGGTATCAAGGTGACCGCCGGTCCGGTGGAGGCCACTTCTTGCGGCAATGTCATCACGCAGATGGTTGGCACCGGGCACCTGCCGGACTTCGACGCTGGGCGTGATTTAATCCGGAAATCGTTCGAGTTCCGCACGTTCACGCCGATGGATTCGGACGCGTGGAGTGCAGCTTATGAGAAATTCAAAGCGCTGCTGGGGTGAGGCGGCAGACTTGGAAGACGCTCCAGCTACGTTTTTCACCCTGCGGTCTTAAAGCTGGCTGTAGGGCATCGAAAACGTGTCGCCGTCTTCGATTCTGCCGCTGTCCAAGCCTTTTTTGAACCACCGCATGCGCTGGGCGGCGGTGCCGTGGGTGAAGGCTTTGGGGGTCACTCGGCCTTGCATTTTTTTCTGAATCATGTCGTCGCCGATGGCATTCGCGGCGTGCATGGCTTCCTCGATGTCGCTGTTGTCCAGTCGGAGATCGTCCTTCGAGTGGTTCGCCCAGACTCCGGCGTAGTAGTCGGCCTGCAGCTCCAGCCGCACCGAGTATTCATTGTAGTCCGGGCGGCCCTGCATGGCGGCCACCTTGTCCGATGTGCCTAGCAGTTTCTGCACGTGATGTCCCACTTCATGCGCCACCACGTAGGCTTGAGCGAAATCGCCGGGCGATTTGAATGTTTCCGCGAGTTCGTCATAGAAGCTCAGATCGATGTAAACTACTTGATCTCCCGGGCAGTAGAACGGACCCATCGCCGCGCTGCCAGCACCACACGCGGTGCGGATCTGGCCGCGATAGACGTCCATCTTCGGCAGTTCATAGCGTTTCCCGTGGCGGGCAAATTCTGCCGTCCAGACATTCTCCGTCTCTTTCATCACCACTTTGACAAAATGAAGGCGCTCTTCCTCCTCCGGGCTTGCCGTCACTTGGCGTGAAGTGGTCGTGGGTGCACCACCTAGCAGCATGCTCGGGTCCACGATGCCCAGCTTCCATAAAACGGCTCCCACCAGCACTGCCGCGAGAATCCCCTTGAGTCCGAAAATCCGGCCGATGGTCATCAGCAGGCCAAGCCCGCCGCCGCCGCCACCCCCGCCGAAGCCTCCGGAACTTTTACCGCGCGCATCCTGCACATTGTCACTCTCGCTTCTGCCTTTCCATTCCATGATTTCTGATTGGTTAAAAAACTTCCCAAGGACATAGCGGAGGTGTGGAGCGCCCGCAAGCAATCATCACAAGGAGGGTGTGGCGGAGATTTCCCGGCCGGCGTCGTTTAGATAGGAATCGAGTGGGGCAGTCGGGATATTCCGGAGACCGGAAACGACGGCCTTAGCGTTGAAGAGGGCACCTGTGGCGTTCGTGTGGGTGCCCTTGTCGCCGAAAAAGCCTTCGATGGTGGGTTGGTCGAGCTTGTCATAGGCGAGGCCGATGCGCTCGGCGAGATCGAGGTAAACGGCGTGCTCCGATTTCGCGACGGCATCGACGTAGCCGCGGAATTCTTGCCAGTCGTGCACGGATTTTCCGGCAGCGTCGAATTTCTTGTGAGGAATGGGTGAGCAAAGGATGACCTTGGCGTTTTTCTCCCGCGCCGAGCGGGCCATTTCCTTGAGATACCAGCCGTAGGAATGGACTTCCTCGATGCTGCCGTCCGGTTTGGTCACCTTTTCAGTTTCATCGCCGATGCTCTTGATGGAACCGCGAAATTTCCCCTTCTCGTCGAGCGGTCCGACGTCGTTGTGACCGAACTGAATGATGATAAAATCGCCGGGTTTGATGCCTTCGAGGATTTCCTTCCAGCGGCCTTCGGTGAAAAACGTGCGTGCCGAGCGGCCGCCGATGGCACGATTGGAGACGTTGATTTTTTTCAGATCGAAAAAGTTTCCAAGGTCCTGGCCCCAACCGCGCAGGGGGGCGCTGGATTTGAGCGTCGAATCCCCGGCGATCCAAAGGGTGGGCAGGTTGTTCATTGCCACGTTTTCTTTCGGCACGGTTTTTTCATCGACGACGGGGCGGTCGTCCTGAGCGCGGGCCGGGATTGCGCAGAGGGCGAAAAGGCCGCAGAGGGTGGTGAGGAGCTTCCGGCGGGTGGAAAACGGGGATGGGTTCGGCTTCATCGTTTAGGAATTAGAATATGTCCGGCGGCGGGAGTCCATCACACGAATGGGTTGTATTGGAATACTGGAAACTTGGGGCTTGGAACGCTGGGGGCGCGCCGTAGCATGCGGCGCATGTCGCATCTGGGGTTGGACCTTCTCATTATCGGGCTTTATTTCGCCATCATCATCGGCATCGGCGTGCATTTCAGCCGGCGGAATAAAGATGTGTCGGAATTTGCCCTCGGTGGCAGGTCGATCCCGTGGTGGGCGGTGCTGGCGTCGATCCTTGCGTCGGAAATCAGCGCGGGGACGTTTTTCGGGACGCCGGGGGAGGGATTCCGGTTGAGAAATTACACCTACGCCCAGCTCATGGTGGGCTATCTACTGGCGCGGGTGGTGGTGAGCGCCGTTTTTATCCCGGCGTTTTACAAATACGACGTGGTGAGTATTTACGAGTTTCTGGAGCTGCGTTTCGGCCCGCGCACGCGGCGGATGGCGAGTGTGATTTTCCTGCTGACCCGCTCACTGGCCAGCGGCTCTCTGCTGTGGGTTCCCACGCTGCTCCTGGTGGTGATCTGGAATCACCTGAACCCGGGCAATCCGCTAGGGAACTGGCAGCAGTTCTGGTTCACCGGCGGTGCTCTGGTGCTGATCACGATCCTGACGGCGGCCTACACGGCGGTCGGTGGAATCAAGGCGGTGATCTGGACGGACGTGTTGCAGATCGCGGTGCTGTTCGGCGCGTTGGGATTCTCCGTCTGGTATTTGTTAGGTCACATCGACGGCGGGTGGGAAGGGGCGAAGCGTTTTCTCACCGGCCCGCATGATTTGAAACTGTGGGAATGGCAAGGAGACGTCCCGGCGTCACCGAAGTTTGTGGCAGACTACGGAGCCACTTGGGGAGCTATCAAGAGCGTGTTAGAAAGTGAGTTCACAGTGTGGGCGGCGTTGTTCGGCTCGCTGTTTGTGACGTTGGCCACGCACGGCACCGACCAGGACATGGTGCAGCGTATGCTCACCGCCAAGAACAAGCGCCAAAGCGCGGTGGCGACAATTCTATCAGGGTTGGCCGACATCCCGGTGACCTTCGCCGTTCTAACGATCGGCATCCTGCTCTCGGTTTACTATGGCAATATTGTTAGCGATCCCCACCTACCGATGGCGGGAACGGCCCCGAATCTGGTGCCGGACAACACTCGGATCTTCCCGTATTTCGTCGTGGACGTGATGCCCGGCGGCCTGCGGGGCCTGGTGATCGCCGGGGTGTTAGCGACGACGATGGGATCCCTCGGGACGGCGATGAATTCTCTCGCGACGAGCTACTCGCGGGACTTCCATTTCCGCTGGTTCAACACGCCGGAGGACGACCACGCGCGTGTCCGCATCATCAAGCTGAGCACGGTGGCGTTCGCGCTCGTGCTGATTTTTGTCGGACTCGCGACTGCTTTTGTAAAGGCACACAATCCGTCATTGAGTATCATCGGCATCATCCTTGGTAGCTTCGGCTACACCTACGGATCATTATTGGGAATTTTCATCGTCGGACTGTTCACGAAAACACGTGGCAGCGAGATGGGCAACGTGGTTGCGATGATTGCGGGGATCATCGGTGTCGCTTGGCTCAGCAATCTGCCCAACGATGTTTGGAAGATGGTGACGGGATCGCCACTTTACGCCAATTTTGCATGGCTGCCGGTGATCGAGTTCCCATGGCGGATCATGGCCGGTACGCTGGTCACCGTAGCAGTGGCGCTGTGCTTCAAGAGGCCGGAAACCCATACATTACCTTGATTTTTAGGATCTAGCGGAATCGGCGGAAGTCGGGTTGCGCGGTAATCGCGAATGCATTTCCAATTATAACGGAATTGTCACAATGCGAATGCTTCGTTTACAAGGGAATGCGACGATTTTGTCATTTGGAGTCCGCTGATACTTCAGGGAGCTTAATGAAAATGGACGTCAAGTTTTTAAAAAATTTAGCCGTGGAACCCTTGTGGAATACGGCCCTCGCCAACCAAATGTTAGAATGATTGAAAAAGGTTTTCCATGGAGCTAAGGTGGCATTCATCTTTCGCACCTCGCCACGTTGCGCCGCTCACAGGAGTGGGATGATGGAGTGAGAAAAACCAATTTTCAAAAAGACTGATCAACAATGGAACCCGAGGAAGCGACAATGGAGGAGATGGTGGGTGAAATGGAAATGATACCGGCGGATGGCCGGGGGTGGGTGGAAATTTGCGAAGCTCTTCGTGTCATGGTTAGTCCCGATGCTTTCCAACGCTGGTTTGGCGCGGCGCGCTGGATGGGCGTGGAAGACGATGTGGGGACGATCGCCGTTCCGGGTGAGATCCATCAGGTCTGGATCGAGACCAATTATCTGCCGGAGCTCACGATGGCCGTCAGTGGAGTTTTCGACGAAGTGCGCGATGTGTGCGTGACGGTTAGTGAGTCTCTGTCCGGTGCGGATGGCGGCCTCCTTCAGCCCGCCGGCTCCCAGGCGCGTCCGACCAAGGCTGCGGTTCTCGAGGGCGAGGCACTCGACAAGCGCATCAAACTTGCTGGTCTTAATCCGGCGCACACCTTTGGCAGTTTTGTGGTCGGTGCTAACAGCCAGTTCGCCCACGCGGCCTGCGAGGCGGTCGCCAAAAAATCCGGCATCGGCTACAACCCGCTCTTCATCTACGGTGGTCCCGGCCTCGGCAAGACCCACCTCATGCAGGCGATCGGCCACGAGCTGCTCCGCCGCCAACCCGGCTCGCGCGTCATCTATCTGACCTGCGAGAAATTCACCAATGAGTTCATCGACGCCGTCCGCCGTGGTGACATCGAAAAATTTCGCCGCCGCTATCGCAGTTCGGACGTCCTGCTGATCGACGACGTCCAGTTTCTCGCCGGCAAGGAACGCTCGCAGGAAGAATTTTTCCACACCTTCAATACCCTGCTCGACGGCCGCAACCAAGTCGTCCTCACTTGCGACCGCCCGGCGTGCGAGATCAAGAGTCTCGAGCCCCGTCTCATTTCCCGCTTCGAGTGCGGCCTCACCGTCGAGATGCAGCCGCCGGAGATGGAAACTCGGATGGCGATTCTCAAGAAAAAGTCCCTCGACTGGAAGGTCCGCGTGGATGAGTCCGTGCTGCGTTTCCTCGCTGAGAAAATCCGCACCAACGTCCGCCGCCTCGAAGGTGCATTGATGCGCGTCGCAACCTATGCGTCGCTCGCCGGGGAGAGTGTGACAGTGGAAAAAGTCGAGCACCTGCTGCGCGACCTCATCCGCGAGGAGGCCAGCCGCCAAGTCAGCATCGATTCTATCCAGAAAGCCGTCGCCGAGCATTTCGACGTGCGCCTGGCAGACATGACTAGCCGCCGGCGTCCAGCCAGCATCGCTTTTCCCCGCCAAGTCGCCATGTTCCTGAGCCGCTCGCTCACCAAGGGCTCGCTCATGGAAATCGGCGAAGCATTTGGCGGACGCGACCACGGAACAGTCATTCACGCCTGCAAAAAAGTCACGGAACGCCTTGATGATGAGCCCGGATTGAAAGAATCCATCGCCCGCATTGAGTCCCAGCTCCGGCGCTAACCGCCATTCATTAAGGAAACTTCACAGAAGGCTTGCCAAGGGGCATTGAAAGCGGAAACTCCTCCGCAACAACCACCCCGGTTCCCCACTCATGAAGTTCCGCATCTCTAAGGAAGCATTTCTCGATGGCCTGCAAAAGGTCCAGCACGTCGTCAGCTCACGCACGACGCTGCCGATCCTCTCCAATGTGCTGCTGGTGGCCAAGGACGGTCGTCTGCAGTTCACGACCACGGATTTGGACGTCGGCATCACAGGCTCCGTCGAAGCGCAGATCGAGAAGGAAGGCGCCACCACGCTGCCCGCCAAGCGCCTTGTCAGCATCATCCGCGAGCTGCCCGCCAGTGAGGTGGAGGTCTCCGTTGATGCGAAAAACCACGCTTCCATCCGCTGCGGTCCGTCCTTTTTCAAAATCATCGGCCTCGGCGAAGCGGAATTCCCACCACTCCCTGATTTCGAAGGAGCCAAGGTCTTCAAGATCCCGCAAGCCACCCTTCGCGATGGCCTCAAGAAAACCTCCTACGCCATCTCCACCGACGAGACACGCTACGTGCTTAACGGCATCTTCACCTCCTTCCGCGATGGGAAAATGACCCTCGTCGCCACCGACGGCCGCCGCCTCGCGATGGTCGATGCGGACCTCGAATTCCCCGCTTCTCACGAAACCGACGTCATCATCCCGACCAAGGCCGTACAAGAACTCCAACGACTCCTCGGCGACGCCGGTGAGGTCATCGTCAAGCTCAGCGACAGCCAGATCTCCTTCACCGTCGGCGATAGCCTGCTCGCCAGCAAGCTCATCGAAGGTAACTACCCGAACTACCGCCAAGTCATCCCCGGCGATAGCAACGAGCGCGTTGTCATCGGCCGCGAGGCGCTATTGGAAACCGTCCGCCGCGTGTCACTCCTCTCCTCGGACAAATCGAACTCCGTCAAACTCGTCTTCAGCGAAAACCACATCGAAGTCACCGCGAACTCACCGGATGTCGGTGAGGCGCAGGAGTCGATGGACGTGATCTATCAAGGCCCGCCGATGCAGATCGCCTTCAACCCCGAGTTCCTCCAAGCGCCTCTCCGGGCCCTCGACACCGCCGATGTCTATCTGGACCTGATCGACGAGATGAGCCCCGGCGTCCTCCGCATCGAAGGCACCTTCCTCTACGTCCTCATGCCGATGCGCGTGACGAACTAATCGTGAGACGGGCATTCCTGCCTGTTCTTTTCCAAAGCCTCCGCGCCCCACGGCCCGGAGGCTTTTTTGTTGGAAGGCGGAATTCATTCCAGCCGAGGCATTTTCGGCAACAGAAACCACGAAGGACACGAAGATTCACGAAGGCAAATGTGGAGTAGTCATCCAACCAACTTGTTCCGCTATCCTGTTTCGTGAATCTTCGTGTCCTTTGTAGGTCATGCCTCTCATCTGGAATCGAACAGTTCCCCTTGAAATTTTCCTGAAATAAATTTCCTGCCCCCCGCTCTGACATGCGGTCCATGAAGCCACTCGTTCAAAATCGATGGACAAGAAGCATACGCGCGTTTGAGCCTGTTTGATACGGTCACTGCATTCTCGGATCCCGCTGCGATCACAGAACAATCAAAGAAGACGCTGAGGAAATTTCTCACCAATGGAAAGGTGAAGAAGGAATCCCCTGATCCATGACCCGGAATCAGAGGGACTGTGCCATCCAGCTAAAGAGTCGTAGTATCTGGCGTCTCAAACGGGAAATGGAATCACCGCTTCAGATATTGCTATGCCCCGGGCCAGCGTCGTTGGTGCCGCGTAGCCCTTGGTTTGCTGCTGGAATGGATCGGGCCTCCACGTGAAATGTAATTCACACTGGAGGGCGGCTGATTGCTCAAATCAATCCAGCGAGAAAAGCTCGGCGTGGACCGGAGCTTTTTTCGGAGCTGGAGGTGCTTCGGCAGGTTCTGTGGCTGCAAGTTCGGGCTCTGTTTCCGAAATGATGGGCTCTGCCGGGGAAAGGTCGGCATCGACGTCTGCAATATGGGTCTCTGAGTCCGAAGAGTTTGGCTCTGAGTATTCGATGTCCGTTTCTGCGACAGTAAGGGGTGGTTGCTCGGCAACAGGTTCCGGCTCTGCGGGGGCCAGCTCCGGCTCAGCGATCACCATGGCTGGCTCGACGACTGCAACGGCTGGTTCTACCACAGCGGTCGCTTGTTTGTTGCTTTCCAGCAGGCGCAGGACTTCAGCTTTCGCGGCGGCGACACGGTCGGAATCACCGACGGGACCGACTTTTTTGATCACCACGGTGGCGGGGCGAGGCGAGTTGCTGAGGTCAGCGAGTTGGACCTGGGCTTTTTCGAGAGCTTCTACGGCGGAGGCCTCGCGCTTGCGCATTTCCCCGGCGAAGCGGGTGGAAACGGCGACGGATTCGCGCAGGCGCTCGATTTCCGCATGGAGCACGGCGGTGTCGTCCGGGCGGGCTTCGAGTTGGGTGAGCTGCTGGCGGGTTTTGGAAAGTTCGTTTTCGAGGGCGAAACTGCGGTCCTTTTGCGCCTTGTCGCCGTCGTTGGCACGGCCATTGAGATTCTTGATGGTGTCCTGCGCTTTCTTCAGATCGGCTTCGAGGGTGGAGGTGCGTTTGCTTTCGCCTTCGAGCGATTTGCGCGCAGTCTCCAGTTCGGCGTTGGCTTTTTCAAGCGTGGCGGAGGAAACGGCGGTGGCCTTCAGTGACTCGTGTTCGGACTTGAGGGTCTTGAGCGTGTCCTTGGATTTTTCGAGAGCAGCTTCGAGGTTTTTCGCACGGTCCTTGCCTTGCGGCGCTGCGGCGGCGGGTTTGGCGGCTGGCTGCTTAGTGAATTTTCCGCGGAGTGACCAGCCGATCAGGCCGGAAAGAGCGGCGACGATGGCGATCTGCGGAAGGACGCTGGAAAGCACAGAAATGGTGGAAGTGTCTGCTAACATAATGGGGTGTGAGTTGGGGGAAATTTCAGATGGTGTATTCGATTCCGGGTTCGGGCACGATGATTTCCGTGTCCGGCAGGCGGCGTGAGATTTCTCCGCGGAACCAATCGACCGCGCCATCGTCGCCGTGGACGAGGAACACTTTTGTCGGCGCAACTTCCACGATGTAATCGGCGATCGCATCCCGCGTGGAGTGGCCGCTGAAATCGAAAATGCGGGTTTCGCAATTGAGTTTCACCGGCGGATAGGCGGGATCGAGCACGATGGAGTCGCCGTGTTTGGCGGTGCGGATTTTACCGCCCGGTGTCTCGGGATCTGCATAGCCGACGAAAAACAGGCCGTGCTTGGCGTTTTCCAGAACTCCTTGGCGGGCGAAATTGTTGGAGACGGTTTTTTCGGACATCATGCCGCTGGAAAGCGCGTAGATGCAGCCGGCGTGGAAAGGGATCGGGCCCTTGCGTTTTTTGCTGCCAGCCTCGAGTTCCATGTCCTTGAGGAAACGGAAACCCGCGAGATGGCGGCGGGAGGAGTCGGTGAAACGGTCGTAAACGTGGGTCATTTTCGTGCTCAGCCCGCCGATATAGACCGGCGTTTTTTTCGGGATGAGCCCTTCCTCTTTGAAGCGGTGCAGCATCGCGAGGACTTCCTGGGTCTTGCCCATCGCGAAAACGGGGATCAGCACCGAGCCTTTGCGTGCGATGACGTTCGCAATGGCCTCGGCCAGCGCGTTTTCCTCGTCGGCGCGGGCGTATCCAGGTGTGCGTTCTTGCTCGCCGCGGGTGGTTTCCACGATCAGGGCATCGACGGTTTCCGTGGGAAATAACGCGCCTTTCTGGATCGTGGAGTGCTCGAAATTTACGTCGCCGGTGTAGAAAATCCGTTTTCCCTCCGCCTCGATGGTCACGCCGACCGAGCCGAGGATGTGCCCGGCGTCATGGAAAGTCGCCTTCACCGTGTCTCCGTGATCGAGGAAAAACGGCTTCTCGATGCCGCGCAGCTCGAAGCATTCCTCGATCTGATCCAGCTCCCGGTGTTCGAAAAGCGGATACTCGGCGATGCCGTGCTCGACGCGCTTTGCCTGCATCACGTTCACCGAGTTGTGGAGCATCGCGGTCGCCAGTTCGGACGTCTCCGGCGACATGAAAACCTTTGCCTGTGGCTGATCCTGGAGGAAAACCGGGAGGGTTCCCACGTGGTCGAGGTGGGAATGGGTGATGATGATCGAGTCCGCAGTTCCGGCTTCGACAAACTCGTAATGAGGGATCGCCTCCGAGCCTTCATGTTTCGGGTGCATCCCGGCATCCAGCACGATTCGGGCGGATTCGGTTTGGAGCAGATAGGAGTTCGCGCCGATACCGGCGTGGCGACAGAGACTTTTGAATATCATGGTAGAGGCGGAAGCGAGCGCACCTTGGATGCCACCGGGGATTGTGTCAACCCAGCCACTTTGCAAGGACGATATGAGATCGACTCTTGTTTTCCGCGGCCTCTTACTCTCAACCATCAACCCTCACCTCTCAACTTCCCCCCAGCTCGCCATCATCGGCGGTGGCCCGGCCGGCCTCCGCGCGGCGGAAGTCGCTGCCTCGGCGGGGTTAGTGGTCACGCTTTACGAGGGGAAACCATCCGTCGGGCGGAAATTCCTCGTCGCGGGAAAAGGCGGGCTGAACCTGACCCACGGCGAAGCGCTGGGAAAATTCACCACCCGCTACTCTGGCCCAGACCAGCTGCCCGGCATCTGGGACGACCTGATTGCCGACTTCGATCCCGCTGCGCTGCGCCAGTGGGCGGCGGATCTCGGTGTGGAAACATTCCAAGCCACCAGCGGCCGCGTTTACCCGAAAGCCCTCAAGGCCGCGCCGATGCTGCGCCGCTGGATCGAGCGGCTGCGCGGGCTCGGCGTGCGGTTTGAAATGAACCACCGCTGCGTCAGTCTGGAACCTGGCTCTCCCTATCAGCTCGGATTCGCCAATGGCACCGCCGCCTCCGCGGACGCCGTCATTTTCGCTCTCGGCGGCGGATCGTGGGCGAAAACCGGCTCAGACGGCGCGTGGCAGGCGATGTTCGAAAAACTCGGCATCGCGCAGCACCCACTGGCCCCTGCCAACTGCGGTTGGGAGCACGAATGGTCCGGGGAAATCCTCACCGCCGCCGAAGGGAAGCCGCTCAAAAACCTCAACGTCCGCGCAGGCGATCAACTTGCTATCGGCGAGCTCATGCTCACCTGCTACGGCCTCGAAGGCGGCGCAATCTATCAACTCGGTGCCGTCCTGCGTGCGATGTCCGAACCTGCCATCGCCATCGATTTTAAACCGACCTTCACCCACGAACAACTCATCGCAAAGATGCAGTCCGTGAAACGCGGCTTTCTCGACGAAGCCCGCGTCCGCTGGAAACTCAGCGATCCCGCACACGCCATTCTCTCACAGAAAATCTTCAGCGATGTGGAATCACTCGCCCGCGAAGCAAAACACTGCGTCATCCCGCTAACCAGACCCCGCCCTATCGACGAAGCCATTTCTTCTGCTGGTGGAATCTGTTGGAGCGAAACCGACCGCACGCTCATGCTCAAAAAGCTTCCTGGTGTTTTCATCGCAGGAGAGATGATCGATTGGGAAGCGCCCACCGGCGGCTACCTCATCCAAGGCTGTTTCGCCACTGCCACGCGTGCCGCGAAGTCCGCCGTGGACTGGTTGGCGCCGCGCTGAAAAAGCGAAGGCGGCGGGTGAAACCCCCGCCGCCTTCTTAGATCCAAAGGGCCGCCGTCGCCCCGAGCCGCGCAAGACGCGAAGCGGTGGCCGCCCATAAAATAGTCACACCAGCAACATTGAATAAAACGATGGCCGAGCCCGAATTGTTTCGAGAATTTTGATTTTTTTTGCCGAGTTGCTGCGGAGAGCCGTGACACAGGCATTCCTGCCTGTTCTTTCACAAGCCACCGCCAACATAACAGGCAAGAATGCCCGTATCACGCGCGGCTGATCAGTCGTTCTTTTTGATGATCGCTTTTCTCAGCTTCAAATATTCGTTCTCGGTGATGATGCCTTGTTTGTAGGCGGTATCGAGATCGGTGAGCTGTCTGCCGACGCTCGCTTCGTTTTTCGAATCCACCTTGGAGCTGCTGAAGCAGCCTGTTAGCGCGACGGGGGAGGTGATCAGAAGGATGCCGGAGAGAATGGCCTTGGTATTCATTTCGACGTGAGGACGTTTGTTTCCGCGAGGGCGGTGAGGAGTTTCTGATGGATGCCGCCGAAGCCGCCGTTGCTGAGGACGGCGATGATGTCGCCGGGCAGGGCGTTTTCGGTGACGGTGGAGATGATGGATTCGATATCCGGCAGATACCAGGCCTTACCACCGAGGCGATCGATGTCGGCGGAGAGCTTGTCGGGATCGAGGCGATCGTTTTCCGGGATCTTGTGAAGGTCTGGGATGGCGGAGACCACGGCGAAATTGGCGAGCGCGAGTGCTTCCGCAAGTTCGTTTTGGAAAATGGCGCGGCGGGTGGTGTTGGACCGTGGTTCGAACAAAATCCACAGCCGCGAATCCGGGTGGCGCTGGCGCAGGCTCTGCACGGCGAGCCGGATGGCAGTCGGGTGGTGCGCGAAATCGTCGATGACCTTGATGCCGTTCACCTCGCCCTTGAGCTCCTGACGGCGGGCGACGCCGTCGAAGGATTCGAGGCCAGCGCGGATTTCGGTAGGTGTTAGCCCGGCAAAGGTCGCGGCAGCAGTAGCCATCGCGGCGTTGCGGACGTTGAACTCGCCGGTCATCGGCACAGTGTAAGATTCGCCGCCGAGGGTGAAGCTGCTGCCGTCAGTGTCGTAGGAAACGTTCTCGATGCGCAGCGCGCAGTTTTCCCCGAAGCCGACGGTGGTGACGGGGCAGGGTGCTTTTTCGGCCACGTCGAGGCAGTTTTGCTCGTCGCCATTGACGAAGGCAACGCCGCCGCGCGGGACGATGTTGAGCAGGCGGCGGAAGGTAAGTTTGATCTCGTCGATGTTGTTATAAATGTCCGCGTGGTCGAATTCCACGTTGTTCACGACGACGCACTCGGGCAGGTAGTGGAGGAATTTCGAGCGCTTGTCGAAGAAGGCGGTGTCGTATTCGTCGCCCTCGAGCACGTTGAATTCCGAGTCGGTGAAATGCGCGCCGCAGCCGAGATTTTTCGGCAGCCCGCCGATCATGTAGCCCGGATCGCGGCCGCCGTTTTTGAAGATCCACGCGAGCATCGAGGAGGTGGTGGTTTTACCATGAGTGCCGGAGACGACGAAGTTGCGTTTTCCGCGGAGGAAGAACTCCTTCATGACCTCGGGCAGGGAATGGTAAAGCAACTTGCGGTCGAGCGCCGCCTCGGCCTCCGGATTGCCGCGTGAAATGGCGTTGCCGATGATGACCACGTCCGTGTCCGCCGGGATGTTTTCCTCGGCGTAGCCTTCCGTCAGCGTGATGCCCTGGCCGCGCAGGAAATCGGACATCGGCGGGTAAACGTTCGCGTCGGAGCCGGTGACAGTGAAGCCGCGTTGTTTCATGGCGGCGGCGACGGCACCCATGGCCGTGCCACAGATCCCGGTGAAGTGAAATTTGTTCTTGGCGGACATCGAAGGGCGCGAAGCTATGCAGCGATTTCCGCGCTGCCAAGATGGAATACTACGCCTTGGGCTGGATATGACGGATTATTCGAGTCCTGAAAGGGCGGCCACATGATTGTGTGGCAGCCGGCTATGTTTTGCCCCTTCAGGGCGCGGAATTGTTGGCGGTTATAACCCAGGGCGGCGCTGGTGCTTGCCCTGGGCTGGCTTGTGGGAGGCCTTTGGCCTGAAGAGAGTGCGGAAGTGCGAGCGGGAGGGCCGGTGGTGGCCTGAAGAGAATCGCTGGAGGCGAGACGCCTCCGCAACGGACTGGCGCAAGATGCGCCAGCTACTTTTTCAGAACGTCGGGGCGGCGACGGTGGCGTTGTCTCTTTCCTCGATACGGCGGCGGAGGATGCGGTCGGCGGTTTCGGTGACCATTTCCTGAAGGAGAAGCCAGAGGTGGGAGCCTTCGCGGTAGTCGGCAGGGGCGATGTGTTTGACGCGGCCGGCGTGGGTGGAGAGCTGGAAGCATTTCCGGAAGGATTTACCGGAGGCGTCCTCGGGGTTGTA
Organism: Verrucomicrobiales bacterium; assembly: GCA_038237425.1. Lineage (GTDB taxonomy): Bacteria > Verrucomicrobiota > Verrucomicrobiia > Verrucomicrobiales > Akkermansiaceae > Luteolibacter. Next base: position 63,247 of record JBBRYQ010000011.1, read on the forward strand.
AACGGCGATGCCTTGGCCGCCGCTTTTGGCCATGACGGTGAAGCAGGGGACGTCGGTGGGGCCGTCTCCGACATAGACCATATTTTCAAATGGAATGGGGCGCTGGTCGGCGGGCATGTGGTCGTTCACGTCCTGATCGTAGCCGAGCATGCCTTTGTTGATGCGGAAGAGGTATTGCGTCTTGGTGGTGTGGGAGATGACGCGCTTGGGAAAACTGATGCGGCCTTCGGAGTCCTCGCCGAATTCGCAGCCGAACATGGCTTTGACGAAGGGCTTGAGGCGGGAGCCGTCGAGCAATGCCTTGAGGCCGGAGGAAATGATATAATGCTCCACCTTGATGCCGGCGAGTTCGTGCTCGGGGCGGAGGGCGGCCTTGGGCAGGGATTCGAAAAGTTCGGGCAGGCCGGGGAAAAATCGCAGTCCGCCGCCGAGTTCGGTGAGGCGCTTGTTGGTGACGTTGTCCATGCCGAGGTAGTCGAGCAGGCACTTCATGTAGGCGAGCTCGCCGTCCCATTTCTGGTCGTGGACGAGGGTGTTGCACTTTTTCCAGAACTGCGCGGGATCGATGCCGAACTCAGGGAAAAGCACGTCATCTTGCATGTAGCGCGGGCTGAGGGTCTGGTCGTAATCGTAAACCAGAGCGATGATGTTTTGCGGCGCTGCCATGATGGGGGAAGGAAACCACCGTCCGGCGTTGGAACAAGGCGGAAATCCCGCAACGGCGAGATTCACACTGCAAAGTCAGTGTGGGCGGGTCTTTAGGCGAATGTAGCGCTTTTTACCGGGAGTCATCGGCTCGTCGTCGCGGACTCTGAGGATGGTTTCATCGTCGATGAGGACGGTGGTGTGATTTTTCCCGCTGAACCAATCGAGGAGGTTTGGAGAAACCTGGACCGTGCGACTGACGCCATCCGGGAGGGCGGGCTTGGCAACGGTGAGGACGAGGAATTTTTCGCCGCCGATGACGGTGGTGGAGGTGACGGGCGGGGTGGTTTTCACGGCGCTGGGTAGCAGGTCGGCCGGAGTGATGGGGGCGGAGCGGGCGAGGAGCGTAACCTGTGGCGTTGCGGCGGAGGAGGAGGCTGCTTTGTTCACCCGGATCGTGACGGTGGCGACCGTGGAATTAGCGGTGCCGTCATTGACGCGGTAGGTGAAGGTGACCTTGCCGGTGAAGTTTTTCTTGGGTCGGTAGGTAAGATTTGGCGGGGTGCCCCTGAGAGAGCCGCTGGTTGGAGCCTTGACGATCTGGAAGGTGAGCGGGTTTAGGTTCGCGTCGCTGGCCTTGAGATTGATGGCGACGGCTTTGTTGTTTACGGTGGAAACTCTCCGTGAATAGGAAACGGGTTTGCTATTTGGTAATGGGGCTTCCAGTAGATTGATCTCGGCCACTGCGCAGGTGGGGCGGCCTTCCGCGTCGTTGAGGCCGACGAGACGGATGAATTTCGCCTGTTTTGGGGAGAAAAAGATCCGTTTTGCAGTGGGTGAGGCGGAGAAATCTCCGGTGGATATGGGTTTGCCCCAGGTATTGCCATCCATGCTGAGGTAGAATCGGTAGCTGAGGATGTTGCCAATGAGGAAGCCGTCCTGACGTGGCAGGTATTCGAAACCGCTGACGTTGCGCACGGCACCGAGGTTGATCTGGATCTCGTAAGGAGGTTTGGTTGGCTGGGCTGAGGTAAAGTGGCTGTGCCAGAACGTGGACGGATTGCCATCGAAGGCACGCGTGGCAGCGTAGCCGTCGCCTTCCTCGCTGTTGACATATTTCAGCGTCCAGCCGCTGTGGGAAATGAGGGTATTTTCCCGACTCAGCACCTTGATCAAAAGGCTGGCAGGCTGGGGGTCCGAAAGTCCGAGGGAATCCGTGACGGTGAAGGTGACCTCGTAAGTGCCCGGAACGTCGAAACGGACTTTGCCGGGGTTTTTCTCAGTGGAATCCGGGATGCCAGAGCCGAAGCCGAATTTCCAGCGGTAGGTGAGGGCGTCTCCGGCAGGATCGTTGCCACCGCCCGCGAAATTCACGGACTGTCCTGCATAAATGCTGCCACCGGTGGATGGCGAAATGATCACGCTATTGGGAGGGTCGTTCGCCGGAGGAGGGGCGGTGTAAACGACTTCACGCGAGAGATTGCCCTTTAATCCATCGACACTGTAGGCGCAGACGGCAAAGTAGTAGGTCGTTTCAGCTTGGAGTCCGGTTACCGTGGTGCGAGTGCGAAGGCCGGTGTTGATGGTTTTCGTGTAAACTCCCGAAGCGGTGCCATAGCGGAGTTGGTAATTGCCGACGTTCGTTTCGGAATTTGCATTCCAGGCCAGAATGACGTCGGACGAGGCTGCTCCGAAGGCGCCAGTCAGGAAGAGCAGGGAAAACAACCCGGCGCAGAAGAGTTTGCTGAGCGACCTGAAACCTGCAACTGCCACGGATTCAACGGAAAGGAACTTTCGCCGCTCGGCGCCAATCACCTCCCGGGTGTCACTGGATCGGGTGATTTTACTTGTAAGTCGTTGCATTTCAAAGGTGTCGATAGGCGTTTTGAAAATCTTCGCTACCGCAGGGTTCCGGTGGGAATGCGTGAAGCGGTTGGCGGGCCAAGTGCCTTATTTGTGTATCTGAAGCAACCTTATTTTGCCTAACATCATACTTTTTGCGATAATAAAGGAATCCGTGGTAAGTGGGTTGTCTTTGTGAGGTATGGGTTTGATGGTCGGGCGCGACGGAGAAGGACTGTTTTTTTATTTTTCCGCCCCGGTTGATTGGGGGAGGAGACGGCGGGATAGGTGTGGCTGAGAATCGCGCTTGCCGCAGGGGGGTGGTGTGTTGAATCTCCCGGCTTCTGGAAATGCGCCACCTTCACTATTACAAATACTTGCGTCCCGTCCGCTGGCAGTTCGCGCTCGGTGTTTTCGCAGGAGTGATCTATGCGCTCGCGAGTGGCGCAGGCATGCCGCTGATGCTGAAGGTGGTCTTCCCGGTAATTTTCAAGGAAAACGGCGGCGGCAATGACTGGTATTACATCTGGATGCGCCAAAGGCTGGGTGAAGTCCCCCAAGAGCAACTGGTTCTCATCACTTGTATGTGGCTCCCGCTGGTCTTTGCGATCCGTTCCTTGGCGGATTTCCTGAATTCCTATTTCATCCAGTTCGCCGGTCAAAGGGTGCTGGAGGACATCCGGGTGGATTTGTTTGTGAAGCTGCAGGGCCTGCCGCTCGCGTTCTTCAAGAAAAACACGTCCGGCGATCTGCTGGCCCGGCTGATGAGCGATACCGCGCTGCTGCGGCAAATGGTGGCGAACGTTTCCAGCGATCTCATCAAGCAACCGGTCACCTTGCTCGGCGCGCTGGGATTCCTGATTTACAATGCCTACACGAGTGACAGCTTTTTCATCGCACTGATCGCGATCGTCACCATCCCGGCCTGTGTGCTAGTCATCCGGTCCGCTGGAAACAAACTGGCGAAACGCGCGCGGGCGCTGCAAAATCAAGGTGGCACACTCACCGCCGCGCTCTCGGAGAGCCTCCAGGCACCGCTGGAAATCCGCGCTTACAATCTGGAGGAACGCCAGATTTCCCTCTTTAGAAAGCGCATCCACGAAATGTTCAAGCTGGGCATGAAGGTGGTGAAATACCGCCAGGCGATTTCTCCGGTGATCGAGACAGTTTCGGCCGTCGGATTTGCAATCGCGCTCTATCTCGGCGTCAGCAGGGGCATGAAGCAGAGCGATTTCATGGCGATGGGTGCTGCGCTTTTCGTGGCCGTGGATGCGATCAAAAAACTCGGCATGGTCAACTCACTGCTGCGCCAGGCAGGTGCCTCTATCGAGCGCATCGAATACATTTCCAACGAGCCGGATACGATTTCTGATCCCGTCACGCCCAAGCCGTTTTCCGCGCCGCGGGAGGCCATCCGGTTTGAAAAACTTTCCTTCGCCTATGGTGACGAGCCGGTGTTGAAGGAAATTGTCTTGGAAATTCCCGTCGGCCAAGTGGTCGCCCTCGTCGGCCCGAGTGGTGCAGGGAAATCGACTTTCGCCCATTTGATCCCCCGTTTCTACGATCCGCAGGCCGGCTGCATCTCGTTCGACGGCACCGACGTCCGTGACTTTCTGAAAAAGGATCTGCGCGGCGCGATCGCCGTGGTGCCTCAAATGCCATCGCTTTTCCTCGGAACGATTGCCTCGAACATCCGGATCGGCCGGGAAAATGCGACGGACGAGGAAGTCATCGAGGCGGCCCGCCGCGCCCATGCCGACGAGTTCATCCGCAGCCTGCCGCAGGGTTACGAAACCGAAGTCGGCGAGCGCGGCGACCTTCTATCCGGCGGACAGCGCCAGCGGATCGCCATCGCCCGCGCGTTCCTCAAAGACGCGCCGATCTTGATCCTCGACGAGGCCACCAGCGCGCTCGATTCCGAGAGCGAGGCGATGGTCCAACAGGCTCTCGCAGCTTTGGTGAAGGGCCGCACGACATTCATCATCGCGCACCGCTACAGCACCATCACCATCGCGGACCGCGTGCTGGTTTTCCAACAGGGCCGCATCGTGGCGGATGGAAACCACGAGGCACTGCGCGAAACCGATCCGACCTATCAGTCAATGATTGGCAGCCAGTTCCTCGGCAGTGTGTGAGGGCTCCTGCGCGAGGAAGGATTTCTGGCAGAGCTCGGCATATTTACCGCCTTCCGCTAGAAGTGTGGTGTGCGTGCCTTGCTCGATGACACGGCCTTTTTCCAGCACGTAGATACGGTCTGCGTTCTGGATGGTGGAAAGTCGGTGGGCGATCACGAATGCCGTGCGGTTTTCCATCAAGCGGTCCAGGGCGTCCTGAATCTGGCGCTCGGTTTCGGAGTCCACCGATGCGGTCGCTTCATCTAGCAGAAGTATCGGCGCGTTCTTCAGCAGCGCGCGGGCGATGGATAGCCGCTGCTTCTCACCGCCTGATAGTTTCACGCCGCGCTCGCCGACGTTGGTATCGAGTTCCTCCGGCAGGCCGCGGACGAATTGGTCGGCGTGGGCTGCATCGAGCGCCTGCCAGAGTTCGGCGTCGGTGGCCTCGCGCTTGGCCAGCAGTAGGTTTTCCCGCACGGTGCCGTTGAAAAGGAAAGGCTCTTGGGTGACGTAGGCGAGGCGGTCGCGCAGCGATGATTTTGCCAGACCACCGATGTCGGTGCCGTCGATGGTGATGACGCCAGATGTCGCTTCGTAAAACCGGGCTAACAAAGACAGCACCGTGGTCTTACCCGCACCCGTCGAGCCGACGAGTGCGATCGTCTGGCCGGGCAGTGCGTCGAGCGTCACGCCGTGCAGCGTCGGCTGGTCCTGATAGGCAAACGAGACTTTCTCGAAACGCACGTGCCCGGCGATTTTGTTAGGTAGCTTTCCGCCGTGCGTGGAGTTCGCTTCTTCCTCGGAGTCAAGAATGTCGAACACCCGGTCCGCCGCCGCGCGGCCTGATAGAATCATCTGGTTGAGCGAGTTGAGGCGGTCGATGGGCTCGTAGAAAAGTGATAGAAACAAGAGGAACTTCGTGAAATCCCCCATGGTCAGCGTGTGTTTCATCACCGCGGCTCCGCCGAAAGCGAGGACCAGCACGTATCCGGTCATCCGCAGAAACGACATGCCGGGCGAGTAGAGCGCCCACCATTTCATCATCCGCAGCGAGGCGACGCGCAGGGCGTTTGAAAAACTGTTGAAGCGCGCGTGCTCGGCACTTTCCGCGGCGTAGGCCTTGATTTGTCGCACGCCGGAGATGTTGTCGTGGAGCAGCGCGTTTAGATCGGACGCTGCGTCGCGCTGGTTGCGGTAGCGGTCGCGCCCCTTCGTCGAATAGATCCAGGCACCCAGCGCGAGGAACGGCACCGGTAAGGTGGCCCAGGCAGCGACCACGGGATTTAGGAAAAAAAGGAAGATGCCGATGCCGAGCACCTGCAGCGCCGCGATGAGTCCCTGCTCCACGCCGTCGATCAGCACCCGCTCCATGTTGGTCACGTCTTCCACCACCCGTGTCATGATGTCCCCGGTGCGCCGTGTATCGAACCACTGCAGCGGCAGGCGCTGGATTTTTTCATAAAGATCCGAGCGGATGTCGAAGATCACCTTCTGCTCAAAGATGTTGTTGATGAAGATTCGCAGCGAATTCAGGCCGTCTTTTACGAGAAATCCAAGCAGTGCTAAAAAAATCCAGAAGGAAAACTCATGATGACGGGCCGGATTCGGGATGATTCTATCGATCACGTGGCCGGTTGCATTTGGGAAAACAAACACGGCCATGGTCATACCGAGCGCGCAGAAAAGCTGAGCAGTCGCAAGGCCTGGGTAGTGACGGAGGTAGGAAAAAACGCGGAAGATCGACTTCATATGGCGGGAGAGCGATGGTCTTGTGTGGGTGCTTTGTAAAGGCAGTGACGTGAGAAGATGGAAACTCTGTGAAATTTGGGATTGCGGAGGTCAATCGGGACTTCCTAGTGTCTGCCCACACGGAATTCAAAGTTCACTTTTTTTAAACCCATGGCAAACGTCTTCGGAATCCTCACTGCAATTGTTCTCGCCCTCGCGGCCTTCATTGCCACCAAAAATAAAGCTGCTTACGATTCGGAAATTACCGAGACGGCAAGCCAGAAAAGCATCCTCCAGAAAAGCCAAGCCAGGCTCAAGACCGATGAGGGAATTCTCGCGGCTCTTCCCATCGAGCGCGCCGCTGTTGATGCAGAGGTCGTGAAACTCCAGGAAACCGAAGCGAGCGAGCAGGCGGACAACACCAAGCTCAAAACTGACTCGGAAGCGAAGACTGCAAAGGTCGCATCCAACAAGGGCAAGCTCGATGACATCCGTGAGAAGACCCAGAAGACCGGCAACATCAACGAGCTGGCTTCAAAGCTCCAGACACTCAACTCCGAGATTGAGGCGCTCGCCCAGTCAATCACCTCGACTGAAGCGAAGCTAGCCAACCTCACTTCCCAGAACACACAGACGGAAGCCGAGATCAAGTCAGCCACCGAGAAGTTCGGCTTCTACAGCCGTGGCGAATCGCTCCCATCTCTCAAGACCCGCATCCGTTCGATCTACCCGAACTGGGGCTTTGTCACTTTGGCTACTGGGAATGCTTCCGGTGTGGTGACGAACTCCACCCTCGATGTCGTCCGTGACGGTCAGACGATCGCCAAGCTCATGGTCACCGCCGTGGAAAGCAGCACCGCTTCCGCCAGCATCGTGCCTGACTCGATCGCTCCGGATGTCACGCTCATGGTCGGCGATAAGGTCGTGCCCGGCCCGAAGGCAACCAAACCCGCAGCCGCTAACTAATCCCAGGATTACTTGTAAAAACCCTTTCTTCCAGGATACCCCATGAAAGCCATTCCCTATTTCCTCGCCATCATTGTTGCTGGTGGTGCCGCATTTTTCTCCTTCTCCGTTTCCGGCAAATTTCAAAACCTTCAAAAGGATCGTCTTTCGACGATCTCTACCAACAAGGAAACGGTAGCGAAGGCCGAGTTCGCTGAAAAAAACATCAAGGATGAGAAGGCCCTTCTTGTCGCTTCCCAAGACAAGCAGGAGCTAGTCACCCAGAGCATCTCCACGATCAAGTCCTCCAATTCGACACTGAGAAGTGAAATCTCCAAGCTCGATGACGAACTTAAAAGCCAAGACGGCGAATTCATCCAGCTAGAAAAGGCGCTTGATGAAGTGAACAAGACCCTCGCAAACCTTGGTGGTGGTGTGACTCTCGATAACCTTGCTGAAAAGATCGCTGAAATCGATCAAAGCAAAGCCGACAAGCAGAAGAAACAAGAAGAGCTTCAGACCCTCGTCGCCGGTGCGGAAAAGAGCCTCGCTACCAAGCGTGCCGAAGCTGATCGCCTTGTTACCCGTAGTATTGAGCGCAGCTCCCGCATTGGTCGCAACTCGATGGAAGCCGTGGTGACCGCCGTCAACCAAGAGTGGGGATTCCTCGTCATCGGTGCCGGTTCAAATTCCGGTTTCACTCCACAAACGAGCCTGTTGGTCCAGCGTGACGGTCGTAAGATCGGCCGCGTCCGTCCTTCCTCGATCGAGCCAACCCAGACCATCGCTGAAATCGATCTTGAAAGCCTCGCTGCTGGCGTCCGCCTTCAGCCGGGTGACCGCGTGATCCTCGCCACACCGACCGGAAACTGAGCTCAGGAAATTTTTCCCCACAAGCTCCGCGCGCTTGCAAGCCGCGGAGCTTGTTTTATGTTCAGCCCATGAAGCGAAAATTGTTTCTCATGCTCTCTGCGGTGGTTGCTGGAATCGGATTAGTCGGATGTGCCAGTGAAACCGAGAAGAAGCCGGTCGGCCCGGTGAGCGAGACCAGCCAAATCCCTTGGAACTCTCCGCTTGCAGGCCAAGGCCAAGGCCAGTTCGGCATGATGCCGCAGAACCAATACCGCCGCTGACTTGAGCGGGGCTCAGTCCCGATGATAGGGCGAGCCGCTTTTCAGGGATGCTACCCGATAGAGTTGCTCCAGCAGCACCAGCAGTGCCAGCTCGTGTTGTAGGGTGAAGGGCGAGAGGGTGAGAACGAGATCGCAGGCATCACGCAGCGCGGGGTTGTGTCCGTCGGCCGCGCCGATCAGGAACGCTACGGTTTTTACATCGCCGCGCATGGCGAGCGTATCCAGCCGGTCGGCGAACTTTCTCGTGGTCAGACATTCGCCGCGTTCGTCGAGCGCGACGCGGAAGCAGCCCTGCGACTTTTCTAGCAGCCGCTCCGACACTTCGTCGCGTCCGCCCGCTTTGATGACGATCATCTCATGACCACCGAAGCGTGAAAGGCGTTTCAAATACTCCTCCACGCCCGCCTTGGCATAAGCGAGCGCGGGTTTTCCGGCGACGATGATTCGAATTTGCATGCGGCGATCAAAGCTTGCTCGATTGCCGGAGCTACGCCAACTTCAATCAGCAATGAAACTCCTCGGACTAACTCTTGTCATCGCCTCGGTGGGCTGCTCCAGCGGCCCTGGCCCCGTCGTTCCTGAATCCCGCACCGAGCGGCAGATGATCGGCCTGCTTCAGAAGTTCGACCGCTGGGACGACAACGGGGACGGTTTCCTGACGGAAACTGAGCTGAACCTCGGAATCAACCGCTTCAAGGGTACGCAGACGAAAGTCGATTACACAGGTAAGGAAATCATCGATTTCTATGACACTAACAAGGACAGCAAGGTCTCTCTCAGGGAAGCGCAGGCCGGTTATGCCCGCTCGGGTGAGGCCGAACAGATCATCGAGGCGCGTAACTGATGAGCGCCATTTACGAGTCAGACAAGGTTCTATCAGAGTATCTGCTTTTCCATTTTGGTTCGGCAGAGGAAATTCTACCGGCCGACAGAACTTGGCCAGCGGGCATGCGTGAGGCATTGGATTTCGCGAAACGCACCCCGGCACATTTTTCGTCATCCAAGGTTGGCAGAGGCCTCGATCTCGGCTGCGCAGTAGGGCGCTCGGCGTTTGAAATGGCTGCGACCTGTGATGAGGTGACCGGCATCGACTTTTCCCTCGCCTTCATCCGCGCGGCGGAGTCGCTGGGAAATGGTGAAATCCTGGCTTACGAACGGCGGGAAGAAGCCTCCGTCACCACCCGGTTAGAAGCGCGGCTGATCGCCGGGGTTGGCTGTGGAACTACGAGATTTCTCCAAGGAGATGCGATGAGCCTGCCCGAAGATCTCGGCGTTTTCGACCGCGTCCACGCTGCGAATCTGCTTTGCCGGCTGCCCGAGCCGAAGCGGCTTCTCGACCGCCTGCCGTCGTTGGTGAAGCCGGGTGGCGAGCTGGTTCTCGCAACTCCCTGCACTTGGCTGGAAGAGTTCACGCCCCCGGAAAACTGGCCATCGGCCGGAACTTTCGAGTGGCTCAAGGCATCTCTGGTGCCCGATTTTGAACTGCTCCGCACTTTGGAGGAACCGTTTCTCATCCGCGAAACCGCGCGGAAATTCCAGTGGACCACCTCGATGGTAACCGTCTGGCGCCGCGCGGATCAGGGCTGAACCAGCCACGAGCGTTTTGCCGGCGTGATGTGCGGCGGTTTCAAATACATCGGCTGCGGGATTTCCGCCGACCACTTCGCGCGGTCGTCATCGCTTGCAGCCAGCCAAGCCCGCCACAAGCGTTCGGCCGTTGGAAATTCCAGCCTGACCTGCGCTGCCAGTTCGGCAGGAAGGGGAAAACGAGTGGGATCCTCGAACGAAAAAACCGTTGCCCCTTCAGCGATCGCCGCGAGCACGGATTTTTCCAACCCCTCGGCATCGGTCAGTTCCGGCGCGGTCACCAATCCAAAATTCTCCACCTTCGCCGTCCAATAGCTCCCACGCCGGGCATCGCCAATCGCGAGGCAGGACGCCCCGCCTTGAGCTGAAGGCACCCCCAGGATCGACGGCAACGCCACCGCTGGGCAACTGGACGCGATCGCTACTCCCTGCGCCGCAGCGATTCCTACCCGCGTGCCGCTGTAGCTGCCTGGCCCGCTACCAACGATAACAAGCCCGATTTCCAAATCTCCCATCGAGTCAAGCAACTCCTTCAGCGGAGAAAACAGCACCGCATTGTAGCTGCGGTCGCTCGAAAATTCCCGTTGGTCCAGCGTCCCGTCCGACCACACCGAGGCAAGTGAAGCGTGGGGTGTGGAAGTTTCGAGAATCAAGGTGAGCGTGCCGGGCATGGCAAGATTCTAGAATTTCCCACAGCAATGGGAATACGGAATTCTCGAATCAAACACAGAATCCCGCAAATCTGATGGGCAGGGAAAGGGGGGCGAATTCCGCGGGTTCCGGTGCCACAAAACCTGCTTGGGAGGATGGATCGTTCATGGGGGAGGGTGGTTGCAATTCCGACTAGTGTAGTTTTGGAGAATGGACCCCGCCGATGCCTTCGGTTTTCTTGTCGTAAGATTCGGAATCCAGGGTTTCTCCTTTGCCGCTGACGAGATCGGCGCTGAAATTGTTATAAACCCATACCTCCCGCACGAAATTGGCGTTCGGTGCGATGTCGATCTTGGCATCTGGCACATAGGCGGCTCCGTGAATTTCCAGAGTGGCTTGGCAGTTCGTCACTGCTTTGAATTCCACTCTCTTGAGGCCCCTCCCCAGACCGACCATTCGTGCGGTCAGGATTCCCCGGTCTTTCGCCTGCGGTTTTGCAGTGGCCTCCGGCGCTTTTGCTGCCGGAGGTTCGGGGTGGTTTGGTGAACTTTGTGAATCGCCGGGTAGCTCGAATCCACCAGTAAACGGATCTCCTTGGAGTCCCGCAGGCCCGAGCTTAACGGTTGCCTTGCGGCTGGATTGCGGGATGACCGGCATTTTCTCCGGGATGTTTTGCAAATCCCGATCAATGGCGGCTTCCTGTTCTTGAAGCGCCATAGCCTCTTTATTTTTATGCTCCTCGGCTGCCTGCGGATCGAAGCCGCCGAGCTGCTTTTGAATGTTAGCGGGGAGTTCGTTATAGGGGATCGTGGCGGTGCCGGCATCGTGGCGGATTTTGATTCCGCTGGGGGTGACCTCGCGTATCTCAACCTTCTCGTAGGTTCGGTTTTTCGTGGTGGTAAGGGATTCCAGTGTTGTCAGCTTTTCTTCGGCATTCAGAGGCAGAATCAGGCTGATGACTGCGGCAGCGATGATGGGGAGGGAGGATTTCATGGTGCTTGGAATTGCTTTCAAATGAACTAACTGGGAGATGGGGGATGTTTGCGAAGAATCGTCATAGTGCCGGTCAACGCCGTCCTGATTTTTGTTTTTCCTGAACGTTGAAAAGAATCTGACGAACCACAGGGGCCGGTACGAACCAAGAGATGGTCCCTTTCCCGAGTAGGTGAACAAGGTAGTAGTCCTTGAGATTGGGTTTCCCCCACACTACGATTCTACTCCTGCTCCAGCTCGTATCGAGGAAGTCAGTGGTGGCCATATCAAACGCACGCCAATCCGGGCTGTTTGGGATGTAGGGGATTTGTACTGGCTTAGTCTGTGCGATGAGTTGGAGGGTGACGACCTTTCCGATTCCATCGATCATCACCGTCATTCGGTTATAAGGTCCGCACAAAATGTCATAGTTCCTTAGTCTCATCCCTGGCGGCAGGCCGGGTGCCACCGCTTTCAAATCGGTCACCCCGCCGCGATGCGGAGGGAGCAGTGCCTCCGCCCTTGCCAGTGGCATCAGATAGGTGACGGGAGCTGCGCTGGTGAATCCGTAAAAACCCTTCGTCCCATCGAAAATCACCACCTCCGGGTGTGCGGCCAGATCTTCCTTTGCTTCCTCCAGTCCTTCAAATAGGCGCCCAAGCTCATTGATCTGCGTGCTGAAGCCCCCGGATGCCTGATCCAGCTTGCCCGGTCTTTTGATGACGATTCCACGCTCCGCTTGTTTCTTGCTCCACTGTGCAATGTAGGTCTTGTCCGCTTCGGATAGCCCGGCGACAGGCACCTCTACCGTTTTGGCTGAGGTTGGAATGAAAATCTTGATCTTGGTTCCGTCATTCGTTTTTTCAGTGATTTCTCCTGACAGCGTTTGGCCGGTGTCGGCTTTCGTCCAAGTGCGTATATCATCCGCATGGACAGGGAAGGATGCGATGATCAGGCAGGTGATGAGTATCGATGGAGTTTTCATAGAGGCACAGGGGGTGTTTCTTGGTTTCAACAGGAAACTCGTGAATGTGAGGCAGATGGTTTGGAATAAAGTGCGTATATTTTTCATTCAGTTCCCCTAAGGAAGAATTTCTGAGGGTAGTTGTTCGGTTCCTTGTAAGCTCTTTTCAAGCTCGTCGCGATCTGACCACCGGCTCTATTTGCTGGGGTCCAAGTTTTGAGATCAACCAAGAATTCTACCTGAGATGGGATGGGTATCGAATGACCTTGTGGTGATTTCGCAGTCCGGCTTGGCATTCAGAGTGCCTGCCTGCTGCCGATGTTTTTTTTGAAGCGGAGTTGCCAAGTGCCGCCACTGTTTTCATGGACGCGCAGTTGGATATATCCAAACGCGTCGAAGTAACGTGCCGGCCCGGATTGCTTCACGTTCTTGACGCTTTTCCCACCGCCCAGTGAGGGCAGCAGAATGGACATCATGACTCTCTCATTACCGCCGCCCAGGCTTTGCATTGCCCAGTATTCGAGGCTGATCTGGCCGGACCGCCCACCGGGGGAAGTATTCTTAATTGCGGTGCAGCCAATGGTAGGCGTCCGATAATTTCCCCTACCTAGATCCGCATACCGCCCGGAAGCTTGGGATAAGCGAACGGCCCGATCTCTCCCCAGCGTGACGAACCCGCCGTCCATCTTGAGGTTGGCGGCTTCTACCAAAGGCGCGCTCAATGTGAGCAATAACGTGATAAAACTAACGATGGTGGAACTGGATCGAATGTGTGTTCTCATAATGTAGTTACTTGTTTTTATTCGCAAAGGTTGTGATCTTCGATATATAGAGTTCGCTTTTTTTGATGTTCATCGCTGGTGTTTCCAATTAGTTACTTCCTCGCGTTTTTCGAGTTTCATCAATGTGGAACAATATCTGCCGGACAAACGGGCGAGGTAAGAACCACATTTCGGTTTCCTTAAAGCGACCCCAGGCGATGTTCACCAGAATGGAATCCCTACCTGCGCCATTAATATCGACTTGAGTGAAGGCGCGGTTATCGTCATTGGCTACTTTCAAATCAATGAAATTGACTGTTTTTGTCCGATATTCCGGGAGGCGTTTGTGCAGTGGTATCGCTTTGTGATCCGATCTGAATTGAAACGAAACAACCTGGTCCGCAATATCGGTCATGATGGTGATGTGATCGAAATCTAGCCATTTCCGGTCGTAGTTATAAAACACCAAGCCTGCCGGGAAACCTGGTCCTACCGCCTTCGCCCTGAAAGTGAGGCCAGCCGCGCCCAGCAACTGCCTTTCAGCTTCCACGCGGGGCATGAGATAGGTGATGGTGCAGTCTCCAGCTGGTGCGGGGCCGCTGTAGATGATGGTTTCCGGGTGGGCGGCGGTATCGTTCTCATGCCTTTCCAGATCGCCGAACATCATCATCAATTCATCGCATTGGACGCTGTTGCCTCCTTCGCTCTGGTCTGTCTTGCTGGACTCGTCCAACACGATTCCGCGTTGTGCGGGTGCGATCGCGGAGCTCTCTATCACACTTGGCTTCCAAGCCCTGATGTAGGCCTGGTCATCCTGCGAAAATGTGGAGGAATCGACTTCGATGGGCTTCAGAGTTCCCTTCAGGAGGATGGTGACCTTGCTGTTGTCCGGTGTTTTTTTGAGAAGTTCCGCTGTTGTGGTTCTTCCGGTTCCCGCCTGTCTCCAGATTCGTTCGCCGTGAGGGGCGACAACTTCCCCCCATTCACAGATGTATCCGACGGGCTTGTAGGCCAGGACATTTTCCCACATGTTGGCTGCATCATTCCATTTCCCGTCCGGCCACATCAAAAGATGATTTTCATTTCCTCTGGCATTGTCGGGTTGATGTGGTGCGAAAGGTTTGAACTTCATTTCAGTTCCATCAACCCATTTCCAAGTACCCTCATTGAGATCGTCTGTCGCTCCCAACCAGAGCACTTTGCCCCCTGCAATGGATTTGACGAAATCTTGTGTCGCCTGATCATGAATCACAACCAGTTGACCTCCTAGCTTTTCACACTCGGACTTAGCGTCGGCCCAACTGCATTTTCGATAAATGACCTTATATGATTTGCCGTTGAAGTGGTTGGCATCACCAGAAGCCGCCTGAGACGAGTTATTTGTAATGTCTTCCAGCTTGCCGGCGGATTCCAGCCCGTTGTTTCCTTTGATTCTTCTGTAGGAGTTCCTTTCGCCCCTCTGATTGATCCCATTAAATGAATCTCCGGTGGAATTCATGGTGCATATGTTGGCGAACGCGGGATTTTTCTCCCAGTAGAGGTCCATCTTGTCGGTGGCGTCCCCCAGTTTCCAGCTGGAATCGATTTTGTTCACTATCTGATTCCAGTTCCGGTCTTTGTATTTGTAACAAATCGCGTTCCCTCCCTTGAGAATGATAAGGCGCCAATTGGTATTCTGAGCTTCCCACTCACCTTCAAAGACTGAGCCGGTGGTCTTTTCGGGAGACTGGGCACCGGGAGATTCATTCGTCAGCATTTGCCCGGTCTCGGGAAATTTGGTGTCTGCGAATGATTGCGGGAAAGGCGGCGGCTGCTCCTCTGAATTCGGCGCGGGCTCCTCCACTTTTTGCGTCACTTCATCGTGATTTTCCACGACTGAGGAATCGGATCCGGGTCTCTCCACCAAGATTTCCCTGGGCTTCAGATTGGCGATGAAATGCCATGCATAGGCGGAAACTCCGATTGCCAGAAGGAGGCCCACCCAGGACAGATCCGCCTTTTTGCGGGTGGGTTTCGAGGTGGCGGTGGTTGCGCGCCGGGGCATGGGCGGGCGGGACGTTCCCGCTTTCGGGGTGGCGCGGGCGATGGCCATCGGAGAGGTCGCGGGCATTGCAGAGATCTTCCCCAAGTCGCCAGCGATTTCCGCAGTGGTGGAATATCGCGCATCAGGATTTGGGCTGGTGGCCTTGCGGATGATGGAATCAAAACGGGCGTCGCAACCGGAGATCGCCGAGGCCGGGCGGGAATCGTCTGCCGGCAGCTTTCCGGTCAGCAGTTCGTGTAGCAGGACACCTACGGAAAACAGATCCGCGCGATGATCGACGGTCTCCGGGAAATTCATGACTTCCGGTGCCGTGTATCCGGGCGTGCCGAAAATCACCTCGCCCTGCTGCGTCTTCCGCTCGATTGGCCGGGCGAGGCCGAAGTCGCCGATCTTCGGCTCGGCTTGGAGGGTGAGCAGGATATTGGACGGCTTGATGTCCCGGTGGAGGATGCCGTTCTCATGAGCGTGGCCGAGGCCGTTGCAAATTCCCGTGACGAGCCGAATGACCTCCGTGGGATCGATTGCCATACCGTGAGCCGAGTGAAAAATGGATTTGCCCGGCACGAATTCCATCACGATGAAAAGCATCCCTTTCACTTCGCCGAAATCATATACTGCGATGAGGTTGCGGTGGTTCAGTCGTGCCATCGCCTTCGCCTCCGCTTCGAAACCGGCGCAGAATTCCGCGTCTTCGCTGAAATCCATCGGCAGGATTTTCAACGCCACCGTCCGGTCCAGCGATTTCTGAGTGGCGCTATAAACAGCACCCATTCCGCCAGTCGCGATCAGATCGTGGATTTCATAGGCAGGAAAAAGCGGCGCAAGCTCGGATGGTTCCGGAGCGACGAAGCCAATCGGGGAGGATGATTCGTTCATGGGAGGTGTGAGTTGTAAATCAGATTTTGTGAGGTTCTGATACCCACTCGTGAGGCGGAGGCCCGTGGTTTGGAAAAAGTGAAATAATTTTTCCTTAGAGTGCGGGCTGCTCCATGGTGGTCCGCACAGTCCTCTGTGCGGAATCTTGCGCTCGCGGGACCGTCCTGCTGCTAGCAGGATAAGGGGGACTGTGCGGACCACTTTTCGGAACGGCGTGCATCTGCATCGGTTTAGTTAGCTCAGCGTGATGCCGCTCACCGGACTGGGGACGGATTCTCCGGCGTCGTTCACGGCGGTGATTTGGAATTCCAGCAGGATTCCGGCGGGGAGAGCTGTGAGGGTGGCATCGCTCTCGGTGACGGTGGCGACGGGGGTGAAGGCGGACTCGCCGGGTTTTTTCTGCCAGACGCGGTAGCGGTCGGTGCGGCGGGTGTCCGGCCAATCGAGGAAAAGCAGGCCGCTGCCGGAGATCCCGGGGGTGAGGGTGGAGGCGGCGGGGATGGCGGGCGTTTCCGGATCGCCAGGGGCGTTGAGGCCGAAGCGGTACCAGCGTGGATCGTCGTCCGGGAGGAGGGTGTCCAGCTCGGAGATGAGGCCGCGCATGCGGGTGCGGAGATTTTCCATGGCGGTCTCGCGGGCGGTCCGGCAGTTGGCAAGGTGGGTGAGCGCGGCGGCGAGGGTGGAGCGGGCGTTGTTAGCGGCGGTGTGGAGGGTGGCTGCTTCCGCACTGGTGATTTCCAATGGGGCGTTTTCGTAGGTGGGGTGGTCTGAAAAGTATTTCACGAGCTTCGCGATGAGGCTGAAGCGCTCATCGTAGGTGCCGGGGGTCTCGATGGTGTTGTTGACGAAGCCGGCCTCCGCCCAATCGGTGTTCCAGGCGGCTCCGATGCGGGGGATGAGGATGCGCTTGGCGGTGGAGACGAAGGATTTGATGTTGGAATCCGCAGTGGTGTGGGCGGTGGTGGCGGTGCCTTTCGCGGTGCGGGCGGATTGGAAGGTGGTCTCGCTGGCGCTGGCGGTATCGAGCGCGGTTTGCAGGACAATGGCGGTATTCTGGACGATGCCGGTGGCGGTGCCGATCTTGGTGCAGCCATCGATCATATCGGTGGCGAGGGTGGAGAGGCGGCTGAATGACTCAGGTAAAGGATTGCGGGCCATGATGGTTGTTTTCTGTGGTAATGGATTGGTATTTAGTGGGATAGACAGTGGCGGGGGGTGTGGAACGTGTGGCGGGAGGAGGAGATTTACGTGCGGGGCCTGCGGAAGGGATGGCGGGAGGAGGGGATTTACGTGCGGGGCCTGCGGAGCGGATGGCAGGAGGAGGGGATTTACGTGCGGGGCCTGCGGAAGGGATGGCGGGAGGAGGGGATTTACGTGCGGGGCCTGCGGAGCGGGTGGCGGGAGGAGGGGTTTCGCACTAATGGGCAGCGAAAATGATGAACCGTGGTAGGGATTTACACGCGGGAGATACTGAGGGGGGGCGAAGTGCGTGTATCTCTGACGAGAGCGACATTCATGCAGGGGGAGGGAAACTGAATTTCCCGTATTGCCTTTCTAATCATAGACGTTGGGCAGGAAGCGGGAGGGGGAGCAAAATACAGTAGGTGACAGTCCCGTCACCTCACAGAAAGTGGCTATAACAAGCGGAAGCCATACCAATCTCCGGCAGAATTACTGCTATGCAGCATGGAGTGATTCTGCGGGAGCGGGGAATTGGATAGTTCCTTCGGAAAGGTGAAACTAATCCGGGCTTTTGCTTTGTAAGGTGCCTTCGAGGGTTCTGCCAGAGGTGGCATCGGTCCACATGCGGTTTGTGAGAACCGTTGGGACCGGTGCGACGCTTCAGGGAGGGGCGCGATGGAGAAGCCTTTTTTGTCGAGATCCGGCGGACTCAGAGTGGAGGAGGATCATGCAGCGCCAGGAGATGAAGGAACTGCTATGTGATGGGGTGTACTCGGATTCTGCGGAGGGACGCCGCAGCCACTTGGTTTACTTTTTCGTGATGCGCAGGATGTTGCCTTCGGAAAGCACCTGATGGCCAGTGAAGGATGCGACGTAGGAGACAAGAGCTAATACAGAAACGTTTTTTACGCGGAGTTCACGGATGGTGGCACCACTATCCGCTTTTGCATCCAGGATGACTACGGGCGCATTTTTACCCAGGGCCAATTCTTTGATTCGGGCGTTGAAAAAGTTGACCGCCTCATCCAACTGGCAGTTTTCAAAGTCCGTCCTTGGGATGATGATTTTTGCAGCAGCTGCAGCAACTTCACTCGCGGTTGCCTTTAGTTCCGGAGTGTCAGGGGCCCCAAGTGGCACTAATTCCACAAAGTATTCCTTGATGATTACTTTCATTCTTACTTTGTAGGCGATGTATTGAAGTAGTGTGGCAGCTGGTATATTTTGAAGCCGGGGCTGAACGCTCACGCGGAGAGGATTTATCTGCGGGGGGGAGGTGATGACAAAGTTGATTCCCTTTTTTGACTTAGCAATCTCAGTCTCATCCAGCTCGGAACAGCGCAGGCGAAGGAAGTCAATAGCCTCGGTGAGTGTTACATCATTCGCTTCGTAACTCGAGATAACAATTGTTTTAAGTTTCTTTTGAATGTCGACTTGGCGTGAGCCATCAGGCGGGGATGGGGTGGGGTTTGCTTCCTTAACCTCAGCAGCAGGTGCTTGCCATGCTGCGATCTGCTTTTGATCTTCTTCGATCAGCATTTCCGCCTTCACGGTGAGTAATTTGCCATTGTCTTTCCGTTTGATTTGAATTTCGGCGCCATCAGGGCTTCTGCCTTGCAGGGTGCCTTCACAGGTGGACCCTGTTTTGGCATAGGTCCAGATCCGGTTTTCCTGGGAATTGGAGCGGGCAAGGAATGCGCAACAGACGACGAGTATGAGTAGAATGGTTTTCATGGAGGTGCGGTGGTGGATATCGTGGAGTTCTCGCAAACAGCCAGGGGGCAGCCGGACTATCGGTTGAACATCCGCGCCCCTTTGCCCTGATGGAGAGGGTTGTTGGGGTTGCGGGGGATCTTGGGTTGCAGGTTCACGTGGTTGCCGTCGTTGAGAGGGGCGTTTTTGGCGCGGACCGCGTCGGCGTGCTCGCGCTCCCAGCGGGCTCTGGCCTCCATTTCGAGTTGGGATTTGAGCTCCTGGAGGCCGGCGACGGGAGCATTCTCGCCGGTGAATTCATCGGTCAGAAGTGATAGACTAACCGCACCTGCACCGGGGAGGGAGGGCATGTCGCAAAAGGGGATGCAGACGTTTTCCTGGTCGCGGAGAACGGGGGCATAGACGACGTAGCCGCGCTCCGCTCCGGCGAGCTCGGCGCGCAGGGCGGTTTGTTTGGCGGACTCACGGCTGAACTCCTCGCTGAAGCCGACGAAACGGTTGAGGACATTGGCGATGGCCTGGTCCTTGGACTCGTCCTTGGGCGTCAACATGATGGTGGCGGTGGAGAACAGGCAGTGGTGCAGGGTCTTGCCGGAGCGGTTGGTGATGCAGAGGACGCCGGGTTTCACAAACTCGGCGACGACGGGCGAGGGGATGACGTCCGCCTTTGGAAGATCCCTCTGGGAGAGGGCAGTGAGTTTTTCCCGCAGGATTTTGCCGAGGCGGTGGGATTGGATGTTGAGTTCTGACATCCGGTTGAGCGCGGCCTGGGTATTCGCGCCGTCCATGCTTTTTTCGAGGCCTTGGGCGACGTCATCGAGGGGAACGGCATCCTGCTCATAAATCGGCTGCCCGGTGTGAATGTCATATCCGGAGATGTGGCTGGGGGCGGTTGCTGCCTTGATGCCTTGCGCGGCGATCTCACCTTGGACGCCCGGGACCATGCCGTTCATTTTGGCCTCGAGAAAGCGCCCTTGGGCTTCCTGGGATTTCTGGTTCGCATCCAGTTGCAAGGCGATGTCCACCGCTTCCTTGAGCAAGGGGTCGGTTGTGCCGGCGAGACGGGCAAGAGCGGGTTTCGGATCGGCGATGCCTTTGACGGGATCGCCGTTGAACCAATATTGGGAGGAGATGGCTGAGAAAAAGGCGAGCGACTCGGTTGAAAAGCGGTCTGCCGGCGGGGCAAAGGTTTTTTTCACCTCCTTGGCCGCGCCTTGCATGTCGGGCGCAAACTGGTCGAACTTGATGCGGGCGAGTCCGCCTTCATGCTGGATGGATACTCCTTCATCGTCGATTTTGGTGACGGTGACGTTCGTATAACTGCGTCCATTCTGAAGGTGGAGGGTGGGGATCTTGGATCCCACCGCCAGGTTTCCCGCTTGGGCGGAGCAAGGCAGTGTCGCGGTGACGAGAAGTGCGAATGACAGGAGCGTTTTCATAGGGGAGGTGGTAGGAGTAGGCTGGTTTCAATGGATCACTCGCAAGCGGTGGGCGGGTGGTTTTGAAAAAATGGAGATTTTTTCTGCAAGGTGCGAAGAGTCGGGATTCTTCCGGGCCATCGAAGGAAAGGACTGTGTTTTCATGGGCTGCCGATGTGCACTGCAGTGGTATGCCACAGCGTCGAAGGATGGGTGAGGTGGGTTCATTTGACGGGATCGAGCCGGGTGCCGGTGATTTTATGGGTCTTGCCTTTGGAATCCTTGAAGCTGCCGGAGTAGGAGGTGCGGGTTTCGTTGAATGTGAGTACCATGGCGGTCTCCGGCTTGTAAACGGGATCCCAGAACTGGACATGGATGACGCCCGGTGCGGCGATCCAGTAGTTCCACTTCCATTTTTCGTGGAACTTTCCGTTCTCGTGGAAAAACAGGGGGGAGGGAGGTTGCTCGTTGGAACCTGGGTAGCGGGAATCCTCGTAGCTCCAACCGTAGCCGTGAAGGATGGCGGCGAATTCTGCGAGGGGGGTGATGGTTGAAACTACAGGGATGCTGGGCGGCGGGTTGGCGCGTGTCCCCGCGGTGATGGAAAAATTATCGAGGTAAGCCAGGTCCGCCCCCTTCGCGAATGTCTCGAACTGGAAGATTCTCAATCTCTCGGCGCGGGCGAGAAATGGAACATCCGAGGCAATGGCTGCGTCGTTGACGAAGATCTGGTAGGTCTGTTTTGCGAGATCGAAACTCAAGCGCAGGTGGTACCAGGTATCGCGCTGGAGGATGGGTTTCGTTTCCTTGAAGCCGGGGGTGATGATCTGGAACCGTCCGTTGTCCACGGCGATATTGATCCCACCGACGAAGCCACTTGTGCACGATTCATCGCCGGCGGCAAACTGCCAGACGGATTGTGTCGGCGAGCTCGCGAGACGAATGTCAGCCTCGAAATTCAAGAAAGACTCGGAGTTTTCAAAGAAGGTCGAGACGCCGGCTTTGTCGGAGTGTGCGTATTCCGCCTGGACGAGGAGGGCCTGCTTGCCGGATTTGACCACCGCTTTCTGGACTCTCGCCAATTGGGGAAGATCCACGCTCGTCCCTTCTGCATGGAGGCTCCATTTGCTGGATTGGGTCTCAAGCGCTTTGCCTGTTCCGAATGCACCGGCAATGAACTCCGGATCTTCAAAGCCGGTGGAGTAGTGTAGGCCTTGAGGGGGGTTATCCGGGGTTGGAGCGCTTTGCGGGACATTCACGGAAGGGAGCGGCTCCGGTGCGACCGCCAGATCGATCACGCAGCGGAAGCCATTCCAAATCCACTGAGTGGTTTCCCATCTCCACGGTGCGCGATAAGAAGTCTGGAGCAGCTTGGGATCTGATTCGAAAAACTGGGCGCCGCGGATGACGCAGCGTTTGTCGCCCGTGTCATAGTTGTCAGCGCACCATTCGCCTACGTTCCCGCCTAAATCATAGATTCCAAGATCGTTCGGAGGAAAGCTGCCAACAGGCGAGAGAGTCGCGTAACCGTCGTCGTACCCGGGAACGGGGTTTCTGGGCTCGCTGAGAATTTGCTTTTGATAGGTGGAATCACAATAATTCCCAACGGGTTTAGTGGGAGGAAAACGTCCGTTCCAAGGATAGGTCGCCCTGCCATGTTCGCTCCGTTCTCTCGGGGTGGAGCCGGTTTCATCGCGGAGACCTGCGGCGGCGCTCCATTCGAGATCGGTGGGAAGGCGGTATCTGGCTCCTTTTGGCAGGGTTCCCTTGGCAGCTTCGTTTTTGGTAAGCCATTCGCAATAGGCGTTGGCGGTGTTCCTGGTCACCGAGACGACGGGATATTCGTCTTGCTGGGGAATCATGACAGTGCCGTTGGTGATTGTTTTCCAAGTCTTCTCCTTCTGGATCCCACCTGAAAACCCTCGAAAGTCCCTGACACGGGTCTCCCAGATGCTGAACAGGACGTGGGTGCCCGTCACTGGAACGAATTTCATGCCGAGGGAATTGACGAGGGTAGGTTCAATGATCGGATTTGCCGCGGGTGGATCAGGTGCCGGATTGACAGGGTTCGCGGGTTTTGAAGGGGCTGGTGAGGGTTTTGCCTCTGCTATTGGCATTGGCAATGTGGCTGGGGGGGAGATTTCCCGGTTTGCAACGGGTGTGGTGTTTTGGGGGGCTTTTGGTTTTGCCGGTTTCACGATCCAGGCGATTGCAAACCCAGCCGCTGCAATGAGGGCGGCGGCGATGACAACGGCCTGCCGGAACTCTTTTGAGGCGCGGGAGCAGCGCTGGATGTCCCTGCGCATTTCATCCGCGTTCTGATAGCGGGCTTCGGGCTGTGTTTTCAATGCCCGGAGAACGACCTTGTCGACGCCCGCGTCGGCAGAGGAGCACTTGGAAGGGAGCGGGGCCTGGATATGTGGCCGCTCTCCGGTGAGCATTTCATAAAAGGTGACCCCGAGGGAGTAGATGTCGCTGCTGGCGGTGGGGGGATCGCCCCGATAGAGTTCAGGGGCGATGTAGAATGGTGTGCCGGGGTTCTGCCCCGTGAGGGTGAGATTTTCGGTCCCTTTTGCCAGTTGGCCGGCGATACCGAAATCCAGCAGGCGTGCGTTGCCGTGTGTATCAACGATGATGTTGGATGGCTTGATGTCGCGGTGAATGATTTGTTTGCTGTGGAGGTATTGCAGCGCCTTGCAGATCTGGATGACGAGACGCAGGGTTTTTCTGACGGAAATTTCCTTGGCAGAGACTAATTCGTGAATCGTTTTCCCCTCCACGTAGTCCATGACGAAATAGGCGTGGCCATCGGGTGTCTGGACGAACGAATGAACTTTGACGATGCCTGGGTGATCGAGCGAGTTCATGACGTGAGCTTCCCGTTTGAAGCGGGCCATGAGCTGGGCGTCCTGTGCCAGGGTGGGTGGCAGCAGTTTGATGGCCACGGTTTTGTGCAGAAACGATGCGTCGTATGCCTTATAAACCATGCCCATGCCCCCTCGGCCCAACATGGACTCGATCCGGTAGGCGGGGAACAGGCGCTTGAGTTCCTCCTCATCGGGGGGCTCCCAAGTGGGCGGGTGGGAGCCCCATGTGGATTTCCTTGTTACTGCATCGAGCAGGCCGGTGATGCTGTTACCCATCAGGACATCTACGTCCGAGTCCTCCGGAGAGGGGACGTAGCGGGGTGGCGCGGACTCTGGGGGGGGCTGCTGCATGGGATTTCAGATGAAAGTTCTATCCACGCCCTCGTAAAATGACCGGTCGCAGTTGTGGTAAATCGGACACTTTCATTTCATGAGCTGAAGCGCGCTGATTTCCGCCTGAATGGCTTCCTGAGAGGGATTCGCAAGGGTTTGCGCGACTTGGAAATGGACCTGTTTTGCAAACTCGGCCCGGAGCGCGGATAGGTGGGTCTTCAGGGTATTTTCATTGATACCCAAGCGCTCAGCGACCGAGCGCTGCGTCTCGTCCGACCTGTAGCTGAGTAGGGGGCCGATCTCCTTAAATGGGGGCAGGGACTTCCCGGCAAGCCGCTTTTCCTCCCATTGAGCACCCAGAGCCTTCATGCACTGCTTTACTAGGGCGACCCGCCAATTCCGGTCGTACTCCAGATCTGGAGTGGTCCAATTTATCAGGCCGCCCACTTCAGCTTCTTTTCGGTCAGGATCATCCAGGTAGTTGTTTTTTCGATGGTCCCGCTTCGCTGCGATGGAGTGGCGGTAGTGGTCCACAAGAAATCCTTTGAGTTCCTGTAGCAAGAAAGCCCGCAGCTTCACACCAGTGGATAGGGCTTTTGCAAATTTCCCGCGACTGACCAGATGGATAAAAAACCGCTGGCGGAGGTCGTCCGCATCGTCAGGGCCGTATCCTTGGGACCGGATCACCGCCAGCAACGGTCGATAGTAAGTCTCACAGAGAGAGGAAAGTGCGGAGAAGGCGTTGGCATTCCCATCAGCCACCGCACGTTGAACGAGCGTCCACTGGGTTTGAGGAAAATCACCTGGCGCTGGTTCTGGACGGGACATCCGGGGGGGAGGGAGGGGAGTTAGGTAAAGCTCATGAACTGATTTCTCACCAAATGACAGCTCGCCCGCGGGCAAATTGCATCATCAGTGTTTGATAGCATTTCCCTTCATCGTGGAAGCATTAAATGCGTTAGCTGACAGGATTGTAACAGGAGAGGACGTGGCTGGGGGAAAACAGTTGAAAGTGCAGAAAGCATGCCACGGCATCGCGTTTTTAAGAGAGCCAGGAGGGTATTCTCCGACGGTCCGGGACTGTCCGCAAAATCCGAGGTGGCGGTTGCTCGCAAATGGGATGCGTCAAGATGCTGCGATCTCGCTTCGCTCTTGCGCCTGCGGCTGGGAAGGGTTTTCTTCCGGTCTGCCGCTTTTCCGGAGATCTGACATGGTGAAATTGAAATACATAGGTTCCGCGTTGATCGGGCTGGCGCTGGCCTCCTGTATCCCGCCGAAGGCTGTCGCGGTGGCAGAGCCGCCGGTGCAGAAAAAGGAAAAGCCACCGGAGCCGGTGGCAACGGTGCCTGATCTGCCGACCGCGCCGGATGACGGGCTGCGGATGCCGGATATGTTAAATCTGCCCAGTGATGGCGAATTCCGGACAGTTCCCGGCCCAGTGAAAACGGGCGGCGAGGCGGGTGCGGTGATCGCACGGCCGCCGAC
>JBBRYQ010000012.1:0-86990 GCA_038237425.1 Verrucomicrobiales bacterium
GCGACCATCGCCAAGGCGCACCAACTCATCGCCGCTTACGAGGCAGAGGGGCATTCCCGCAACCGCATTCTCATCAAGATCGCCTCCACTTGGGAAGGCATCAAGGCGGCGGAAGCGCTTGAAAAGGAAGGCATCCACTGCAACCTGACGTTGCTATTTTCCTTCGCCCAAGCCGTGGCCTGCGCCGAAGCCGGAGTGCAGCTCATCTCGCCGTTCGTCGGCCGCATCCTCGATTGGTATAAGGCCTCCACCGGCAAGGACTACCAAGGCGACGAGGATCCGGGCGTCATTTCCGTCCGCTCGATCTACAATTATTACAAAAAATTCGGCTACAAGACCGAGGTCATGGGTGCGTCGTTCCGCAACAAGGGCGAACTCCTCGCCCTCGCCGGCTGCGACCTGCTGACCATCAGCCCCGGCCTGCTCGGCGAACTCCAGGCGTCCGAAGAACCGATCACCGCGAAACTCACCGCCGCCGAAGCCGCTGCGTCCGATCACGAGAAAATCACGCTCAACGAGAGTGCCTTCCGTTTCGCCCTCAACGAAGACCCGATGGCGACCGAAAAAACCGCCCATGGCATCCGCGCGTTCTCGGCGGACATCGTGAAGCTGGAGAAGCTCATCGAAGGGATGATCTGAGGATCGGCAAACGTTACGAAAAGCCACGGGTTTCAGGCCCGTGGCTTCTTTCATGTCCGCTTATGATTAAAGGCCCTACGCGATTGCGGAGGGGCCTTTTGGTTTGCATTTCCGGGTAAAAGCAGGGATAACCTGCCCCGATTGCATTCCTTTAAAGGTTATTACCCCCCCAATGTCAGAACCTGCCACACGCTCGAATCAATCCCTGCGGGTTGATGAACTGGATGGACTGCGCGGCTTACTGGCCCTGTGGGTCGTGCTGGCGCACATGCTCGACTGGTCCGGATTCTGGGAACCGCGGCTACACCGTCCGTTTTTCGGAGTATGGGAAACGATTGTCGAAGCCGGGTCCGCCGTGGACACCTTCATCATCCTGAGTGGCTTCGCGATTTCCTTCCTGCTGCACAAGCGCAGCCAGTCCTACGTTAGTTTCATTACCGGGCGTTTTTTCCGGATCTACCCGGTCTATCTGCTTTGTCTGGTGCTCGGCATCGCCACTACCTTTCTCACCCCTTACATCCTCGACACCGCCTCGTGGCGCGGCTCGACGGTCTATTTCGAGTGGATCCGGACCTTCACGCAAAACAGCTTTTGCGCGCTCGGAGCCCACACGTTCTGGCACCTCACGCTCCTCGACGGTCTGCTACCGAAATCGTTCCTGGTGAACTCCAACGCCACCCTGCTGCCGCCGTCGTGGAGCATCACGCTGGAGTGGCAATACTATCTGGTCGCTCCATTCCTCGCGCGGGCCGTCATGGTGTCCGGATGGTTCAGGACAGCGGTGCAATGGGCGATCATCGCTGCGGCGGTG
This sequence comes from Verrucomicrobiales bacterium, assembly GCA_038237425.1. Classification (GTDB taxonomy): domain Bacteria; phylum Verrucomicrobiota; class Verrucomicrobiia; order Verrucomicrobiales; family Akkermansiaceae; genus Luteolibacter. Next base: position 1,451 of record JBBRYQ010000012.1, read on the forward strand.
GCGTTCGGCGTCCGATACGGGGTGAAATTCGCAAATCCAATGCTCGCGTTTTTCCCCGCCCACCTGCCGCTTTTCCTTGTTGGCATCGGCAGCTATCACTTCTACGCCCGTTTCCACGGCACAGAAAGCGGAAGGCGGATTTCCTTCATCGCCGTCGCCACGACGCTCTTTGTGGGGCTCCTCTTGCAATGGCATGCCATCGCGCTCACCGCGTGGGCGCTGGGATTCGGCTGCATCATGGTGCCCGGAAGTCCCCTCCTCTATCTCGTCCGCAAGTCCCTGCTCCACCCCGCCCTGCAGTGGCTCGGGCATCTGTCGTTCCCGCTCTATCTGGTCCATTGGCCGGTCATCATCGCGGTCATGTTCGTCACGCTCCACTTGTTTCCTAACATCAGTCAGATCGCAAATCTCGCAGTGTTGCTGCTGGTCGGACTACCGCTGGTGATGATCGCCGCGCGCCTCATCCACCTGCACCTCGAACTTCCGATGATGGCGCTTGGGAAGAAGGTGAATCCGCCAAAGTCCGTCCGCACGCCGGCGGTGGCGGAAAGCGTCGCGGAGTGACCTCAGCGTGTCTGCTGTGTCCAAGTCGTAAGCCGCTGTTGGAGTGACATCAGATTCGTGCGGTATTTCGCCAGCGCCGGATCGTTCACCCACTGGTCCACGCGTTCAAGAGCGGCGCGATCCCCCGCCACAACCTTGTCGTAGGAATAAGGAGCTGGAGTTTTTCCATAAAGCCGGTAGCCGGTCGTGGCACTGCGCAGCGGGAAGGATTTTAGAAAACTATCAGCCTCCTCCGCGGTGAGGCCCGGGCTTCGCAGGTAGGCATCGACCGCGGCCATCTGCGCCGGATCGTCGGGATGCACCCGCGCCATCAGATTCGCCCGGGCGATGCCATCCACGGCATCTTTCATTTCCAATGCCACTTCCGGATGCTCGGCGGCAAATTCGTCCAACGCCATCGATCTCAGCGCCGGATTGCCCTCCCACTCCGCCAGTTGCCGCGCGGCTACTGACGATCCGATCACGCGCGCCAGATCCAGCGCTTCCGCAAAACCTGCGGAATTCCCCCACTCCCGGCGCTCAAGCATTTGCCCGAAATACGCTGTGAGCTCTTCATTCGCCGCCCGGCCCTTTCCTTCACGCGTGAGCGATCTCAGGGCAACAGCAAACTCCTCTGCCGACGCTGTTTCACCTAGCAGATTCCTAGCGATGGCCGCTGCCATTTCAGGATCGGACGCCACCAGAACATCCAACAGAAATACCCGCAACGTCGGCCAACCACTCAGAAACCCGTGCGGCCCGACACTGAACGCCAGCCCTGTCGCCTTATCACTGCCGGTCGCCAGCAGCTCGCGGATCATTTCCGCCAGCACCTGCGGGTCCAGCTCCGCCCATGCCACCCGGGTGGCGAGCAGACGCGCCCGGATTTCCTCCTCCGTCGGTGACGGATCGGAATCCAGCCAGCTCATCAGCTCGTCCCAATCGCTGCGGATCCGCTTTCTGGCGGCAGCATCGCTGGTCTCCCGCTCTTTCTGGAAATCCGGCGGTGATGCCCTCGTCCGGACGGGTGGATCCAGTTTTTCCGAAGCGACGGCTAGCGGTTTTCTATCAGGTTGGGTCCAAATGAGAACGCCGATCCCGAGGACCAGAGCGGCGGCGAGCCACCACTTTCCCGAGCGGTTCATGGAGCCACCACGGCGGTGCCTTCGGCCGCGATCTCAAGCTGGACGTATTGCACGGTGGCGATGTCGCCCTTGAGACGGTCCTGCACCCGGAGAAGCCATTTACCTGCCGGATCGATATCGGTGAAAGCCTCGCTGACATCCTCGTCCACCAAAACCAGATCGTCTTTCCCGGCGCCTTCCTCGTTGTGTAGCACTTTTCCAAATCCGCCCGGGCCGGTCAAAATTACCTGAAGGTCGCCCTGGTGGCTGGTTTTGATTTTGAAGGAAATTTTCACGGTTTTCACGGTTTCACCAAGCTCGAATCCATCGACACTGATCGGAAAGTCCGTCCACTTCGGCACACCATCCGGGATAGCCTTGGAATGGTCGTAAACGTAAAAGCGCGAGCTGGCGGAAGCATTTCCCACCGAGATCGACTCAGGCAGATTCTTCCCGATCAACGGCGTGACAGCCCGGGTCAACGAGTTGATATCGCCTGAAAACGCATAAACCGTCGCCTCGGAAGGCAGCCCGCCGACGAGCACTCCCGCTGCGGTCCAACTGAGATCGGGGTTCCGGGTCCAGACCGGTCCGCCGCTGTTGCCGCCGCCGGTGCTGACCAGAGTGGCGTGCAGCGCCTTGTTTGAAGAAACCTTGTAGGGCGTCACTCCCGGGCCGGTCTTGTGGAGGAAAAATCCATTGATCGGCACTCCCAAATAATCGTTTTCCGCAGGATAGCCGGTGATCATCGTTTTGATCGGCCTCTTGAGATCGCTGACGCCCTTCAGATTGAGAACGGCGGGCTTGCCCGGGATCAGTTTTTTAAAGGAAAATCCGAGAATCACATCGCGGCCGAAGGCGTCGCCGTTGTTGCCGTCCAGCGCCACGATTTCCGAATAGTTCGTCCAGCGGTAATAGCCACGGCTCTGAATCGACTTGCTCTCATCGAGGGTTTTCGCGTTCGCCTTCGGATTCCAAACCGGTGGCTCGCCCCATTTGCCTGCAGTGCCGTCAAACACCACGTGCGCGGCCGACAAGAACGTCTTCCGGTTCCATGCGCAAAAACCGCTACCCCGAAATTCACCATTCAACACGACTCCGTTGACGCGAAACGGATCCTCATCGATCTGCCTCGCGGCGACTCTCACCGGATTGAGGGTTTTTGACTCAGCGGCAGGTGCAAGTGTGGTCCCAGCAAGCATCACGATCCCGATCACAGGGAAGTTGGAAATTTTCATAAACGTAAGATATGGGCAGCTAAAAATTTAATATCCCTTTAGTAGATTCATGTCAAGCCACCGAAACGGGTCTCAAAATGCCCTCGCAAGGGACTGAGCATGAGATTCTTGGGCTGTTCTGATCCGCCGTTTCACTATCTCGCGAAGCCGGGAGTCAGGCTAAATGCGCTTAATTTCCAAAAGTTCGAGATCTCTCGAAGGGCAGCTCTCTGGATTTTTTAAAAAACCTCACTCGCCGGAAACGCGCGGCAGGATCGTTTTTGATTTGTGATTTCCTGATCCGCATCCCGCCGTATGATCGGCCATGGCCCGACCGAAGCCCGCGATCATCTTCATTTTCATCACGCTGTTTCTGGATATCTTCGGGATCGGAGTGATCGTCCCCGTCCTGCCAAAGCTGGTGGAACAACTCCAACACGGCAATGTCCAGGCAGCAGCGCACTCGGTGGGGCTGTTGGGTGCCTTGTATGCGCTGATGCAGTTCATTTTCTCGCCAGTGCTCGGCGCGCTGTCGGATCGCTTCGGGCGGCGGCCTGTGATTCTTGGCTCATTGTTCGGCTCGGGCATCGACTATCTGGTGCTGGCGTGGGCCCCGACGATTGGTTGGCTTTATCTTGCGCGCGTCGTTTCCGGCATCACGGCGGCGAATTTCTCCGCTGCCAGCGCCTACATCGCAGACGTGACTCCGCCAGAAAAGCGCGCAGCCGGCTTCGGCATGATCGGCGCAGCGTTCGGCCTGGGATTCATCGCGGGGCCGGCGATCGGCGGATTGTTAGGCGGCTACGGGCTGCGCGTGCCATTTCTCGTCGCGGCGGGAATCACGCTGCTGAACTGGCTCTACGGAGCGTTTGTGCTGCCGGAGTCTCTCGCTCCGGAAAACCGGCGTCCATTCAAGTGGTCCAGCGCGCATCCGATCAAAGCACTGACCGCCCTCAGTCGGTGGCCGCTGGTGATGGGGCTGGCAGGCACGCATTTCCTGAGCACCCTTTCCGGTAATATCTATCCGTGCTTGTGGGTACTCTATACCGGCAGCCGTTACGGTTGGGACAGCAGGCAAGTCGGTCTATCGCTGGCCCTCGTCGGCGTGATGGCGGCAATCGTCCAAGCCGGGCTGGCGGGGAGGGTTTTGAAAATCATCGGTGAGCGCCGCGGGATTTATGTCGGACTTCTAGCAATGGCGGTGGCGATGTTCTGTTATGGATCCGCGCCACAGGGGTGGATGGTTTATTTCATCATCCTCATCGGATCGATGGCGGGTATCGGCTCGCCGGCCACGCAGTCGATGATTTCCCAAGCCGTGCCCGCCGACGAGCAGGGAGCCGTGCAAGGCGCGCTCAATAGCATCACCAGTATTGCTGGAATCGCCGCGCCGTTGATCTGGACGGCGATGTTCTCCTGGGCCATCGCACCGGGGCGCTCGGTCCACATTCCCGGGCTGCCGTTTTATGGAGCTGGCGTCGTTTCGCTCGCTGCTGCTGGACTGGCGTGGCGTGCATTTCAGAAAGCGGCGCCGGTGAGGGCAGCTTGATGCTAATTGCACGGTGGTTCGTGCAATTGTAAGGAGAAATCTCGGGGATTTGATAGCCGCATCTCGCGAAAATCCCCGCAGTTGCAGCATCGTGGCGGGTCCCCGGGCTTGGCCTGTTGCATGCAAGGATGGCAACTGAACGGCATTTCCGTTCCAACCCTGAAAACCATCCAGATCATGAAAACCTCAGCTACCAGATCCGCCATTTTAGCTGGCCTTGGAATCGCCGTCGCTACGATGCTTCCAAGTTGTGTCGATCCGTACTACTCACAAAACCATACTCCGCCGCCCCGCGACACAGGGTATAGCGCCGGTTACAGCGCGGGCTATGAGGTCCGCACGCTACCATCCGGCTACCAGACCGAAGTCATCAGTGGCACGCGGTATTACAGCCACAATGGCACTTACTACCGCCCGCACTCAGGGCGCTATGTCGTGGTCGAGGCACCACGCGGTTATGAACGCTCGCCGCGTCACGAGGAAGTAACTGTTATTCGCCAGCTCCCGCGAGGCTACCGGGTCGTGAACCACCGCGGCGTCCGCTACTATCAGGTGCATGACACCTATTATGAACAACGCGGCTCCGGCTACGTGCAGGTGCAACTCTCCCTCTGAAACTCTAACTGAAAAACAACCATTATGATCTCAATCGGAACCATTCTTCTCATCATCCTCATTCTCGCACTGGTCGGCGCGCTGCCGACGTGGGGCCACAGTAAAAGCTGGGGCTATGGCCCGAGCGGCGGACTCGGCCTCATCGTGATCATCCTGATCGTTCTGCTCCTGCTCGGGCGGATCTGATTTTACCGGAAAATTGGGGATTCCCGCGCTGTGATTTTTTCGATAGTCGTTTCCCGATGGGAAAAGGTTACGAAACACATCAAGCGCGGGTTTCCGTTCTACAGAGCCTCGGTAAAGACTTGGCGCGGCGTGCGAAGTCGAAATGCGAACTTACCGGTGCCGCCGGAGTGCCGCTGCGGCCCTACGAAGTGCCGCCTGTCGCGGCAGAACCCGACCTTGATCGCACGCTCCTACTCAGCGAAGCCTGCCATGAGGTGCTCGAACGCCCGCAAAAACTCGCAGGGCGAGGTTGGCAATGCCTGGCCGAGACTATATGGAGCGAAATGCCGGCCGTGCAGGTCGTCTCGTGGAGGATGCTCACCTACCTTGCAAAACGAGAAGATTGGGCGCGCGAGGTGATCGAGGAGGTTTTTCTCGATCCCGAGGTTGAAGAATGGGCAAAATCCGCAGAACTTTGATGCAGCGGAATTTCCAACGCAACTTCATGCGCTTCCTGAGGTTCGATGCTTCATGTTCAGCGCTGACGTCGCCGCAACACCCCTATTTTTGAACATGGAGGCAGATCCGACTTCCCCTCTGGCCCAAGAATGCGCGATTGATTTCGCATTGATGGAGCGCGTCGGCGAGGGGGATCATGCGGCTTTCCGGCAGCTCGTCGAGCGGCACCAGGACGCGGTAATCGGCACGGTGGCGAAAATGTTAGGAAACGCGTCCGAGTCCGAGGACATCGCGCAGCAAGTTTTCCTCCGCATCTGGCGCAACGCGAAACGCTATCGGCCAGATGCAAAATTCACGACCTATCTTTTCACGATCACCCGCAATCTGGTTTTCAATGAGACCCGCAGGAAGAGCCGGAAAAAGGAGGTTTCCTCCGACGAGCGCGAGGAAAATTCAAATCTCACCGTGGAAGCCAGCCCGGATCGCCAGCCCGACGCTGAAATACTCCACGCCGAACTCCAACAGAAAGTGGACGAGGCCATCGCCTCACTGCCCGAAGCCCAGCGCATGGCCGTCGTTTTGCGCCGCTACGAACAACTTTCCTACGAGGAAATTGCCACTGTGCTTGATCTATCAGTCTCCGCTGTGAAGAGCTTGCTTTTCCGAGCACGCACCTCGTTGCGGGAGGCGTTGAGTTCCTACCTCGAACAGTGAAGGTTCAGGGGGCGTTGAAGAAATTCCCGTTCACCGATGTGGCCGATGTGATGGACACTGTGCAAGTTCCGGTGCCGGAGCAGGCCCCGCTCCAACCCGCAAAAGTAGAACCTACTGAGGGCGTGGCCGTCAGGATAACCGCCAGCGTTAGAAAATTGATCAGCTCCCAGGCATCGGGCATTCCATCGCCATCGGTGATGACCACACCATTGAGAGCCAATGTGATGAGAGAGTAAAACCGCCTAATAAAGCAAAATACGCGCAGTTCATCAGAATAGGTGGGTAGTCGGATTCAGTGTCCATGAGAAAGCTCGGGGCAGCACTGAAATCAACACTATCACCATGAAACCCGCACTCCCCATTCTTAGCACGCTCGGCCTTCTCACTTCATTTGCCATCGCCGGATCCGTCGCCATCGACACTGCTGCACCCGCTCCGATCGCCGATGCATTCGCCAACGCCCGCCGCCCAATCAGCAACCCGACTTTGTTCGATCTCGCGCTGCCGACGACCAACGTTCATCCGCTTTTCATCTATCACGGCCTGCCGGACAACATCAACACCACCGCTGGCAAAGTCCCTCTCGGCGGTGACGTGGAAGTTTATGCGCTGCAGCTCGAGTACGCGCTCAACGAACGCCTCTCACTCGTCGCCACCAAGGACGGCTACGTGGACATGAATCCGGACAACACGCTCAGCCATACAAACGGCTGGGGAAACATCGCCGCCGGAGCGAAATACGCGTTTCTCTATGATCCTGCCGCCGGCACCGCAGTGAGCGGCACTCTGACTGTCGAATTCCCCACCGGCAACCATGACGTCTTCCAAGGCGCGGGCGACGGCTCGGCAAACCTGCTGGTTTCCGGTCTGAAAATGCTCGATAAATGGGAATTTGCAGGTGGCACCGGGCTCATTCTTCCCTTTAACAGCCAACAATCGCTCAGCGGCTGGATGAGCGGCCACGTCAGTTACGAGGTCTGCCCATGGTTCATTCCTTTGGCGGAAATCAATTGGTTCCACGTCATTTCCGCAGGCGATGGCACGGACTCCGGTGTAGTCCCGCAGATCGCCAAGTTCGAAGGCGGCGATTACTTCAACCTCGGAGCTAAAAATGCCGAGGACAACCGCGATCTCGTGACGGCCGCCATCGGTTTCCGCTCGCGCCTTTGCAAGTCGGTGGACATGGGCCTCGCCTATGAAATTCCGCTGACGGATAAAGAGAGTAGCTTGATGGAAGAGCGCGTCACGCTGGACTTCGTCTGGAAATTCTAAGGATCTTCTGGGAGTATTGGGTTGTTTTGCCCGGGGCAGTTCGCTGCCCCGGGCTTTTCGTTGCAAAAGACGGGGCTTTGCGGCTGGCATTTTGGCGATCCGGGGAAATACTCTTGCGAAAACATCGTATCACCCTGGATTTCAGCCTTAGAAAAAGATGCTTCGCACGACTCTCGTCTCCCTCGCCCTCACCACCGCGCTGCCTGCGGCCACCCAGATTTTCCAAGCATTCGAAGGCGATGGATTCGACGATTGGAAAGTCGAAGGCACGGCGTTCGGACTCGCTCCTGTTGCGGAAAGGACGCAGGAGATGAAGGACCCATTCACGGCCTATGCCAACGACTCCCTCGCGGCCTCCACCCACGGCGGCGATGCGTCGAAAGGTAGCCTAACTTCGCCGGAATTTACGATCGAGGAACCTTACATCACCTTCCTCATCGCCGGTGGTAACTATCAGGGAAAAACCGCCGCGCAACTGGTGATCGATGGCAAGGTCGTTAAAGAATCGACCGGTAACCGCAGCCTGCGCTGCTCCACCGCGGTGTGGTCCGTGGCGGAGCTGAAAGGACAGAAAGCGCAGATCCGTCTGCTCGATGATGAGGCCGGGGAAAACGGCTTCATCGCAGTGGACCATATCCTTTTCACCGACTATCCGAACCAGAAATTCCCTCCAACCACCCGCGAGGGCAAGCCAGTGGTCCAAGGCCTCACGCCTACCACGGTAGTGGCAGGCGTGAACATCCCAGAAGGCAGCATTCTAAAAATCGAGGCGACCTTCAAGGACCAGAAAATCACCTCGCCCACTGCAATCACCTTCGATGATCAGGGCCGCGTCTATGTCGCAGAAACCCACCGATTCCGCGCGGGCGTGGAGGACGACCGCAGCAACCTTTACTGGTATCTCGACGATCTTGCATCGAAAACAACGAAGGACCGGAGTGCCATGTATGAAAAGTGGAAATCCAAGATCACGCCTGAGTATCTAACCACGAAGTCCGAAATCATCCGCCGCCTAGCAGATACGAATGGCGATGGGAAACTGGATGAGTCCAAGGTGTTTGCCGATGGTTTTAAAGACGCACTCGATGGCACCGCGGCCGGGGTTTTCTATTATGAAGGCAGTCTGTATTTCGCCTGCATTCCGAAAATCTGGATGCTGCGGGACACGAATGGAGACGGAGTGGCGGACGAGCGCAAGGTGGTCGAGGAAGGCTTCGGCGTGCGGGTTTCGCTTTCCGGCCATGACATGAACGGCTTCACGCTCGGACCGGATGGACGAATCTGGGGCACTATCGGCGACCGCGGGCTGAGCTTAGTGACTAAGGCAGGCGTGAAATACGACTATCCGGACCAAGGCGCGGTATTCCGCTTCGAGCCGGATGGTAGTGGTTTCGAACTCTATCACACCGGACTGCGCAATCCGAAGGAGATCGCCTTCGACTCACTGGGCAATGCATTCACCGTCGATAACAACTCGGACCAGGGCGATGCAGCGCGCGTCGTTTACATCGTCGAGGGTGGTGACTCCGGATGGGAGATGGAACATCAGACAATGCACTCGTTCCACCGCCAGATCGGCCTCGACCAACGGCCGCCGAGCCGCTGGATGGATGAGCGGATGTGGGAGTTAGAAAATCCCGTGCAGCCATCCTACATGCTGCCGCCGAATGCCTATCTAACGTCCGGCCCGTCCGGCCTGACCTACCATCCTGGCGTCGGATTTCAGGAAAAGGAAGAGAACCACTTCCTCATCTGCGACTACCGCGGCGGTGCAGCGAACTCGGGCATCTGGTCGTTTGAAATGAAGCCCAAGGGCGCGGGCATGGAGATGACCGACTCGCGGCAATTCGCCTGGGGCATCGCCGCCACCGACGTAGAGTATTCGTGGGACGGGCGTATTTTTGTTAGCGACTTCATCACCGGCTGGGCGTCTCACGAGGATGGACGCTTGGTCTCGCTCGATGCGGGCGAGAAAACGTGGCGCGCCGCCGATACCGCGAGCACGGCGAAGATCATCCGCGAGGGCTTCGAGCACCGCAGTTCCGGCGAACTTGCAAACCTCCTCAAGCACCCGGACGCCCGTATCCGCCTCCGCGCGCAGGTCGCGCTGACCCGCAAGCCGGACGCACTGAAACGCTTTTCCGACGCCACCGCCTCGTCTAACACGATGGTCCGCATCCACAGCATCTGGGGCCTCGGCATTCTCTCGCGGCGTGGCACGTCACCGCTGCCCGCCGCTACATTCGGCGAGGTGCCAAGCGTCACTGTCCGCGCAGATGCGGAGCAAAAGTTGATTTCTCTACTCCAAGATAAGGATGCGGAAATCCGCGCGCAGGTCCTGCGCACGCTGGCCGATACAGAAAATTCCAACGCCTCCATCCAGCTCAGTCCGCTACTCGCGGATGCCTCGCCGCGTGTGCGCTACTTCGCCACCATCCTCGCGGGGAAACGCAAGATGATCAGTTTCTACGGCCCGGTCTGCGACATGCTTCGCGAAAACAATAACAGCGACGTGTATCTGCGCCACGCCGGGGCCTACGCACTCCAGCACATGGCTCCTGAGTCGAGGGTGATTAGCGCGCTTTCTCACGACGACTCCGCCGCCGTTAGGTTGGCTGCTGTCGTCGCGCTACGCCGCCTGAACAGCCGAGACCTAACTGCATTCATCCACGATAAGGACCCCAAAGTCGCGGACGAAGCCATCCGCGCAATCTGCGACACAAACATGATCCCCCAGCGCCCGGCGGTGGCCATGTTACTCGATGATCTGAGCCAGCGCGAATGGTCGCCCTTCATGCTGCGCCGTCTGATTCACAACTCGTTCCGCATCGGCACGACTGAGGATGCCACGCGTTTACTCAAGTTCGCCGCGAACCCGCAGAACCCCGCACGCGAACGCCAAGAAGCGCTCCGTCTCATTTCCATCTGGACCAATCCCCCGCCAGCCGATCAGTTCACTGGCCATTTCAGTCCACTCGATAAGCGCGATCCGGAAATCATCCGCACAGCCCTCACCACCGCGCTGCCGGAACTCCTGCGCCAAGATGGATTCGTCCTAGCAGCAGCGCTCGGGCTCGTCGGCCAGTATCACATAGACATCGCAGGCCTCGATGAAACCACGCTGCGCACGATCATCCGGAACACCACCCTGCCGCCCACCGCGCGTGCCAATGCCATCGGTCTTTACGTCGATCGCAAACCGAAGGACCTCACCGCCGTGCTCCTCGAGCTCACCGCAGATGCCTCGGACGAGGTGGCATTGAGCACACTTTCCAATCTCGCAAAACTCTCGCCCGCCACTGCCATCGCTCCGCTAGAAACCGCCATCAGTTCTAGCAAGGTTGCCCGCGTGCAGCAAAGTTGGAAAATCCTGGCCACCATTCCCGGCGAAATGGTGGACGCCATTTTCGTAAAATCCCTCGATAGCCTCCGCGAGACCGACGGCGTCGCACCCCACGCCATCGAACTGATCGACGGAGCGAAACAACGCAGCGGAGCCGCCGTTTCCGCCGCCCTAGCCGCTCTGGAAAAATCCCTCGCTGTTAGCAAAGACCCACTCGCGAAATGGAACATCGCCCTCGAAGGCGGCGATGCTAAAAACGGTGAGGCCATCTTCACCTCCCACCCCGCCAGCGAATGCATGCGCTGCCACCGCGCCGAGGAAGGCCACGCTGCAGGTGGCGAAACTGCGCCGAACCTCTATGGCGTCGCGAAACGCAACAAAGATCCCCGCTATTTCCTCGAGTCCATGGTCACCCCCAGCGCCGTGATTGCCCCTGGCTTCGGCACCGTGCTCGTCCATATCAAAAACGGCGCAACCATCAGCGGCAATCTAGCTGCCGAAACTCCTGACCACCTCGATCTCGATGCCACCGGCAAATCCTTTCGCATCAAGCGCAGCGACATCGAGTCCGTCAACCAACCGATCTCTCCCATGCCCCCGATGGCTGATCTGCTCAACCCCAATGAATTGCGCGATCTGGTCGCTTGGCTCAGCACCCTCACCAAGGACAACAAACGGCCGAAACCCGTCGCAACTCCCGAGCCACTCGATCCGAACACGCTAGTGGTCCCAAAAATTTCTACCGCTGCCACAGCCATCGATCCCACCATCCTCAAGACCGGCCAACAACAATTCCTGATCTGCGGCGCCTGCCACGGCCAAGGCGGAGAAGGCACCGCCATCGCCCCCCCGCTCGCCGGCTCCGAGTGGGTCAATGGCCCGGCGGAAAACCTCATCCGCATCCAGCTCCGCGGGCTCCACGGACCGATCAAGGTCAAGGGCCAGGAATACAACATGCCCGCTGGCATGGCCGCCCTCGCCTATCAGACTGACGATCAGATCGCCGCCGTCCTCACCTACATCCGCACCTCGTTCGGAAACTCCGCCCCCGCCGTCGCCCCGGCAGAAGTCGCCGCCCTCCGCAGCGAAGTGGGCAAGCCCCAGCTCACTGCCGCAGACCTGAAAGCTCCCACTCCCGCAGCACCCAAGGAAGAGCCGAAGCCATCTGAAAAATCAGACCCGGCAGCCACCTCACAAAACCCACCCACCAGCGATAAATACGCCAATCTTGCCCCGGAATCAGGAGTGACCAAGTGGGTCGCGATCGTCATTGGCATCATAGCCGTCGCCTGCGTGATCCCGTTGATCAAGCGGAAGAACCTATGAACCTAACGCTGGTTAGATCCCAAGGTTTTGACGTCACCAAAGTTCCTCTTTCGGATCCCGGATTTCTCACCTCCCCCGCAGCAGATTCCGCGATCCCCACAGGTAGTTCCAGCCGGAGATCACCGTCAGTGCCACGGCGGCCCACAGGAATACCGGTTGCAGCCAGCCGCCTTGTTCATAGGGACGGGCGAGGTGTTTGAGGAAATCCAGCACGGGGAACATTTTGCCCGCCTTCTCGCCCGTTAGCCAGATCAGGCCAGCGATCAGATAGGCGAGTTGAAAGGTGGTTTTCCATTTTCCCAAATTGTCCGCCGCCAGGACATGGCCGGCTTCCACGGCGATGGAGCGCAGGCCGGTGACGAGGAATTCCCGGCCAATAATCAGGGCAGTCACCCACACCGGGCAGAGGCCCCGCTCGGTGAAAAAAATGAATGCGGCGCTCACCAGGATCTTGTCCGCCAGTGGGTCCATGAGTTTTCCGAGCGGCGTGACGAGGCCCATTTTCCGCGCCAGATAGCCGTCCAGCCAATCGCTCGCCGCTGCCACGATGAAAAGCGTGAGGCCGATGCCGTAGCCAGGCAGGTTCCGCTGGGAGACTGCTACCACGAAGGCCGCAGTCATGATCAGCCGCGAAAAGGTGATGGCATTCGGTAAGTTCACGCCCGCAATGTGTGAAATGCATGCGGGATTGGCAACAAGGGGTTGCACGAAACCGCCAATCCCCCTACACCATCCCCGCCTTCTTCAAACGGCACTTTTATTATGAGCAATAGCGATTTCGGACTCATTGGTCTGGCCGTCATGGGTCAGAATCTCGTTCTCAACGTGGAATCCCGCGGTTTCCAGGTTTCGGTTTACAACCGCACCACCTCCGTGACGGATGAATTCGTCGGTAAGCACCCGGACAAGAAAATCGTCGGCGAGCACACGCTCGAAGGCTTTGTCCAGTCCCTCGCCTCCCCGCGCAAGGTCATGATCATGGTGAAAGCCGGTGGCCCCGTGGACGCAGTCATCGAGTCGCTCATCCCGATCCTCGATAAGGGTGACATCATCATCGACGGCGGAAATTCTCTCTATACCGATACCGAGCGCCGCGACAAGTGGCTGGGCGATCTCGGGTTCCGGTTCATCGGCGCGGGCGTTTCCGGCGGTGAAGAAGGTGCCCGTAAAGGCCCGTCTATCATGCCCGGCGGCCCTGCTTCCACGTGGGAAGTGATGAAGCCGATTTTTGAATCCATCGCCGCGAAGGTGGATGGCGAGCCCTGCGTTTTCCACATCGGACCTGGCGGCGCCGGTCACTACGTTAAGATGATCCACAACGGCATTGAGTATGGCGACATGCAGCTCATCTGTGAGGCTTATAACATTTTTAAAGCCGCAGGCTTCACCCCGGCCGAGCTTGCCACCGTCTTCACCGACTGGAACAAGGGCGACCTCGAAAGCTACCTCATCCAGATCACCTCGAAAATCTTCGAACAAATCGATCCGGAAACCGGCACGCCGATCGTCGATCTCATCCTCGACACCGCCGGCCAAAAGGGCACTGGCAAGTGGACGCTGATCAACGCTGTGGAAAACGCCGTCGTCATTTCCACCATCAACGCCGCCGTCGAGGCCCGCATCCTTTCCTCCATGAAAGACAAGCGCGTGGCTGCTAGCAGCCAACTCCAAGGCCCGAAGGCAGAAATCTCCGCCGACAAGGCAGCGCTCGTCAAAAAAGTACACGACGCGCTGTTCGCCTCGAAGATCATTTCTTACGCCCAAGGCCTCGACCTCATCACCGCGATGAGCGCGGAAAAAGGCTGGAATCTCGATCTATCGAAGATCGCCGCCATCTGGCGTGGAGGTTGCATCATCCGCGCCCGTTTCCTCAACGACATCACGGACGCCTACCGCACCGAGCCCGGCCTGAGCAATCTGATGCTCGCCCCGTTCTTCAAGGACCTCCTCAACGAATTCCAACAGAACTGGCGCGAGGTCATCTCGCTCGCCACTCTCGCTGGCATTCCGGTGCCCGCATTCAGCGCGTCGCTCGGATACTACGACAGCTACCGCAGCGCCGTTCTGCCAGCGAATCTGCTGCAAGCACAGCGCGATTTCTTCGGTGCCCACACCTACGAGCGCACTGACAAGCCGCGCGGTGAGATGTTCCACACCGACTGGCCAGAAGTCATCGGCTGATCGGCGTGATACAGACATTTCTGTCTGTTCTTCCTCTTCAAACTAACGGCTGGGAGCAAATCCCAGCCGTTTTTTCATTTCTCCCCCGCCTCGTCTTTCAGCGCGTGGAACACCACCAGAGCGGCGTAGGCATCGTTCGCCGCGTAAACCGACTGCGCATCCGTTAGGTGGCGGCTTGCCCAGTTCGACGTCGTCACGCTTTTTGATTTCATCAGCCGCCGCTCGAACAGCATCGCGATCGCCGACTTCGCACCGATCGCGTTCCGATAGCCGAGTTTTCTAAACGTCCGGTCCAGATCGATAATTCCGCCTGGGTGAATTCCGAATCGGGACAGGATGTGCGTAAGGTCGCCCCGCAGATCGAAGCCGATCTTGTGGATCTCCGTGGATTTCAACAAACGCACGATCACGTCGCGGGACTCCTCGACGTGGGATTGGAAAATGTATGCTCGCTCCATCGTCGAGAACTGAAGCACATGCGGGCCTTCGGATTTCTGGCCCTTGTGAAAGGTCGGCTTCGACTCGGTGTCGAATCCCACATTGCCAGCACTCGCCAAATCCTGAAACGCCCTTTCCGCCTGATCCGCATTCGTCACGAGGAAAATGTTCTCCAAGCCCAGCCCCACAAAAGGCTCAAGTTCGGCGATGGACAACTTGCTGGGCGGTATTTTCGGATGCGACATTTCGTGAAAAATTTCTCTCAACTCCGAATGTTTACCCCACGGGCCACCAAGATCAAGATCGGCGTGAACCAAGCGTAATTTTTGCTAGAGTAAATCAGGGCTGCGGAGGAATCATCAACCGTAGCTCCGGGGACTGCTGATAGTGCTACGGGACCTATTCCTTCCGCTTCAGCAGTGGGAAGAGCACCACGTCGCGGATGGTCGGCGCGCCTGTCAACATCATGCAGAGCCGATCGAGGCCGATGCCGATGCCACCGGCGGGAGGCATGCCGTGTTCGAGGGTTTCGATGAAATCGTAGTCCACCTTCTGCGTCTCCTCGCCGGATTGTTCTTCGAGGCGCTGGCGCTGGACGTCGGGGTCGTTGAGCTCGGAGTAGCCGGGGGAAATTTCCTGGCCGTTGATGATGAGTTCGTAAACCTCGACGGTTTTGCCGCCGGGAGTGATTTTCGCAAGCGGAACGAGTTCGCTGGAGACGCGGGTGACGAAGCAAGGATCGAAGGTTTTTTCCTCAACGAGCTTTTCGAAAACCTGTTGGATAACCTCGTGGTCTTCCATGGCTTCGGAGATCTGCACGCCGAGTTTCTCACAGCGCCCGCGGCGGCCGGCAGCATCGATGGTGAAGAAGTCATCACCAGCAGCGGCGGCGATGAGCGTGTGATAGCTTTCGCGCTTCCACGGGCGGGCGAGGTCGATAGTGCGGGTGACATTGCCTTCCTCGTCCTTGTGCTCGATCTTCAGGCCGCCGCAGAATTTCTCTGCTAGGTGACAGGTGAGTTCCTCGACCAGATCGGCCATTTCCTCGAAGTCTGAGAAAGCCCAGTAGGCTTCGAGCATGGTGAACTCCGGGTTGTGGCGGCGGGAAATCCCTTCGTTGCGGAAGCTGCGGTTGAGTTCGAATATTTTCGTGAAGCCACCGACTAACAAACGCTTGAGGAAAAGCTCGGGCGCGATACGCAGCGTGAGCGGCATGCCGAGGGCATTGTGATAGGTCTCGAACGGACGCGCGGCGGCACCGCCGGCGATATCCTGAAGCATCGGCGTTTCCACTTCAAGGAAACCGCGGTCCTGAAGGAAACGGCGGATCTCGGCGATCATCAGCGAGCGCTTGACGAAAATCGCCGCACTTTCGGGATTACCCATTAGATCGAGGTGGCGCTTGCGGTACTTGATCTCACGGTCGGCCACGCCGTGCCACTTGTCCGGCATCGGGCGGAGCGACTTGGAGAGCACGGTGAATTTTTCCAGCTTGATCGTCGGCTCGCCAGTGCGGGTGAGGAAGGTCTCGCCCTCGATGCCGATCCAGTCGCCGCGGTCGAGGCACTTCCATGCGGCGGCTTCGTTTTCCGGGAGATTCTTGATAGAGACGTAGCCTTGGATCGCGCCGTGGATGTCGCCGAGGCTGAAAAAGCAGGATTTACCCATGTCGCGCAGCGCGGTGATGCGGCCGGCGACTTTCACTTGTTTGCCTTCCTCGAAGTTTGCAAACAGCTCGGCGGGGGTGATCGAGACTTGGAAACGCGCGCCGAATGGGTCGATACCGAGGTCGCGGAGTTTCGCGAGTTTCTCGCGGCGGACAGCGATCAGTTCGGCTTCGGTGGATTGGGGTTGCGTCGGTGTGGCGGCGTCACTCATGTCGGGAGGGGCTTAGGTGGCGGCGGGGTGACTCGCAAGAGTTGAAACGGATTCGGGGCGATAAATCTCATTTTGGCGAAAATACTTTTTCTGCGGAGAAGAGGCGATTTCTTCGAAAACCGCTTAGGATGCCTGTATCTTTAAGGAATTTCCGTCCATTTCGCGATCGGACGAAACCAACAGCAGCAGGGATTGGCAGGTGAGCTTTTCGGAAAACCAAAGCTTCAACCTATAAGCGTTTATCAAAACCTCCGGTATTTCCGGAAGGGTTCATAACCAATCCATCTTACGTTGATTATTATTGCTCAACGACTTACAGCATGAGGTAAGTATCAACAAATGATGCATATCCCCCCGTTGCCTCTTGGTTCCATTGAAGCAGTCCGTCCAGTTTTCCTCATCATTATGGGGCTTTTCCTGATGGTAATCGCTTGGAGGCTATCGAAAATTTCCACTAGCTGGGCGGCACGGATGATCGTGGCGGGTGCGTTGCTGCTGGGCTTCGGATACGCGGTCGTGATGCCCCTTTACGAGGCGGGGATCATCGAGCGCTACGCACCGGACAGAACCCGTTATCATGGCACTGCTGCGACGGCTCTGGCTTGGCAGGCCGTGAAGCTGATCTCTATGAACTGCGGTTGGCTGTTATTCGGCCTCGGCGTTGCCCTGCATGCCAAACTGATCAGAATGCCAGCACCTCGCCGCGCCATCAATTCCCCTACCCGAGCCTCCCATGAATCAGTTGCTTGAATTCCTTTTGAAAAACGGACTGCTGTTTGACGCCGCCGGTGTGATCGGCCTAGGTCTGCTCGGTCTTGCCGCTATCAAACTCGCCCGCCGCGACCAATCTTGGGGTGGCACGATGATGTCGGCCGGCGCGATTGCTCTGCTGCTCGCCCGCTTTTACATGTTGGTCTCTCCCCACATCATCGACGACAACGTCCTGAACATGATAGGCCCGGTCGGCATTGCTCTGACCATCGCCCTGCCGCCACTGTTACTCACCTTGGGACTGGCCGGAATCGTCTGGGGCCTCTGGGGCCACGAGCGCTGGCTGAGCGAAGAAAGCCGGTAAAGCCTACAGGGGAAAAATTTCCCATAGTCGGAGAGCGGCATCGGTGGTAACTGTCCCCCCGGATGTTCGAAATCAGAGAAAAGCCCGATATGGTCGAGCGCGCCTTGCTGGTGCGTTTTTACTTTGAGCCGCGCGAAGCGACGGAATCGGAATCGCTGTTGGAAGAACTCGGCGAATTAGTAAAAACACTCGGTATCGAAGTGATCGAGTCGGTGTTATGTCGCAGCCGAGAAAAGCACAAAAAATTTCTCTGCGGTACCGGAAAAGCGGCAGAAATGACCGAACTGGCGCGCGCCCACGAGTGCGATGTCATCGTCATCGACAACGGCCTCGCTCCCTCCCAACAACGCGAGTGGGAAAAACTCGCCGATCTCTGCGTCATCGACCGCGAGGAGGTCATCCTCGATATTTTCGCCAAGCGCGCCCAGACAAAGGAAGCCCGGCTACAAGTCGAGCTCGCACGGATGCAATACGCACTCCCCCGCCTCGCTCGGATGTGGGGACACCTTGACCGCGAATCCGCAGGCTCCGGCGGCGGCGCGGGCGGCGGTGCATCGCGCGGCATGGGGGAGAAACAAATCGAAGTGGACCGCCGCCTCGCTTATCAAATCATCGACCGCGCGAAGCGGGAAATCGAAATCGTCCGCAAGCAGCGGAAGACCCAACGCAAGGAGCGCGAAAAATTCGAGACGCCCCACGCCGCCATCGTCGGCTATACGAACGCCGGAAAATCCACGCTTCTCAACAAGCTCAGCGGTGCCGACGTGATGGCGAAGGACATGCTCTTCGCCACACTCGACACCACCACCCGCCGGATCGAACTGCCGGACGGCCAACCACTGCTTATCACCGATACCGTCGGCTTCGTTAGAAATCTTCCCCACCGCTTGGTCGAGGCATTCAAGGCCACTCTCGAAGAGGCAGCTCTAGCCGATTTCCTCGTCCACGTCGTTGATGCCACCTCACCGGAAGTGGAACGATTGCACGACACCACACTTGAAGTTCTCGCAGAACTCGGAGCCGCTGATAAACCGACGATTACCGTCCTCAACAAGATCGACCGCGTGACCGATCCCGAGGAATTAGCCGAGATCACCCGAAAATTTCCGGATGCCCTCCATGTATCGGCCGTCACCGGACTGGGTCTGGAAGAATTGCTCCGCCAGTGCGCCCAAGTCCTCGCAGCACGAGTCCGCCAGCAGGATTACCGCATTCCCCAGAAACGCGCCGATCTCGTCAGCCTGCTCCACCGCGAGGCGAAGGTGCTCTCGACGGGATACGAAAATGATGATATCCTCATCACGGCCGTCGTTCCCGCAGCGATTGCCGGAAAACTCGAACCATTTGCCGCTGTTCCCGCCTAATTTCATCCGATCCCATCCCATGCACCGCCTCGCATCTCTGCTCTTCATCGCACTGGTCACCCTCGCTCCGGCCCAACAGCCGACTCTGCCAACACCGCCATCAACTCGTCCGGTCCTCAAGGCACTTCCGCTGGGCGGCGATGATGATATCAACTCCAGAGCGCACTCGGAGGAGCCACTTTTGGTGAAACCCGCAGTGCCGCCGAGCGAACCAGCGCAACCTCTCCAGACCGTCACTCCGCCATCGCCGCTTAACGTGAAACCAACTGGGGAAGATGCGTTGCGCCTGCAAATTTTCCTCGATCAGGCAAAATTCGGACCTGGAGTGATCGATGCGAAACCCGGCCTTTTCACCGAACTCGCCGTAAAATCATGGAACGAGGTCAACGGACATCCAATTGAAGATTGGATTCAGGTCAACACCGCTGCTAGAAAGGCCATCACCAATCCCCTCGCCGTCGCCGTCGTTCCGGATTTCGCAAAAGACTGGGTGGACGCAGATCTACCAACCAAAGTCTCGCTGCAGGCAAAAAAGAAGCGCATGAGCTACCGCAGCCTCGCCGAGTTCATGTCCGAGCGCTACCACTGCGATATCCCCTATCTGGTGGAGCTCAACGGCAGTTCGAAAATCAACAACCTCAAGCTCCGCGACAGCATCATCGTGCCTAACGTAGATCCCTTCCATATCGAGGTCCTCACCGGTGCTGGCTACAAGGCGGACATCGCAATGAGCCAGCGCCACGTGGTGGTAGATACCAAAGTCAACCAAGTCCGCATCTTCGAGGCAGCGCCCGCCGCGCTTGTCATCGCCGAGCCTAACGGAGCCACCGTCACTCCCGTCAGCACCCCGAACCGCGGTCTCATCGCCTCATTCCCGATCACTCCCGGCCAGCCGAAGTTCATCAAGTTCGGCACTTGGGAAGTTAGAAACTCTGTCGAACTCCCCCACTGGCGCTACGACCAGCAACTCCTCGATACTGGTAAACGCAGCAGCGATTCCGAAGCCTTGGAAATTCCACCCGGCCCGAATAGCCCCGTCGGTGTCTTCTGGTGCGGCCTCAGCAAGCCTGGCATCGGCCTCCACGGCACGCCCAATCCGGAAACCATCGGCCGCGCGCGCAGCCACGGCTGCATCCGCATGGCGAACTGGGACGCCGTCCGCCTGCCGACTCTGATCCGCCCCGGCACCACCGTGGAAATCCGCTGATTTCACATGAGCGCTTCCGGCCGATTCCTGATCCGCCTTGCGCTCTGCGGCATCGCGGTCTATCTGGCAGGCGATCTATTCGTGTTCCACGGCCCTTTGCGCCATCAGATTGACCTTCTCAATCCAGCGAGCAACGCCTCCGTCGCACGGGAAAAATCGCGGGGACTTGTTGCCAAGGTATTCGACCAAACGATCACCCGCAGCCAACTCGACCGCGCAGTTAGAGAAAAACTCTGGCTCGAAGGCAAAATCATAAAAGACCTAACGCCCGCCGAACGCAAAGCGGCGCTCGACGAGCTCATCTGCCATGAACTCCTCCGAGCAAAAATCAAGGAGCAGGAAAAGCCGCCTCTTGTTAGTCCCGAAGAAACCAATGCCCGCCTACGCAGACTTCTCGGCCGTTTCGAGACCAAGGAAGGCCTCGATACAGCCATGAAATCACAGGGCATCCACAGCGAGGATGATTTAAAAAACCGCCTAGCCGCGTCCATCCAGCAGGAGAAATTCATCGAGTCGCGGATCGCATCGCAAATCAAAGTAACCGATGAAGATGCCCAAAAATGGTTTGATGAAAACAGCAAGGACCTCGCCAATCCAGTGCGCGTGGAAGCCCGCCACATTTTCATTCCTACCCTCGACCATCCGCCGGAAGAGGCGAAGCAGAAACTCGATGAAGCGCTCGCCGCACTCACCGAAAAGAAAAAAGACTTCGCCACGCTGGCGAAGGAACTCAGCGAGGATCCCGCTACCAAGGACAGCGGCGGAATGCTGGGCTGGATGAGTTACGACCGCTTACCCGTCGATTTCGCAGCCCCACTATTTTCGTTAGGAATCAACATACCCACTCTCATTCGCAGCCGCCTCGGCTGGCACCTTGCCGAAGTCACTGCCCGCAAACCGGCCGAGCCACGCACTTTCGAACAAGCAAAACCCGAGATCATCGCCGCCCTTGAGACCATCAAGCGGCGCACTGCGGTCGCTGCATTTGAGGCTTCGCTTCTCAAGGAAGCATCAGGTCATGTGAGCGTATTCGAGCCATGAACTGGCCGATTTGCCGAAACCAATCCGCTCGGCCTGACATCTGCTCATCAAGATTCATGTTCATTCCCAAGCACGCCCCGCTTTCTATTCTGCTGGCATTCCTGCTCGGTAGTTGTGCCGGGCCGGTGTCGCATGAGCCTAAAAATCTATCGGCGGTGAAGTCGGAGGTGAGTTACTACGTCACCAACAAACAATACGACGCGGATCTCGCCTCGGTCGCTGCATCCGCCAACGCATGGCTCACCAGCCGTGCGCGCAGCGGAATTTCCAAACCCGCCATCGTTTTCGACATTGATGAAACGACACTCTCAAATCTCGATCACATGCAGGCTGCGGACTGGGGCTATCAGCCGGAAGCGTGGAGCAAGTGGGTGATGATTGGTAAGGCCCCGGCCATCCAACCGGTGCGCGGAGTTTACCAAACCGCGCGGGCTAACAACGTGACCGTGTTTTTCATCACCGGCCGCCGTGCGAGCGAAAAAGAGGCCACCGCCCGCAATCTCCGGATGCAGGGCATGGGGGATTTCGAAGCGCTGCTGGTCCGCGCGGATGATTCAAAGATGGCCGTCGGCTCGTTCAAAGCCGAAGAGCGAAGGAAAATCACTGAACAGGGCTACACCATCGTTGCCAACATCGGTGACCAGCAGTCCGATCTCGATGGCGGCTACGCTGAACGCACGTTCAAGCTTCCGAATCCATTCTATCTGATTCCGTGACCGGAACCTCTATCAGCGCAGGCCAGTGGCGATATCTTGGGCGAGCCTGGCTAGCAGCCTCGACTCCGCAGCGACCATCGGGCCGTAGCCACTGGCTTCTAGCGGTTCACGATCGACAAAGGTTTTGGAAACCTTGAGGCGCTTGTCGGGGAAACTGTAAACGCGCCAGCCAGCCTCGATCACTGCGTAGCCATCTTCACCGCTGTGAAGCTGGCGGATGTCGAGAGTGACCTGATAGCTGATCTCGTCGTCATGCTGCCACGGATAGACGCGGACGTTTCCTGACTTCATCCGGCGGCCGAGGTTCGCCGCTGTCACGCGTGAGATGCCTTGGGAAAGATCACCCGCCCAGCGGTGGCTTTCCGCCACGCCGAGCTGGTTCGAAGTCTGTTGGACGACGAGGTTCGGGCGATCGATGTATTCCGCAAGAGCCACCGGGCCGACTCCGATGCCGATGCCGCCGCCGGATGGCGACGGGCCTTCCGGGGTGAGGACGTAGTAGGTTTTATCGGGCATCGAGCAGCCGGCAAGTAGGAGCGTGCTGAGGAAATAGAAGATTCGTTTCATCGGGAGTGGGAAATATCAGCGTTTGCCGCCGGGCGCTTTTGGAATGGGATTTCCAGAGGAATCACGGCCGAAGAGAATGGAATTCGGCTTTTCATCGATGGTGTTGGTGACCGCCTTCATCGAGCGCAGCGCGGCGCGGAGTTCCTCAAGTGTGCGGAGAAGATCGCCCTGAATCGGACCGTTAGGTCCCACGCTGGATACGGATTTGTCCACGGAGGCAAGCGCGGCGCGGAGATCGGACGGGAGTTTGGCAAATTCGGCGGAATCAAGTGTCTTGCGGGCGGATGCGGTGGTTTCCCTGATTTCCTTGAGGGTAATTGCAGCTTCATCTGCGGTGGCGCCAAATTTTTTCACCGTGCCCTCAATATCCACGGCCTGTACTTTTTCTAGGATGGCGTTTACTTTGGCCTCAAGTTGGGCGAGACCGGATGAGACGGTGGGTAGAATGGTGAGTTCACCGATTTTTGTGAGCTCGGCCGGCGCCGCCTCCTTATAGTAATCAAGGTCCACGAACAGCGCACCGGTGAGGAGGCTTCCGGTTTTCAAGGAAGCACGCAGTCCTTGCAGCACGGCGGTTCTGAGGAACTCGGAATCCGGGTTCATGATCTTGTCGGCATTTTCGCGGCGTAGGAGGGAGGGATCGATTTCGATGAGCACTGGGATGCGTGAGTCCTCGGCATTTTTTAGGTAATCGAGGGAAATATCCGCCACCCGGCCAATGACGATGCCGCGGAACTCGACTGGGGCAGTCCGGGTGAGGCCGCGCACGGATTGCTCGAACAGCAGCAGAAATTTCATCGTTGGATTGAAGGTCGAGCCGTTTGCCGCGTCTTCGTCAGGGAAGAGGGTGAATTTCATGCCATCCTCAGCGGGTTTTCCGGGTTGGAGGCCCTCGGGCACGCTGAAAGTAGCGCCACCGGAAACCATGGCTTGGAAGGATGGAGTGTGGATTTTGAAGCCATCCGCGCCGGCGCTGATATCGATGCCGCTGGTGTTCCAAAAGCGGCTATTCTGCTTCACTAGCATGCTGAATTCCTCACGGATGAAGGCGTCGTAAGTGACGGTGTTGCCATTTTCATCGAGTTTCCGACTTTCGATCCGGCCGACTTCAAGGCCACGGTAGTAAATCGGCGCGCCAGCGACTAACGAGCCTGCCTCTTCGGCGGTGAGCACGAGTCGCCTGCCGGGAATATTGCGATTGGTAGCGGGCGGGGTTTCGAGCCCTTCGAAATCGTTGACCTCGACGCCGTTGTCAGGCCCTGGATCGAGCTCGATGTAGGCCCCTGTGAGCAGCGTGCCGAGGCCGGAAATATCCGTGGTAGAGACCCGCGGACGGACCACCCAGAAGTGGGTGCCATTCCGCAGTAGTCGCTCTGAATCAGAATCGAGTTCCACCGTGACGACTACGGTTTGTAGGTCATCGGTCAATTTCACCGTCTTCACCACCCCTACTCTCACCGAACGGCAGCGGACGTCGGTTTTCCCGGCTGCAATGCCATCCGCCGTTTCGAAGCCGATCCGTGCGACCGGGCCTTTCGCGCTGAAATTATGATAGACCATCCAACTGCCGATCAGCAGCGCGATGACCGGAACTACCCAAACGATATTCCAACGCTGTGCGGCGCGATATTCGGGTTCTGCGGCGGGTGTTGGGGTCGGTTCGCTCAAGTGTCTGATTTTTTAAGAGGTGAGGATGGATCCAGCCCGAGCATTTCGAGGCGGTCCCAGAGAAGGCGGGGGTCGAAGCTCATCGCTGCGAACATGGTAAGCACGACCACCCCAGCAAATGCAAGCGCTCCCGGGCCGGGAGTGATCGTCATGTAGTTTCCGAGCTGCACCAGTGCCACCAAAATTCCGACGACGAAGATGTCAATCATCGACCAGCGGCCGAGCAGTTCGGTGAACCAGTAAACCCGCCCGAGCATCGCTGGCGACGGATGGAGTTTTCCGGACGCAGCGAGACAGAGCCAGCTCAGCGCGACAATTTTCAAAAGCGGGATCATGATGGACGCCGTAAAAATCACCAAGGCGATCGGATAGGCACCAGATCTCCAGAAACGGATCATCCCGGCGGTGATGGTCGTCGCATCGACATCTCCGAGCTCTGTTACCGTCATCACTGGCAGGATATTGGCTGGAATGTAAAGTGCCGCCGCCGCAAGCATGAGTGCCACCGTGCGGGTGATGCTGTGCGCTTTCCGGAGATGCAGGTGCGAGCCGCAGCGTGGACACACGCCTGCTGTCACTGGCGAAACCTTGCCGCAAGTGTGGCAACCTGCCAGCCCTTGATGGGAGGCCCTTGGCAGAAGATGTCTCATGATTTCGCCACCTCCAGGCGGTCCCATAGTTCGTCCCGGTCGATCGAAGCGATCGCCGCCGCCATGCAAAACATGAGCACCCCAAAGGCCCAGAAGCCCGGGCCGAAATGCACTTCCGCCACTTTTGCCAGTTTCAGCAAACTCACCAAAACACCTAGCAGGAACACCTCCACCATGTTCCATGGCTCTGTCTTGTTGAGCCATTTCGCCACAAACATCGCCCCGGGAGCGATACGACCGAACATCAGTGGGCCGCACACATAGATCAGCCCAGACGCCATCCCGATCGGTGCGATGATGGTGAAAAACGCCAGCCCGGTTCCTAAGATAGGACTCCCCTCTCTAAACAACGCTGTCGCCGCAGACGTTAGATTCAAACTGGAACGGAAGCCACCTTCCGCGTCCATGATCAGGAAAGGGAAAAAATGCACCACCACCATTAGGATCAGCGATGTCATGGAAAACGCCGTAGCGCGCACTAGCGAGGCGGGGCGATTCTGGTAGAGCAGCGCACCGCAGCATTTGCAGCGTGCGGCCGTGCCTTCTGGCACTTGAAAAGCTTCGTGCAGGGTATCACAGAAATGACAGACCGAATAATGAGGCCCACCCGGCGGTTTCGGCCAAGGATGCAGTGCCCCTTTGAATCTGGAGAAGGGCTTGATCATTTTCGAATGGCTACCACCCGTTGCGCGAGCTCGCCAAGGCCCTCCACACCGCATTCCACAAAATCCCCGGCTTGAAGGTAACGCGGCGGGTTCATGCCCATCGCCACCCCGCTCGGAGTACCGGTGGCCACCACATCGCCGGGCAGCAGCGTCATGAATCGACTCACGTAACTGACCAATTGCCGCACGGAAAATAGCATGTCTCCCGTCCAACTGTTCTGCCGCAGCTCGCCATTCACCTTGCTCCACAGGCGCAGTTTTTGCGGATCATTGATTTCATCCACCGTGCTCAGCCAAGGTCCCATTGGTGCGAAGCTATCCGCGCTTTTACCTTTCGTCCACTGGCCGCCCATGTCTTTTTGAAAAGCCCGTTCAGAAAAATCACAAAACGACGAATACCCGGCGATATAGTCCAAGGATTCCATCTCATCCACATACGAGGCCGTGCGACCGATCACGATCGCTAGCTCGACTTCATAATCCAGCTTCGTCGAGCCGCGCGGAATAATCACGTCATCGAATGGCCCGCTCCACGCACTCGTCGCCTTCATGAAAATCGCAGGCTCCGTCGGGATCCCCTCATCCAGTTCGATGGCATGTTCGAGGTAATTTTTCCCGATGCATACAATCTTGGAAGGACGGTCCACTGGCGGGCCGAGCCTTACCAACGGATCCACTTGCAGTCCGCCCGGGCAACCATCGGCCACCCATTCTGCAAGCGCTTCCAGCCCACCCATCGCGAAAAAGCCTTCATCGTAGTCGATGAATTCCCCGCTGGCATCGATTCTGCGGCCATCCGGTAAGATCACGCCTGGTTCCTCACGCCCCTCGTCACCGAATCGGATCAACTTCATGCGGCGGACGTTAGCAAAATTGCCGGAGTTTAAAAATCCGAAAGTTCCGGACTGACACTGAATTCCGGACAAAAAAGAAGCGGCCCGGCTGATCATCCCCCTAGGAAAAACCCATTAACCCGGGAGGCATCTCAGTCGGACCGCCTTGTCTTGCGACGCGGAAGAATTACCACGCGTGAGCCGGGCCGGCAAGACCTAAATTCCCAAAAGATGAAACTATTTTCCAAACAGGCAATCCAGCCTTCATTTCAAAGGAAGGGAAACGTGCTTCACACCTCAGAAAACACCCACCCGCAAAAAAGAAGCGGCCCGATTGATCATCCACCAGGAAAACCCATTAACCTAGAGGCATCTCAATCGGACCGCCTGATTGTGTCGCGACAAATGAAATAAAGCACCACCCGTGCCAACTTTTGATTTCAAAACCATCACTCTTTCCCGTCCACCGCGTTGAGCAGGATTCGTAGCGCACCGCCGGATATCCACACTTCGTAAATCAGGCAGGCCAGAGAAATCCCCATCAGAACTAGCGCAGTCAGGAATGCTGTGATCGCGGCGGCTTTGTAGGCCCCGATCACTCCAAGCATTGAACCAACACACAGAAACAGGCTGATCGCACCGAACAACTGCATCGTCCGAATCAGTGTCAACCGCCGCCGTAGGTTGTCGATCTGCGCACGCAGGGTCGCATCGCCGTTTCGTATCCACTCCCGGTGAAGATCGCGGATCAGGGCTGAGAGATGAAGAAACCGGTTTGTGTAGGAAAGAAACAGCAGACTGATGGCCGGAAACAGCAGCGCTGGCGTCGAGACTTCAAGTGTCATGTCGGACGCTATGCTTTTTTCCTCAGACAATGAAGTCTCAAGTCGGTAAACCTCGGCCCAGGGATTTGCCAAATCTCGAAAGACGCCGACATCTCCCCTACGTTAACAGCGGATGCTCAGAATATTCGCCTCTCTCTTCTTGATGACACTCGCCTCTCACGGCGAGGATCCTACCGCCGCCATCAGCTTGCCGGATGCCCCCGAACTCAAGCTAGGAGAAAACTCAATGCCGAAAGCCGGCGTCCCCGCGGGCACGGTAACAGAACATGTTTGGAAAGACTCCAAGGTATTTCCCGGCACGATCCGCCAGTATTTCGTTTATGCACCTGCCAATCTCGATCCCTCAAAACCCGCCGCCGTCATGGTATTTCAGGACGGCCATACCTACCTGAAACCAGATGGAGACTTCCGTGCTACGGTGGTGTTGGACAATCTCATCGCCGCCGGAGACATCCCACCGATGATCGGAATTTTCATCAACCCCGGCAACCTCGACACAGAGCTGCCGAAGGACCCATGGAAAGGAAACAACCGCAGCGTCGAATACGACACGTTGTCCGATGCCTACGCCCGCTTCCTAACTGACGAAATTCTGCCGGAAGTCGCCAAAACCCACAACCTAACGACCAACCCTGAACAACGTGCGATCTGTGGCCTCAGCTCCGGTGGGATCTGCGCGTGGACCGTCGCCTGGCAACGTCCAGACATCTTCCGCAAGGTGGTTTCGCAGATCGGCAGTTTCACTAACATTCGAGGCGGCGATATTTATCCGGGACTCATCCGAAAAACTCCTCCGAAGCCGATCCGCGCCTTCTTCCAAGATGGCATTAATGATCTCGACAACCCGCACGGTTCTTGGCCCCTCGGCAACATGCAGATGCAGGCAGCTCTCAAATTCGCGAAATACGACCACCGCTACGTCTGGACGCACGGCAGCCACTCAGGCAAGGACGGAGGAGCGATATTCCCCGATACTCTGCGCTGGCTGTGGCGGAAAAACTGACGGTTTTCCGTCCCGATTGAAAAATCGGATGATTTTTTGATTCCCTCGGCGATTCTTGGGAGAACGGAACCTTCAACTTCACTTGAATGCACCCGCTCATGATTCAACCACCTCACAATCCCATGAAATTTACATTTACAGCCATCGTCAGTGTTCTCGCAGGCCTTGCCCTCTCCAACTGTGGGGCTCCTCCCGGACCAAACACTCAACGCGGCGCGGCCACCGGTGCTCTCGGCGGTGCCCTCATCGGCGGAGTCGTTGGAGCCCAATCCGGTAGAACTCTCGAAGGAGCCGCGATCGGAGCCGCTGGTGGCGCTGCTGTCGGTGGTGCCTATGGGAATGCGCGTGATCAAGAACAATACAATCGTTACTAAATCCATCTTGTCTGGTTCCACGGGGCGTCCAATTTCTGGACGCCTCTTTTTTTTGGGATGATTCCGCTGTTTCATTCCTCACACACCTGTAAGCCAACTCCACCCATGCACCGTTTCACTGCATTACTATTCTGCCTAATCGCCTTTTCATCTACTGTCAGGGGCCAATTCGAACTCGGCAGCACCTCCTCGACGGCCACTCTCGCCTCAGAGGAGAAGACTATTGCGCCGGGCACGTCCTTTTCCGTCGCCCTGCAACTCGTCCACCCCGAAGAATGGCACAGCTACTATCAGAACTCAGGCGGCGTCGAACTTCCTCCCGAGATCGAGTGGAAACTGCCGGAAGGTTTCACCGCCGGGCCCATCCAATGGCCGGTGCCGGTGGTGAAGGACGGCTATTTCGGCAAAAGCTTCGCCTATCTGGGCAGTCCAGTTTTCATTGTCGATATCAAGGCACCCGCCACCTTGAAGGTCGGAGAAACCGTCACCTTGACGGCCGATGCAAAGTGGCAGATTTGCAACGACAGTTGCATCAACGAAAAGCGCACTCTCTCCCTTGCGCTCGCAGTCACCGCCGCCGCTGAGAAAAATCCCACCACCGCCGAACTCTTCAAAAAAGCGCGTGCCAGCCAAGCGGTGAAGGCAGCTTCATGGAAATTTTCAGCCATCGCCGCCAGCGACGAAGTCCAGCTCCGAGTGGAGCCTGATCTGTCGTTTACCGGCACACCTGTCGATTTCATTCCGAATCAGTCCTTCCTTCAACCCGCCAGCGCCGGAGGAAAAATCACCCGCGACGGCAGCGCGTGGTTGGTCAATTTGAAGCGTGCGACCAAAGACACATTCGACAAACCGATTCCCCAGGGAAAATCGTTCTCCGGGATTCTTGCCGGCCCCATAGCGATTGAAGTTCCGGACACCACCATCGCGAGTGCGCCCGCCCAATCTCTCCCCCTTTCGAAGTATCTGCCCATCCTCGGCGGAATGCTGCTAGGCGGGCTGATTCTGAATCTGATGCCCTGCGTCTTCCCGGTCATCGGTCTCAAGATCATGGGCTTCGTCCAACAGGCAGGATCGGATCGGAAAAAAATCGCCATGCACGGCCTCACCTTCGCGGGTGGAGTGCTTGCTTCATTCGGAGTGATCAGCGGTATCCTCTTCGCCGCCAGAGCCGCAGCGGGCGGCGGCGCGGATTCCATCGGATGGGGCTATCAGCTCCAGAATCCTTGGGTGGTTTTGGTTCTCATGCTTCTTATGTTCATACTCGCGGTGAACATGTTCGGCATCTTCGAGCTCGGAACGTCCGCGACATCCGTCGGTGGCTCACTGCAATCGAAACAAGGCCTAGGCGGATCGTTTTTTTCCGGAGTGCTCGCTACCGTCGTCGCAACGCCCTGCTCAGCCCCCTTCCTCGGAGTCGCCATCGGAGCTGCGATCGCACTGCCCGCGTTCCAGTTTTTTGCGGCGTTCGCAGCAATGGCCATCGGGCTTTCCCTACCCTATCTCATTCTATCGATTTTCCCGAACCTGATCAACTTCCTCCCGCGCCCGGGTGTCTGGATGGAAAGTTTCAAACAGGCGATGTCGTTTTTCCTCTTCGCTACCGCAGGCTACCTGCTCTGGGTGTATGCAGGGCAGATCGGATTGGAAAACCTGCTAGGCCCGATTTTTGGACTGAGCGGCATTGCAATCGCCGGATGGATCTATGGCCGCTGGTATCTCCCGCACCGCCCTGTTGCCACCCGCAGGATCGCGCTCGCACTAACAGTCCTATTCGCTGTCGGTGGATTCATGCTGATCAAGCCCCCGGAAAAATCCGCGCTGGTTTGGGAAAAATGGTCCCAACAGACGGTCGATGACCTGCTCGCAAAAGGAACTCCCGTTTACATCGACTTCACCGCCCAGTGGTGCGCGACCTGCCAAGTGAACAAGCACCATGCTTACGACGCCGAGGTCGTCGCACTGATGAAACAGAAGGGAATCGTCACGCTCCGTGGAGACAAGACGAACGCCAATCCGGAAGTCGAAGCAAAGATCCAGGAGCTTCACCGCGCGGCAATTCCGGTCAATGTTCTGTATGTGCCCGGCAAAGAACCGATCATCACCCCCGAACTTCTATCAGCCGGGTATCTCAAGGACCTTTTCACCAAGGAAGTCCCCTCGCCTGAGCAGGAAAAATGATCAGGAAATACCTTTCAGACGTCTCCGGACCGCTTCGAGCGCCGCTTGGCTAACTGCCAGCTTGAAGTCCTTCCGGTTACGTGGGTGAAAAATCCGGAATGAAGTCGTTTCCCCACCCTTCGCCGCTACCGCAAGCCACGCCGTGCCGACCGGCTTCTCCTCGCTTCCACCGCCAGGCCCGGCGATGCCTGTTACAGAAACCGCAATACACGCACCGCTGGCACGCAGCGCACCTTCCGCCATCTGTCGGGCCACTGTTTCGCTGACCGCGCCATGATCTGCGATGTCAGTGGCCGAAACTCCTAACATATTAATCTTCGCTTCATTCGCGTAAGTCACGAAGCCGTGGGTAAAAACCTCGCTCGATCCTGGGACATTGGTGATCCTGTTGGAAACCAGACCGCCGGTGCAACTTTCGGCCGTGGCCAGTGTCATACCGCGCTCCGCCATTAGCCTCACAACCGTCTTCTCTAGCGAAGACCCGTCGTCACTGATCAAGTAATGATCGAAGTGCTCCAGCGCGATCTTCCGCCCCTCAAGAAGCGCTTCGGGATTTCCTATCAGTCGCAGGTCCACCTCGCCGATGTGTGCGCAGTAGCCGTATTCCAATCCGGGAACTACCGCCAACCGTTGGTCGATGCCATCGTGGAAATCACTCTCACCAATGCCGGTGAATTTCAATTCCAGCGCCGCGTTTGCCGTTTCCAGTCCAGCCAAGGCCTTCAAACGCGGTGCCACCTCGCCATGAAACATCGGATAGAGTTCCCGCGGCGGTCCGGGCAGGAGAAATACCGCACAATTCGCGCGCCCGTTGAGCCTCGGCGGAACGTATATGCCGGGAGCGGTGCCGTTCGCATTCGGCAGGACATCGGCCCCCACCAACGTCAACGCCTGCTTGCGATTGGCCTCCGCCATCGGGCGATCGCGCAGTGCGAAAAAATTCTCAATCGATCTTAGCGCCGCCTCGTCGGTGATGAGTTCCAAGCCGAGCACCTCACCTGTGATCTCGCGTGTCAGGTCATCGCTGGTCGGCCCTAAGCCGCCGGTCACGATGATGGCGTCAGAGCGCATGATCGCCTCTTCGAGCGCCTCGCGGATTGCGTCGCCATCGGGCACGGTCGTCTGGCGTGTGATTCGCAGGCCGAGTTTGAACAACTCACGGCCAAACCAGGCCCCATGAGTGTTCAGCGTATTGCCAAGAAGGAGTTCGGTGCCGGTGTTAAGAATCTCGATGCGCATCGGCGGACCATCAAACGGGGAGAGCATCTGATCAAGACCCGATATGCCGTCGGTTCAGTCGCGCAGTGCCGAACCAAAGCACACCTGGCACAACCAGACTGAGTGCGAATGCCCACCCGGGTGAAGCATGCCCCGACGCACCGATCGCAGCGAAGAGAAATCCCATCGGCAGGCTGCCACAGACCAACGATGTTAGAAACTCCCCAAACGGCATGCGCACCAGCCCCGCCATGCAGGAAACAGCTTCTGGCAAGATTGGCAGCGCCCGCGACAAGGCCACCACCCAACCGCCGCCTTTGGCAAACAACAAGCTGCCCTTTTCAAAATCCCGATCGCCCAACCAGCGACGGGCAAAACGCTCACCAAACAAGCGGCCCACGCCGTAGCCAGCCAAACCTGCACACATTAAACCAATCCCCGCGATCATCCCTCCTACAAATGTCCCGTAAATGAAACCCAACGCCGATATCACCACCGTGCTCGGCACCGGCAATATCAGATCTGCGGCTAACAACAAAATCCCCGCCGCCCATGCCCAGGGCCCAGCGCTCTCTAACCAACGGACGCTGCCCTCCAACGTGAATTGCGTTTCCCATCCCCCACCCCAGATCATCCAGGAGGCAAGGACCAGAGCGGCAATCGCGAGAAAGAACCAGAGTAGTCTCATAACACACTGGGCGGTTGAAGCGCATCCACGGTTGGAACGAGGACATCAACCGACGCATCCCATCACTTCGCATCCGGCTCTTCGGCCTTTTCGCCGTCAGCCGCCTTCTTCATGCTATCTTCTAGCCGCTTCTTGAATCCATCCAAGCTGGTGGCGATCTCGCTCTCCGGCGCATAGGCCTTCGCTTCGTCCACTGCCTTGATCGCCTCGTCAAATTTTTTCTGCTGGGCGAAAATCATCCCGCGGGTCGCCATCAGTTGTTGGGTTTCGTCGCTGGGAAAGCCGCCTTCCTTGAGAGTCTTTTCAACAAGGGCCATCGCTCCGTCGAAGTCCTGCTTCTTGGCCAATTCCATCAGATCACCCTGAAACTTCGCAATGCGCTCCTTTGCTGCTGTAGCCTTACCAAATCCGGTCTCATCCTTGGGATCGGACTTCTTGATCTGTTCTACGGTGTCTCCATAGAAATTTGCGACGATGGCATCGTCGAGTTCCATCGCGTTGAGCGCGGAAACTAGCGCCTTCGCCTTGTCAACTCCCTCTGCCTTTTCGGCTGCCTTGAATGACTCGTCCCTCACGGCTTTCTTCGCAAGAAGTTCATCGAGGTGCTTCACATAAGCTTCGGGACCATCCTTCTGATAGCCAGTCGCGGCAAAAGGCTTGCCATCGGCATCGGCGAGCAGGATCGTCGGATAGCCTTGGATTCCATATTTCTTTCCGAGTTCCTCATTCTGTTTGAGTGTCTCTTCGCTGAGCTTGGATTTGTCCTTGGGAAAATCGACTTCCACCAAAACGAATTTGTCTTTCACGCCAATTTTGAACGGTTCTTTGCTGAAAACCTCTTCGTTCAACTTGATGCACCATCCGCACCAGTCGGAGCCGGTGAAGTCCATCAGAAGGTCTTTCTTCGAATCCGCCGCTTCCTTTTTTGCTGCGGCGAAATCGGACGACCAGCCCTCACCACCTGCGCATGCGAATCCAGCGAAGTTCAGAGCAGCAACCACCACACACGTCTTAATGTTCATCATCATGTTCATGATTTTCATGAGCACCTTGAACAGAAATCAGAGGCCGTCGAGGGGAATTCTCGCAGAGATCAAGCGTATCCAAGCCATGGGCCTAGCCACTTCTCAGCTTCGGCCAGAGTCATGCCTTTGCGCTTTGCGTAGTCCTCGATCTGGTCCTTTTGCAGCTCGGAAATCGCGAAGTAGTGGCTCTCCGGATGCGAAAAATACAACCCGCAGACAGCGGCTCCCGGATGCATCGCACAGCTTTCCGTGAGGGTGACGCCGGTAGCATCGGATGCGCCTAGCAGATCGAAAAGGATCGGCTTCTCAGTGTGGTCCGGCTGCGCGGGATAGCCCGGCGCAGGGCGAATTCCCTGATAGTTTTCGTGAATGAGTTGGTCGTGCGTGAGCTCGTCCTCGGTTTCATAGCCCCACTCGACGCGGGCCTTGTGATGGAGAAATTCGGCAAACGCTTCGGCAAATCGATCGGCGATCGCCTTGACCATGATCGCACCGTAGGGATCGATTTCCTTATCCAACTCCTCCGCAAATTCGTGCGCGCCGTGGATGCCGACGACGAAGCCGCCGACGTAGTCCTTTACTTGATCAGGCGCGACCCAGTCTGATAGAGCGACGTTCGGTTTTCCGGAATCCTTCTTGAGCTGCTGGCGGAGACTGTGAAAACGCGTGCGCTCAGTGGTCCGGGATTCGTCGGTCCAGACAATCACGTCGTCGCCATCCGCGTTCGCCGGGAAGAATCCGTAGATTCCTTCCGCGTGGCAGCGATCCTCGTCGATGATGCGATCCACCCAGAACAGCGCGTCTTGATAGAGCTTGCCGGCTTCGATGGCACCCTCGGCGTTTTTCGTCTTGAGCGTCTTCGTTTCCCGATCCCATACGCCGCGCAATTCCCATGCATGGAAGAAGGGAGTCCAGTCGATGAACTTCACGAGTTCGCGCAATGAAGGGCTTTTGATCGTGCGGGTGCCTGTGAACGATGGCACTGGCGGCGTGTAGCTTGTCCAATCGTATTTCGGACCGGCAGCGCGGGCATCGGCGATTGATAGAGTTTCCTTTTTCGGGCCACCGAGGAAATTGTCGCGCAGCTTTTGCTGCTTCGCTTTATTCTCAACACCAAAGGCATCGCGTTGGTCTTTCGACAGCAAAGAAGTGGTGACAGGCACCGAACGAGAGGCATCTAGCACATGGACCACTTGCCCGGAATAATGTTGCGCGATCTTGATCGCGGTGTGCGCTGCGGAGGTGGTCGCCCCACCGATGAGAAGTGGAACGGTGAATCCAAGCCGCTCCATTTCCTTCGCCACATGCACCATTTCATCCAGCGATGGAGTGATCAAACCCGATAGCCCAATCACGTCAGCGCCGAGTTCCACGGCTTTTGCTAGAATTTTATCACACGAAACCATCACGCCCATGTCGGTGACTTCAAAGCCATTGCAGGATAGAACAACGCCGACGATATTTTTGCCGATGTCGTGCACATCGCCCTTCACCGTTGCAATGAGGAAACGTCCGGCGGACCGCGCACGCTCGGCGAGTTTCAATGCCTCGTCATCGGTAAGTGCCGGGTTCTCTTCTTTCAAAGCGGCGATGTCACCGGCGAGATATTCCGCCTTGTCGGCCTCCATGTAAGGGAAAAGCCAAGCCACCGCCTTCTTCATCACGCGTGCCGATTTCACGACCTGAGGCAGGAACATTTTCCCTGCGCCGAAGAGATCGCCGACGACGCCCATGCCATCCATCAGCGGGCCTTCGATGACTTTCAGCGGGCGCACATACTTGATGCGGGCTTCTTCAGTGTCTTCGTCGATGTATTTGTCGATGCCACGGAGCAGCGCGTGCTCGAGGCGTTTTTCCACCGGCTGCTCGCGCCACGAAAGGTCTTCCTCGATTTTCTTGCCACTGACATTTTTGTAGCTTTCCGCTAGATCAAGCAAGCGTTCGGTAGAATCCGGGCGGCGGTTCAGCAGCACATCTTCCACACATTCAAGAAGTTCCTTCGGAATTTCATCGTAAACCTCGAGCATCCCGGCGTTCACGATGCCCATGTCCATGCCTGCGTTTCCCGCATGATAGAGGAAAGCGGAGTGCATCGCCTCGCGCACTTTGTTGTTGCCACGGAATGAGAAAGAAATGTTTGATACACCACCAGAGACTTTCGCTCCGGGCAAGTTCTCCTTGATCCAGCGGGTGGCGTTGATGAAGTCGATGGCGTAGTTGTTATGCTCCTCGATGCCTGTCGCCACCGTGAGGATGTTGGGATCGAAAATGATGTCGTCTTGATTGAAGCCAACCTCATCGACTAAAATCCGATAGGCGCGTTCGCAGATCCGGATCTTCTCCTCATAGCTAGCAGCCTGGCCGTTTTCATCGAAGGCCATCACCACCACCGCCGCGCCGTAGCGCATGATGTGGCGGGCCTGCTTCTTGAAATTCTCCTCACCCTCTTTGAGCGAGATCGAGTTAACAATCCCCTTCCCTTGCAGGTATTTCAGGCCTTCTTCGAGGATTTCCCACTTCGAGGAATCCACCATGATCGGCACTTTTGCGACGTCTGGCTCGCCCTGCAGCAAACTGAGAAAACGCGCCATCATTGCCTTGCCGTCGATCAGGCCGTCGTCGAAACAGATGTCGATGACGTTCGCTCCATTGCCGACTTGCTGTCGGGCAACTTCAACAGCGGCCTCTAGATCGCCAGCTCTAACAAGCTTCGCAAACTGGGGTGAGCCCGCGACATTCGCGCGCTCGCCGATCATCAGGAAGCGCTTGTCGGAGGTGTGATTGTAGGCCTCAGTGCCAGACAGGCGGAGGGCGTGTGGGATAGTTTTCATAATAGATCAAGCGAACCGCAGAGGCGCAGAGAAAGCAGAGAGATTCGCAGAGTTTACTGGGGGAAGTTGATGACACGACGTTTGATGCCGTCACGTAGGAGGATGACGTTGAAATTGATTAGAAGTCCGAGTGATTTTTCTGATAATTTCATATAGGTGTGAAGCTGTGCGCTGTGAATGGGGAGCAGTTCAGAAACCGTTTTCAGTTCCAAAACGACAGAATTCTCAACAAGCAAGTCAATCCGGTAGCCTTCCTCCTCCAAGGTCTCTCCCTTATAGATGACTGGGCAAGCAAGCTGCCGTATCGAAGAAATACCTCTAAGAAAAAGCTCCTTAGCCAGCGCTGCTTCATAAGTCCTCTCAAGAAGCCTAGGGCTATATTCGCGATGAACCTCCAGCGCACTATCGATTATCGCTCCAGACAGCTCGTTAAACTCTTCCTTTGTTTTCATAGTGTTTCTTTCTCTGTGTAACTCTCCCCTTCCTCCGCGTCTCAGCGTTTCGTTCAACCAATGACCGGCACCTCTCGCGGGGCATACTTGGCAACTGCCTGTGCAATCGCGGCTACGTGTTCTGGCGTATTTCCACAGCAACCACCTGCTAGATTGAGAAGGCCGGCTTTCGCGAATTCTGCCATGTAGTCATGCATGTGATTCGGTTCCAGATCGAATCCGGTGGGCGCGAGCGGGTTCGGCAGGCCGGCATTCGGATAACAGGAAATGCAAGTGGGGGAACAAGCTGACAGCTCTTCTAAATGCGGACGCATTAAATCCGGTCCGAGCGAACAATTCAGCCCGATCGCCAGAGGTTTCATATGGGCGAATGCATTCCAAAGTGCTTCGACTTTCTGCGCGGAGATCATCGTTTCCCCACCGAGCCCGACGGCCGCTGAAACGATCACAGGCAGACGGTAATTTTTCTCAGCGAAAATTTCCTCGATCGCCACGCACGCCGCCTTGGCGTTGAGCGAATCGAAAATCGTCTCGACCATCAGAATGTCGCACCCACCTTCTATCAGCCCAAGGATCTGGTGCCGATAGGCGGCGAGCACTTGATCGAAAGTCACCACGCGGAAGCCGGAATCATTTGCGTCCGGCGAGTTGCTGAGCGAAACCGTTAGTGGCCCGATGGCTCCGGCGACGTAGCGCTTGCGGCCGGTGTCGGTGCCAACGTCGTCCGCCCATTTCCGGCAGAGGCGGGATGACTCGACGTTCATTTCCCAAGCAAGGTCGTTGAGGAAATTGTCTTCGAGGATTTTCTGGAAAAAATCCGGATCCTTGCGGCCGCCTTTTTCACGAGGGTCTTCGACGAAGAATTCACTCTGCGCGATGCCGGTCGCCGAAAAGGTGTTCGTTTCGCAAATATCCGAGCCAGCTTCGTAGAAACGCTTGTGAATATCGCCGATGATTTCCGGGCGGGTGATGGAGAGGATGTCGCCGTTATTGAGCAAATCCTTCTCGTTTTCCGCAAAACGGGTGCCACGGGCATCGGCTTCGTTGAGCCCGTAGGTGCGGATAGTGGTCCCCATCGCCCCGTCGAGGACGAAGATTCGCTCGGTAAGGGCGCGTTGGATTTCTGCGGTAGCGTCGGCCTGTTGCATGGCGGGACCCTAGCGATGAAATTCGTCATTTCAAGAATCAAATCTTCATATCCAGATATGATGATGGGAAACGAAAAAAGCACGGGAGCCGCTGAGCCTGTCAACTGAACAACTTCCGATCCAGCGAGCGGTATTGAATGGCTTCGAGAATGTCGTTCGGGCGGATGTCCGGTGAATCAGTCAGGTCGGCCAGCGTCCGGGCGACTTTCAGGATTCGATCATGCGCGCGGGCGGAGAAGTTCATTTCCTCCATCGCATGTTCGAGGTAGCCGTTGCATTCGGCGGCTACCCGCGGAAGAAAGTCCGCCGAAACACGAGTGAGCGCTGCCAGCACGATGGCAAACACGATGATCCGCGCCGTCCACGAGCGATTTGCAAAACGTTCCACCCGCCCACTGTGACCGAACACACACAAAATGAAAGGCAAACGAAGAAGACACGACCCCGAATTCAAGGCCCGAGTGGCGCTTGAGGCGCTCAAGGGCGTCAAAACCATCCAGCAGATCGCCAAAGAATTCGACATCCACCCGGTGCAGGTTTCCGAGTGGAAGAAGACGATGGCCGAGGGAGCCGCGAGCGTCTTCGGGCCCGGGACCGGCAAAACCGGAGCCGAGGATTTCGAACGCGAACGCGCCCAACTCCACGCCAAAATCGGCCAGCAGGCCGTGGAATTGGACTGGCTGACAAAAAAGTCCAAACAACTCGGTCTGTGAGGGATCGCGTCGAGTTGGTGGACAAAAATCATCCCAAAATCAGCATGAGGAAACAATCAATCCTGTTAGACGTGGCGCGTTCCACGATCACCTACAAAGCCTTGGACGAAGACCCGGAAGACATCCGTATCAAACGGCTGTTGGATGAGATTTACATGAAGGATCCGTGCCTTGGTAGCCGCCGTTTGGTGACGGTGCTGGAGCGCGACCACGAGGTGAAAACCGATCGCAAGCGGGTCGCCCGGCTGCGGCGCGAGATGGGCCAGGAGACGATCTGGTGCAAGCCGCGGACCAGCATTCCGGACGACGGCCACCGCAAATATCCCTACCTGCTGCGCCACCTCGCCATCGACCGGCCCGACCAGGTGTGGTGCGCCGACATCACCTACGTGCCGATGCCCAGAGGTCACGCCTATCTGTGCGCCGTGATGGACTGGAATTCGCGTAAGGTGCTGGGCTGGGCGCTTTCCAACACCATGGGAACCGATCTTTGCCTGGAGGCCTTGACGATGGCCCTGGACGCCACCGGCAAGGTCCCGGAGATCTTCAACACCGATCAGGGCTGTCAGTTCACCTCCGCGGAATGGACGGGCCGCCTGACGGATCTGGGAGTGAAAATCAGCATGGACGGCAAAGGGCGTTGGATGGACAACGTCTTCATCGAGCGGCTTTGGAGGAGCGTAAAATACGAGCGGATCTATCTGTTCGAGCACGGCACGCTGCCAGCCTTGCGCGAGAGCCTGGAAGTCTGGTTCGACCGCTACAACCACTGGCGGCCTCATGAAAAGCTCGGCAACCTGACCCCAGCCGTGGTCTATCAGGCGATACCAGCAACCACCAAAGCCGCATGAGCCTCCCCAAACTTCCCCAGCCCCCCGGCGCGGCGAATTTGGGCTGCCTCCGCTCCAGGCTCCGCACTCCACTCCGCTACGCTCCGTTGCGTGCTGCGCCTTCCGCTCCGGCAGCCCAAATTCGAGCCCCTCGCCACTTCACCCTTGATCCAATATCCACGATCTCCTACCAATCCGCCGCATCCCTCCACCATAGCTTAGTTTAGCCATTGCGTGGTCGGATTTTCCGGTCCACCTCATTGCAAAGCACAGGAAAGATAATAAAATGAAAGTAAAAAATGCTATTTTATTTTTCATTGTATGGTTATAATTAGTTTCTGATTTGCGACTAATTCCAAATCAGTTAAGTGCAACGTCAACATTTCTCCATTTTGGTAAAATCTGGTTGGCAATAAATTACCGTTCAGATTAAGTTTAACATCCTTCACTTTTTTCTCAGATCCAGTACAAAGCTCAATCGTTTGAATTTTTAATCGACCATATTTTACTTCCAATGAATTTTGCTGTCCTTCACTATCTCTTTTTTGAGAAAAGCTTCCCCAGCCTTCAGCCGATATGAAAGCAGATCTAAAATTCTCGGGCTGAATTTTTGGATTGAACCCAATTATGCCCTTTGACCCGTTGTATGTGAATCCGGAAGCCGCAACAAAAGCCCCATAGCTCGACATGGCACGTGTATAATGATTGCCATATTCCACCTCATTGTATGGATTGCGTTTTTCAGGACTATACCTTTCGTGAATGGCTTTAATCATAGTCATACCCTCATCAGTCAATCCTTCGGCAATCATGTGCGCTGCTGCCTGATAGGTGAACCCCGTCATACATTCGCTAAAATAGCCGACAATCAGTCTTTCCCATTCGTTATTTACTTTTCCCGGTACAACCTCTTCGCCTCCACGAGGGAACGAACACATAACCGTCCCAGACTCTCTTGGAAGTGCATAAAACCTTACCGGTTTCAGTTTTGCTTTCGACAGATAATCTCCGATATCAGGCTGATAATTGTATTTGTATATTGAACTCAGCGCGCTTTTGGTCTCCTTTTCGGGCAAAACACGAGGTAAACCAACCTGCATAGCCCAAGACTGCCCGAGTACCTGATCAATGTGGCAACCAAGATACGAATTGGGCGCTTCGGGATGCTCAGGATCAAGGATATTAATGAAATATTCGCCATTGAAAAGCTGACTGGTCATGTTTTTCTTTCCGGAGGCAGCAATATTTTTGCATTTAAGTGCAAACTTTTTATCTCCCAAATCTGTAGCCATTGCTTCTCCGGCAAGCAAGGCGGCATTATACATACTGCTCATCCATGCTATTTTGCCAAACCACATTCTGTCCAATGTATTGTATTGCGCACCTTCCAGAATTCCATCCGGCTTTCCCGTTTTCCGGGCATCATGGGCAATCATAAATTCAATGCTCTTTTTTATTTTTGGCCAGTTCTTCTCCAGAAAAACCTTATCGGGCGACATGGTGTATTCGCGGTAGGCACGCAATATTGTCCCAGCCTGACCATCAACAGCATAGCCTCGCCCTTCTTGCGCACCTTCATTACTGAATTCTCCACGGAAACCAATTAAACCATCTTGTTGAAAAGAGCTTCCATAATCTGTTTGTTCTCTGAGTTGGCGGGCTAAACCGGGGAATACCCGACCAAGCGCCTGCTCGTAATGAAACACATGAGTACAGGTTCCATTTCCCAGATAAACACCTTCCATAGAATAAAAACGCCCTTCATTATCCGGGTCGTTGGTAAGATCGTGTAACCGATAGCAGGCTCGGGTTGCGAGAGTACTTGTGTTGGCGAAGGTGCGATCGAGAAACCAGTGTGGCAATGACGAATCATACCAAGTTTTGTTCCATGTTTTGGTGGTACCAAACAAGTGCTCTTTGTTTTTAACCATTTGCAGAGCCACATCGGTTGATGATGTAAATTTTGAACTGTAATAATAGCGAAGGTTTTCCCTGTTTTTAAGTTCCTGAAACCCGCTTTCCTTGCGGTTCAGGTTGGGGAAATACCACGAAATGATGAAGGTCGCCTTTTTCTCCTCTCCCGGAGCAATTTCAAGTTGTTTGGCCAAAGCTCCGGTAAGTTTTTTACCAATAGGAGTGCGGGCTTCCATAGATTGCACCTCTTTTTCTATAGCCGACTCGAATTTTACTGAACGATTTAATTCGCTGATATTGTAGTCTATATCTTGTCCAACATCAGGGTTAGACCAGGAATCCCGGCTCTCCAGAAGGGTCAGAGTCATGTTACCAAAATCAGGTTTTTCCTTCAAATCAGGTTTTCCCTCTGATTGACATATCAGTTGAATCCCATCTTCCGACCTGTTGATTTTATTAATATGCTCACCATCCACTGCGTTTCCCGTGAAAAAGTTGGCAGTGTTTTGCAGCCATCCGATTAACTCTGCCTGGATTGTATCTTTCCCGTTGTTTTTAACCGTGTATTCCATAACAAGTGCCGGAAATCCTGACGCTTCATGATCGGTGGGTATAAATGGAGAAAATGCACATAAATTTACCGTTACCGGAATTTCCTTGTCTGTATACTCCACATTACCAACAGGATACTCTCCCTTGAATGTTATGTCTGTAAATCCACCTGAACGAAGTGGTTTTACAAAAGGAGTGATCTTGTTTTTTATGCGCAAGGCAAAACCCTGTTCAAAACGTTTGTCCTGCGACATTGGGTTCATGTAGAATTTATCTCCGGGACCACCTGGTTCAATTCGTTTGATGTTGAAAATATCCCAATACCATAACTGTCCATCGCCACCCAAGTAAACCTGACCTGTGCAAATTCCACCAATGGGCATTCCGATGTATTGCAGTGAATTGGTTTGTCCGCCAGTTAAATATTCTTTTTTACTTTCATTCTGTGCCGAAAGGTTAAGGGTTAAAATACTT
This sequence comes from Verrucomicrobiales bacterium, assembly GCA_038237425.1. GTDB lineage: Bacteria > Verrucomicrobiota > Verrucomicrobiia > Verrucomicrobiales > Akkermansiaceae > Luteolibacter. The sequence continues at coordinate 44,306 of JBBRYQ010000012.1, forward strand.
AGGACGAATGCAATGAAAATCAACCAGGTGTTTCTTCTTGTCGTCATTTTATGCAAAAGTTAGTTTAATATTTTTTTCAACGTGCCCAAATCAAATGAAGTTGTTGGTGAAAACTCTTTTGAGTTCAGGTATTGAAGGATACTGCTGTAAAACTGCTTTCCTTCAGGTTTGTCAAGTAAGAGGGTAAAATCAATTGAACAAACCAATAATTTCCCCTTTCCAACCTTGCCTTCGAAAATCAAACCCATTTTGTGGTTTCGGTTGATGTTATCAATCACCTGAAGTGTTGGCCGGAAATCTTTATCCAAAGCATCTAAAATCAGTGGCCGACTGTTTTTTACAATACTCCACCATTGCCAGTTGGAATGAAATTCAGTCGGGAAACTCCTGAAAACCGGATGTTCAGGATTCATCAACAATCCCATTGTTCCCGGAGGTATCGGCATATTATTTTTATCGCCAATCCATTTAAAAAATGAATAATTCCAAAAATCGGTTGGAAAAATCCCCTCTACAGAATTATTTTTAATTGTACTGAAATCGGGCAGGAGCAAAACAGTTTCGCCTTTTTCAAGCTTTGCAATCACCTGATTTGAAAGCGATTTGGCAATTGTAATGCTTGCGGGAACTTCAGGAATAGCAACTTCAGGATAAATCCAAATCGGATACTCATTTTTGTATGAGGTGTTTTCGATGCTGATTTTTAAATCGGCACGGGTAGCCTGTTCAACAAAATCTAACCCGAAAGAGATATTCCCTTGTGCTGATAAACCTTGATTTGGGATGGATTGTGGATTTAGCTGGCCTTTTTTCACCAACTTTTTGTCAATGAATAATTCCCAGGTTATCGGTTTATTTTGAATCGGCTCTTTTCCGTAGTTTGCAATTTGTACTTCGGATGAAAATGTCTCGTTGTTTCTCCAGCAATATTTTGTAAACACCAATAAAGGAACCACATCGTTACAAAACTGACTGAACTCTTTTGGCTCGATGATGCCTTTTGAATCCATAAATGCGTCGAGCATTCCTACCAACGCGGTGCCATGGCCCGGATAATCCTGCAAATCGAGGAGTTGAAATCCGGCCATATCTTTGGTACGCAAAGCAGTTTCAATCTCCGCCTTGTAACACAATGCCGCCAATGCACCCGACGCTTTCTGGAAATCGTAACGCTGGTCAAGCATGCCCGCTTTTTTCAAATTATCTTTAAATTTTTCCAGATTCCAGGGCACTAAAACACCCGTGTATTTTTCCAGTTCATCGTAATTGGGATATACCTGAAATTGTCCGGTCTCGTGCGAAATAGTTGGAATCTCAACGCCTTCGAGCGCTTTATCGAAAGTATAAGTGGTTGACGGTGGCCAGTCGTTGATTATTCCGCCATTCTTCGAATCGTTAAAACCATAAGACGCACGCACTTCGGTACTGTGATCGGGATTTTCAACTTTATTACGAACAATAGTCCAGTAATCATCCAAATCGAAATAACCTTTCCATCCGTTCAGCGCATTGGTTCCCTGGGCATACAAGTGCCTGGAGTCCTGTCTTTTCAGTGTATCAACAATCTGATGGACTACCGAAGTGCTGCCACCAAATTCATTTCCCAGCGACAACATGGCGAACGATGGGCTGTTTCCGTAGTTTTTAAAAAGTTGAAATCCTTCATTAATCGCATAATCGCGATGAGCCACATCCAGCGAGTCGAAGCCATTCCAAAAGGTCGGAAGTTCGGGCTGTAAATACATTCCCACAACATCAGCCGCGTCAAAAGCCGCTTTGGGAGGTGTCCAGGAATGAAACCGATAATGGTTGATTCCATAGGATTTTGCAATATGAAATATCCGAATCCAACTTGCGGTGTCCATGGGTGGATAGCCTGTTAAGGGAAATACACAGGCATCGTGTTTTCCCCGTAAAAACGTTTTAGTCCCATTGATGATAAAATGGCGATTGTCGTGCGAGAATTCTCTCATCCCAAAATTCTCCTGAAGATTGTCAAGAACCTTTCCATTTTCGGTTAAAGCAATATTCAGGTTGTACATTACGGGCTCAAATTCGCTCCACAACTGCATGTTGTCGCCCATCGGATATTCAATTTCTATTCTGTTGTCACCCAGGTTTAATTTGGTTTCATAAGTAATTGCTTTAATATCGTGCGGAATGCTCGTGTTCCATGCCGAAGCCGAAAGTTGGAGCGAACAATTCTTTACCGATTCTCCTTTGTTTTCGGTATGAACCACAACCTTGATTTTTTTGTCGCTTATCGAAGGATAGATTTGCACCTGGCTCATAGCTATTGGATTGCTTGCTTCGAGATACAATTTCCCCACAATTCCATTCCAGTTACTTTGAGCATCTTCACTTATCATGTGCGAAACCCCAACCGGGATAATCTTAGGGTCATTATCAATCCTGATTGTCAATTTATGTTTTCCGGGACGCAGTTTTGAAGTAAGATTGTAATCCTGTTGTGCCGAAATGCTGTTATTTGTTCCAATGTAAGTGGTGTCGAGCCAAACATGTGTCGGTTTGGTACGTTCGAGAATCAGGCGGACGCTTTTCCCGTTCCAATTTTCAGGAATTAAAATTTCGCGCTGATACCAAGCCACACCAATGTATGAAAAAGCTCGCGTAAGATGACCGGTAATTGTATCTTTTGCGGGAATTCCTTTTTTATTTTCATCGGTTGTACCCGGCAAAACAATGGTTTCGACAAACGATTGTTCAAACCACTTTTGGTTTATACCCACTTTTCCGGTATCAGTTTGGAATTGCCATTCACCCGACAAGTCGATTGTTTTCCGAACAGGTTTAGATTCATTTTGTGAGCAGGAGGAAAAAATAAGCAGTAAAATGCCAAGTAAATAAAGTATTGATTTCATCGGTTTAAATTGTATGAGTACATTAATTTTTTGAAAGGTAAATCACCTGGCCAGCTTTCGTTACTACCTCATACTGATAGTATTTTTTTAGCGTACCACTTTTCAAGTCAGCTTCTTGAGCAATATCAGGCAATCCGGGAAATATACCGGCTAAATAAGGATTGGAATCATTCCCTTCATTCAGATTTCCGCCTGATATTTTTAGTGGCCATTCAGAACGAATGTTACAAACTCCACCCAAATTACTTTTAATTTCTCCTTTTTTGATTTTTCCATCTTGCCAACTCAAGGAAACTTCAAAACCACCTCTGGCATTTAAACCAGAAACCTCACCTTTTTTCCAGGCAGAAGGCAGTGCCGGTAGAATATGAATGGCTCCGGCATGTGATTGTACAAGCATTTCGGCAATCCCCGCCGTAATTCCAAAATTCCCATCAATCTGAAATGGTGGATGTGCATCGAACATATTACGATACAGCCCACCTTTAAATCCTATTTTACTGAAATCAGAATTTAGTGAATCGGAGCCAAATCCAACAGGACGAATCATATTTTCGATAATTTTGAGGGCATGATCACCGTCGAGCAATCTTGCCCATAAATTGGTTTTCCATCCCATCGACCAACCTGTGGCTTCATCGCCCCGACGAATGAGTGAGTTTTTTGCAGCTTCGAACAACGCCGGGGTGTCCCATGCGTTTATTTGATTTCCAGGATATAAAGCATATAGATGTGAAATGTGCCGGTGTTGCGGGTCGGATTCTTCAAAATCGTGTGACCATTCCATTAATCGGAATGCTTTATTTATTCTGAAAGGCTGAAATCTTGAAATGATCGAGTCTAAATGTTGTGCAAATTCCAAATCGGTGTTTGCTGGCTGGCTGCTAGGAAATTGCTTTCTGCGGGAGGCTTCTGAAACGGCCATCGGGGAGACCCGGAGGGCGGGGAAATGGGGGTTGTTTTGATCTGTTTGGGTTGGAAATATTTATCCACTTTGTTTTGCGAATAGGCCGATGTGCCTGCAAATAGGACTAAAAAAAGAAAAACTTTTAATTTATTCATCTTCAGAAATTTAAAAAATATTTATTTTAGGTAATTCTCTTTTCTATTTCGAAATAGTGACCTGATAAACTGCCCGTTTCCCATCACGGTCGGAAGTAAAGAAAGCGGAAGTTGACGAATGATTGATGATTGGATGAGGGTGCTCGTCTTGTGAACGCCAGGAAGAGCCATTCCGACACAAAGGAATCCACTGCATTTGCTTCTGTTCCCAATTAATTATAAGCAGACAAATCCACATTCCGGCCCATTTCGAATCGTTAGGATATCCAATATCGTCTGGTTGTGTATAACATCCGTCGGAAACCAGTATCCCTGTATCGCCAACAGTAAAGTGACCATAACGTTTCCATTCTGAAGGGAGCGATAGTTCAACCCGTCCTGTTCCGTCGGGATTGATTCTTCCGATGTATGATGGCCCTTTGTCGTAATTTCCGTGGTAAATGATTGCTTTACCATCACGCTGCCACATTTCATGACAAGTCCAGTCATTCCGGCTTCTTCCGTCATTTTCATCACGAAGCTGGAGATGCTTTTTCCCATTCCACAGCCACATTCGGCGAGTACCACTATCCGCAGTATATTCGTGATTATACAGAATCAGATTATTATTTATTGGTGAGAACTGGACATGGGTAATCCAGGCACCTTCAACACGCTCACTGAGTATTTCTTTACCCGTTTGAGTATCATATACCCTTAAAAAGGATGAAAGATTTTCGGCACGCACCCGTTTATCAATGTCATAGTCGGGCTTCCCTTTCAGGATTTTATCGCCATCCAATGCGCGTTCATCAGTTGTTGGAATGCAAAGCAGTCTGCCATCAGCAGAAACATGGGTAAAAGCGGTCATTTGTCCGGCAGGATATTCGCCTAAAACCCGCTTCACTCCTGAAGTATCCACCACCATGATTTGACGGCCCTGAAGATAATAAACCAATCCTTTAACAGGATCGATGCTGATGCTGGCTTTACCCAGACCTTTGTATGGATTGCCATCAAAATACACATACGATTTTAGAACACCCTCTTTATTGTCTGTCAACTGTCTTTCTTTACCTGTTTTCAGATCACGCATGAAAATATTAGGATTTCCGGTCCGATCACTCAAAAAAATCAGGTGGCGGTCGTCGCTAAGCAGCGATGTTGAAGTAAAATAAAGCAACTGCTCGTTGGCACTTGATAATTCAGTTGCCCTATGAGGAGCCGCTTCGTGAGTGGTATCGATAGCTGTTTTATTTTCCTGATTGATTTTTTCCTGCTTTTGTTGAGCAAATGCAATCAAGCAGAAAACTAGTAAAACAAAAAATACGGAAACTGATTTTTTCATTTTAAACAAAAATTTATGGTTTATACTCTCTGATTTTAGCTCAGTTGTAATGGTGCTCCACAATTCTATTTTTCTCATCTCTTTATAAGTTTTTAATATAGTTTAATTTCTCTTTAATGAAATATTTTCCACTTTGTTCAGCAGATAATCGTCGTTTCTTATCTCATAAGGACAATTATAGGCAATACCAAAAAGATCTAATTCGTAATCCATTTTTATCAACTATATAATTATTCATTGTCCAAAAATTTCTTAATCTTCAAAAGAGTGCAATAACAATTACATCTCCTGGATTTGTTTCAATCTGGTAAGTATTATAGCTTTTCTGCTTCATTTTTTGAACGTTGGCACCATCGGCAATTTCATACTTACCAGGGTAAATCGGAGCCATCATTCTATTTTCACAATCTTTGATTGATTGTCTCTCCCTAGCAATTTTTAAAGGCCATTCAGAACGAATGCAACACACACCTCCAATAGTTGATTTAATCTTGCCAGTTGTTATTTTTTGATCTTTCCATTCCATTGAAACTTCGAACCCACCCCGGGCTTTCAATCCGAAAACTTTTCCGTTTGCCCATGCTGAAGGCAAGGCAGGCAACAAATGAATTGCTCCAGCTTGGGATTGAACCAACATTTCAGCAATTCCAGCTGTTACCCCAAAGTTCCCATCAATCTGAAATGGTGGATGCGCATCGAACATATTGAGATACAGTCCACCACTCCAACCAAGATTATTTCCATCTTCTTTTTCAAATCCAGGACCAAAACCAATGGGTTTAAACAGGTTATCCACAATTTTCAGGGCATGGTCGCCATCAAGCAAGCGCGCCCACAAATTGGTCTTCCAGCCCATGGCCCAACCGGTTGCCACATCGCCCCGTAATAATATGCTTTGCTTTGCTGCATTGCATAATTCAGGTGAAGTTTCAAAATTGATCTGGTTTCCTGGAAATAGTCCGTACAAATGTGATATGTGCCTGTGATTTAGTTCCGCTTCTTCATAATCTTTCTGCCATTCCTGTATTTGCCCCCTTGAACCAATTTTGTATGGTGCTAAATGATCAAGCTTTTCCTGAAGTTCTATGAGCAATTTAGCATCACAATTCAATAGCTTCTCGGCTTCAATGGTGCGGGTAAACAATTCACGAACAATGGCCATGTCCATGGTTGGGCCTGAACTTATACTTGCAGTTTCTCCATTCGAATTAATAAAAGCCAATTCGGGTGAATTATCAGCTGCGGTCACAAAAAAACCATTTTTATCTTTAATCAGCCAATCTGAATAAAACATTGCAGCACCGCGCATTAGTGGATAGGCTTCTTTTTTCAGAAAATCAACATCGCCAGTAAAAAGGTAATGTTCCCACATGTGGCTGAGCAACCACCCTCCTGACATGTTCCAAAAGGAAGCACCCGGACTATTATCGTTGGGATACGTTTCGCGCCAGATGGACACATTATGGTGAGCCACCCAACCCCTACTATGGTACATTTTTCGGGCAGTTTCTTCACCGTTTATTGCCATTTCCTTGATCATACGAAATAAAGGTTCCTGGCACTCCGACAGATTGGTGACCTCAGCGGGCCAGTAATTCATTTCGGTATTAATATTCAAGGTGTTCCCGCTGTTCCAGGGTGGTATAACCTGATCGTTCCAGATACCTTGCAGGTTCAATGGTTGACCGCCTTTTCGTGAACCTGAAATCATCAAATAGCGTCCGTATTGAAACAACAATTCTACCATATCAGGATCTTTATCGTTGGCATAATTGATAATCCGCTGATCGGTAGGGATATCGTCATGTTTCACATTGCTGACCAAATCCAGAGAAACCCGGTTGAAGAGTTGTTGGTAATCCTTTTTATGATTTTCTTTCAGTTCCTGATACGATTTCGAAGAAGCTTTCATCAGTATTCGTTGAGCTATTTTAGCGGGGTCAAGTCCATCTTTAGAGGGGCTTTTATCAAATCCATTAAAACTGGTTGCTTCTGACAAAATGAAAACTACTTCACTGCAATTTTTTAGATGTATTGAATTGTCATCACATTCCAGTTCCCCATCCATGAGTTTGGCTTTTAGCCGGGCCTCAAAAAAAGTTCCCAATCCGCCAATTTCGTTTCCATATAGATTTTGTTTTTCGAATTTTCTTTTTCCTTCCGAATCAAAAAGTTCGGGATGCTTGAATTGATCGTTCCATCCTTCAATTTGTTCAAGAGTACGACGCGAGCTGTAACCGGGAGCTTGTCCTTTTAGTATTAGTATTCCGTTTTCAACTGTGCTTTTTGCTGTAGGGTGAACAGATAAAAAGTTGGCCATCAAATCCATAACTGGTTTAGAGGCCGAAAACTTAATTACGATCACACTATCAGGATGCGAAGCAAACATCTCACGGGTATAATAAACACCTTCGGACTGATATGAAATACGGAATATTGAGTTGGTCAGGTCAAGTTCCCTTCGGTAATTCGTGATTTCTGCGTTGTTGTTTGTTTTAAAAAACAAATCACCCAAAGGCTGATAATTGGCATGTAGCCGCCCCAACCAATTTTTCCGGATGTATTCATCTGCTTCAGCATTTTTCTCATCACGCAAAAGGGCATTAACCCAGTCGAAACCTTCAGTTATATCAATATTTTTATAGCTCTGCGACGGTTCACCACTGTATAGGGTATTCTCGTTTAACTGAAGATGTTCCTGATCCACACCACCAAAAACCATAGCGCCCATGCGACCATTTCCCAAAGGGAGCGCTTGATTCCATGTGGTTGCTGGCTTATTGTAACATAACTTTAGACTTGTACACGATTGGGCAATAGTCTCATTCATAAATGTAAAACTCAGATAAACAAGGAAAAATATACAATGCCGCCAAATCATTTTAAATGTGTAATAGGTTTATATAATAGTCAATTTTTGTGTGCGATTATTTCGTTCTAAGAATAGGGCCTTCCGGTTGACATCTATAATCTTTTCAGAATACAAAAAGAAAAATTCACTCTGGTTTTCAATTTCACCAAGTGCATCTTTCACCGTTACGTTTTTCAAGTCTAAAGAAAGCTTCGTTGTCTGTGAATAAGACTCAGAAGCAATAGCTCCAAAAAAAGAAAACAGAATAATAAACAGCGTTAGTTTCATTTTCAATAAGATTTTTTCCACACCCGGAAATGTAATTCCAAGTGCATGGCTGCTAGGAAATTGCTTTCTGCGGGAGGCTTCTGAAACGGCCATCGGGGAGACCCGGAGGGCGGGGAAATGGGGGTTGATTGACCGTGCCATCCGTGTAGCGCAGGAAATCCGTGGTCGGGGCGTATGCCAGACCGCGCAGTTTCCAGTGGTTGATGCCATCCCTGGAGGTGATGTGGTAGGCCTTGCGGCTGCTCCAACTGTTGACAACGATGTGATAGTGCCCGCCGCTGAACCAGATGACAGGGTCCTCGAGATTTTCCAGCGTTAGCCCCACAACCTTTGGATAGATGCTTGGCCCTTGGACGACATAAGGGCCGAGAATGCCTGACTTGCTGATCCAAATGGCCCCGGAACGCGCGACAATCATGAAGTCACCGTCAGGTCTGAGCATCACGCTCACGTTGGACATCCTGCCCAGATTGCTGAACTCGTTCGCCGCCACCTGGATCGAGCCCAGATGTTCCCACGGTCCGTCCAGGGACTTGGAAACAAACACATCGCCCGGTCTCGTTTCGCTGACGACCACTGCGTATCTGCCATCCGGCAGGACAAGCGCGGTGACGTTGTGTCCCTTGCCGCCCTGATTGTCCGGCCAGCACAGCCCTTTGTCCACATAGGGTCCATCAATGCGATCGCTAACCGCATGCACGGCGGAAGAATCGACCCAGCCATGATGGCCTTTCGCCTGATCATAGCGGCTGGCGAACATGTGGAACTTGCCCTCCGTGCCCTTGATGATTTGGCCGTCCCAGTAAACCCACTCTTTCAAGGTCTGGTCCTCAAGGCCGTTCTGCGGATCGCGAGGAAGGACTCCCGGCGCGCCCCAAACGTCCGATGACAGTTTCCCGTGAACGGGCATGGGCTGGAAATAATCGATCAGTGTTTTTTCCGCCGCTACCAAGCTGTTTCCGAGCACCAAGACGACGGCAGTCAGCATGGCCGCCCGTGTGTTTGCTGATGTGATTCGGTGACTTAGTTTGTTAGCAATTTGAGACATCTTCATCACAACGTGGGTAGGAGGTGATTTCTTGCATGAAAGTTCCAACACGCCAATTTCATCAGGGTTGGGAAACTTTCAAGCGCCAGAAGAGTTTCCCCGTCGGGCTTGAGGCGGATGTTGCCTGCCACGTTTCCGGATCGCCTGTAGTTAGGCGCTGGTGGGTGACTCCGCTGCTGGTCCAGGAGGCGGACTGCAGGTCGGGGGAAATTTCAACTGTATAACTGATGTCCACACGGTTTGCGGGGCGGGTGTAGGTGAAGACCCATTCGGTGGATGGCTGGGTGAGCGTGATGCCCGTGGTGGAGGGTGCTTTCGGCGGCAGGCCGAGGGCGTATTTCAAAAGGTTTGTTAGACCGTCGCCTGCGGGGGTTGCGCTGGGTCCGCTGATCTCCGGATCTGCGAGATCGGCGCTGGTGAAGTTCTCTCCCGCCCAAACCGCATACGTGTCAGTTGCCGGTGGAGCGTTGATGGTGACGGTGAAACTCTGGCTTGAAGGATTGCCCGCCGCATCGCTGGCAGTCGTTGTGATCGTGGTCGCGCCTATTGGAAAAGTAGAACCTGACGGAGGGGTGTTAGTCGTCGGGCGCGGGCCGCTCACTGCATCCGTGGCGGAGGTCGAGAAAGTCACCACAGCACCTGCGGCGCTGGTCGCTTCGATGATCATGTTTGAAGGGATGGTGATCACCGGAGCGGTCGTATCGCTCACCGTGACGGTGAAGGTCCTGCTGGCGGTGTTGCCCGCAGGATCGCTTGAAGTCACAGTGACCGTGGTCATTCCAAGCGAAAAGATAGAGCCCGAAGCGGGTGTGTTAGTCATCGGGCACGGGCCGCTCACTGCATCCGTGGCAGAGGTCGAGAAAGTCACCGCAGCACCTGCGGCGGTGGTTGCTTCGACGATCAAGTTCGTAGGCACGGTGATCACCGGCGGAGTCAGATCCAGCACGCTAACGGAAAGAATTGATGACGTTTCACCAAATCCATTGGCGGCAGCGAGGCGCAGTTGATAGGTGCCGGGTTGACTGAAAGTGACGGTGGTGGAGGCTTGCGCGGCGTTACCAAAGGTGGCGGTGCCGGGACCACTGGCGAGACTCCAAAGCGAATTGGTCGCATTGGCGGTGGTGCCGCCAAGCACAGCGGCGACGCCGGTCTGCGCAGCGGGCGCGGTGCCGGTCGCCAGGGCCGGAGTTTGATTGACGGAATAGCCGATGGTGAGCAGCGGGCGCTGGGCGAGGGTTGGATGATTGTCCGATCCGAAGCGCACGAACACGTTGCTGCTGGTGGTGTCATTGGCCATTTTCAGCATGATGCCGAGTGGCGCAGCGGTGCCTGCGACGCCACTAACCGCCGAGACCAGCGCAGGGGTGGAGCTGAAAGTGTATTGGGAGCCGACAGGTGCGCTAATGGGATTGAATCCGGCGAGCGTGGCCAGCGACGCAGTTTCATAGTCCGTGCCAGCCGCGGTTCCCGCCGTGGTCCACGGGTCGGCCGCATTGCCGGTGCGCGTGGGCCAATCGGCTCCGGTGCCCGCACCATTGGCGGCGCTGGAGCCATCGCCGGTTCCTTCAATGAAGGTTGTTAGGAGTTGGTGCAGTTCGAGCGTGTTGAGCAAGGTGCCGCTGCCGGCGGAAACCGACCAGAGATCGAGCGTCACGCTGTTGATCGTCGCGCCGAACGGAATTTGTGAAACATCGAATGCAAGCAGGCCGCGAAGTGCGCCGCTATTTCGACCGACGATGATCTGGTCACGAACGCCCGAGTTCATGGTTGGAATATCGGAGCGAATGAAAGTGCCAGCATGGGAGTAGCCATCTACCCCTTCACGCAGTGCGATCACGGTGGCAGGGCCGACCCTCACGGTGATGTCCTGGCTCGTGGTGCCGACTTGATTGGCCACCGTGCAACGGAGGACATAGGTGCCATCCGCTGAAAAGGAGACCTGCGTATCCGCTGCTGCAGGATCGCCAAATGTCGCGATGCCCGGGCCGGAAACCTGCGTCCATGCGGTTGTCGTGCCCGCTCCGCCGGTAATGGATACGCTGACCCGGAGACTTAGCGTGTTGCTTGGTAGTGAAACGGAATTTCCAAAAGGACTCGCTAGCGTGACGGTAGGGTCGTCGATCGAGGGAAAACCGGGGATCGGCGTCCAGATTAGGTTCACGCCCGAGGTGGAGTTTTGAAGGGTGAAAGCGCCGTAAGTCGCGACGGGCCGTGCGCCGGCATCAGCGGTCACGGTGCCGAGCGAGAAGGAACCGGTCATCGGGGACGCCGTGATCACGGGGAACGAACGCGGGCTGCGCCAGAAGCTATGGAGGAAGTTCGTCGTGCTGCCGAGGTTGTTGAGCACCACGTCAATCTTCGCGCCAGCGGTTATACTAACGGCAATTGCGGCGACCTTGTCCGCGGCGACTAACGAGTTCCCAGCAAGTTTCCATTGTGCCCTGCCAGTGGAGCTGAAGCCCAGGCTACCGGAAAACGCGAGGCCTGCGGGTGACGATGCGAGCGTGCCATTGACCGTCGTATTCCCAGCGATGGTGCCGGTGCCGCCAAACGTCGTTCCGCTCGCCACCGTCACCGCGCCGGTGCCGCTGAGACCGTTAACCGTGAGGGTTCCTCCCGAGACGGTCGTCGTGCCGCTGTGGGAATCCAAGGCAGTCAGCACGAGCGAACCGGTGCCGACCTTGGTGAGATTCCCCACACCGCTCACGGGATTTGCAACTGTTAGCGTAAGGCCGCTATTGATGGAAAATGTCCCGCCGCCGGTTCCCAGCGTGATGCCCCCGTTAGGGCGATTCATCTCGAAACCCGCGGTAGGTTGGAAGATGCCGTTGGCGAGCGTGAGCTGGCCGGCATTGAAGGTTCCCGGGCTGCCGCCGAGATTCGATTGGGAGGCGACTTTCAGGGTGCTTCCTCCGTTCACAAGGATCGATCCGGTGTAGGAGTCGTTGTTGCCGCTGAAGCTCACGGTTCCGAGGCCGCCGTTGCCGCAGGTCAGCGCGCCCGTGCCATCGATTTCGGATGCGATGTTGATGGTGCGGGTGGCATCGGCGGCAGGATAGATGATGGAGTCGGCACCCACCGAGATCGAGCCGGCCAGCGTGAATGCGGTATTGCCATTACCGTTTTCAATTGAACCGCCATTGAGCGTTAAGTTGGCGATGGTGATGGTGTCGTTGTTACCGCCCTTGAAACGTAGGATCGACAGTGGCGGCAAGGTGAGAGAATGCCCGCCGAAGGTATAGTTCCCGGCGGTGGGTGGTGTTCTCAGTGTATATTGGGCAGCAGTGTATTCCTTCGCTAGAGTGGGAATAACGGTGTCGTTCCAGTTGCCGACGAGATTGAAGGAAGTTGCGCCGATCGCATCATGGGTCTTCAAAGCAATCACCGGGGAAGTGGCCGCGACCGACTGATAGGTGGTCACCGTGTAGGCGGGCAGCACGGCGGTGAAAACACCGGAAGTTACACTGACAGCCGCCTGACTGCTCAGGGAAAGCGTGTCCGAAGTGACCCACCGATCCAGCGAGGTGACCGTGGGGCAGCTTGATAGATTGAAAGTTTGGGTCACCGGCCAGGCGGTGGGATTCGCGGCCACGATCACAAAGTCTTGCGACGCCGGGTTCTTATAGGCTGAGATCAGCGCGGTGGTATTACTCGTCACCGTGAAGCGTTGGAAGCCGGGGCGCACGAACTTGCTGTAGTTGCCCATCACGTAAAGGCGCTTTGCGGGAGTCGTCGTGCTGTTGCCGGCGATCGAGCCGCTGCCGCTGCCTTTCAACCACCAGTAGTGATAGGCGCTGGCTTCCGCGACGGTCATGAAATCGTGGATCTGCTCTGCCACCGCCAGGCCGTTGGTGATGCTGACATCGGCGCTGGCACCGAAGTAGTGCTCGGTCTGCCAGAGCGGCACGGGAGGGGGAGATCCGAACTGGGTGATAGCGGCCGCGCTGCTGCCGTAGTTGTGCCCGCCGAGGATGCCGACCTGCGCGGCGGTGACGGGATCGTTCATGGTGTCCGCTGCGAGGGAGAAATTCCACTGGGCACTTTCCGGTAGCATGATCTTGGTGCTACCCACGCCCTTGGCGGTAAGAGCTGCCGAGAGGTAGGGCACGAAATCATGAAACTGCGCGGCGGTCCACAGGCAGGACTCGTAGGTCGTCTCGTAATTCGGTTCGTTCTGAATTGAAATTGCGTGTAAATTCACTCCCTGGCTGTTTTTCATCGTCAGGACGTAGTTCGCGAGCTGATTGGCGTAAGTCTGATAGTTCGCCGTGCTGGAAATGAAGCTGCCACCGTTCCAGGAGTTCGATGTCTTGAGGTTGGAGGGCGGACTCCACGGGGTGCTCCACACCCGCGCGCCACGGGCCTGGGCCATTTTCATCAGACCGGCTTCCACGGTGGTGCCGTCCGGGGCGATCCGGCTGCGCAGAAGCGATAGGCCCACACCGCTGGGGCCGGTGGAGAAGAACAAATCCGCCTCTGCCGTGGACCAGGTGCTGCCCCAGGCCGACGAGGCGCCGAAGCCATCGATCAACTGCCGACCGACTGCGTAGTTGACGGTCGCGGTATCGCTGACGGTCGTGCCGGTGAACTTGAGATTATCCACCCACAAGGTGCTCGCCCCGCTGAGAGACGTGGTATACAAGTGGACCATCACGTTGTTGATCTTGAGCAGATTCGGATTGGTCGTGGGATTCAGCGGAATGGTGATGTGAACCCAGCCGGTATTGCTGGCTGGGATATACGTTCCACCGAAATAAAGTTGGCCGAAGCCGGGAGTCGCCATACCTAACTCAACGCGGCCGAAAGTCTGCACACCGCTGTTCAAAAAAGTCGCGGAACCCGCGGCGAATTTCACGTCGCACTCGATTGCGGTGAACTGCCGCGCACTGACCGATGGGCTGATCCCGCTGAAGCCGTTGATGACGGTGAACTGGTTGTTAGTGCTAGAGAAATTCAACTGGATTTTCATCGAGCCTGATCCTGCATTTCCGTCTGCATCAGTGGCAGAATCCCATGCCAGTGATTGAAATGCGCCGCCGAACCAATTGCTCCACACGCTGCCGATGCCTCCGCCGGTATAGCTGAAACCATGGGTACCGGTGGGCTCAAATGAATCCACCACAGAGGTGACGGGTTGCCCAGTTTGAGCGAACGCCTGCGAGATCAGCGCGCAGACCACCAGCAAGATCGTCTGGATGGCCGATGCGGCTTTGCTTTTCAGAGGGTTCATTGGGTTTTCCAAAGGATGAGCAGCGTGTTACGTCTTGAACTAGAAAAAACGAAGGTCGCCCGCGGACGATCGGCGAGGATCAGCGCGGGCGGCCCGTATCATCAAGCATCAAGGCTTGGTGACTTTCAGGCGTCCGAAGAGCTTGCCGGTAGCCCCAGCTTCGGTCTTCGGAATGCTGATCATGACGGTATCGGTCACGCTGTTACTCGGCACTCCCGCACTGACGGTGACGGTGGCCAGGCCAACACTTCCGCTGGCTGCAGGAATCACGATATCTGTCCAACCCGTGAGATTCGTGCCGTATTGGAATGTCTGGGTGGTTTGCGGCGAGAGCGAATCGTCGCGACGCTGGAACGTGAACTCGAAGGCGGTGGAGGTCACGTTGAGCGCCGGAAGGATGGACGTGTCTGACGTGGAGGGATTTCCGTTGAGTACGAATTCCAGCAGGTTTGCCATCCCATCTTTATCAGGATCAGCACCGGCGGCTGGATCACTAACGGAGAAACCGTTGATCCAAGAGACGTAGGCATCCGACCCTGGGACGGACACGGACAACACCCCGGTGGACTCGGTGAAGGTCCACACGTTCGACGACCCGTCCGTCATCGTGTGGACTCCGGTGATGCCTGCTTCGGTAAAGCCGTTGATGGTGAAGGTGGAACCGAAAGTTTCCGCCAGGGTGGAAACATTTACCAGCGTCCAAGTGTTGCCGTTGGTGATATTGGCATAGAAAGTATCAATGGTGAAGTCGCCATTGATCGTGACCGCGCCTGCGCCGGTAATTTTGTTGTTTGCCGTTCCATCGAGGACGAAAGTCATCCCGGCGTCGTCAGCTAGAACCAGTGTGTTGCCAGTCGCCACCGTGGTATTTCCGGTGTAGGTGTTGAGGCCAGAGAGGGTGAGCGAGCCTCCTGGGACAGAAGTCGCGAGTTTCAAACCACCGTCAAAGGTGCCGACCGGACCGTGGAGAATCGGCGCGGCGAAGGTGACGGCAAGGCCATAGTTGTCGATGATGGCACCACTATTCGGAGTGACATCGTCGCCGAGGACCTTGGCGGACACGACGGGCATGCCGTTGGCGGTGCCGGTGGGTGCCGCAAACGCAGCGCTGGTGATTTGCAAGATGCCACCATTGAGGTTGAGGATGCCGTTGCCGCCACCAAAGCCGCCACCGGAGGCGGCCCAGCCCATTCCTGCGAGGGAAAGCGTGCCACCGGAGAGATTCCAAGTTAGATTCTGATTGCCGCCGTTGAAATTCATTTTTCCAGTGCCGCCGCGGGTCACGCCGGCATCACTGAACTGGATGACCTCGCCACCGGTTTGGTTAATGGTGACTTGGCGTCCCCAATATTGGCCCATGAGAATCTGTCCGTTGCTGTTGACGTTGATTCTCGCGCTGCCGCTGATGTTCATTTCAGAAGCGCCGTTATTGCCGCCGCCATTCCAGGCAAATTCGATGCGACCCGCGTTCACGGTGCCACCGGAGAAGTTGTAGGTTCCTTTCCCATATTCACCGACGGAGATCACACTGCCGACGAGTGTGCCGGCCGTTTGGGTTAAGACGGAGACGTCGTTGTTTCCCGGGCTCATGGAGATTCCACCGCTGGTGTAGCCGGTCGTCGAAAGCAGATCCGTGGGGCTGAAAACGAGCGTGCTCGGCGATACGGTGGTGCCACCACGGACTTCCATGGAGTTTTCACCATAGGCACCGCGGGCATTGACCGTGCCAGTGAGAGTGATGGTGCCGGTGCCTTTCTTGACGAGCTGGGTCTGGGAATTTCCATCGACGCCGTTGCCCTTGATGGTGCCGCTGAAAGTACTCGACCCGCCATTGACGCCGACCGTTAGGGAACGAGGACCGAAATAGCCCGCCTGATAGGTGCCGCCTCCCGTCAACTTGTCTGCCGCGACATTCGCGGAGTAGGCGTCGAAGATGGCACTGGCGGCGATGTTGAGGTCCCCTTGGTTGGCGGTGGCGCTGCAGCCTTGGGCATCGTAGTTCCCGAAGGTGAGTCGCCCGGCCTGAATATCGATGAGGCCACCGGCTCCGAGAGCAATGGTGCTGTTTCCGCCATTAAAAACGAGGTTGCCGACTCCACTTTTGCGAAGCGTCCCGGCCCCGGTACAGGAAATAGGTCCCTGGCCTAGGGATGCCGTTGCGAAGCTATTCTCCAGGGTCGCGCCACTGGCGATAGTCGTCGCAACCGGTGCCGTCGTGCTTGAGGGAGATGCGCCGGAAAGCACCACCTTGCCGAGATTGACGGTGGTGCCGCCGGTGCAAGTGAGGGCATTCGAGAAGGTGACGGTGCCCGCTCCGTCTTTTACGAATGCTCCGGTGCCGGAAATAGATGAACCTGAAAACGTGTAGTCCTTAGTCGGATTGTTGATGGAAAACGCATTGGGCGAGACCGTCGCGGCAACGGCGATGGCGACCGGACTGGCGGCCACTTCCGATTCATTGAAGATCACGCTGCTTGCACCGGCAGCGTTTTCCTGATAGGTGGTGTCTGCGAGGCCGACTGTGGTCTTCCAGTTGGTATCGGCGGAATTGATGTTCCAATTGCCATTGATGGCACCGGTCCATTTGATGAACTCAATGGCGGTGATGTTGACATCGAGCGAACCGACGTTGTCCAGCGGAACGCCCGAGACACCCGGAGGCAAAGTGAGCGTGATACCGGCGAATCCACTCGCTCCACCGATCGCGCCGGTGTGGGAAATGAGCGGGAAGGTGCCAGTGGCGAGTCCGGTGCCGAGGACGCTGAGCGTCGAGGGGCCGTTGACGTTGAGGGTGGTGCTCGCAAGCGGGGCGGTAACGGGATTTGCCAGTCCGGCATTATCGATTTTCAGGGTCGCTCCCGTGGTGGTGCCGAGGGTAACGGCCGTGGCGGTGACCGTGCTGCCCGCGGTGCGGATGGTAGCCGAACCCGCGTCGGGGACGGTCACTCCGGCGAGTCCCGTCGGACTGAAGCCGTTGAGGTTCAGGGTGCCGGTATTGAGTTCAAGCGGGCCGGTGCCGAGGGCATTGGCGTGGCCAACCTTGAAGGTTGTGCTGGCAGCGTTGAAAGTGCAGTTATAGGTCGTGGCACCGCCGAAAAAGGTGGGCGAGTAAGTGCCACCGAGCGACCAACCGCCGCTGAAACTGCTGTTATTCCCGGAAACAGTGAAGGTATTGGTGTATGCGGTAGGCGTGTAGACACCGGTGGTGTAGTTGTTATTCGAGCCGACATAAAGACGGCTCGATCCAATGATCGGCGCGGCAACGATGATCGCCCTGCCGTCGTTGCCGTCCGAGATGCTGAAGCCGGACGGGGCGGTGACGGAAATGTTTCCCGCGAGCGTGGTGGTGGCGGCATTCCCCTGTCCAACAATGCCGCCCTCGAGGATCAGACTGGTGAAAGTAAGGGTCTGGCTGGAGGTTCCCTTGCAGATCATCGTGGTCGGTGCCGTTGACAAAGCAAACGAGGCGCTGGATCTCGGGCTCAACGTCAGCGAGTCGCCGGCAAAGGTGTATGCGGTAGTGTTGGTCGCCGGAGTGCGGAATGTCCATCCGTTGGTCGAGTAGGTATTGCCGACGGTAGGAACCGTGGTGTTACTCCAACGTGTAGCCTCGATAAATGAAGACTGCGGGGTGGCGTTGAAGACATCATTAGCCGTCTGGGTGATGGCCGTGCCATAGGCGGCGTTGGCAGTGAATACGATGGCTCCGAAGATGGACAGATTGCGGGAATATTTTGGTTTCATGGATTTTGGTGATATTAGGGTTGATTCAAGATTTCGTTGATATGGCTTGGGTCTTGCGAGCCGGATGGGTTGTCCGCGACCGAGAAGGACCACTTCCTCGTGCGCTTGGAGATTGGCCAAGAAAGCCGCTCTCCATTCCGGTAGGGTTGGAGGATGTGGCAAATCCACCATACCGCCTACTACCCGATCGGGTAGGGAGGCGTAATCCATTAACTCAAAGCGGCAATATTTCATAGGCTTCGCTAGGAATTGCTTTGAATTCGAGAATGCCGGTATGCTTGCCGATGGTGGACGGAACTTTTACACCAGCGGGCCCAGTGACTTGCCAGGAAGTCACTCCCGCTTTGCGGAGGCGACAGGTTTTCCCTCCTTCTGATCGCACGACGACTCGGCCGGGCATGCCAGCCTTCCATGAGAGGGAAACGCTGAATGCTTCCCGAGTGCGGATGCCGGAAGACGAGCCGGTGTTCCAAACGGCAGGCAGCGCGGGCAAGAGATCGATGAATCCCTCGTGGCTCTGGAGCAGCATGTCCGCAATGCCTGAGGTGCCGCCGAAATTTCCGTCGATCTGGAACGGCGGGAGGGTGTCCCAGAGGTTTGGAAGCGTGCCTTTGTGCAACAGCGTCTGTAACAAGCTGTGGCAACGTTCGCCGTCCTTGATCCGCGTCCAAGCGTTAAGCCGGTGAGCCATGGCCCATCCGGTACTTTGGTCACCGCGCAGATTCAGGCTGACCTTGGCAGCATCGCGCCATTCCTTTTTCTCAGTGATCAAAGTGCCCGGATAAAGCCCGATGAGTTGGCGAATGTGGCGGTGATGGATTTCTCCGAATTCTCCGTAGGCGTTCTCCTGCCTGAACTCCTTGATCTGGCCGGAGGTTCCTATCAGGACCGGCGAGAGCTTGGGAAGCTGGGCTTCGAGCGTGGCGAGAATGGGATCGGATTTCCCTAAGATTTTCGCAACCTTGAGAGTGATGCGATGGTTTTCGTAAGCCTGTTGCTGGTCATAGGCGGAACCCGGCATACTAATGTGCGTGCCGCCCTTTTCGTTCTCGGGCGACCACGAGGGATCGCAGAGCAAAGTCCCGTCAGGCTGCACCTTGAACACGCTGACGAGAAAACGACTCGATCCTAGCTGGAACGGCCACATCTTTTCAAGGATCTCTGTCCGGCCCGTGTAGCAATACCAGTCCCACATCGGCAGAATCACAAACGGTCCGGTGCCAGCTCCGGAGGTGCTCCCCGGGCCGCTAACCGCGTATGGATTGTTAGCCGTCCCGGCGGTCCATGCACCGTCCACCGGAGTATGATTCCAGTTCTTGAGCGTGCTGGTAGCGATGGCCTGCTGGCGGGGAAATGCGGCTTGGAACAAATCGAAATAAGGTTCAAATGTTTCCTCAAGCCCAGTGGAGAATGCGGGCCAGTAATTTATCTGGATATTGATGTTCGCCCAGTAACCGCCAGTCCACGGAGCGCTGCGGTTCATGTTCCAAGTGCCCAGCAGATTTGCGGGGAGGGTTCCTTTCCGCGATGAGCTGATAAGCAGGTAGCTGGTGCCGAGTGTCACATAAACCACCGCTTCGTCGGCGCCCTCGACGACAATCTCACCCTCCACGCCATTCGCGCTGGTGCCGATCTTGCCACGTTTTGTGCACACCGCAATCCGGACCTCGTAATTCAATTGATAGGGGCCGGCTTGTCGTCATGGATTAAATAGCGTTTCTCAGGTGCCTCACCCAGGAGATTCAGGGATAGAATCCATGAAAGTATTGGCAAAATACATTTTATTTTTGCCCAGCCGAATGGCAACAATGAGTATGACATGAGGATATTGTCGCTTAACTCGGTGCGAACAGATAGGCAGGCTTTGATTGAATCGAAGAGGGAGATGACAACAAGGGAGAGGTGAGGGTTATCTTCTGAATCATTTATTTTTAAGATTGATCTTCATCACATAGCTTTCAGTGGTGTCGCCACCGCTCAGATTGAATCCTGAAGGGCCGTAAAAATAAGCGGGTTGTCCGTCCATCATCAGGATGCCGGGACGTTCGAATTTGAACTCGGGGCCGTAGAGCTTCCTGGCTTTTGTCAGATCCACGCCCTTTGCGTAATTCGTGGTCTTGAAAAATCCTATTTCCGCATTGGCCAATTTGAAATCAGTGGGAGTGTCTGAGCGCCACAGGATCCCACCGCCGGGAATACCGGTGTGGGTGCCGAAGTTATCATTGGTGAGCAGGCAGATTTGGTTTTTCCAGACGAAAACCGTCGCATCTTCGATGTAAGCCACATTGTCAGTGCAGAAATTTTCTGAAAGTTGATAGGGTCCTTCTAGATTGTCTGACACCGCATAGCCATAGCGTGACTTCATCTGTTGTTTGCCGCCCTTGAGATAGATGTAGTATTTCCCTTGGTAGGCGAGGAACGTCGGGTTATCGAGCGCCCAAGTTCCTGCCGACCAGTGCTCCGGATTTAGCGAGGGGGAAACAATCGGACCTTTGGTGCTGAGGATTTTCCACGGGCCGTTGATGGAATCCGCAATGGCCATCCCAGTGAACATCGGCGAATTACCGGCACCCTGCAGTTTGTCTTTGCGCCAATCGAACGAGATGTAGAGCAGCACAAACTTGTCACCGACTTGTGCGATGGCGGGGTTATGGATCGTATTGTTCCACGGCGCACCGGGATTGGCGGCGATTGCGACGTCGTGAAAAACGAATGGGCCTTCCGGTTTCTCCCCGATGTAATGGACGATCTCCGAGTGAGTCCGCCAACCATCCATCTTGTGGACTTTTGGCCAGCGAGAGCAAAAGAGATGAATCTTTTTGTCGGGCCCGCCGATTGGGGAATTACACCAAGTATAGTAATCCGGGTCACTCACTGCCACTCCCACCCACTCCATGGATTTCGCGATTTCCGATAGACGCGTCACGGGCGGAGTGCCTGCCATGACGGGGCTGGAAATGGCAAATGATGCCGCGAGCGCACACGCGATACGGCCACAGGAAAGAAGCATTCGGAGATCGATCACTTTGATTCGGTGGTAGGGATGAGCTTGGCGTCTAATGTTAGCTTTTCACCGGGCTTCAGTTCAATACTGACTCTTTTGTCGCCATGCCGCACATCACATTTCCCGCCGTTCAAGCTGCGGATTTGCGATGTGGTGAGCCGGCCGTCCGCCCATGACATGTCCACCTCGAATCCGCCGCGTGCGCGCAGTCCTTTGACCGAGCCAGTCGGCCAGACCGCCGGCAGGGCGGGCAGGAGATCGACGACGGGCACCCCGGCAGTGGTGGTTTCATGGCTTTGCAGCAGCATCTCCGCAACCCCGGCGGTGTAGCCGAAGTTTCCGTCGATCTGGAAGGGAGGGTGTGCGTCGAAAAGATTCGCGTAAACCCCACCGATGAGGCCGAAGCCTTCTTTCTGTGCCACGGGGCGAAGCATTAGCTTGATGAGTGCGGCGGCATGATCTCCGTCACGAAACCGCGCCCAGAAGTTGATTTTCCAAGCGACCGACCACCCGGTGGCATCGTCACCGCGAATTTCGAGAGTCTTCTTTGCGGCTTCATAAAATCGGCCGGACTCCGGGGTAAGCTGCCGCCCCGGATAGAGACCGAAGAGTTGCGAAACGTGGCGGTGATGGACTTCGGTTTCCTCGAAGTCTTTGAACCACTCCTGGAGCTGTCCGCGCGCGCCCACCTGCATGGGCAGGAGGCGTGAGCGGGCATCGGTGAGGCGCTTGATGAAGTCCGGTTCAAGGTCGAGGATACGTGCGGCCTCGATGCAGTTAGTGAAGTGGTCCCAGACGATCGCCATGTCCATGGTGCTACCCTGACTCACGGAGGCCGTGTTTCCATCAGGAAGTTTGAAACGGTGCTCGGGAGAGGTGGAAGGCACGGTGACCAGGTATCCGTCGGCGTTGGTCACGAGGGTATCAAGAAGGAACTCCGCCGCGCCTTTCATGACAGGCCAGGCGTTTTCACGCAGGAACTTGCGGTCGCCGGTGAAGGCATAGTGCTCCCAGAGGTGGCGGCTGAGCCAGGCATTGCTGAGTGACCAGTTCGCCCAGACGGGATCGCCATCGCCGTAGTTGCCCACGGGACCGCTCTGGCACCAGATGTCGGAATTGTGATGGGCGACCCAACCGCTGGCCCCGTAGTTGATGCGGGCGGTTTCCTTTCCGTTGATAGAGAGCCGGCTGATGAAATCCAGGAACGGCAGATGACACTCCGATAGATTGGCAACCTCGGCGGGCCAGTAGTTCATCTGTGCGTTGATATTGATGGTGTAGTTGGAACTCCATATCGGCTGCACATCCTTGTTCCAGATTCCCTGTAGATTCGCCGGCTGGCCACCAGGCCGGGAGCTGGAAATGAGAAGGTAACGACCGTAGTTGAAGAGCAACGCGGAAAGACCGGGGTCCGGTTGGCCGGCGGCGAATCGCGCGAGACGCTGGTCGGTGGGCATCTCGCCAACCTTGGGATCCCCTCCGAGATCAAGCCGCACGCGGCGGTAGAGCGACTGATAGTCCGCCAGATGCCGGGCGAGCAGCACGTCATCGTCATGGGTAGCGGCGGAAGTTAGATCGGCTTTTGCCAAGGCATCCGGATCCTTGCCTTCTCGCGAGGGCGAGTGGTTGTATCCATTGAAACTCGTGGCTGCCGAGATCCGCAAGGTGACCGAGTCGGCGTCTTCAATGAGCATGGAATCTTTCGTATCACTCAGTCGGCCGCCTTTGATGACGGACTGCATCCGCACTTCGAAAGCGGTGCCTTTCTCGCTGTAATGAATCGCCTCAATGTCTTTCCTTCCGTGTGAGGGCTCCACGTGGTCCGGCGCACGACCGCGCAGGACGAGGCTGTCGCCATCTTTCATGACAGGCTCGCATTTCACCTGGCTGGTAAGTCCTGCCCGCAGGTTGATTTTACCGGGGTGGTCAGCAGTTAGGTGGATGACGATCAGTTGGTCAGGGTGACTGCAGAAGACCTCGCGCTTGTAACAGGTATCTCCCTCCCGGTAGCTTACGGTGACCGTGGCGCGATCCAGATCGAGAGTCCGGTGATAGTCGGTGACGGCAGCGGGCTGTGACTTGGGAAATGCAAGGTGAAGATCGGCGAGTGGTAGATAGGACTCGGTGTAAGGCCCCTGCATTTTCTTACATAACTCCTCCGCATCATGGAAGCGACCGGCGAACACGGCCTCACGGATGCGGGGCATGATTTCGGGACCCGCGGGATTGTTCCATTCCCTTGGTTCACCTGACCAGAATGTGGAGTCATTGAGCTGGAGCAGTTCCTCGCCTGTTCCACCGAAGACCATCGCCCCGAGGCGGCCGTTTCCAACAGGGAGCGCTTCCGTCCAGTGATGAGCCGGGCCTTCGTAACTCAGAACCGAATCCGCCGACATCGGCAGTTGAGAGATTAGAAACGAAGCGGCAAGTAGTAAGAATCGGAACATGGGCAGAGAAGATCAGTGACGGGTCGAGACGGTGCGGATCACGCTTGAAAACGCGGGTTTCGGATTGCACGAACGGTCGAAAAGAAGAGGGTAATTTGAACGGCCTTGGACCGGCCAGTTATTGAGCCATGAATCGCTGTCGGTCACGCCCCAGAAGGTGACGCGGTCCACGATGTCGCTGTGTTTGACATATACGGCAAACAGCTCGGCATATCGCTTGGTAAGCGCGGCTTGTTGCGCCTCGGGAAGACCCGCGACGTAGGGATTGAGCTTTGGGTTATTCTCCACTTTGAGGCTGATGTCCGCGCCGAGATTCGAGGTGGCCGACGGCAGCACATCGATGTCGAGTTCGGTGATCATCACCTTGACGCCGAGTGCGCCGAAGGCCGTGATCGTTTCTTCCACTATCTGGGGAGTCGGCCAGTCCATCCTCGCGTGAGTCTGGGTGCCGATGCCGGAAACCTTCACGCCCTTTGCCTGAAGGCTGCGAATCAGAGCCACTGCCCCATTGCGTTTCGGGGATGCTTCCAGTGAGTAGTCGTTGTAATAGAGCTCGGCATTGGGATCCGCCGCATGGGCGAATTCAAAAGCCTTAACGATGTAATCCTCGCCGATGATATTCAGCCATGGAGATTTCCTCAACTCCCCATTGTCGGCCAGCGCTTCGTTGACCACATCCCACCCTTTGATGCGGCCCTTGTAGCGGCCCACCACTGTCTGAATGTGTTTTTGCATGCGTTCTAGCAGTAGATCCCGGCTCGCAGGACGGCCCTCCGCATCCTTGAATACCCAAGCGGGTGTCTGGCCGTGCCAGACCAGCGTGTGGCCGATCACGAACATCCCGTTCTTTTCGCCGAAGCCCACATAGCGGTCCGTCGCCGCGAAATCGTATTGCTCGGGCTGAGGATGGATGTTCTGCCACTTCATGGAGTTTTCCGGAGTGATCGAGTTGAATTGCCGTTTGATCAGCGGGGCGTCAGCACGATTTCCATCAGAAACCTGGTCGGTATTCACGGCGGCTCCGATCAGGAAATGGCCGACAAACGCCTCCTTGAGTGATGGCTCCATGGCGGAGACGAAGGATCCCATCGAAAAGGATCCGAAGAGCACGCCCATGGCGAGGGTGAATTTCATGAGGGTCAGACGGGAGTTGCTTCAAGGCGACGCGCGGCGAGTGCATCGGCAAGTTCGATGGTTTTCCTTTTGTTGAGCTTGTAGGCCATTAGAAGGACCGTACAAAGTGCGAAAAGGATGCCGACAACGATGCCGGAGGTGGCACGATAGCCAGCCAGCGCTTTGGGTGCGGATGGTAGTTTGGTATCGTAATCAAACACTCCGGCCATGATCCAGAGGAACGAGGCCGAGCCGAGCGCAAGGCCGGCTTTCAGGGAGAAACCAATGGTGGCAAAGACCATGCCGGTGAAACGCCGACCGGTTTTCCACTCCGAATAATCCGCGACGTCGGCATAGATCGCCCAGACTAACGGAACCGTGGGTGCGTAAACAATGGATGCGAGAACCGTCAGCGCGACCATGCCGTTCACGTCGCCGGGCTTTAGCAGATAGAAGGCGAAGGCGGTGATGGCGGAAAGCCCGAAGCCGGCCACGGCGACGGCCTTTTTACCAAATCTCCGGGCAAAGGAGGCCGAGAGCATGATGACCACGATCGTCGTAGCAGTGCCGATCATGTTGACGATGCTGTTGAACACATCCGCTACATTCGACTTCGCTAGATCGGACGAGTCACCGTGAACAATGTAACCGAGCCACTCCAGCACCCCACCGGGTTTCGGAGCGTCTGCAGCGAGTGCGGGCGCGGTCAGTCCGAGTTGATGCACCCACTCGAACATCGCTGCCTTGTCGGCATAGTGATGGTAGTAGTTGAAAAGCGCGCCGCCACGGAAAGATAGGATCGCGAAGTGGACCAAGGTCATCAGCGCCATGATTTTCCATGGACCATTCTTCAGGAGGTCCGCGAAATCCTGCTTTGGCGTGGATTTTACTTCCGCCAGCGGTTGCACGCGCTCGCGAGTGCTGAGGAAAGCCGTGATAAAAAGCACGAAACACACCGCCGCCCAGATCATCATGGTCATCTGCCAGCCGTGCTGACGGTCATGGCCGACTGAAAACTTGGCGACGAGGGGAAGCGTGAAACCACCGACGATGAACTGCGCGATGTTGACGGCGACGAAGCGGAACGAATTGAGCCGCGCGCGCTCGTTCAAATCCGCGGTCATGACGCCACCGAGCGCCGAATACGGCATGTTGTTCATCGAGTAGAGCGTCATCAACATGGTGTTAGTGATGACGGCGTAGGCAATCATCGCGCCGTAGCTCCAGCCTTTGGGAGTGGTGTAGGCGAGGATCATGACAACGGCCCACGGGACCGAGGTCCACAGAATCCATGGGCGGAAACGGCCCCAGCGGGTACGGGTTCTATCAGCAAGCACGCCCATGACCGGATCGAACACCGCGTCCCACAAGCGCGGCCACAGCAGGATGCCTGCGGCGGCGCTAGCCGTTAGTCCGAAGACGTCGGTATAGAAGTTCAATTGGAACAGGATCATCGACATGAAGACGAAGTTCGCGGCGGCATCACCACCGCTGTATCCGATCTTCTCGCCGATAGTGAGTTTCTTGGGACTGGCTGACATGTCAGGTGGGTTTATGGGATGACGGTGAGCGTGACCTTTTGCAGATCCGCGTCGCGTGAGGAATTACCAACCATGATTTCAAAATCGCCGGGTTCGACGCGAAACTTCATGTCGATGTCCCAGAAAGCGAGCAGCCCCGGCGTGATGTCGAGCGCAATAGTCCTCGTTTCCTTCGGGTTGAGCGAAATTTTCTCGAAGCCTTTCAGTTCCTTCACAGGGCGAGTCACCGAGCTGAAGCAATCGCGAATGTACATTTGCACGACTGCCGTGCCGACTCGTTTGCCGGTGTTAGTGACGTCCACGAGGACCTGGGTGGATTCCTTTAGTCCGATTTTCTTCTTTTTGAGGCGGACCTTATCCATTGAAAAGGTCGTATAACTCAGGCCGAAGCCGAACGGATAGAGCGGCGAAACCTCATCGAACAAATAGCCGCGGCGGGCGGAGGGTTTGTAGTTATAATATGCCGGCAAATGGCCGGCGGAGCGCGGGATTGAAATCGGCAGCTTGCCGCCCGGGTTCACGTCGCCGAACAATACGTCGGCGACGGCATGGCCGCATTCTTGGCCGAGATACCAGCATTCGAAAATGACTGGCACGTTTTCACTCACATAATTGATCGAGAGCGGGCGGCCGTTGAAAAGCAGCACGATGACTGGCTTGCCGGTATCGAGCATCGCTTTCACCAATTCATCCTGACGGCCAATCAGATCGAGGCTGGTGCGGTCCCCCATGTGACTCAGACTCCACGACTCGCGCGCGGTTTGTTCGTTGCCGCCGATGGCGAGAACGATAACCTCAGCCTGTTTCGCGATCTTCACGGCCTCGGCGATTTGCTTTCGGTCCTGTTCGGGGTCGCTCGGATAGACTTCGTCGCGCTGCCATGATCCACCTTCCGCAGTGATCTTGCAGCCTTCGCTGTGCAGCACTTTTAAGCGGTCGCCGACCTTGGCTTGGATGCCTTCGAGCACGGTGACGTTGTGTTTCGGCGCGCCGCTGTAGCCGCCTAGCAGGCTACGATTCGAGTTCGGCCCGATGACTGCAATGGTCTTGAGTTTCGCGGAATTGAGTGGAACGAGGTCGTTCTCGTTCTTGAGAAGCGTAATCGTCTCATGGGCTGCACGAAGCGCGAGCTGGCGGTGGGCATCGCAACCGACGACCCGGTCTGCCTCGTCTGGATCGACATAGGGATCATCGAACAAGCCCATTTTGAATTTCCACAGCAACATCGGCGCGATGAGTTCATCGATTTGCGATTCCTTGAGGATTCCCTTTTTGACCAGAGAGACGAGGTGAAGATAACAATCCGGCTCTGGCAGTTCGATGTTCACTCCCGCTTCAACAGCGAGCCTGCACGCCTCTGCCTTGTCTTTGGCAACGAAGTGCCCGTGCGTATCCGGTCGATGGTTTAACTCCCAGATGGCATAGTAGTCTGAGACGACAAAGCCTTTGAAGCCCCACTCTTTGCGCAGAACATCGCGCAGTAGCCACTTACTGGCATGGGATGGCACGCCGTCCACTTCATTGTAACTTGCCATCACGCTGATCGCTCCAGCCTTTTGAATCGTCTCTTTAAAAGTGGATAGAAATGTTTCCCGCAGGACACGGGTGGAAATATTGGTGGGAGCGCAGTTCATGCCGGACTCCGGTTCGCCGTGAGCGACGAAATGTTTCATCGTGGCGATGACACGCTTCTTGTCTTTGAATTTCGCATCACCTTGGAAGCCGCGCACAGCGGCGCAACCGAGTTGGGCAACGAGGTAGGGGTCCTCACCATAGGTTTCCTCCACGCGGCCCCAGCGGGGATCACGCGCCACATCGACCACAGGCGTTAGGGCCTGGTGGGTGCCGCGGATGCGGGATTCGTGAGCAGTCATGGTAAACAACTCCTCGACGAGTTCCGGGTTAAAGGTCGCACCGAGACCGATGGGTTGTGGAAAGCTGGTGCCATCGCGGGCGGCGTGGCCATGCAAGCATTCTTCGTGAAACATCACCGGGATACCGAGGCGGCTATATTCGAGAAAGAACTTCTGGATGTCATTGGTCAGTTGCGCCATGCCACGCGCGTCCTGACCGAGTGCCGGAGTGGCGGGATCGCTGCCTGCATCGCTCGGACGTCCGACTTGGCCAATGCCGTGGCCTTTTTTGAAAGCGGCTTTGGCTTTCTGCAAATCGAAGTTGCCTTTCGCATCCACCAGTTTCTGCGCCTTTTCCTGCCATACGCACATCATTTGCGCGGCCTTTTCGTCAAGGGTCATCCGAGCCAGTAAGTCAGCGACGCGACGGGCGGAAGAAAGACGAGAATTTTTGTAATCAGGCGATGATTTAGACTGAAGAATGGAGTTCATGTAAAGAAGGTCAATTGGCCTTGGCCAGAGGTTTCACCTGCGATGCGACAAACGATGTCACGCTTTGTGCTGGCAAGTT
Source organism: Verrucomicrobiales bacterium (assembly GCA_038237425.1). Lineage (GTDB taxonomy): Bacteria > Verrucomicrobiota > Verrucomicrobiia > Verrucomicrobiales > Akkermansiaceae > Luteolibacter. The sequence goes on from JBBRYQ010000012.1 coordinate 73,267, forward strand.
GATTTTTAGCGAAGGAACGATATCCAGCCGTGCGAGGTCTTCGGTGGCGGAGGTGCGATAGGGAATGAACGCTGTCGTCTCGCAACCCTCAAGGCAATAATCGATCTCCTGCGCCGCATCGCTGCCGTTGATGGCAATAACTACCAGAGATTCCCCATTTCCACTCCGGAATGCCGATACGTTCACGCCAGCTGCTGGGGAGGCAGGGCAGTCAAGGCGCACAAATCCGGGCCGAATAAATCGACTAAAGTTAGAGAACGTGAACAGCCGCTTCGTAGTAGAATAGCTGCGGTTTTTTAAATCAAGTGTGATCAAGCTCTCACCATTCGTCTTATAACATGCCCCCCACCAGTAGAACCAAGCATTTACCTCGCTGACGGTCAGGTGATCGTGCATCAGCTTCGCCCACCGGAGGCCATCCTTGATAGATGGGTCATTTTCACCGAAATAGGAAACTTCGGTCATCCAGGTTCGCTTTCCATGCAGCTTGGCTAGTGGTAGTGATTTCACCTTTTCCTCAGGTTTTTCGTCATACGCGTGACTAGCGACGATATCCACTGCAGAGGCGGTCGCTGGATCGTTGAGGGTTTCTTCGGCAGGTTTTTCGCCAAAGTTAGAAGACTCACCGAGGACCACCTTTACGGTGATACCGTCACGCTTAAAAGTAGAGACGAGATGGTCGCGGATAAAGTCGCGGAACTGGACACCGGTCCAGTTGCATGACGAGTATTTGGTGGTGAGATCGGGTTCGTTCTGGAGGCTGATGGCGCTGATGGATACACGATGACGGGCCTGGTATTCGCGGAGATAGCGGGACAGATATTCCGCATAGGCCGGATACTCTTCCGGTCGCAGGCTACCTCCACCGTCGACGGCGTTGGAGGTTTTCATCCAACCGGGCGGACTCCAGACGGTACTAAAAAACGTGTCGCAGCCATATTGTTTCGCTTGGCGCATCAGCCAGATTTGGTCTTCATCGCCAGTCCAATTCCAAACACCCTCCTGCGGTTGGATGGTCGGCGTCGGTCCGTCGGTAGCGTTTCCCCAAGTGCCACCATCGCCGACGATGTTTCGCAGGATGGAAACGCCCGCGCCCTTCCCCTGGGAAAACAACAGGTCGAGGATCTCGGTGCGGGCGGGCTCGGGATACTCCATGATGTGTCGCGCCTGATGGAATGCTTCGCTAATCCCAAATCCATCGATGGTTTGTCGTGTGGCATCCCAGCGGATGATGTTTGGCGGCGCATCTGCATGACAAACCCCAGATGACACCGATAACAGGATGGATGTCAGACAGAGTGCCACAATCGATCCCATGCGTGATTTCGAAAGATGATGAAACATGACGGGCGATGTTCTATTTTGAGAGTGAGACAGTTCTGGCAGTGACCGAGGCGATGGATTGGGTTTGTCGACAGTATCCCTGCATGCAATCGTGAGTCGCACGAGTTACCACTGAAGGCGTTGACCTGTTCGAACCCGCATCAAAATGGCCGCAACTCCTGCTTCCCGCCTACTGCCCGATCGGGTAGGGACCGCCAATAAGATCGAATTACCTGAGTTCAGGGCGAATCTTGCGTCACACTGACGCGCAGGAGCATCCGATCGCCCGCATGAGAATCAGAGCGTCCCACCTCGACTTGACCACCGCCTGCGGACTCATCTGCATACCATCCAGGGAGAAGGGGCGTGAATGGAATACCCCGGACGCTACCGCCGGCAGCTTAGCACAAGGTCACATGGTAGCCGATTAGGACAGTAATTGCTGAATCCATCGTTGCTGTCGATCGAATCGTTCCAATAGCGACCGATTTCCACCGCATCGGCAATCCCACCTTTCTCGCTGTCCGTATCGATGCCCGGCGGAACATTTTCCGCCAGATCGATCAGGCCATCACCGTCACTATCGACCAGCGTGTTCACGGCGGCGCGGATACGGGTTTCCGCGATGGTAGCATCAGATGCAGGCCGTAGAGACTGGAGGAGATCAAGCATTCGCAGTCAGCCGGAGTTAGAGTTTTCGCAATTTCCACGATTTGCTGGAATTTGGCGATGGCGGCGTCTTTGTCGGCCAGAATCTGGCCTTTGGATATGGTGCTGGAGGGCAGCGTCGGATAGAGATAATATTGATCACGTGACCACCATGGTCTGAGCAGTCTATTAGTTCCTCGCTTGGCACGCCAGACGGCGTCAGCGGATACCAACGCGAGTTCGCAGAAGGCGTGCAACTGCGCGAGTGGGAGGCCAAGTTTTTCGGTGGCAAAACGATTAAAAAACGATAGCTCGGTGGCTTCCGGATTGAGAGCCCACTGCGCCATCACCCAAGCCTGGAGTTCGCACCAGAGCTCATTCTCGATGTAGGGACCTTCCCAACCGCCACCACGGGACCAGGTCCACACGCCGCGCATGAGTGGGGAGTTCTGCCAGAGATAACGCAGGCTTTGCGTTGGATTGGCGGTATGTTCCTCGAATCCCTCGATCACCCCGTTTGTGATATAGTTGAAAAAAGCCCCCTTGCCCTCCTACTCCCGTGCGCACCGCACCTCGACGATGAACGGATGCCTCCCCTGCTCCAGCACCTTGCTGAAAGCGTTTCCCCGATGGAAGTCACCTTCGCAATGCTTCAAAGACCAAATCAGGTTCGCGTGCGGTTCGACACCGTTGCTGACCGCGAGGAACATATTCAAGTCCGCCCTCCGCAAAAACCGCCGAGACAACAACTACTCGATCAGGTAGTCGCCCAGCGGATCAATCCACTTGCAGCAACCCGCGTTCAAATGCAGCGGCAACAGCCTCCGCGCGGTCGGTGACCTCAAGTTTTGTGAGGATGCTTTTGACGTGAAACTTGGCGGTGTTTTCCGAAATATCGAGCACCTGCCCTATATCCTTGTTAGACAATCCACGCCGAAGGAGGTCGAGAGTTTCGATTTCGCGCGGAGTCAATGGTTTGGAGTTGGCGCGAGCCGCTATGTGGGCTTGTAAGACTGGGGGAAAACAAAGTTCCCCCGCATGCACGCGGCGGATGGCCGCCACGAGTTCATCCGCCTTGATGGACTTTATCAGATAGCCGCAAGCACCCGCTCCATGCGCCGCGAGAATCGGTTCTTCGAGATCGAACGTGGAAAGTATCACAACGCGCGCAAATGGTGAGATGGCGCGGATGCGTGCCAGAGCCTCCAGCCCACTGCCGCCGGGCATTCTCACATCCATCAATGTCACATCCGGCAGGTGGAGCGCGAAGGCTGCCACCGCTTGGTCGGGATCCTCACCCTCTGCCACCACTTCCATGTCAGGCTCCATCGCTAGCAAGCCGGCCATTCCCATGCGGACCATAGAATGATCATCGACGATCAGGATGCGAATTTTTGGGGACATCTAGGAGAATTCTAAACGTAACGGGCGAACGCTTCAAGCTGTTTGCAGTAAACTCTCAGATTTCAGATTTTTGTTTCCCTGCATTTGTCGGCACTCGCACAATGATAGATGTGCCGTGGCCGCGAGCCGTTTTTACCTCAAGGATTCCGCCGAGGCGCTTGACTCGCTCGTGCATGCCCTGAAGGCCAAAATGGCCGTCACTCTGACCGGGCGCACTAGCGGGATCGAAACCACGCCCGTTGTCCCGGACCTCCAACTCCACTTCAGAAGAATGGATGCCCAGGCAAACATCGATTTTTTCTGGAGCACCGTGTTTGAGGGCATTGGTGACGGCCTCCTGGGCGAGAAGTAACAGATTTCCCGCGACCAGATCTGGGAGAGACGATGATTCTCCTTTTCTCTCGACGCTGATAGTGACCGGTAAACCCTCCACCATAGCGGTGGCACGCTCTTGCAAGATATCGAGTAAATCACGCCCATCTAGGCCATGCGCGCGCAAATCCCAAACGGTGCGATGGACTTCCCTGCGACTACGCTCCAAAAATTGCTGGGCCAAGTTCAAATGCCGGGAGCTGAGTTCGGGATCGCTGGTTTTACTGCGCTCGGTGATTTCAAGCTGCAAAGCGAGGCCGGTGAGTGCCTGCTCCAACGTGTCGTGCAAATCGTTAGCCAGACGCCTGCGTTCGCGGAGAGTGGCATCGAACTCGAGCGTGACCGCTTCGCGGGCAGCGATTTCCCCAGCTAACTGCTTGCTTCGCCTGGAGACCTGCCGGCGCATCGCATAGCCCCAAGCCAGCGCGAGAAAGAGCACGAGTAAAACACCAGCCAGCAGGATGCCCAACCGTTGCGGAGTCCACCAAGGCGGTGTAGAGACGACTCGGAGATCTCGTGGCGAAGACAGCCAGAGATGAAAACCGGTGATAGAGAACCACGGCTGCTTGTCGATAGGGTCGATTTCTAACTCGCAAACTCCGGTGAGCTCGACCATGGAACCTTCAACCCAGCTGGACATTTCTCTAGAGGCTCTCACATCCGTGATGGGAACGAACGCCTGCACGAGATCCTTGCCTGATTCCATCACCAAGGTCGCCTTCCCTTCTTTGTCCTGCGGCAACACCCTGCGCAATATTCCGCTCAGCCGGATCAAACGCCCGCTGTGGTCTGGATGGCCTGGATCAGTGACCATTTCCTCCATACTGCGCACCTTCGGATTGAGAATATCCGCTATTTTTGCAGATTCTGGAGCCGGAACTTCGCCTTTCCCGTTCACCCTCACCAGCGCCTCGCTAAACGAAGCTAAGACGTAAGTGGTATCGATAAATCCGGAAACATCTACCAGATCCCCAACCCTAATGCCTAAATCGGCAGACTCCACACGAACACAGGCACCACCATCCAGCAGGTAAAAAAATCGTCCGGGCACAGCGAAGGTGACGACTCCGGATGACACCTTCCGGTGGTCTAGATCCGAATCAGGAGCGAAGGGAATCAGACGATTCAACGACACTCTCGGAGCATGAAAAGGATCTGCGGGCGGCGGAACGAGGATGTCAATATCCTGCTCCCCGTTGCTATGGATTTTCAGGCCTGATACTTGGGAACGGAGGTTGGCAATGTTCAGCACCACCCCGCGCACCCGGACCTTAGCGTCCACCACCTGTGCGCGGGAGAGTTTCAAATCCCTCCGCAGAATCACCGGACATAAATGCCCCTCGATTACCAAAATCAAGCGCGCTGGGCCTAAGTTGACACCCGTGCTCTGATATTTGCGAACCACCCCCTCCATCTCCACCCATTGACTGTCTTGGGAACCGGAAAGCAATTTCTCCATTGGCGGCCGGATCGGCGCGGGAATGACTTGCGTCCCGATTCGTCGACATTTTGTCACCAGCACCATCGGCGAGAATCCACCAAAATCGGTCACCCCCTCCAACTCCACCCAAGCTCCTGGCTCGAGTTCATTAAAACTCGGCAGCGGCCCTTTCCAGAATCCCTTGGCCTTGGAAAATCGGAAATCAGCGAAAATCGATGCCTGCCCGTCGTGAATGACAAAATGCTCCCATCCAAGATAGGTCACTACCCCAGTAAACTTCACGGGCAGAGCTTTCCCTGCCTCCTCACGGGGCAATTGTCGGATGGCGTCCACACGGGTGATCGGCATTGCGACCGACTCCGCTGAGACACGCAAAAATCCGGCGGCAAACGCCAATCCAGTCCACAAGATTAATCGAAACACTGCCATCGTTGCCACACTCTGCCACACTTCATTCGATGCCGCTAAATGAAAAGTTGAAAATTGACCGTTGTCGCGGCAGTTCGGCGCTTGCCGAGACAGGCAATGGTAGTTTCCTCGCACTCTATCCACATCAAAGTGCTTATTCATTGGAAAATCCTGCACTGGTAACTGCGACCTAACCACTCCAATTTACTCAATGCGTAAGCCTCCTACTCCCTTTGAGTCGGCCTGCCGAGGCCTCAGAGTCAGGTAGGTAAATCCCATATAATCCAAAGTCCATGGCTGGATCACGGGACGTCCACCTTTACTCGGAGAATCCCGCGCGGACCCGAGAGTGAAAGTGTGCGAGTCTCGGTGGAACCTGTGCCGTGCAAGAAGGGCAGCACCTCCTCCCACAAGCCATCTGCTTCACGATAGTGCTTCAAAATGTAATACTCCACGCGGATGTACTACTAAACGTGACCTGTGGTAACGCAATGTAATCGCGGTCCGTACTGAGAGTCATGGCACCCGCGCCAAACTTAAAATCTCCAAAGCTGGTGATGATCGTGGAATTTCCCACTGTGCCCGCAGAAGCCCCTCCGCTAGTCGTCGTGGGAATCCCAAGTCCTTCCACCAATGTCCCATTGCGAGCGTTCCCCGACGAGTCATTGTAGCCCGAATCAAATGGATAGTGGGCATAGACGCCTGCGTGGGCGGCAATGGAAGATGAAAACAAGACACCTGCGCACACTGCGAAGCTTTTGCTGCAATTCCGGATGAAACGATTCATGGATTTAGATTTCTGAAAAATGGAAACCTCGCTAGGTTGTGAAGCAGATGCGGGAGCAACGGCAATTAAGAGCCAGACGCCGAAGCGAGGCTATGCCCTGTCCAGACATTCAGGCATTCTCCGGAGTCATCAAATGAAAAATCACAAGATCGGCATCAATTGACCTAATCCCTGCGTCTGCAATTCCCGTTGCGAAGGCGCGAAAATTGGGCAGCGCCGAGAAGTTCCAGCACTATAGAGATGGAATTTCCAAGGCAGTCAGGATAGTCATTAAATCCCCTACTCCCGAAACCCATGGAGCGCATACGCCATCGTGCGCCTTATTGACAGTTCAGTAAAACAAGGCGACCACTTGTTAGTCCGCTATTTGGCCCGATGTATCGAATATGGCATTGGTATGGCGCTAGCGAAGATCCAGATTTCCAGGCAACCATTCAATTCCCTCGCCACGAGCGAAAGTTCACCATTTGGAGCGAATTGGGAGAAAATCACCCACCCACTTATCGCCGGACGTGACTCACCGGCAGGACAGGGCGAAGTCACGATCCTGCTGGGGGGGGGGAGAAATACAAACCGTGGAGATCGCCCACATTCGCCGAGCTCAATTAAGACCGGATTGCGACCTATCGAAACTGCCACGCCAAAAGGTCACTTACGAAGGCTGCGAATCGGGTGCCCAGCGGGCCAGACAATTGGATTCTCTTGTTACCCTCCCGTCAAAGTTGTGAAACTCTTAATCGCCAGAATAGTCTAGTCGTCGAATTTGGAGAATAGGTTGCCTGCCACGTTTCCGGTTCACCTGTAAGGATGCGCTGGTGGCTAACTCCGGCGGTTGTCCACGAACCTGATGTCAAATCCGAAGAAACTTCCACGTCATAAGTAATATCGGGGCGGTTCGCTGGGCGGGTATAGGTGAAGAGCCACGCAATTGAAGGCTTGATGAGGGTGATGCCGGAGGTGGATGGTTTTTTCGGCGGCAGGCCGAGCGCGTATTTTAACAAATTCGTTAGACCATCATTGGTAGGTGAAGCGTTGAGCCCACTGATCGCCGGGTTAGCAAGCTCTCCAGCGGTAAAGAACTCACGTGCCCAGGTAGCGTAGCTACTCGCTTTAATAATCACTTTCACTTGCCCGGCTGTCGATGTGTCAAGGGTGGCGACAAAACCGGCAGGCACACTGCCGATAGCGAGGCCGCCGCCAAGCGTACCGGTGTAGTTGAAGATCGTGTATGTTCCAGCGAGGAGGCTGCCGGTGTCGGAAAAATTAATGATACCATTGAGCGCGAGATTTCCAGTGATATCAACTCGGTCGCGGGCACTGCCGAGATCAAAATAGGAGACACTTTCCGCAGCAAAAGTGAGGCCATTGGTAAACGTGAGCAAACCAGGGCCGTTATCTCCAGGACTGAGGGCGGCATCTCCGCTGATCGTGGTGGCGCCGATACTCCCTATTCCACCCAACAAAGCCCCCGCGTTCACCGTCAACGGGCTGGTGGTGATGCTGCCGTTGACGATAAGTGAGCCGCCGGAAACATTGGTGGGGCCAGCGTGGCCGCACACACCTGTCAGTTTCAGTGAGCCAGTCCCAACTTTATTGAAGCCTGTGAGACAACCCAAGAATTGCTCGGAAATCGTGCCCCCAAAAACAGTGTCAGTGTTCCTGTTACCAATTTCCCAGGTAAAGGTTCTTCCCGTGGTGGGGCCGCCCTGAATGATGGAATTCACACTTCCTATTAGAGCACCCAGTTCGACCTTGGAACCGACGCCGGTATTGACGATACCGACGAACGAAAGTTTGACGTTTGCGGCGAGGCTCAATGAGGCGAGTGGCATGCCGGTGGGTGAGTAGTTGTTGCCGATTCGGAATTCGCCGCCGTTGGCATCGGTGGTGACGTTGATCTGGCCGTTGAAGGCGGACCAATCGCCATCGATCTGGGTGCGGATGTCGGGAATGTAGAGGTTCAGCGCGCCGCCACCGGTTAGACTGCCGCCAATGTTGCAGCGCGAGTCGCAATTCAAGGCACCCGTGAAACCGGTGGGCACCGATAGATTCCATATCGACGTATTGGACGAAGTGGTTGCATTGAAATTGGAATACATGGCGAGCGTGCCGCCTTTGAGGGTGATGGGCCCGCTGCCGAATGCATTGGTGTTCGCGTTGTCGCTGACGAGTTGAATAGTGCCCACGTTGAGGGTGGTGCCTCCGCTGTAGGTGTTCGCGCCCTCCAGCGTGAGAGTGCCGGTACCGTTTTTGACGAGCGAGGTTTTACCGGCAATGCTGCCGGCGCTGGAGTTGATGGAGACGGCTTTGGTGGTGCTGTTGACGATGATCGAGGCAGGCTCGACATTTCCTGATAGAACAGCCGTGCCATTGGTGAGCGTGTCGTCGAAGGTGACGGCGTCGTATTTCACGAAACGATCGGCGGATGCTCCATTGCGCCAGTTGGCCGCGCCGCTGGCGGGGTTTACAGGATCGCCGGAATCCCAGGTGGTGCCGGGAATGCCGTTCCAGAAGAGCGAGGCGGAGGGCACACCGGTGACGATGAGTTTCAACGAGCCGGGCACGCTGGTGTCGAAGGCAACGTTCTGGCGGCCGCCGTTCGGGGTGCCACCCCAGACGAGAGTCGCGTTGTTCACGGTGGAGCTGCCGCCGCTGATGAGGGTATAGGTACCAGCGGCGAGCGGTCCGTTCAGGAGATTCGGAGTGATGATGATGGTGCCGTTCAGGGTGAGCGCGCCGCCGATGGTGTAGAGGTCGTTCACGCCGCCGCCGGGAGTGGAGCTGTTATTGAGATCGAAGATGAGCGCCGTGTCGTTCAAAGTGAGTCCGCCGCTGATGGCAAGCGTGCCCGCGCCGCTGGAGCCGGTGGCGATGTTTCCGCCGGTCTGGACCACCACGGAGCCGCCGATCAAGCCGGTGCCTGTCAGATTCGCGCCAGCGGCCACAGTGACGGCGGTGGCATCGAGCGTGCCGGTGACATTGAGAGTGCCGGCATTGACCGAGGTGGCACCGGTGTAGTTGCTTAGACCACCGAGGGTGAGCGTTCCATCGCCGGTCTTTGTAACAGAGGTAATGGCCGAGACGCCCGACGTGCCATTGCGGATGCCGCCGGAAAACGTGCAGTCATCGCCGCTGCCGCCGATAGTGAAGGTGGTGGGAAGATTGTCGTTGCTCTGACCATAGAGAATAGTGTTAGCTCCACCTTTCAGCGCACCCAGGGCAACGGACGGCAGGTTGTTGCGAACGGTGATGTTACCGGTTCCGCTGCCGAGATCGAAGGTCGCGAGCCCCGCACCGGTGGTTCCCGTTAACAGGCGGATGTTGGTGTTGCTTGCCAGCGCGATCGTGCCGGAGAACTGGGACATGTCACCGCTGAGATCGAAGGGGCTGGAACTGATGTTAAGGGACACCGTGCCGTCGCCACTCACGGCCTTGAGCTTGGCGAAGGCCGCGCCGGTGATCGTGTTCGTACCGGTAAAGCTGACCGGGTTGGCCAGAGTGAAGCCCGCGAGGTTGAGGCCCGCGTTGTCAACCGAGACAGGCCCGGTGCCGAGCGCGGCGGCGTTTCCAAGAACCACCGTGCCGCCGGTGATGGATGTGCCGCCGGTAAAGGCATTGGCAGCGTTGAGGGTGAGCGAACCGCTGCCGGCTTTGACGAGATTCATGGAGCCGGAAAGCGTGCCGCCACTGAAACTGTAGTTTTTCGTGGCATTCACCGTCATGGTGGTGGGGGTAATCGCGCCTGTTAGGTTAATCATTGGATTCGAACCCGTCTGGAGGAAGTTCACGTTGTCGCCCTGCGTGTAGGTCGCGGCAGACACGCCGTTGGTGAAGTTGGCAGTGGTTCCCACGTCCCAGGTGGCGGTGGCGCCCGTCCATGTGAGATCCTTCGGCTGACCGGTGGTGATGGCGATGCCCACGGCCTGGGCGACGGTCTGGCCGGAAGCGGTGAAACTGAAGGTGAAACTTCCCAGGCCTTGGAAACCGGCGGTCGGCGTGAAACGCGCGGTACGGCCATCGGGCAGAAGGGTGACCGTGCCATTGACTGTATTTGAAACGGTGTAAGTGAGTCCCGTGCGGTTGCCGTTCTGGACGACCAGATCGATATCGACCGCTTCATCCTTCGGCGTGGTGGCGTGCGGTGCGGCCAACCAGTTGAGATATTCCTCGAGATCGGTGTAGCCGTCGGCATCGGCGTCCGCGTTGTTATTGGCCACGTTGGGATCGCTGCCAAAGGCGGACTCGAAATTATTGGGAATTCCATCGAGATCGTTGTCGGGCGGCGATGCGGCGGATGCGAGTGTCGGATAGCCACCTGCCTGGGTGACGTTGTCCACGAATCCACCGGTGCTGGCCGCCACGTTTTCGGCGATCGCGCTGTCTTTCGTATCGCGATTCCACGGCATGGCACCGGCCTGGGAGAGCACGCGCTGCAAGGCGAGCTCGGCGGCTTCCGTGGTGTTGGTCTGATAGAAGTCAAATGCCGCCGCCTGCTGGGTATAGGTGCCGCTGAACATCGACCAGCCGGTGTCCGTGCCGTCGAAGGCGGCGTTCTTGTTGAGGTCGATCCTGTTACCGCTTTGATAGATCCGTGTCGATGTGCCACCACCCCGGAAGGCGGAATCGGTGGTCGAGCCGGGGCCTTTTACCAGATAGTTGCCGATGTAGTTCATGTCCGTCGCTTCCGGACTTCCCGAACTGTAGCCGCAGAAGTAGCCCCAGTTGTAGAGCACGTTGTTGCGGAAATCGAAGCTGATAGTGGCATTGTCGTAGCTGCCGGGCCGCGGATTGCGGCTCTCGTTGTGGGCATATAGATTATGATTCCACGAGAGGCGGCCGGGGATGTAGGAGGCGACGATGGAGCCGAAGCCATGAGGGCCTTTGGAGTGGATCGAATTGTCGAGCGCTTCGGTGACGTAGCTCCATTGGGTCGTGAGATTGTCGGTTTTTCCGGTGCAGCTCAGGACTTCATCGACCGACCACGAGGCGGAGCAGTGATCGAGAATCACATAAATGCCGTTCCACACTGTGACGGCGTCATCCTCGCGCGCGGCATCGGTTCCCAAACGCGAGCGGACGTGGCGCACCACGATGTCATTCGCATCCACGCGCAGCGTCCAGTTTTTCAAACAGATGCCACCACCGGGAGCCGATTGGCCGGCGATGGTGATGCGCGGCTTGTTGATCGTTAGATTGGAATTGAGCGCGATGGTGCCGGAGACTTTGAAGAGAATCGTGCGTCCGGACGCGGGGGCGGTCGTGATGCCATCGCGCAGCGATCCGGTGCCGGAGTCATTGAGGTTCGTGACGAAATACACGTCCCCTCCCCTGCCGCCGAGCGTGTTCATCCCGGCACCTTCCGCGCCGGGAAAAGCGGGCACCTGCGGCACGGGCGTCCAACCGCCGAAGGTGGTGGAGAGGTTCCGGAGATCGGCCGCCTGGGTGCTGTTGATTTGCGTGGAATACGAGGCGCGCCCGCTCACATTGAGTGCGGCTCCGGCAAGGTCGGTGCTCTGGTATTCCCAGAACCGAAGGCCGGTCGTGGGACCCGCTGTGTTGAGCGACCACCCGGCGGCGGTGATGTGGGCGTCCATGGCGCAATTCACACAGGCCACCGCACTGGCGGGATAAACATTCGGATCGATCCGCGCGAGCACCACGCCCGTCAAGCTCGCCGCGCGGGTGAACCGGCAGTCAAGGAACACCGCGCCGTATTGTCCCGCCGGATTCCGCATCTGGCAGATGTAACCCGAGCGGACGGACTTGATTTCGCAACTCTGGAACACCACACGACCGGTTCCCCAGATGAAATCCACATCTCCCTCGACGAGCGAGTTGACAAAGTACGCCGTGGAAGTCGCTGCGCTAACCAGAAACGTATCCTGATAGCTGCGAAGGTCGCAGTTGGCCACCACGCAGCGCTGTCCATTCACGCGCAATGCCTCCGCTTGCGAACCTCCGGCCGGCGTGGTGTTCGAAAGCGTGAGGTTATCAAAGGTGATGTCGTTCGCATTTGCATCGAACAGGGTCACCACGGACGGATTGAAGTTGGCATTGTTCGGATAGGAAACGATCACCCGCTTCCGGTTCTGACCGCGGAACGCCAGGTTGTGCTTCGAGGCGATCCGCACCATTTCCTGATAAGTTCCGTTGCGGATGTTGATGTAGCGCCGCGTCGTGTTATTCGCCGGGATCAAATCCACCGCGCCCTGCACCGTGCAGAATTCCCCCGTGCCATCGGCTGCGACGGTGAAGTAGGTGGCAGACGAAGATGGACTGGCCGTCCTCGTAGTGAAGCGCCAACCGGTGTTGGCGATGATGCCCGCGTAACCGGGGAAAACGGTGGCATCAACGGTGACGTAGTAGGTCGTGTTATAGGCGAGCACGCCGGAGCGCGGGAAGATGGATGCCGTGTTTCCGGTGACGAGGATGTGATAGGAATTGTAAACCGTTCCACCGATGGTCCTCGTCTGCGGGGTGGCGAGATCCAGCGTATCGACAAGCGTTCCGCTAGAGTTGTAGATTTTGACTGCGCCCGTCGTTCCGACCGTCGGCACAGCGTCAAAGGTGATCTTCAGCGGAGTATCGGCGCAGACATTCGTCGCGCTGTTCAGAGGGAAGAACCCCGTGGCGGTGAGCGCGGCGAGCCTGCCGGGCAGGAATGCCAATACCAGCCAGAGGAGAACGCTCAGCAAGGGATGGGGTTTCATAAAACGAATTCGACTTGATTATTTTTTGAAGTCAGAGTGCAGCACTGGAACCGCGTTCACCAGTTCCGCAGCAACGATTTGACCAATGGCTTCGCCGCCTTTCGCATTGAGATGAGTGCTGTCCACACGACCGGTTTTCGGGTCGATGGGTGAAAGTTTCGCGCAGCCGTCGGGACCGAGTTTTTCGAAAAATTCGATGCTGCGCTCATGAAGGTCGATGACGGGCACCTTCATTTCCACCGCGATTTTTTTCACCTCGTCCACATAGGTAAAGAGATCGGAATGGATTCTGCCGTCCTTGAAGTGGCGGCGGGTCATGGAGGTGACCAGGATCGGCTTGGCACCGGCGGCGCGGGCCTCCTCGACGAAATGTTTCATGTTTTCATGATAGGTGGTGGCGGGATCCGTCTCACGCTCCGGACCTTTGCCGGGCATGTCGTTGTGGCCGAACTGGATGAGGAGGTAGTCGGGTTTTGCATCTAGCACTTTTTGCCATTCCCCGTTGTCCCGGAAACTTTTCGAGCTGCGTCCCGCCCTTGCGAGATTGATGCACACGGCATCGCCGGTCAGGAGCTTGGCAAATCCTCTGCCCCATCCGCCGTTGTCCGTGACCGTCGAGTCGCCTGCTAGA